>NZ_URFY01000013.1 GCF_900547205.1 uncultured Bacteroides sp.
AATGCCTTTGCCGAATCATTCAATGCGAAAATCAAGGCATTTCGTGCACAGTTTAGAGGAGTGAGAGATATACCATTCTTTATATTTAGACTATGCAAACTATGTGTGTGAGCTTTTAACAGAACTACAGGGTTTTCGACTTGACCCGTTTTTTGTTTACCGAAGAGCAGTCCGCCCCCTATGCACAAAAAACCCGCAAAATGACTATTTTGCGGGTTTTTATCTGTAAAAAACTGAGGTTTTGTTGGGCTACCAAGATTCGAACTTGGAATGACAGGACCAGAATCTGTAGTGTTACCATTACACCATAGCCCAATGTTTCTCGTTTGCGGGTGCAAAGATACAAATAATTTGGGAAATCAAAACATTTCCGATATTTTTTTTGCTAAATTCTTAAAATTAGCTTTCCAAACAAAAGTATCTCCACTAAAAAACACAAAAATTGGGGCATAACTTTCTTGTATCCAATAAATCACCGTATATTTGTCAAAAATATCACGTTTATAATCAGAAACAAAGGGAAACCTTTTTTGTTATAAACCAAAAGAGAACATGAATTATTAATCTCAATTACAGGAATGAACGATACTAAAGTATTAATTGAAAAGATAAAAGAAGGAATCCAAGAGAAAAAAGGTAAAAACATCATCATTGCCGATTTAACCAGCATAGAAGATACCATTTGCAAATATTTCGTTATCTGCCAGGGAAACTCTCCCAGTCAGGTGAGTGCTATCGTAGATTCAATCAAAGAATTTACCCGCAAAGGTGCGGATAGTAAACCTTTCGCTATTGACGGACTTCGAAATGCTGAATGGGTGGCTATGGACTATGCGGATGTTCTGGTACATATTTTCTTGCCCGAAGCAAGAGCATTCTACAACCTTGAACACCTCTGGGCAGATGCCAAACTTACTCAAATCCCCGATTTAGACTAAATGACGAATATGGACAACAATAATAGTAATAACAATAGCAACAAACCTAACAATAAGGTTAATATGCCGAAGTTCAACCTGAACTGGATGTATATGATTATCGCCCTTATGCTTCTCGGCCTTTGGTGGGGCAGTGATTCAAAAGGAGCCGGTAGTAAATCGGTTACTTACAGTGAATTTCAGGAATACGTCGAGAAAGGTTATATCAGCAAAGTATTGGGCTACGAAGATAAATCAATAGAAGCTTATCTCAAACCAACTGCTGTAAGCGCCGTGTTCGGAGCAGACTCTACCAAAGTGGGGCGCAACCCTATTATTACAAGTAGAGCACCGTCTACCGATAAGCTGGAAGAGTTTCTGCAAGCAGAAAAAGAGGCCGGTCATTTCGACGGTTCTTCAGAGTATCCGCCTAAATCGGATATTTTCCCTGCTATCCTGATTCAGATTCTCCCATTAGTTCTGCTGATTGGTTTATGGATATTCTTCATGCGCCGTATGAGCGGAAGTAGTGGTGGCGGCCCCGGTGGTGTATTCAACGTAGGCAAATCAAAAGCTCAACTCTTTGAAAAAGGAGGAGCTATGAAGATTACGTTTAAAGACGTTGCAGGTCTGGCAGAAGCCAAGCAGGAAGTAGAAGAAATCGTAGAATTCTTAAAAGAACCTGAAAAGTATACAGACCTGGGAGGTAAGATTCCTAAGGGAGCACTGCTCGTAGGCCCTCCGGGAACGGGTAAGACATTGCTTGCCAAAGCAGTGGCGGGTGAAGCAAACGTACCTTTCTTCTCGCTGGCAGGTTCCGACTTTGTGGAAATGTTTGTGGGCGTGGGTGCATCCCGCGTGCGTGACTTGTTCAAGCAAGCAAAAGAGAAAGCTCCTTGTATTGTCTTTATTGATGAAATAGATGCCGTGGGACGTGCGCGTGGCAAGAATCCTGCTATGGGAGGAAATGACGAACGCGAAAATACATTGAATCAATTGCTGACTGAGATGGATGGTTTCGGCTCCAACAGCGGTGTGATTATCCTTGCAGCTACCAACCGTGTGGATGTTCTCGATAAGGCTTTGCTTCGTGCCGGACGTTTCGACCGCCAGATACACGTAGACCTGCCCGATTTGAATGAACGTAAAGAAGTATTCGGCGTACATTTGCGTCCGATTAAGATAGATGATACAGTAGATGTAGATTTATTGGCACGCCAGACTCCGGGATTCTCCGGTGCGGATATTGCCAATGTATGTAACGAAGCCGCCTTGATTGCTGCCCGTCACGGAAAGAAATTCGTAGGTAAGCAAGACTTCCTGGATGCAGTAGACCGTATCATCGGTGGTTTGGAAAAGAAAACCAAGATTACAACGGAAACTGAACGCCGCTCGATTGCCTTGCATGAGGCGGGACACGCTTCCATATCGTGGTTGCTGGAATATGCCAACCCATTAATTAAGGTAACTATCGTTCCGCGCGGACGCGCATTGGGTGCCGCTTGGTATCTGCCCGAAGAACGTCAGATTACTACCAAAGAGCAGATGCTTGACGAAATGTGCGCCACCCTTGGCGGACGCGCCGCCGAAGATTTATTCCTCGGACGCATCTCTACCGGTGCTATGAACGACTTGGAAAGAGTGACCAAGCAAGCATACGGCATGATTGCTTATTTAGGTATGAGCGAAAAGCTACCTAACTTATGTTACTATAATAATGATGAATATTCTTTCAACCGCCCCTATAGCGAAAAGACTGCCGAGGTAATAGACGAGGAAGTGAAGAAGATGATAAACGAGCAGTATGATCGTGCCAAGAGGATTCTGTCTGAGCATAAAGAAGGGCACAATGAGCTTACGCAACTGCTGATTGATAAAGAAGTTATCTTCGCCGAAGACGTAGAACGTATCTTTGGTAAACGTCCGTGGGCTTCCCGTTCGGAAGAAATCATGGCTGCTAAAGAAAGTCAGGATGCTGCCAAAGCCGAAAAAGCGCTTGCCGAAAAGCTGGAGAAGGAAGAACAAGAAATAAAAGAAGAGGAAGCTAAGAATACTGCCAAGGAAAAAAAGGAAGAAGCGGCTACAGCAACAAAGATTACCGCACAGGGTGAAAAAGTGACGGTAGAAGGCAAAGTCACTGTAGATGCAAAAGCCAAAGAGGCAGGTAAGAACAGCGAGTCTAACTAATTAAAATGCGAAAGTCTTGAATAATAATTTTGTAAAACGAGCTGTTACGGGCGTACTCTTCGTTGCCATTCTGGTGGGGTGCATCCTTTATGATTCATTCAGTTTCGGTATTCTATTTACTATCATCAGTGCTTTGACTATATACGAGTTCGGGCAGTTGGTAAATATGCGTGCCGATGGAGTCAAGATTAACAAATCCATCACGATGCTGGGAGGAGCCTATCTGTTTCTCGCAGTGATGGGTTTCTGTATCGATGCAGCCGATTCGAAGATTTTCATCCCTTATGTGCTGCTGCTACTCTACCTGATGATTAGCGAATTGTACCTCAAGAAAGAGAACCCGGTGCTTAACTGGGCATACTCTACGTTGAGCCAGCTATACATAGGTTTGCCTTTTGCTTTGCTGAATGTACTTGCATTCCACAATGATCCGGAATATACCGGTGTAAGTTACAATCCGATTCTACCGCTATCCATCTTTATATTCCTTTGGCTGAGTGACACGGGCGCTTATTGCATCGGTTCGCTTATCGGGAAGCACCGTTTATTTGAGCGTATTTCCCCTAAGAAATCGTGGGAAGGCTCTATCGGTGGTGGAGTAGTAGCCATCGGTTCTTCTTTTGCGCTTGCACATTTTTTCCCTTTCATGTCGATGTGGCAATGGGCCGGGCTGGCACTGACAGTTGTAGTATTCGGCACATGGGGTGACCTAACAGAATCACTGCTGAAACGCCAACTGCACGTTAAAGATTCGGGAACTATCCTTCCGGGACATGGAGGAATGCTTGACAGGTTCGACAGTTCATTGATGGCAATACCGGCAGCAGTAGTTTACTTGTATGCATTAACATGGTTCTAATAATAGAAAAGTCTCCAGAGGAGAATAAGATTCAGACGGACTTGCATCCGGCTCTACCGGGACAATAACAAAATTCAAAAGGTCGGGATTACTTCTATTGAAGTTTTCCCGACCTTTTCTTTCACACACTGTTTCAAATCATAGCTAGGTTATCGGATTGAAGAAGTGGTATGCACATCCTTCGCTTTCTCCGGAACGCCTACCGGATGGTCTAAGTCGAGGACTATAACTCTTCCTTCTCCATTATCTTTAGAATTTATGGTGACTTTAAAACCTTTCATTGTTGTTGTGGCATCTTCCTCTTTCGGATAGAACTTCTCCAGATTGTAGGAAACTCTTCCCCATCCTCTATATTCGGTTCTATCGCCGTACGTATTATAACGTAACTCCAAGTGCACATAACCATCTTCAGCCACTTCAACAGTTTCAGGGGCATCCGGAGCTACAGGCTCCCCGGACTCCATCTTATTCTGTACAAGGCTGATACGATGAATTTCAGTACGTGGAATTTCCATGAGGAAGATTAAATTCAGGAACTTTCCTCCAAGCCACATATCCCCTTCGTATATCACTATCGGGTCGTTTCCAAATTCTTTCGCTTCTTCTTCCGTCTTCATATCTTCCACCTCTTTTGTCAGCAACTCATAGACGCCTTCCATTTTCACCTGAACACCTTTTCCACCTTCCATGTCATAGAGGGGATTGAAATAAGCGATGACACGTTCACCGTCCACAGGTCTGTACCAAGGAATTGCCGAAGTCACCGGGTCAATCATTCCCCAGCGGTCGCCTTCCAGATAGTAACCACCGCCACCGGTGGTGCGGACCGTCGCCCAGTCCCAACTGAAATCTCCAATTGAATAACCATCATTGTCATCACACGATTGCCACATTGGCATTAAGGCCAACAGCAATAATCCTAAAAGCCATTTAGATTTTCTCATATTTATTCTCTCTTAAGTTAGTCTTCTGTATAGTAAATAAAAAAGCCGTGCAATTACTGCATCGGCTTTATGTTTATTCAGAAAAAGAAAGCTATTTTTTCAATAGCTCCAGCATCTCGCGGGCTGCGTGGCGGGGTGCGCCTGCGGGTCCCAGACGCTCGGCCATATACTCGTATTCGGCAAGCATCTTCTCTCTGTACACCTTATTATATAGAATACTCTTCAGTTCATCCCGCATATTCTTCACCGTCATCGTATCTGCCACCAACTCTTTCACTACTTCACGATCTGCAATGAGATTGACCAATGAAATGAATTTCACCGTCAGGATGTGCCGACGAAGGAATGAAATCACCTTCCCTATCGGAGTATAATAGCAAACCACTTGAGGAACTCGGAAGAGTGCCGTTTCAAGAGTGGCGGTGCCCGAAGTAACCAATGCCGCATCCGCATGGTGGAGCAGGCGGTATGTCTGTCCGAAAATGATTTTCACCTTGGCTTGTCCGATGTACTTTTCATAATATTCGGGCGCTATGCCCGGCGCGCCAGCCAGCACCAACTGATACTCAGGGAAAGCGGAAGCCGCTTTCAGCATATCTGGCAGGTTATCTTTGATTTCCTGTTTACGGCTGCCTGCCAGCAGAGCGATTATCGGTTTCTTCTCCAAATGATTCTCTGCTATAAACTCGTCGAAGTTCCGTGGATTCGCTTCCTTATAAGCCGTCACTTCGTCCACCGTAGGATTTCCCACATAATGAATGGGGTACTGATGCTTTTCTTCAAAGAACTCCACTTCGAAAGGGAGGATGGAGAAGAGTTCGTCCACATCGCGCTTGATGTTCTTGATGCGGTATTCCTTCCATGCCCATATCTTCGGCGAGATATAGTAATAGACAGGTATCTGCGTCTTTGCGTGCACAAACTTGGCTATATCGAGATTGAATCCCGGATAATCTACCAGAACGACGACGTCCGGACTCCATGCAACGATGTCCTCCTTGCAACGTTTCATGTTTGCAAAGATAGTGCGCAGATGGAGCAATACGGGGATGAAGCCCATATAAGCCAGTTCCTTGTAATGCTTCACCAGCGTTCCCCCGACGGCAGCCATCAGGTCACCACCGAAAAAGCGGAACTCAGCCTGCGGGTCTTCCGCCTTCAAGGCAGCCATCAGGTGGGAAGCGTGCAGGTCGCCGGAAGCTTCGCCGACTATCAGATAATACTTCATAATTTACGTTAAGTAAAAGTTCTAAGTTAGTTTGGAAATGGAATGTAGTAGTCAGCCTTTAGTCGATATTTGCCACCCATTTATTCAGTTCGTCGATAAACCCGTAGGCAGTCACGTCGACAGTAGTCGGGGTGATGGCTACGTATCCATTGGCAAGCGCCCAATGGTCGTTCTTATCGTTCTCGGGTTCTTGATCGGCAAAATGGCCTGTCAACCAGAAATAGTTTTGATCGTCTAAGCGGGGACAAGCAGTCCACTCACCCGTCCAGTGCCCTTTCGCCTGTTCGCACACCTTGATACCTTTTATATCGGCAGTATCGGGGAAGTTCACGTTCAGACAAGTCAAAGGAGGAAGTCCTTTTTCCAACACCATCGCGGCAATCTGGCGTATATACGGACCAGCAGCCTCGAAATCGGCATCCGGCCGGTGATTATCCAGAGAAAAGCCGATGGAAGGAATCCCATTCAGGCAGCCTTCGTACACGACACCCATCGTGCCGGAATAATGCACGTTCGTTGCCGAATTATCTCCATGATTGATGCCGCCTACTACTAAATCCGGTTTTCTGTCGATTACTGTATTTAATGCCAGCTTAATGCAATCGGTCGGCGTTCCGGTACACTTATAAACCGTCAGCCCCACTTCTTTCTTCACCAGTTGATAATGAACAGGCTGCGTCACCGTCAGTGCACAACCGCTTCCCGAACGCGGAGCATCCGGCGCCATTACCACTATTTCCCCCAGCGTACGGAGGAACTTCACTAACTCACTAATTCCCTTAGCCATAACCCCGTCGTCGTTCGACACGAGTATCAACGGCCTTTTATTTTCCATATATTCAGTCCTTTCCTTATTAATGTTCGTACAAAAGTAGCAAAAAGATGCCGGATTGCCAACCCTATACCTATCGAAATAAGCAATAAGCCACTTATCAACATACCCATAAAACGATATTGGCTCCCCCCTTTCCATTCCATAAGCGTATTGGTGAATAACTTCCTTTCAACAGGAGAAAAACATCTCCTTCATCGAATGCAAACTTTCCTTTCACAAGGAGCAATTTTTAGCCGGAAGCTTCGGCTACATAATCAGAAGTTCCGGTTACATAACTGAAACTTGCGGTTTTATAACCGAAAGTTCCGGTTATAGATTATACTAAGTGAAGCTAAACTTTACGACCCGTCCAAAGGAAGTTTCCTTCCTGATGAAAAGAACTTATCTAAGCATCAACCAGACGACTCGCCCAAATCTTCTTTAGATATTAACCGCTCCTTACCCTTCCTCTCCCACTCGTTTAGAAATCTTAATCTTCTGCAAGCGAGCAAAAAAAGGGATAGATATCCAATATAAATATGTATATTTGCAAGCTCATAAAGAGAAAAGTAGATGAGAAACCCGTCGTGCTCCGGTAACTGTTTCGTCCGGCAGTTATTAACAAAACAGGCGACTTATCAACAGAAATTGCAAAGTTTCTCTTTTTTCGTAGGCGCTCTAAGTATTATTCACTTATTTCGCTGCCAATAAATATAGAGAATATGGGAAAAATTATTGCTTTGGCTAATCAAAAAGGTGGTGTAGGTAAGACAACGACTACGATTAATCTCGCAGCCTCGCTTGCCACACTCGAAAAGAAGGTACTCGTGATAGATGCCGACCCGCAAGCTAATGCCTCTTCCGGACTGGGAGTAGACATCAAGCAGTCGGAATGCACTATCTACGAATGCATTATCGACCGAGCCAATGTACAGGACGCTATCCTTGACACAGAAATCGATTCTTTGAAAGTAATCTCTTCGCACATCAATCTTGTAGGAGCAGAGATTGAAATGCTGAACCTCCCGAACCGCGAAAAGATATTGAAAGAAGTACTCACCCCCCTAAAGAAAGAGTATGACTATATCCTTATAGACTGCTCTCCCTCATTAGGACTTATCACAATCAATGCCCTGACGGCAGCCGACTCCGTGATTATCCCCGTGCAAGCCGAATACTTCGCACTCGAAGGCATCAGCAAACTGCTGAACACCATCAAAATCATCAAGTCGAAACTGAATCCCGCACTGGAAATAGAAGGTTTCCTGCTGACAATGTACGACTCGCGCCTGCGTCAGGCCAACCAAATCTACGACGAAGTGAAACGCCATTTCCAAGAACTGGTATTCAACACCGTCGTTCAGCGAAACGTGAAACTGAGCGAAGCGCCCAGCTACGGTATCCCCACCATCCTTTACGATGCGGACTCCACCGGTGCCAAGAACCACCTCGCGCTAGCCAAAGAGATTATCAACAGAAATAATTAAAGAACGAAGAAGATATGGCAACACAAAGAAGAAATGCATTAGGACGCGGACTCGACGCCTTGCTCTCGATGGATGATGTGAAAACCGAAGGGTCTTCTTCCATTAACGAAATAGAGCTGGCGAAGATTTCCGTCAACCCCAACCAGCCCCGTCGCGAATTTGACCCGACGGCCTTGCGGGAACTGGCGGACTCGATTACCGAAATCGGCATTATCCAGCCCATCACCCTGCGCAAACTCTCGGACGATGAATATCAAATCATCGCCGGAGAACGCCGTTACCGTGCTTCGCAGAAAGCAGGACTGAAAACCATTCCCGCTTACATCCGCACCGCCGACGACGAGAACATGATGGAAATGGCGCTGATTGAAAACATACAGCGCGAAGACCTGAACGCCGTGGAAATAGCACTAGCCTATCAGCACCTGCTCGACCAGTACGAACTGACACAGGAGCGACTCAGCGAACGCATCGGCAAGAACCGGGCAACGATTGCCAACTACCTGCGCCTGCTCAAGCTTCCCGCCCCGATACAGATGGCACTGCAAAACAAGCAGTTGGACATGGGACACGCCCGCGCGCTGATTTCACTGGGCGACCCCAAACTACAGGTGAAGATATTCGAAGAGATTCAAGAGCACGGGTACTCGGTTCGTAAAGTAGAAGAAATTGTTAAATCATTAAGCGAAGGAGAAGCTGTGAAAAGTGGTACGCGGAAAATAACGCCCAAGCGTGCCAAACTTCCCGAAGAGTTCAACTTGCTCAAGCAACAACTCTCAGGCTTTTTCAACACCAAGGTACAACTCACTTGCTCCGAGAAAGGGAAAGGGAAAATCAGCATCCCCTTCACCAACGAGGAGGAACTGGAACGTATCATGGAAATCTTCGACACGCTAAAGAAGTAAATGACAAGGAAAAGTAAAACATATAAGTGGCTAGTCAGCGCCCTGCTTCTCTGTTTCCTACAGGTGGCAGGGATTGATGTGTATGCACAGGAGCCGACGACTCCGGTGCAGAAAGATACAACAATCGTGCAGCGTGAAGCTCCGAAAGCCCGTGCACGCAGGCATCGCGAACCCACCGTGCAGGATTCGCTGGCGAAAGATAGCGTGCGGATACTGCCGCTCAAGGAACTTCCGCCCATCGATAGTTTGTCGGCTGCCAAAATACAGATAGCCGACAGCCTTGATGCCGCCAACCGGAAAGAATTGCAAAAGATAGAGCAGCCCGCGTCCATCGTCGTCAATGCAGACAGCGTGCCGCCTCCCCCACAGGACTTGAATAAGAAGATATTTATCCCCAACCCGACCAAGGCAACATGGCTGGCAGTCGTGTTTCCGGGCGGAGGACAGATTTACAACCGTAAGTACTGGAAGCTACCTATTATATATGGAGGCTTTGCCGGTTGCGCCTACGCCCTGAGCTGGAACGGAAAGATGTACAAAGACTATTCGCAAGCCTATCTGGACATCATGGACAGCAATCCGAATACCAAAAGTTATGAGGACCTGCTCCCGCCCAACTCCACTTACGATGAGGAGCAACTGAAAAACACGTTAAAAAGAAGAAAAGATATGTTCCGGCGTTACCGGGATCTTAGTATATTTGCATTCATCGGAGTTTACCTTATCTCTATCATCGACGCCTACGTGGATGCAGAGCTATCCAACTTCGACATCACCCCCGACCTGAGCATGAAAGTAGAACCGGCGGTTATCGACAACAACAGCCAGTTCCGCTCCAACAGCTTGAAAAGCAAATCGGTCGGCTTGCAATGCGTATTACGATTTTAAAAGAAACACAATTTAGATTGATCTTATTATTGAAGCATGAAGAAAGTAGTTAATTATTGTTCGGTTGTTCTCCTTTTACTGTTGGCAACATCTCAGGTAAAAGCACAAAGTGTAGATGTAGTGATTCGCGAGAACGGAACAGAACGCAAAGAAAGTATCGACCTGCCTAAAAGTATGACATATCCGCTCGACAGCTTGCTGAACGACTGGAAAGCTAAGAATTACATAGACTTGGGCAAAGATTGCAGCACGGCTGAAATCAATCCCCTATTCAGTGATTCTGTCTATATGGACCGTCTGTCGCGCATCCCTGCTGTGATGGAAATGCCTTACAATGACATTGTACGCAAATTCATCGATATGTATGCAGGACGCCTGCGCAATCAGGTATCTTTCATGCTGAGCGCTTGCAACTTCTATATGCCTATTTTCGAAGAAGCATTGGATGCCTACGGCCTTCCGCTTGAATTGAGATATCTGCCTATCATCGAGTCCGCCCTGAATCCTTCGGCAGTGTCGAGAGCAGGAGCCTCCGGCCTGTGGCAGTTTATGATTGGCACGGGAAAGATTTACGGATTGGAATCCAATAGCCTGGTAGACGAACGCCGCGACCCCATCAAAGCGACTTGGGCTGCTGCACGTTACCTGAAAGAAATGCATGACATCTATGGCGACTGGAACCTCGTGATTGCCGCCTACAACTGCGGCCCCGGAACTATCAACAAGGCGATTCGTCGCGCTAACGGTGAAACGGACTATTGGAAAATCTATAACTTCCTGCCTAAAGAAACACGCGGTTATGTGCCCGCCTTCATTGCAGCCAACTATGTAATGACTTACTATTGCGACCACAACATCTGCCCAATGGAAACTAACATTCCGGCAAATACGGACACGGTGCAAGTGAGCAAAAACCTACACTTCGAGCAAATTGCCGATCTCTGCAACGTGCCGCTGGATCAAGTGAAGAGCCTGAACCCGCAATATAAGAAGCAAATCATTCCGGGCGACAGCAAACCATGCACACTGCGATTGCCGATAGAAGCTATCAGCAACTTTATCGACAAGCAAGATACCATCTATACGCACCGCTCCAATGAGCTGTTCCGCAACCGGAAAACAGTTGCCGTGAAAGACAACACACCAGCCACTCGCAAAAAGTCAACGGCCGTGTCAGGAAAAGGTAAACTCTCTTATTATACGATAAAAAGCGGAGACACGTTGTCTACCATTGCCGGTAAATATGGAGTTAGTGTAAAAGACATACAACGGTGGAACGGAATGTCCAATACGAAGATTGCAGCAGGAAAACGACTGAAAATATACAAATAAGGAGTTTCCCGCTTGCACCGTTCGGAAATTTGCTTATTTTTGCAAAACTAAGCAAGTGAAAGAATAACAATTATGGATAATCTGACCCCCAAAGAAATAGCAGATGAAGAGATGATCAATCAGGCGTTCCAAGAACTACTGAATGATTATCTCAATACTAAACATCGCAAAAGAGTTGAAATCATTACGAAAGCTTTCAACTTTGCCAATCAAGCTCACAAAGGAATCAAACGACGCTCGGGCGAACCTTATATCATGCACCCTATCGCCGTTGCAAGCATTGTGTGCAATGAAATCGGGCTTGGCTCCACATCCATTTGTGCAGCATTGCTGCACGACGTGGTTGAAGACACTGACTACACGGTAGAAGACATCGAGAATATCTTCGGCACCAAGATAGCTCAGATTGTTGACGGGCTAACTAAGATATCCGGCGGAATCTTTGGCGACCGCGCCTCGGCACAAGCAGAGAACTTCAAGAAGTTGCTGCTCACCATGTCGAACGATATACGCGTAATTCTTATCAAGATAGCCGACCGATTGCACAATATGCGCACACTCGGTTCGATGCTGCCCAACAAGCAGTATAAGATTGCGGGCGAAACCCTTTATATTTATGCACCGCTAGCCAATCGGTTGGGGCTATATAAGATTAAGACCGAGCTTGAGAACCTTAGTTTCAAATACGAACATCCTGAAGAGTATGCCGAGATAGAAGATAAGTTGAATGCCACAGCCGCCGAGCGCGACAAGGTGTTCAACGATTTTACTGCTCCCATCCGTACACAGCTCGATAAGATGGGTCTGAAATATAGGATTCTGGCACGCGTAAAGTCCATCTATTCCATCTGGAACAAGATGCAGACTAAGCACGTACCGTTTGAAGAAATATACGACCTGCTGGCGGTTCGCATCATCTTTGAGCCGCGTAATATGGAAGAAGAGCTCAACGATTGTTTTGATATTTATGTTTCCATCTCCAAGATATACAAGCCTCATCCCGACCGCTTGCGCGACTGGGTGAGCCATCCCAAGGCAAATGGTTATCAGGCATTGCACGTCACGCTGATGGGCAACAACGGACAATGGATTGAAGTTCAGATACGTAGCGAGCGGATGAACGACGTTGCCGAACAAGGCTTTGCCGCCCATTGGAAATACAAAGACGGCGGCGGCGGTGAAGACGAAGGCGAGTTGGAGAAATGGTTGAGAACCATTAAAGAAATATTAGACGATCCGCAACCGGATGCTATCGACTTTCTGGATACCATCAAGTTGAACTTGTTTGCTTCCGAGATATTCGTGTTTACTCCGAAAGGGGAACTAAAGACAATGCCGCAGAACTCGACGGCACTCGATTTTGCATTCTCTCTTCATACGGATATCGGTAGCCATTGTATCGGTGCCAAAGTGAATCATAAGTTAGTTCCGCTAAGCCATAAGTTGCAAAGTGGCGACCAGGTGGAGATACTGACATCCAAGTCGCAACGCGTACAGCCACAATGGGAAGTATTCGCAACGACTGCCCGTGCCCGTGCCAAGATAGCAGCCATTCTCCGCAAAGAACGTAAGGTGAATCAGAAGCTCGGTGAAGAAATCCTCAATGAGTTTCTGAAGAAGGAGGAGGTTCGCCCGGAAGAAGCTGTTGTGGAAAAGCTACGTAAACTGCACAACTTCAAGAATGATGAAGAGCTGTTGGCGGCTATCGGCAGCAAAACCCTAGTGCTTGGAGATGCGGACAAGAACGAACTGAAAGAAAAACAAACCAGCAACTGGAAGAAATACCTCACTTTCTCTTTCGGAGCCACCAACAAAGAGAAGCCGGAAGAAAAAGAGCCGCAGGAGAAAGAGAAAATCAATCCGAAACAGATTCTCAAACTAACGGAAGAAAGCCTGCAAAAGAAGTATATCATGGCAGAATGTTGCCACCCCATCCCCGGCGACGACGTACTGGGATATGTAGACGAAAACGACCGGATTATCATCCACAAGCGCCAATGCCCCGTTGCTGCCAAACTGAAGAGTAGCTATGGCAACCGCATTTTGGCTACCGAATGGGATACACACAAGGAACTTTCATTCCTCGTCTATATATTTATTAAAGGTATAGACAGCATGGGACTTCTGAATGAAGTCACTCAGGTCATCTCCAGACAACTCAATGTGAATATCCGCAAGCTTGCCATCGAAACGAATGATGGCATCTTCGAAGGAAAGATACAACTGTGGGTGCATGACGTGGAGGATGTAAAGACTATTGTCAATAATCTGAAGAAGATTCCGAATATCAAGCAGGCGAATCGGGTGGAAGAATAATTTTAGGCACGGATTACACGGATTTCACGGTTTAAGAGATTGATTAACTAAAACCGCGTATTCCGTGTAATCCGTGCCTAAGAAATTTCACAGACCCCTACTCCCGTCCATCCAACTCTCTCTTAATAGATAAGAGTTCCTCCTTCACCGCTTTCAGCCTATTCACTATTTCGTAATTACGAATCGTAGCTTCCTTATTATCTTTCAATCGCTGACGGGCTCCCGGCAGTGTCAGTCCTTTCTCCTTTACCAGATGATAAATGAGTCCGATAGTCTCCACATCTTCCTTGCGATACTGGCGTATCCCCCTTCCGATAGTTCTGGGAGCTATCTGTGGAAACTCCTTTTCCCAGAAGCGAAGTAGGGATGCGTTGACACCGAACATATCGGCCACCTCCCCTATCGAATAGTACAACTTTAGTTCTTTATCCGTATTAAGCATCGTTGATTCCCTTGTTGTTTTTAAGCAATTAGTCGAACACCTTACCGTGGTTGGCAGCCAATTGAATCATCTTCTCATAATCATCCGCACTCAAATCCATAAAGTAGTAGTTCACCGGATTCACCACCTGTCCCTTCACGTGCACTTCATAGTGCAGATGCGGACCGGTACTCTTTCCTGTACTTCCTACTTTTCCAATCACCTCGCCGCGCACTACTTTCTTTCCCACTTTGGTGTTGAAACCTTGCAAGTGCGCATACCGCGTCATGTATCCGAAGCCGTGGTCAATCTCAATCGTATTACCATATCCAGTCTCCCATCCCACTTTTACGACCGTTCCGTCTCCGGTAGCATACACATCCGTTCCCGGATTAGCGGAGAAGTCCATGCCTGCATGAAACTTCGTTGTTCCGTAGATGGGGTCGATGCGCGTGCCGTAACCGGAAGCCGTCTTTTTCAGGTCTTTATTGGATATTGGCTGAATGGCGGGAACACAACTCAGCATCTTCTCGTGGTTCTTTGACAGCTCCACCACGTCATCAAAAGATTTGGATTGAATATACAGCCGCTTAGACAATACGTCCAACTTCTGAGTGGTGTTGACAACCAACTTCGAGTTTGCCATATCCATCAATTCTTCATAACGGTTCGTGCCGCCATAGCCCGCTTGGCGAATGGCAGGAGAGATAGGGTCAGCTTGCAAAATCACCCGATAGAGGTTATCGTCGCGCTGCTGAATGTCCTGAAGCACACCCATCGCATCATCCAATCTACGGGAAAGTACGTTATATTGTGCCAGCAACCGGCTATTCTCAATTCGTAATTCTTTCTCGGAAGGAGAGCCGAATATCAGAAGCAGTACGATGAAACAGCCTGCTCCCAGCCCCATACCATAGAAGAGCCTGCGCAGAATGCTGAGTGCACGCTGCCGGACGGTAGGGTAAATTCGATCATAAGTCTGAGTCTTTGGATTATAGATGTAGTAAACTTTGCGCATCTTTTTGGAAATATTTCGCTTGTTAATACGGCAAAAGTAATAAAAACAAGCTATCTTTGCACAGTTTTTTGAGAATATTAACCTCAACGATAGATATATAGAAGATATGTTGACTGCAAAAGAGATCAGAGATTCATTCAAGAATTTCTTTGAGTCGAAAGGACACCACATTGTTCCCTCGGCTCCGATGGTGATAAAAGACGACCCTACCCTGATGTTTACCAACGCGGGTATGAACCAGTTTAAAGATATTATTTTGGGCAACCACCCGGCGAAATACCAAAGAGTCGCGGACTCGCAGAAATGCTTGCGTGTCAGCGGAAAGCACAATGACTTGGAAGAGGTAGGACACGACACGTACCACCACACCATGTTCGAGATGCTCGGCAACTGGTCGTTTGGCGATTACTTCAAGAAAGAAGCCATCAACTGGGCGTGGGAGTATCTGGTAGACGTGTTGAAACTGAATCCGGAGCATCTCTATGCTACCGTATTCGAAGGAAGCCCCGAAGAAGGACTGAGCCGCGACGACGAAGCCGCTTCTTACTGGGAACAATACCTGCCGAAAGACCACATCATCAATGGTAACAAACATGATAACTTCTGGGAAATGGGCGATACGGGACCTTGCGGACCTTGTTCTGAAATCCACATCGACCTCCGTCCGGCAGAAGAACGCGCCAAAATCTCCGGTCGCGACCTCGTGAACCATGACCACCCACAGGTGATTGAAATATGGAACCTTGTGTTCATGCAATACAACCGCAAGGCAGACGGAAGCCTCGAACCGCTCCCTGCCAAGGTAATTGATACCGGTATGGGATTCGAGCGTCTTTGCATGGCTTTGCAAGGCAAGACCTCCAATTATGACACGGACGTATTCCAGCCAATGTTGAAATTCATTGCTTCGCTGGCAGGAACAGAATACGGGAAAGACAAACAGCAAGACATCGCCATGCGTGTGATTGCCGACCACATCCGTACGATTGCTTTCTCTATCACCGACGGTCAGTTGCCATCCAACGCCAAAGCAGGTTATGTAATCCGCCGTATCCTCCGCCGTGCCGTTCGCTACGGATACACATTCCTGGGACAGAAACAGGCTTTCATGTACAAGCTACTTCCTGTGCTGATTGACAATATGGGCGATGCTTATCCTGAACTGATTGCACAAAAGGCACTCATTGAAAAAGTAATCAAGGAAGAAGAAGAAGCATTCCTCCGCACGTTGGAGACTGGTATCCGCCTGTTGGACAAGACAATGGAAGATACCAAAGCTACCGGAAAAACAGAAATCAGCGGTAAAGACGCCTTTACCTTATATGATACGTTCGGTTTCCCGCTCGACCTGACAGAGTTGATTCTCCGCGAAAACAACATGACGGTGAACCTCGAAGAGTTCAACGCAGAAATGCAACAACAGAAGCAACGTGCACGCAATGCCGCCGCTATCGAAACCGGTGACTGGATTACACTGAAAGAAGGAACAACCGAATTTGTAGGTTATGACTATACGGAATACGAAGCTTCTATCCTCCGCTACCGTCAAATCAAGCAGAAGAATCAGACGTTGTATCAGATTGTACTTGATTGCACTCCTTTCTATGCAGAAAGTGGTGGTCAGGTAGGCGATACGGGTGTGCTGGTCAGCGAGTTTGAGACTATCGAAGTAATCGACACTAAGAAAGAAAACAACCTTCCGATACATATTACCAAGAAGTTGCCTGAACATCCGGAAGCTCCGATGATGGCTTGTGTAGACACCGAGAAGCGTGCTGCCAGCGCAGCCAATCACTCGGCTACTCACCTGATTGACGCAGCTTTGCGCGAAGTGCTGGGCGAGCATATCGAACAGAAGGGTTCATTGGTGACTCCCGACTCACTGCGTTTCGACTTCTCCCACTTCCAAAAGGTGACGGATGAAGAGATTCGCCAGGTAGAACACATCGTGAATGCAAGAATCCGCGCCAACATTCCATTGAAGGAATACCGCAATATTCCTATCGAAGAAGCGAAGGAACTGGGAGCTATCGCACTATTCGGTGAGAAGTACGGCGATAAGGTACGTGTCATCCAGTTCGGTTCTTCCATCGAGTTTTGTGGAGGTACACACGTAGCGGCAACCGGAAATATCGGTATGGTGAAGATTGTTTCAGAAAGCTCGGTAGCTGCCGGTGTTCGCCGTATCGAGGCTTACACAGGAGCAAGAGTAGAAGAAATGCTGGATACCATTCAGGATACGTTGACAGATTTGAAGGCACTCTTCAATAATACTCCGGATTTGGGTGTAGCCATCCGCAAGTACATCGACGAGAATGCAGGCTTGAAGAAACAGTTGGAAGACTTCATGAAAGAGAAGGAAGCTGCGCTGAAAGAAAGACTGCTGAAGAATATACAAGAGATTAATGGCGTGAAAGTTATCAAGTTCTGTGCACCCCTTCCTGCGGAAGTGGTGAAGAACATCGCTTTCCAACTTCGCGGAGAAATCACGGAGAACCTGTTCTTCGTAGCCGGAAGCACTGACCATGATAAACCGATGCTGACGGTGATGATTAGCGACAATCTAGTAGCCGGCGGACTGAAAGCGGGTAATCTGGTGAAAGAAGCTGCTAAGTTCATTCAAGGCGGTGGCGGTGGTCAACCTCACTTCGCAACAGCCGGAGGTAAGAATGCTGACGGACTGCCAGCAGCAGTAGAGAAAGTACTCGAACTCGCAGGTATCTGAGAGTAGAATAACAAATAAAAAGTCGGTACTATCCCAACTCTCCTCCTTCGGGAAGGGGGGAGAGTTGGGATAGTACCGACTTTTGTACATTAAAGAAAGTTTTCCCCACCAATGCGACCTGCCTTCCCCACCGATGAGCCACCCCCTCGGCACCGATGAGCCACCCCTTCCCCACCGGGCAAGCAAATTAAAAATGGCCTTCCCATACTTCCCCCCTTTAAAATATTGAGCAGATAGTATAGGGATGTTTCATATTTTTCCTACCTTTGCGGACAGATTACTTATTTTTCTTAACCTTCTAATAAACGAAAATAAATAATCACTAATACCCAAAGAGCCATGAGAACACCTACTCATCTATGCCTGCTAATCATTTGCATGATGATTTCCTGTACCCCTACTCAAGAGAAACAAGAAGTAGACTACACCGCGTATGTAAACCCATTTATAGGAACTGACTTTACCGGAAACTCTTATCCCGGCGCACAAGCACCATCCGGAATGGTACAACTAAGTCCCGACAACGGACTTCCCGGATGGGACCGCATCTCGGGCTATTTCTACCCCGACAGCACCATTGCAGGCTTCAGCCACACGCATCTTTCCGGAACCGGAGCCGGAGACTTATACGACATTTCCTTTATGCCCGTCACTCTGCCCTACAAAGAAGCAGAAGCCCCACTAGGCATCCACTCCAAATTCTCTCACGAGGACGAAAGTGCATCCGCCGGCTACTATCAGGTGCGACTGCAAGATTATAACATCAACGTTGAACTGACCGCCACCGAACGTTGCGGCATACAGCGATACACATTCCCCAAAGCCCAATCCGCCATCTTCCTCAACCTGAAGAAGGCCATGAACTGGGACTTTACCAACGATTCACACATCGAGATTGTGGACTCCGTAACCATCCAAGGCTACCGTTTCTCCGACGGATGGGCACGCGACCAGCATATCTATTTCCGCACCCGCTTCTCTAAACCTTTCGATAAGGTGGAACTAGATACAACCGCCATCTTCAAAGATAAGCAACGCATCGGCACTGCGACGATTGCCCGCTTCGATTTCACGACGCAAGAAGGCGAAGAGATACTGGTAAACACCGCCATCTCCGGCGTCAGCATGGAAGGTGCAGCCAAGAACCTGCAAGCGGAAGTGCCGGAAAACGACTTCGACAAATATCTGGCGGAAGCAAAAGCCAACTGGAACCGCCAACTTGGAAAGATTGAGATTAAAGGCGATAATGAAGATGATAAAGTAAACTTCTACACTGCTTTATATCACTCGATGATTGCCCCGACCATCTACAGCGATGTAGACGGAGCCTACTACGGCCCGGATAAGAAGACGCACCAAGCCGACGGTTGGGTGAACTACAGCACATTCTCACTATGGGATACTTATCGCGCCGCCCATCCCCTCTTCACTTATACAGAGCCGGAACGCGTCAACGATATGGTGAAATCCTTCATCGCCTTCTACCAGCAGAACGGCCGACTGCCTGTGTGGAACTTCTATGGCAGCGAAACGGACATGATGATTGGTTATCACGCTGTGCCGGTGATTGTGGATGCCTACCTGAAAGGCATTGGCGACTTTGATGCTGAAAAGGCATTGGCTGCCTGCGTGGCTACCGCCAATCTGGATAATTATCGCGGCATCGGACTATACAAGAAACTGGGATATATACCTTATAATGTAGCCGACGGTTACAATGCCGAGAACTGGTCGCTCTCCAAGACACTGGAGTATGCTTTCGATGATTACTGCATCGCAGAAATGGCGAAGAAAATGGGCAAACAAGACATTGCAGACATATTCTACAAACGTTCGCAGAACTACAAGAACGTCTATAACCCCGCCACTTCTTTCATGCAACCACGTGATGACAAAGGTAACTTTATCAAGGACTTCAAGGCCGACGACTACACCCCGCACATCTGCGAAAGCAACGGCTGGCAGTATTTCTGGTCTGTGCAACACGACATCGACGGGCTAATCGACCTTGTAGGCGGCAACGACCGATTTGCCGAAAAGCTAGACAGTATGTTCACTTACCACCCCGCAGCAGACGACGAACTGCCTATATTCAGCACAGGAATGATTGGACAATATGCACACGGCAACGAACCGAGCCACCACGTCATCTATCTGTTCAATGCCATCGGACAGAAGAACCGGACACAGGAATACATCGCCAAAGTAATGAACGAACTTTATAAGAACGAACCTGCCGGACTTTGCGGAAACGAGGATTGTGGACAGATGTCGGCATGGTACGTGTTCAGTGCAATGGGATTCTATCCTGTCAATCCTATCAGCGGTAACTATGAAATCGGCACTCCGCTATTCCCCGAAATGCAGTTGCACCTGGCGAATGGCAAGACATTCAGCGTGCTTGCACCCAACGTAAGCAAAAAGAATATATATATTCAATCAATCAAAGTAAACGGACAGCCATACGATAAGACCTACCTCACTCACGAACAAATCATGAGCGGAGTAACCGTCGAATTCGAGATGGGAAACACTCCTAAATAATCAAACAAAAGCATGAATGAGAACTTTGAATTAACCTACAAAGCTCTATTTCGCAGATACTACTCCAGCCTGCTCTTCTACGCTACCCGACTGGTAGGAGAAGAACAGGCAGAGGATGTGGTGCAAGATGTCTTTGTGGAACTATGGAAACGAAAGGACACGATAGAGATAGGTGAACAAATTCAAGCCTTTCTTTATCGTGCTGTCTACACCCGTGCACTCAACGTTCTGAAGCATCGCAGCATTGAAGATGGTTATTGCGCAGCCATAGAAGAAATCAACCAAAAGCGGGCGGAGTTCTATCAACCGGACAATAATGAAGTGATTCGGCGCATTGAAGACAGGGAACTGCGAAAAGAAATTCACGATGCCATCAATGAACTTCCCGACAAATGCAAGGAAGTGTTCAAACTCAGCTATCTGCACGACATGAAAAACAAAGAAATAGCAGATATTCTGGGAGTTTCGCTCCGCACGGTCGAAGCGCATATGTATAAGGCATTGAAGTACTTACGCAATCGCCTCGGTCACCTTTGGTTCCTACTATTATATTTTTTGTAGGCAGGGGGATAAGTGTTTTTATAGTTTAGGTTGTTTTAAATATAAGAAGGAAAAGAAAGATGAGAAATTTGCGGGAAGACATACTAAAGAAATATTTGATGGGAGAATGCTCGGAAGACGAACTAATCGAGGTGAGTGCCTGGATGAAAGAATCGGATGAACATGCCCGTCAGCTGTTTCGCATGGAGGAAACTTACCAGTTGGGTAAAACGAAATCCCATGCGACCGAGCAGCAGATGTTACTTGCCGAAAAGAAACTGTTCAAGAGAATAAAAGAAGAAGAAAGCAAACGTGCCAAGACACTTCGTATGTATCGATGGATGAAATATGCGGCGGTCGTTGCTGTGGTATTGATGCTGGGCGGCGGAGCCGGATACTGGTTCTATCAGAGAGAATCTGACCTGCTGGTAGCTGTTGCCAACGAAGGAATTGTGAAAGAAGTAACCTTGCCGGACGGCACCCGAGTGTGGCTGAACAACTCTGCCACGCTGAAATATCCGCGTGAGTTTTCAAAAGCCGAGCGCAATGTTTATCTGGAAGGAGAAGCATTCTTCAAAGTCACCAAGAATCGTCAGAAGCCATTCATTGTAGAAAGTGAAGCGATGCGGGTACGAGTGTTGGGCACCACGTTCAACTTCAAAAGTGACAAACAATGCCGGGTGGCAGAAGCGACCCTGATAGAAGGAGAGATTGAGGTGAAAGGCAAACGGGAAGAAGGACAAATCATCCTCGCCCCCGGACAGCGTGCCGAACTGAACAAAAGCACCGGAAGGCTGACTGTGAAGCAAGTAGACGCCAAACTCGATGCAGTGTGGCACGACGACTTGATTCCGTTTGAGAAAGCCGACATCTTTACCATCACCAAAGCGCTGGAACGCTTCTATGATGTGAAGATAATCCTTTCACCGGATATCCGGTCCGATAAAACATATTCGGGTGTACTGAAAAAGAAATCGAACATAGAGTCTGTCTTGAAATCATTGCAGAACTCCATACCAATAGATTACAAGATTGTAGGAAGCAATATCTTTATTTCTTCCGCCAGCAAATAAGCTATTAAACTTAACATAACATATACCATGAACGTAAAAACACTCCTCATAGGATGTTTAGGGGGATTGCTATCTCTCAATTCCTGCACTGGAACTACCAACATTACTGATTACAGTACTTACGTAAACCCCTTTATCGGAACCGGCGGACACGGACATACGTATCCGGGAGCGGTCGTTCCGCACGGAATGATTCAGCCAAGTCCGGACACACGTATCGACGGATGGGACGCCTGTTCGGGATATTATCATGCGGACACCACCATCAACGGTTTCTCCCATACCCACGTGAGCGGCACAGGCTGCTGCGACTACGGAGATGTGCTGCTCATGCCCACCGTTGGCAAACAAAAGTATCTGACTACCGACCCGGAAAGCCAACAACTCGCCTATGCTTCTGCTTTCTCCCACAAGAACGAAACGGCAGAGCCGGGCTACTACTCCGTCTTTCTGGACACCTATCAGGTGAAAGCTGAATTGACAGCCACCAAACGCGGAGCCATCCACCGATATACATTCCCCAAAAGCGAAGAAGCCGGCTTTGTGCTCGACCTCGACTACAGCCTGCAACGTCAGACCAACTCGGAAATGGAAATCAAAGTACTCAGCGACACCGAAATATGCGGGCACAAGAAATCGATGTACTGGGCATTCGACCAATACATTAACTTCTACGCCAAGTTCTCGAAGCCTTTCAGCTACACGCTGATTACGGACACCGTGACGATGGATAACGGCAAACGCCTGCCTATGTGCAAAGCATTGCTGCACTTCAACACACAAAAAGACGAAGAAGTGCTGGTAAAAGTCGGCGTATCGGCTGTCGATATCGCAGGTGCACGCAAGAATGTAGAAACGGAGATTCCCGGATGGGAGTTCGACAAAGTGCGCAAAGAGGCACGCTCCGAATGGAATAAGTATCTGTCTAAAATAGACATAACCACTGCTGACAAAGAAGATAAAACCATCTTCTACACAGCAATGTATCACACGGGCATCAGTCCGAATCTCTTCACCGACGCGGACGGACGCTATCTGGGGATGGACCTCGAAGTTCATCAGGGCGATACTATTAATCCGCTGTATACCGTTTTCTCTTTGTGGGATACCTTCCGCGCCCTGCATCCGCTAATGACGATTATCGACCCCGACCTGAACAATCAGTTTATCAATTCATTGATAAAGAAACATCAGGAAGGCGGCATCTTCCCTATGTGGGATTTGGCTTCCAACTATACAGGTACAATGATTGGTTACCACGCCGTTTCGGTGATAGTGGACGCTTATATGAAAGGATACCGTGACTTCGATGTCAAAGAAGCCTACAAAGCCTGTCTGCGTACTGCCGAATATGATACGACCGGCATCAAATGCCCGCCTTTGGTATTGCCCCATCTGATGCCTAAAGCCAAATACTATAAAAATTCTATCGGCTACGTTCCTTGCGACCGCGAGAATGAATCGGTAGCTAAAGCATTGGAGTATGCCTATAACGACTGGTGCATCTCTGTTTTTGCCGATGCAATGAGCGACTTTGAAGCTAAGACTAAGTATGAGCGTTTTGCCAAAGCATATGAGTTTTACTTCGACAAGTCTACCCGCTTCATGCGTGGACTGGACTCTAAAGGCGAATGGCGCACACCGTTCAACCCGCGTGCATCGACACACCGCAGCGACGACTATTGCGAAGGAACTGCTTGGCAATGGACTTGGTTTGTACCTCATGATGTAGACGGGCTGGTGAACCTGATGGGCGGCGAGGACGCTTTTGTCGAGAAACTTGATTCTCTGTTTACCGTAGACTCATCACTCGAAGGCGAATCCACTTCGTCGGATATCAGCGGACTGATCGGACAATATGCACACGGCAATGAGCCGAGCCATCACGTGATTCATCTGTACAACTACGTCAATCGCCCGTGGAGAACGCAGGAACTGGTGGATAGTGTGTATCGCAGCCAATACGCCAACAGCATAGACGGATTGTCCGGAAACGAAGATTGCGGACAAATGTCGGCATGGTATATACTCAACTCCATGGGATTCTATCAGGTATGTCCCGGCAAGCCGGTATATTCCATCGGACGTCCGGCATTTGATAAAGTAGTAATCAATCTGCCCGAGGAAAAGACGTTCAGCATTGTGGCAAAGAATAATACGAAAGCGAATAAATACATTGAAAGCGTATCGCTGAACGGCAAGCCGCTGGATACTCCGTTCTTCACTCATGAGGATCTCGTGGCAGGAGGAGTAATGGAAATCACAATGACGAACCAACCTACGAAGTGGGGAGTGAAATAGCTAATTATTAACATACATACCATGAAAAGACTATTACTAGTGGCTTGCGTACTTAGTTGCACGCTTTTTGCCAAGGCAAAGGACTGGACACAATACGTCAACCCGTTAATGGGTTCTCAGTCTACTTTCGAGTTATCAACAGGCAACACCTATCCGGCTATCGCCCGCCCCTGGGGAATGAACTTCTGGACCCCGCAGACCGGAAAGATGGGAGACGGATGGCAATATACGTATACCGCCAATAAGATTCGCGGCTTCAAACAGACACATCAGCCCAGTCCGTGGATTAATGATTACGGCCAGTTCTCTATCATGCCCGTAGTCGGCACACCGGAGTTTAATGAAGACAAACGTGCCAGTTGGTTTGCCCACAAAGGAGAAATAGCTAATCCTTATTATTATAAGGTATATCTTGCCGAACATGATGTGGTGACAGAAATGGCACCGACGGAACGTGCCGTACTCTTCCGTTTCACTTTCCCCGAGAATGAACATTCGTATATCGTGGTAGATGCCTTCGATAAAGGCTCTTACATCAAAGTGATTCCCGAAGAGAACAAGATTATCGGCTACTCTACACGTAATAGCGGAGGAGTGCCCGAAAACTTCAAGAACTACTTTGTGATTGAGTTCGACAAACCTTTCACTTATAAAGCTACGGTAGCCAATGGCAATGTGCAGGAAAACGCTTCCGAGCAGACCACCGACCATGCCGGCGCCATCATCGGCTTCAAAACCCGCAAAGGAGAACAGGTGCACGCACGCATCGCTTCTTCATTTATCAGTTTCGAGCAGGCGGATATCAACCTGAAGGAATTGGGCAAAGACAATCTGGAAGAAGTTGCCGGAAAAGGAAAGGATGCATGGAATCAGATGTTAGGCAGAATCGAAGTAGAAGGCGGCAATCTGGATCAATATCGCACGTTCTATTCGTGTTTGTATCGTTCATTGCTGTTCCCCCGCAAGTTTTACGAGTTGGATGCAGACGGAAAGCCTGTTCATTATAGTCCTTACAATGGTCAGGTATTGCCCGGATATATGTTTACCGACTCCGGTTTCTGGGATACATTCCGTTGCCTGTTCCCATTGCTGAATCTGATGTATCCTTCCGTGAATAAGGAGATGCAGGAGGGACTAATCAACACTTATAAAGAAAGCGGCTTCTTCCCCGAATGGGCAAGTCCGGGACATAGAGGTTGCATGGTCGGCAACAATTCGGCTTCTATCTTGGTAGATGCCTACCTGAAGGGTGTGAAAGTGGACGACGTGAAAACCCTGTATGAAGGTTTGCTTCATGGAACGGAAAACGTGCATCCGGAAGTTTCGTCTACCGGCCGTCTGGGACACGAATATTACAATAAGCTGGGCTATGTTCCTTACGATGTGAAAATCAACGAGAATGCAGCTCGCACACTGGAATATGCTTACGACGACTGGTGCATCTACCGTCTGGCTAAAGAGTTGAAACGCCCGAAGAAAGAAGTGAATCTCTTCGCCAAGCGTGCCATGAACTACAAGAATCTTTTCGATAAGGAATCTCTATTGATGCGCGGACGCAATCAGGACGGAACGTTCCAATCTCCTTTCTCTCCGCTGAAATGGGGAGATGCTTTCACCGAAGGAAATAGCTGGCACTATACGTGGTCTGTATTCCACGACCCGCAAGGGTTAATCGACCTGATGGGTGGAAAGGATATGTTTGTCACCATGATGGACTCTGTATTTAATGTACCCCCCGTTTTTGACGATAGCTACTACGGACAAGTGATTCATGAAATCCGCGAAATGACCGTGATGAATATGGGCAACTATGCACACGGCAATCAGCCCATTCAGCACATGATTTATCTGTACGACTATGCCGGACAACCTTGGAAAGCACAATACAGACTGCGCCAGGTGATGGACAGAATGTATACGCCGGGCCCCGACGGTTACTGTGGAGATGAAGACAACGGACAGACTTCCGCCTGGTATGTGTTTAGTGCGCTGGGCTTCTATCCGGTTTGCCCCGGAACGGATGAATATGTCGTAGGTGCTCCGCTCTTCAAGAAAGCAACGCTTCATTTTGAGAATGGCAACAGCTTGGTGATTGATGCTCCGAACAATAGTAAGGAGAACTTCTACCTCAACTCCATGAACTTCAACGGTAGCAATTACAGTAAGAACTTCCTCCGTCACGAAGATTTGTTCAAAGGGGGAACTATCAAAGTAGATATGAGTAGTCAGCCCAATATGAGCAGAGGCACGAAGGAGGAAGATATGCCTTATTCTTTCTCTCGCGAGAAGTAAGACGCTAGATTCATAGTGATAAGACAGGTGGTAGGTGTACAATAAACATTAGATATAAATAGTTTATGTATTCACCTACCACTTTTACTTTCTAAAGCCACGGGTTAATTAGTTTAAGCCCACGCATGAACAGACTTCAGCCCACGGGTCAGCAAGCCTAAGCCCACGTGTCAGTCAATGTCGGTCCACACCTTAGCAAGAGTAAGCCCACGGGCTGGCAAATAACAACCAACATCTCCCCGCTAACGAACGTTCCTATCAACGTTTTCTACTTTTCTTTAAAAAAAAGTGAGAAGCGAGTAAGTGTTTATTTAAGTAACGTTGTTTTATTATCAAAAGGCGGAAAATGCAGACACCCGCCTTTCGTTAAAATGAGAACTAAATGTTTAACCATTAAATTAAGTTTATGAAGAGCAATCGTTCACGCCAAGTGTCGAATCTATTTCGAACTTTATTGATTTTATTCTTTATGGCGATTCCATCGCAATGGGCAGCAGCGCAGTTGACACTATCAACATCGCGCACCAACCTAGGGAGTGTTATTAAACAAATCCAGTCCCAAACCAAGTACCAATTCTTTTATAACGACAATTTATCCGAAATTAGTGTAGATGCCGTAAACGTAAAAGACGCTTCTTTGGAAAGCGTACTCACTTCTCTTCTGAAAGGAACGAACATTACTTTCAAAGTAGAAGATAACATCGTATACCTATCTGAAAAGAGCGCCCCTCAGGGCAACCAACAAAAGGTGGCTCAGCAGCGTAGCATTACGGGACAAGTAATTGATACGAAAGGAGAACCGCTAATCGGTGTAAGTATCTTGCTGAAAGGTACGAGCAATGGTACCATTACCGATTTTGACGGTAATTATACACTGAAAGTAGAGGGCGACAATCCGATTTTGGTATTCTCTTATATTGGATACAAAACACTGGATGTTGCTGTAAAAGATCAACCGACTCTCAACGTTACCATGTCCGACGACACTCAGGTGATTGATGAAGTTGTAGTAACCGCTCTGGGTATCAAGCGTGAAAAGAAAATGCTTGGATATGCCGTACAGGAAATTAAGAGCGACCAGTTGAACAAGACTGGCGACCCTTCTGTGACTAGCGCCCTGCAAGGCAAAGTGGCAGGTTTGCAAATGAACACAGCCGGAACAGGTCTGGGAGGTTCTACCAAAATCACAATTCGTGGTAACTCTTCTTTATCAGACAACAACCAACCGCTATGGATTGTAGACGGTGTGCCTTTCAGCGACAACAATAACTCGGATGCATCTTACTATGGCGGTGTGGACCGCGGAGGCTCTTCTGTAGATATAAACCCGGAAGATATTGAATCAATTTCTGTATTGAAGGGTCCGAATGCCGCAGCCCTTTACGGTTCGCGTGCAGGTAACGGTGTGATTCTGGTAACTACCAAGAAAGGTAGCAAGAAAGATGGTTTCGGCGTGCAATATAGCGGTAACTTCACTTGGAGCCAAGTAGCAGAAACTCTTGAAATGCAGGACAGATACGGACAAGGCCACATCGTAACACAAGATGCTGATGAGAATCCGCTTTCTCAGTACTATGCAACTTATGATCCGAAAGATGCCTCAAGCTGGGGACCGGTATTAGACGGTAGCCAACAGCAAGCATGGAACGGACAAACATACGCTTACTCCAAATATGGCAACAAGTTGCAAGACTACTTCAATGTGGGATTTGCACAAAACCACAACGTTTCTGTAAGCAACGTAACAGATAAATCTCACTTCCGCGCTTCATTCGGTAGCTCCAGCAACAAAGGAGTATTCCCCAATGAAAAGCTGAACAGAATCAATGTGGACCTGAATGCAGGAACTGAAATAAACAAATACTTCTCTATGGACGGAAAGGTTTCTCTTTCTCGCACGAAAGCTGAAGACCGTCCGTATTTCGGAACTTACGGAGCCATTGCCCAGCTGATGGGAATCCCCAACAATATCCGCCTGGACGACTTGAAACAATATTCAAAAGCCGGAAGCGCTCATGTGAACTGGACAGGGCCCACTGCCGGTGTGCGCAACCCTTACTATGTACTGAACCAACGTCACAACGCCGACGAACGTTGGAGAGCCTTCGGTTATTACGGAGCTAAAATTAACTTTACCGACTGGTTGCACTTCTCTGCCAAATATGCGTTCGACTACTATCGCACACGTATTCAAGACAGCAACGCCGGCGACGGTATCAACGGTGAAAGCAGTGTGAAAGATATCACAGACGACGAACTGAACCGCTCAGAAGATAACTTCTTCGAATCGAATGCCGAGTTCGTATTGCTGGGTGACAAGCAGTTGACAGAGAACTTCCGCTTAGGTTTTTCGGCAGGTGCCAACTTTATGTATCAGAAAAGCGAATCATTGAAAGCCGGCGTACGCAATATGCTTGATAAAGGACAATGGATTTTCAATGCAGCCAATATGCTGAACACAGCAGGCGAATCGGGTCATGAAAGAGCAACTAACTCCGTGTTCGGTTCTCTGCAATTGTCATGGAAGGAATATCTGTCACTTGACTTGACTGCTCGTAACGACTGGTCGTCTACACTGCCCAAGCAGAACAATTCGTTCTTCTATCCATCTGCCAACGTTAGCTTTGTTGTGTCCGACTTTATCCGTTCGTTGGATAAGACTTTACCTAGCTGGTTGACATTTGCCAAGGTACGCCTTTCGGCTGCACAAGTAGGTAAAGATACTTCTCCTTACCAATTGTACAATACCTATGAATTCAAATTTGAAAAGGGAGATTTGATTCCCAGCAAATCGAACGTGAAGATGAACGACCAGTTGAAACCGGAAATTTCCTCTTCTTACGAAGCCGGTTTGGATATGAAGTTCCTCAATAACCGTGTAGGATTCGACTTTACTTATTACTATGGTCGCACCAAGAACCAGATTATGAAGGTTCCCGCAGCAGCTCCTTGGAGTGGTGGTAAATGGGTGAACGCAGGTTTAATCACCAACAAGGGATTCGAGTTGATGATTTACTCAACTCCGGTTCAGACCAAAGACTTCACATTCGACTTGAATGTCAATCTTGCCAAGAACGTGTCTAACGTGAAAGAACTTGCCGACGGAGTAGACTATCTGTACTTCAACGGTGACTCTAACTTCCCGGTAAACGTGGGTACGCGCCCCGGACACAAATTGGGAGAAATATATGCTAAGACTCTTTACCAACGTGATGATAACGGCAATATTGTTATCGGCGAAAACGGTTTGCCTATGACTACTACGGATGCGGACAAACGTCTGGCTAATCCTATCGGAAATATCCAACCGAACTTGTTGATGTCTGTTTCTCCAACATTTACTTATAAAGGTATCACGCTGACTGCCATGTTCGATATGAAGTTTGGTGGCGACATCATTTCTATCTCTGAAATGAATGCTACCGGAAGCGGACTTGCCAAACGTACCATGGAACGTGGGGAGAATGATAACTACATGATGGTATTCCCGGGAGTAACCGAAGACGGAACGCCGAATACTAAGAAGATTTCTGCTTCCAGCTATTATGGTGCACTGATTGCCGAGGACTTTATTTATGATGCTTCTTTCATCAAACTGAAAGAACTCTCCATCGGATACTCATTCCCTAAAAGTATGTTGAAGAAGACTCCGATTCAGTCATTGAACCTTTCCTTCGTAGCCCGTAACTTGGCTTACCTGATGAAACATACTCCGGGAACAAGTCCTGAAGGCGGATACGATACAACTATGTTTTCACAAGCTATCGACTTCATGGCTGTACCTTACACCCGTACTTTCGGATTCTCAGTTAACTTTAGTTTCTAACCATCAAATAACGATAGATATATGAAATTCAAATTATATAAACCGCTTGCCTTATGCAGCCTGATAATGGGATTGACGGCCTGCCATGATTTTGAAGAAATGAACACCAGCCCTTATGCTCCGGTTTACAACCCGGAAGTGATAGGTGCTACGCCTGATGGGATTGATATCGATTACGAACTGTCGGAAAATGCACTAAAGAGCCTTCAAGGGACTGAAAATGCCATTGGAACAGTATTCTCAAGCTTTACTTACGAAGGTCTTTACAACGATTATCAGGTAACCACTAGCCTGACACATGACATCTATGCGGCATATTTCGCAAACAACGTGGGCGGATTTGTGACTGCTGCACCTACGTATCGCTACCGTGACGATTGGTCTAAAAAACGTTGGGAGCACTTCTATGACAACCGTACTGTAGAAGAATACAGTCAGTTGATCAAGACGTTCTGGTTCTGCGATAAAGACCGTTATCATAACGCATTCTACATCACACGTATCTTTTATGCATTCCTTATTTCAATGCAGACAGATACGTATGGAGCCATTCCTTTGGAATATTACGTGAAAGGTGCCATGCCGACAGAGGAGAAAGTGAAATATATGGAGCAGAAAGATGTATATAATGTCATTTTCCAGTTGCTCGATCAAGCTATTACGCAATTGCATAACACGCCGGCTACATCACAGTATAGCTTGGGCGAGAATGATAAATGCTATGCAGGCGATAAGGATAAGTGGTTACGCTTTGCTAATACTTTACGTTTGCGCCTTGCTCTCCGCGTCTCAAATGTTGCTCCTGAATTAGCTAAAGAACAAGGAGAGAAAGCATTGACAGATCCTGCCGGTCTGATGCAAAATGATGATGATAATATGAAGCAGACTCCTAAGTATTCTTATATCACAGGTGGTAACGAGAATATCTATACATTATTATATAATTGGAGCGCAAATGTTGTGTTGTCTAAAGAGATGGAAACTGCTTATAAGAATCAATCAGAAGGTGAACTCGACCCTCGCTGCGAAATCTTATGGTGGAGACCTACATCATTGGATGATTTGAATCAGAATGAACCTAAAGAATCTAATAAAGAGTTTACTGGTTGCGAAAATGGAGTAACTTCTTTAGGTGGAAGTTATACTACAACTTATTCTCCTAGCCGTGTATTCATCAAACAAGACCAACGGAAGCTGGACCGTAAACATTGGTGGTGCTATGCACGCGAAATTGTATGGTTGGGATATTCAGAAAGTCTGTTCCTTCGTGCTGAAGCTGCGCTTCGCGATTGGTGCTCAGATGATCCTGCAAAACTTTATGAAGATGGTATCCGTGCTTCCTTTAATTACTACCAGATTGGTGCTGATGAAGAAGGACAGGAAAAGATTAAAAACTATATGGATAAACTTAAAGGAAAGGAAGTTTTCACCAATGGCAGTAGAGAAGAACAACTTGAGCAAATCATTACTCAGAAATGGATTGCAGTTTTCCCTAACGGAAATGAAGGTTGGGCAGACTTCCGTCGTACGGACTACCCCAGATTTATGAAGACTCCGAAAGACGGAAACAATTCGGGTGGCGAAGTAGCTAACGGTAAGTTCATCAAACGCCTGAGATATCCGGATAGCGAATCATCTAATCCAAATCGTCCGAGAGAGGTAGATACTCAGGGTACAAGACTCTGGTGGGACGTTGCTGATACGAACGATGATATGGGAGTATATCAGACTCCAAACAACTTCAGATAATATATAGAAATAAAGAGACTGAACTTCAGGAATGAGTTCAGTCTCTTTATCTTTAGTTTTACTCCACTTGATCCTTCGGATAATTCACCAGATACAACGTTTTCGTGGCACGTGTAAACGCAGTATACAACCAGCGGAAATAGTCAGGTGTGAGATATTCATCGGTCATATAACCTTGGTCTAAGAACACATTCTCCCACTGTCCGCCTTGCGCCTTGTGCCCTGTTATCGCATAGGCGTACTTCACTTGCAGAGCGTTGTAATGCGGATCGGCTTTCATCTTCTTCATCCGGTCGCGCTTATTGGTAATATCCGCATAATCTTCGAGTATCGTATAAAACAAACGGTCATTATCCGCCTTCGGCAATGCAGGAGCATCCGAACTTAGTGTATCCAATAGTAAATTGGCATCCATCTCAAAATCATTCTGATCGGGAAACCGAAGGGTGACTTCTGCAAAACGGAAGCCATAGATTTCGCGAGTGCGTCGGACACGACGAACTACAGCTATTTCTCCGTTCGCGATGAAATCCATCTCTTTATACTGCTCCGTCCAATAGTAATTATTCTTGGCTATCATCAACATATCTCCCGTATTGAGTTCATCCTCCCGCCAAAGAATCTGCGCGCGTATTCCATTATTATATAAGTTGGCACGCTTGTTAGAACGGCAAATAACAATCGTTTCATCCATTCCGTCGTGATCATAGCAGGAAGTTATGGCATCAATCAACTCCGTTCCCGGCACTACCTTTATATCAGGGAAGCCTGTCACCTTTATTTTAGGGAAAGCGCTGCATTCATCCTCCGCAATCAGTTGCCGCAATTGCGTGGCATTCCACAAAATGCCCGATTCCTGCACCTGACGTACCACTTGTGTTAAATCAACCTCACGCACTTCAAGGTTATAACCCCGCAATGCGTCGGAGAAAAGTGCCGGACTCAACTCCTCTCCTACCGGAGGAAGCTGTGCCGTATCCCCCATCAGCAGAAGTCGACAGCCCTGTCCCGAATAGACGAACTGAACCAAGTCGTCGAGCAAACGGCCTGTCCCGAACATACTCCCCGATAATCCCTCGTTGGAAATCATCGAAGCCTCATCGACAATAAACAATGTATTCGTAGCGAGATTGTCATTGATTGAAAAGTTACTCACTTCATTAGAAAAAGACTGTTGCCTGTATATCTTCTTATGAATCGTAAAAGCGGGATGCCCGGCATAGACTGAAAACACCTTCGCCGCACGCCCTGTTGGAGCCAATAACACAGACTTCTGCTGCAACTGATCCATCGTCTTAACCAATGCACCCACCAAAGAAGTTTTACCCGTTCCGGCATACCCTCTGAGAATAAAAACTTCATCTGCCAGAGTAGACAGAAGGAAGTCTGAAAGAGATTTTACAGCAATTTCCTGCTCTAAAGTTGGTTGGTAAGGAAAATTTTCCTTAATTTGCCTTTCTAAATAGTTATTTATCATTTTTGTACGAGAAAAAAGTTCCCTGAACTATCGTATTTAAATTAATTTATTCTATTTTTGCGATGCGAATATAACAACTAAAAACATAATTTATCATGAAAACAGTATTTAATATTGTATTAGTGCTCTGTGCTGCTGCACTTATTTACATTTGCTACAACAGCATCATGGGTCCTATCAATTTTGAAAGCGCAAAAAAAAGCAGAGAAAATGCAGTCAAAGCCCGTCTGGTTGACATCCGTAAAGCGCAGCAGGAATATCGTACGTTGCACCACGGGATGTATACTGACAAGTTTGACTCGCTGATCGATTTCGTGAAGAATCAAAAGCTGCCGTTCGTTATGAAAGTAGGACAATTGACAGACAAGCAATTGGAAGACGGATTAACTGAAAAGAAAGCTATGGCTATCATCAACAAAGCACAGAAAACAGGCAAGTATGATGAAGTTAAGAAAAACGGACTCGAAAACTTCAAGCGTGACACAATGTGGGTAGCTGTGCTCGACACTATCTATCCGAAAGGTTTCAATGCAGACTCTTTGAGATTCATTCCTTACGGAAACGGTGCTCAATTTGAGATGAACGTTAGAAACGACACTGCTAAATCAGGTGCTCCTGTATTCTTGTTCGAGGTGAAAGCTCCGTATGACTCTTATTTGGGCGGACTTGACAAACAAGAAATCATTAACTTGAAAGATGTTCAGAGCAAGTTAGGCAAATACTGCGGTTTGATGGTAGGTTCTATCGACACTCCTAACAATGGTGCTGGTAACTGGGAATAATGATTGATTTTAGCAAATCAAAACAATATACTTTATCCATCCGTCTTAGTACGGATGGATTTTCTTTTTCTATCTACAACCCGATTCATGACGATTCCTTATCGATGATAGAAAAGGAAACGGATGTCTCTCTATCTCTTACAGCCAATTTAAAGACTGTCTTTCTCGAATCGGACTTTTTAAGTCATACCTACAAACGGGTTAATATCATGATGGCAGGCAAACGCTTTACCATCGTGCCTTTGGATTTGTTTGATGAAGAACAGGCTGAACTTCTGTTTTACCACAATCACCAGAAGCGGGAAAATGAAATGGTGATATGTAATGTCATAAAGAAGAACAGTGTAGCCGTAATCTTCGGCATAGACAAAAGTGCGTACACTTTCCTCAACGAACAGTATCCCGAAGCACGCTTCTACTCTCAATCTACTCCGCTCATCGAATATTTCTCCACCAAAAGCAGACTGGGGAACAGCAAAAAGATGTATGCCTCCATACGCAAAGACGGCATCGACATTTATTGCTTCGAACGGGGCCATCTGCTCCTTGCCAATTCTTTTGAGTGTACGCATACTGAAGATTGTATTTACTATCTTTTGTATGCCTGGAAACAATTGGAGTTCGACCAAGAGCGAGACGAACTGCACCTCACCGGCACACTGCCGGACAAAGAAGTGCTAATGAACGAACTTAAAAAGTTTATCTTGCAGGTTTTCATCATGAATCCTGCATCTAATATTGATATGCAAGCCTTATTATCATGCGAGTAATCAGCGGTATTTACAAACGAAGAAGATTTGACGTGCCACGCACCTTCAAAGCACGTCCCACAACAGATTTCGCCAAAGAGAATCTGTTTAATGTACTCAACAATTATATTGATTTCGAAGAAGGAATCACTGCACTCGACTTGTTTGCAGGAACGGGTAGCATCAGCATCGAATTGGTATCCCGCGGCTGCGACCGTGTGATAAGCATTGAAAAGGAGCCTGCTCATTTTTCATTTATCTGCAAAATAATGAAAGAGGTGCAGACCGATAAGTGCATACCTATACGCGGTGATGTATTTAAGTTTATCAACAATAGCCGCGAACAGTTCGACTTCATCTTTGCCGATCCTCCCTATGCGCTGAAAGAGCTGAATACGATACCGGAACTAATCTTCAGCAACAATCTTCTGAAAGAAGGCGGACTATTTGTGCTTGAACATGGGAAGGAGAATAACTTTGAAGAGAATCCGCATTTCCTTGAAAGAAGAGTTTACGGTAGTGTGAATTTTTCGATTTTCAGATAAAACTAAAGCAGCGGAGCCAGCAAACGCACAACGGACTCCGCTGCCTTTTGCCTTCCCGGGCGTTTGATCCAGTTCTTTAAGAATACCTGTGTGCTCTCACGCTGGTCTTGGAGGAATATTTCTTTCATTTCCAGTGCCGTTTCTACACCATACATAAAAGCATTTACTTCAAAATTGTGTTCAAAGCTACGGAAATCGAGATTAGTGGAGCCAACCGTAGAAAGCATATCATCCGAAACCATCAATTTGGAATGCAGAAAGCCTTTCTTATAAAAGTAGACCTTAACGCCTGCTTGCAACACATCTGCCAGATAAGAACATGAGCCTAAGTGAGTAAGCCTATTGTCCGCCCGTTCAGGCAACATCAGGCGAACATCGACTCCTGATAGTGCTGCCGTTTGCATGGCAGCCAAGATTTGTTCGGTGGGCAGGAAGTAAGGTGTCTGCATATAGAAATATTTCTTTGCATTCGTTATAGCCATAGTCAATCCCTGCATGATTTCTTTCCAAGGTCCGATAGGTTCACTGGTGACAATCTGTATTAAAGAGTTTCCAAAAGATTCAATTTTGGGAAAATAACGGGAAGCAGTTATCAATGTGCGGTCTACAAAATACCAGTCGAGCAGGAAAGCGGTTTGCAACCCATGCACTGCTTTACCTTCGAGCTTGATATGGGTATCCCGCCAAATTCCCCAAGAGAAACCACGCATATATCGTTCGGCTAGATTCATTCCTCCTACGAATCCTACCTGACCGTCAATAACGACTATTTTCCGGTGGTTGCGATAGTTCACCCTGCTGGTAAATAAGGGGAAGCGAACTTTCAGGAAGCTTCTCACTTCAATACCGGCATTACGCATTTCTTCGAAGAAGCGGTTGGGGACGTGCCAACAGCCCACATCATCGTATATCACACGCACCTCAACTCCTTGGGATGCTTTCTCAATCAGTACATCCCTCACCATTCGGCCGATAGCATCGTCCTCAAAGATGTAATACTCCATGTGGATATGTTGTTTCGCTTTCTGAAGTTCGCGCAATAAAGACTGTAACTTGGTGTAGCCTTCGGTATAGACATCTACCCGGTTGCCTTCGAACGGTAACGACTGATTGGTGTGCTGGAAAAGTTTAATGAGGGAAGAATATTCGTAGGGGACGTTGGAGAAATCTTGCGCCAGATATTCTGCCATGGGTTTCTTCAACAAACGGTCGTAGCTCTTCTGCCCGATGATGCGCTCACGCCGCTGACTCCGTCCGAAGAAAATGTAGAAAACAAGACCTACTATCGGTAAGAAAAGTAGTATGAGTATCCACGCCATGGTCTTTACCGGATTACGATTATCAAGTATGATAATGACAATCGTCCCGATAATGGCTCCGAAATAGACAATATCAAAAGCCACAGTTGCTATCTGACTCACTATATAGTTCCAATCTATCATGAGAATCTCCTTGTTTTTGAGGGATACTAAACAACAAATATAAGGAAATTATCCGATAAACAAAAAAGTCCCGGTGACAACTTGTTGTTGCTGCACCGGGAACTATTACTGTATACTATTTCTTCTTTCAGAATCGCTTAGAAACGCATAGGCCGCATACCGCCGCCACCGCTGCGGGGGCCACGAGGACCACCACCGTAGCCACGTCCACTAGGGGCTTTTCCGCCCAAGGTATTAAACCTATATACAAAATGTACCATAAAATAGCTTCCTAAAGTATTATATTCGGTATCACTCATCACTGTTTCACTGATTGAACGCGACAAACTACTCTGTTGCTTTAGTATATCATAGATTTTAAAACGAATCGTACCAGAATTATTCTTCAATAAATTCTTTGAAATCTGCGCATTCCAAAGCACTTCGTTATTATTAAGTCCGCCTGTATAACCATTTTTAAACCGGCAGTTAATATCTGTCGAAATTGAAACCTGCCATGGAAGATTCACGTTAGTATTCCCTCCTATATAATAATCGAACGTTTCGCGATTGCTGTTTTCTTGCTTGCTGTTCCGAACAAGATTATAATTGACGGATCCATTTAAAGATAAATCGAATGCATCACTACGATAACTACTAGTCAACCGTTCACCCAAACCTAAATTATGCGTTGTACTCAACTCCTGATCGGCATTTCTACCACTTCCAACACTTGTATAACTCACCCCATCACTATATCTTGCGCTCGTATTGGATGAGATAGTAAACTTCTTATTCTTCAATGGCGTATTGAAGGAGAAGAATCCTCTTGTCTGCCAGTTCCCGTTTACGTTTTCTTTTTTGTAGACCCGCGCACCAGTCTGAGGATCATACGTCATTCTGTTAGCCACAGAATTAAGCGTATTTGAATAGTACAAATTAGCTGAATAGCTGCGCATTGATTCAGGCACAAATTTATTATAATAGAGCGTAAAATTATTATTGAATGAGGGCTTCAGATTGGGATTACCATATCTCAAATTCATTGGGTCGGTAATATCTATCACATCTTGCAAATCCTCAATATTAGGAGTACTACTACGACCGCGATAACGGAACATCAATACGTGCTGTTTATTGAACATATAACGGAACATTAATGAAGGAGCCCAATTTAAAACGTTCTGCTCAGGAAGGTTTTTCTTGTAATTAGGTCCAATAGTAGTTTTACTTAATGAAGATTGAGGAGTCAATCCAACACCCACACTATACATCATTTTAGTATAGATACCGCGCACGGAAACATCTGCGGTATGAGTATCATAAAAGTTCTCCACACGTGTACTCAATTCATTATCATACCCACGCTCTATATATTGCGGATATGGATAGTAGTTAATACTATCATAGACCAACGACTGCGACAGCTGTTTACGATGGGCAAACTCATAACGTAATTGCAAAAAATGATTCTTAAATACAGGCTCAGTATATGAAGCTGATACACTCCAGTTACGACTATCGCCATTACGGTCTGTATAACGGGATATATCAGAGATACTATCAAGTTCATAAAATTCCGTTTTCGAATCAGAATAAGAATCAGATTCACTATCACTATAACCGAAACGGGCTCCTAAAGATAAATTCCTTCCTTTATTATTTAATCTACGAAAAGCCATTAAACTTCCATTAAAGGAGAAGTTGTTACTCTTGGAGGAGGAAGCAGACTCCTTTGTATTAACCAGTTCATGTGAATTGTTTTCTGTTTGTGACCATGAGCTGCTACTTGATTCTGTTTGCGAGTAGCTGCCATTAGGACGAAATATTATCGTTGTCAACGTATCAGGACGCCATTCCATACGAAAGTCTACACGGAAGTCATGACGATTACGATTCGACAAATTCTTACTTTGAGCGAAGGAAGATGTTTCACCCAAAAATGTTTCAGATGAAGTTGTTCGTCGAGCGTCATTATCAGAATGGCCATATTGCACATTTCCTCCTATTTGAAGTTTCTTGGTATCTTTAGCAAAATTGACACCCAGCGATTGTGCAGTTGTAATACCCGAACCAGCATTGCCACCGCTTAATCCCTGTCCTGCATCTCCAAACTCAGAGAAACCTTTATTGTTAGTATTATTAGCTGAACCTATAATCGAAAGACTGGCATCATCTTTAAAGCGGCTAATCATTACTCCGCCTTCATATCGCTCTTGACTACCGTATCCGGCAATAAGGTTGCCCACCCATCCTTTTTTCATTCCTTTCTTAACAGTCAAGTCCAATACAGATTCTTCTTCTCCATCATCAATCCCCGTGATACGCGCCATATCGCTTTTTTTATCATAGGCTTTCACCTTTTCAATCATATTGGCCGGTAAGTTCTTCATTGAAACTTTAGGGTCGTCAGAGAAAAATTCTTTCCCATCAACCATTATCTTTTTAATTTCCTTACCATTAATAGTAATCTTGCCATCTGAATCAACTTCAGCTCCCGGTATCTTCTTCACCAAATCCTCCAGCATTGAGCCTTCCGGCACAGGATAGGCAGCAGCAGAATATTCTGTAGTATCTGCTTTTACTGTGACGGGGGGAGCTTGTGCCGTAATCACCGCCTCGCTCAACATCACCGCATCAGGATCCAACGTAATTGTCCCCATCTTCTTCTCAGTAACGTTATTCGATAATTGTACGGGAACAAACTTAGTGCGGAAGCCGATATAGGAAACCTTAAGCAAGTATTTCCCGGCTTTTACTTTAGGAAGGGTAAACCATCCCTTGTTACTACTGGCTATGCCAGCGGCATAACTACTGTCGGGCATTGCCAGCAATTGAACTGTGGCCTGTGCTGCCGGCTCCTTAGAGTCAGATTCCACAACACGTCCCGAAACGGAAATCACCTTATCCTGTGCGAAAATAGAGAGGGTGCATAGCAACATCAGCACCAACCCAACTGAAAATCTTTTCATTGACCTTGTTTACGATTATATTAGTAGCAATAACAATGTGTTTTTGACAAACTGAATCGTAAAAGGTTTAATTGGAAATAAAATTATCTTTTAAAGAATCGATCAACAAGCGCTTTTTTAAGACCAAACTCCAAACAAAGCACATTAAACACCAGAAAAGACAGAAAAGAGGAAGTATCTACATTGATAACGTCACCTTGCATGACACGCCACAACATTCCTCCGAAAACAAACAGAAATGTCAGAAAGATAGCATTACGCACAGCCGAGTTGCGAATCTGTTCCGTCTCGCGCGTCTCATTCTTGCTGTAAGCGAAGATAATCAGCAAGCATCCCGCCATCATCAGCAACTTCGTACATTCTTTGTAAAACAGCAGGTTTTGGTCTGTCACCATCCCTTGCATCATCAAAATAAAAGGTATGAACAGGGCTACTAACAGGACCACATATCCCATGGGACGACAAAATACAGGTAATAATGCTTTCATGACTGAATGTTTTAGGAAGACAAAAGTAAGTAAAAAAAATATTTTATATACATTTGCACCAAGAAAAAGCAAAAAAATCATGAGTAAACAAGAAGTTATTCTCTGCGAAAGCTTGGAAACAAGCCTTAGCCAAGCCATTGAGATGTGTCCGCATGACAAGTTATTCATCCTCACAGACGAGCATACACAGCGCCTCTGCCTGCCTGCACTGAAAGAAGTGCCTGCACTGAAAGACGCAATCGAAATCTGCATCGGAGCCGAAGACGTGCATAAAACATTAGAAACACTGGCTTCCGTCTGGATGGCACTCAGCACGAAAGGCGCTACACGCCACTCTCTACTTGTCAATCTCGGAGGAGGGATGGTGACGGACCTGGGAGGTTTCGCAGCAGCTACTTTCAAGCGCGGCATCTCTTACATCAATATACCGACCACTCTTCTGGCTATGGTAGACGCATCCGTAGGCGGCAAGACGGGAATCAACTTCAACGGACTGAAAAATGAAATCGGCTCGTTCGCCCCGGCAAGCAGTGTGCTGATTGAAACTGAATTTCTACGTACGCTCGACGCACAGAACTTCTTCTCCGGATATGCCGAAATGCTGAAACACGGACTGATAAGCGATGCCGCTCACTGGGCAGAATTGCTCAGCTTCGATACCGATAACATCGACTATGCAACCCTCAAGCAACTGGTTGGCCGTTCGGTACAAGTAAAAGAGGATATCGTAGAGCAAGACCCGTTTGAACATGGTATCCGCAAAGCGCTGAATCTGGGGCATACCGTAGGACACGCATTCGAAAGCATGGCACTTGCCGAAGGGCGTCCTGTGCTGCACGGATATGCTGTGGCTTGGGGGATAGTGTGCGAACTATATTTATCGCATCTCAAAGTCGGTTTCCCGAAAGAGAAGATGAGACAGACCATTCAGTTCATCAAAGACAACTACGGAGTATTTACATTCGACTGCAAGCAGTATGAGCAACTTTACGCTTTCATGACGCACGACAAAAAGAATACTTCGGGAACAATCAACTTCACCTTACTGAAGGATATCGGCGACATCTGCATCAACCAGACTGCTGACAAAGACACTATCTTTGAGATACTCGACTTCTACCGTGAATGTATGGGTATCTGACGCACCAACCTGGAAAAATAGAAAGGGGAATGGTACTAACTCCACTCCCCTTTCTCAGGTTTTCCTCACCAAACATAATAATTGCTCTGCAATTATCTCACCTTTATTCTAAATAGTCTAAATTACTCATCCTATATTGGGATAATGACATCCCTGTATGTTTTCTAAAAAAACGTCCCAGCGACGATTGATTAGCAAAGTTTGTCTTTACGGCTATTTCTTGAATATTCAAGCTTGTATTCTTCAGCAAAGCCTTAATTTCCAATATAATATATTCCACAATCCAATCTTTGGCAGATTTTCCACTCGTTTCCTTAATTACCATAGTCAGATACTTGGAAGTGATGCATAACTTATCCGCATAGAAAGCCACATCTTTGTTTTCCTTGAAATGATTCATGATAAGCCCAAAGAACTTGTTTGCCAGCTCTTCTTTACGGGTATCTTTACGGCTGCTCATCAGGGTAGATTCTTTCTGATACGCATTGAATAACTCCAGATAAAGATACCTCAACAAATGAATAATCAACTCCCGGCGATATACGTCTTTGGACATAACCTTATCTTTTATCATGCCAAAATAATTGTATATTCGCAGAATATCCTGTTCGGTCTGCGGATACCAATAATGACTTCGCATATAGAAAAAGAAATGCGGAGAGAAACGTGGCACACCACTCAACGAGTCGCTAAACAATGAAGTGGAAACTGCCATCGTGATGGTCAGGAAATCTTCACTAGGTTCACAGAAGGATACAAATTGTCCGGGCAACAATATGATTAATTCTTTCGGTTGCACCCAGTGCACATCCTCATGCACAGAAATTTTAGCCTTTCCTTTCAAGCAATATACAATCAGACCTGACTGCAGATTGGAAGGATAAGAAGTAAGAGGAAGATACTTCAGATTTTGATAAAACTTAAAATCTTCGCCTAATACATAGATTTCTAATGCTTCTTGATTTTTACTATCTAACATTTAATACCTTTCTACTTAGTTCTATGAATCTTTTTACAAAAGTATAACTTCCAAAGTTACTATCTGTCCGAATCGGAAATACAGTATTGCATTGCGGAAGTTACACGCTGGTTATTTGCATTTCTTTATAAACAAACTCATTGATTGTTAGTTCATTCCGCAGTTTGGCGTTTGACATTATTATGAGTTTGTAGCCATTTTATTGTTTTTATATGGAAATCAATTGTCTTGCAGCAATTAATTCCATCGCATTCTTTTTTCCCCATTTCGCCTAATCAGATTAGTCCGATTGCCTTTTCTTTTTTCGTATGACTATAGTTATACGAAAGAATAACTATAGTCTCCTTTGCGTATAACTATAGTCATACGCAAAAGTAACTATAGTCAAACGAAGTAAGCTTAGCCTGTAAATGCTTTCTAAATAACAGTTTAGATAGAAAAAGACTTAAAGGACTTCTAACAACATCAAATTGGACTTTTAAGCAAACTGAATGTACGACATAAGCCTTATCTATACTACAAGTTGAAACCGGAATTTAAATGCGAATCGGGATGCAGGGAAGGAGATATTAATTTTGTTGAGAAACCCAGAAATACTATCTTTGCCCGAGATAATCATCAACAATAATATCAATACTATGAAAGCAACTTTTCAAATTCCTACTTCTGAAGAATTGGAGAACTTACTTGGCAAAGAGCTCTACAACTTATGGACTTCACTTTGCCAGTTCGTAGAACAAAAGTATGAGATGGAGCAATTATGGAACCATGGCGGCAAGGCATGGACTTATGAATACAAATATCGCAGAGGAGGAAAGACCCTTTGCGCCCTATACGCCAAAGAACATACACTCGGATTCATGGTTATTCTGGGCAAAGACGAACGTGCCAAATTTGAATCTAAAAAAGAACTGTTCTCTAAAAAGGTGCAATCCGTATATGATGAATCTACGACTTTCCATGATGGTAAGTGGATGATGTTCAATGTAAAAGACATGGACTTATTCGATGACTTTGAGCAACTTTTACTTATCAAGCGCAAGCAAAACAGAAAGTAAAAGTTCTGTCCCTCTCCCACATAATCTTCTCTTTTGAATGCTGTTTATTTCGATTCCGAACAAACATCATTCATTCGCTCTTTGCATTATTTTAATTAGCTACCAGTGTATTAGTTGCGCCGTATCTTCTCCAGAATCTTAGGAAATTGCCAAAAGAACAAGATTGTACAACAAATTGCAGCAGTTGCGTCGGATATTGCCTCAGCCGCATAGACTCCGGTCACTCCCCAGAAGCGCGGGAGCAATAATGCTAAAGGAATCAGCAGAATTACTTTGCGCAGCAAGGCTATAAAGATGGAGATTCTTGCTTGCCCCAATGCAACAAACATATTCTGGCAGGCACGTTGAAGTCCGAAAATTGTCATGCCACCCAAAAAGACGGGCATCGTCCATCGAACAGTATCAATCAGCCTTGCATCGCTTGTGAAAGCGGATGCTACGGTCGAAGGAAACAGAATCATAAGAAGCATCAATAGCAGGTTGAACGAGAACATGATTATCAGTGCAATACGGAAGCAATCTTTCACACGCTGGCTGTTGCCATGCCCAAAGTTATAGCTTACAATCGGCACGAAACCTTGTGAGAATCCCGTCAGCGGTACGCTGGCAAACTGCATCGCACTTTGTAGAACAGTCAGCGCACTGACATAAATATCTCCATATACTTTTAAACTACTATTCAATACGAAGCCTACCAAGCTCTCCGTACTTGCCATTATAAAAGGAGATACTCCGAGAGCTAACATAGCAAGCAGTATCTTCCGGTTCAGTTTCATGTAGCGCTTCTCCAGTGGCAGAGAAGCACGGGTAGAAAAAAGAAAGAGCAACACCCATGCTGCACTGCAAGCTTGAGAGATTATGGTGGCCAGAGACGCACCCTTCACTCCCATTCCAAACTGGAAAATAAAGATTGGGTCGAGAATGATATTTAGTAAAGCACCGATAAGAACCGAGTACATAGCAATGGCAGGGCGTCCCTGGGCATTGATGAAGGTGTTTAGTCCGGTGGATATTTGTACAAAGATAGTGCCCAGCAAATAGATGGAAAGATAATCGACCGCATATCCTAAGGTGTTTTCCGAAGCTCCGGTGAAAAGCAGAATCGGTTCCATAAAGGTATATGCAATGACAGAAGTAAATAAGGTAAATAGTATCAGCAGGATAAAACCATTTCCTAAGATTTTTCCGGCTCGTTGCCGGTCGCCCTGCCCAAGGGCAATGGCTGCCAATGGTGCACCGCCGCCACCTACAATGGCCGAAAAAGAAGAAATCAGCACAATTAGCGAAGTTGTCACTCCCACTCCCGCCAAGGCATCGGTGCCTATGCCCGGTATGTGTCCGATGTATACGCGGTCGACAATGCTATAGAGCAAATTAACGAATTGCGCTGCGACAGCCGGAAGTGCCATTTTGAAAACAAGCGGTAACATTCGCTCAGTGCCCAGCCGTTCTTCATATTTACTTGTCATGCTCAATCTCTTTTTCTTAAATCGGCTGCAAAGTTACAAGAAATATGAGGTTTATTCACATATTCATAAATATATTGCAAATAACCTAGTCATTTGCTATCGTTCCCCCACCCGAAACCACCCAAAACCTATCGTAAATAGCCTGAAATTAGCCAGACAACTATTTTTAGGCTATTTTCTAACGAATAGTGCCCCATATGGCTTGACTAATTCGCCTAAACTTGCACCGTCAAAACAAGCAAACGAATATTTAATTATAAAAAGTGTATATATGAAAAGTGTAAGTTTCAGAAAGGATTTAATTGGAGTGCAGGATGAGTTGCTCCGTTTCGCCTATAAATTAACCACCGACCGTGAAGAAGCTAATGATTTGTTGCAGGAAACATCATTAAAAGCATTAGACAATGAAGACAAGTATACATCTGACACCAACTTTAAAGGTTGGATGTATACAATAATGCGCAATATATTTATCAACAATTACCGCAAAGTCATTCGTGATCAAACTTTTATCGACCATACTGACAATCTATATCACCTCAATTTGCCGCAAAATGCATTTCTTGAAGGTACGGACAAAGCGTACGACCTGAAAGAATTGCACCGGGCGGTGAACAGACTCGCCAAAGAATACAGAGTCCCATTCTCCATGCACGTTGCCGGATTCAAGTATCGTGAAATTGCTGAAAAACTGAATCTCCCAATAGGTACTGTAAAGAGCCGAATCTTCTTCATCCGGCAGAAATTGCAGGAAGAATTGAAAGACTTTCGATAAATTTTAAACTAAACAGCTCTATTGAGTGTTATATTAAGATAAGTCATTTCAAAATACAAATTAATTAGTCAATGCAATGAAAAAAATCAGTCTCATTTTAGCCGCTCTATTAGCTGTATTCATTACATCATGTGAAACTAAACAACAAGAAAAGATGGAGGTAAACAAAAAAGATGTCGTAGTTGATAACATCATGAACCGACGGAGCATCCGTTCTTACAAGCCGGAACAGGTGAAAGATGCCGAATTGGAACAGATTATCGAATGTGGCATCAATGCTCCCAGCGGATTGAACAAGCAATCGTGGGAAGTAAGAGTGATACAGAATCCTGACTTGATTGCCGAAATTAACAACGGATTTGTGAAGTATGCCGCCGGATTGCAGATGGAAGGAAGTGCTTCTAATTCTCAGAAGCCGGGCTTTAGCGTATTCCACGGCGCCCCCACTGTGATACTGGTCGCTTCGGACGGAAGCCAATACAGTCCTGTTGATTGCGGATTACTGGGCGAAAATATTCTTCTTTCTGCCGAAGCAATGGATATCGGTACTTGTGTAGTGGGTGGTGTGACAGAATATCTGAATACACCGGAAGCGAAAGAAAATATTGTGCCTAAATTCAAATTGTCCGAAGGTTACAAACCATTGTATTGCATTGTGATGGGTTACAAGAATGAATCGCCAAAAGCCAAACCGAGAGATCAATCGATAGTAGAATATATCAAATAACCAGTTAGAGTTCATATCTGTAGAAGGAGGAAGAGAAGGATAAAATATTCTCTTCCTCCTTTTTGTGCAAATACCCGGCATTGAATGCCAATATCTACCTGTCAATTAGCGTGGCAATTTCACCTTATCCACCGGGAAAGACATTTCGGAGATATCGCCTACCGCTTCGTGGATTCGTGAGTTGGTGAAATACAGTTCATCTTCGTATATAGCAAATGTATCCGGCCAACTGATGTTTCCTCCCTTCACAAGCGTGTGAATTTCCTCCCTGTCGGAAGTGAGGTAGACAACTGCACTATTCTCCAAATCACCCATATAGAGATTTCCGTCCTTATCCATAATCATACCGTCCGGCGAGGGAGTCTTCATACGGAATATTTTGTCTTCGTCAATCTCTCGGTTTATCAACTGGCTGGTGGGAATGCCATATAAAGTATATCCTGTCAGGGCATGAAAATAAAGGATATCATTCTTCCTGTCGAGAGCTATCCCGTCGGAATGGATAGTGCCATCGTATCCTTTGCCACCGGCATTGATATGATTCACTTCGGCAGTGGTAAACGGATGACCATCCAAAACGCGGTAGTTCTCGCCGGACTCTATATCAACCACAATGAGTCCCGGTGCGCCGGAATCGGTCAGGTATATTTTTCCCGCTTTATCGTCTACACGGAGGTCGTTGGTATAAGAAGACTGTTTAGTAGAATCTGCCAATTTATAGGTTCTGATAAGTTTATCCGTCGGGAGGTCATACACATAGATAGTTGGCACATCAAGAACTTGTTTCATCGATGGATTTTTGGTGTCCAGCACATAGAGTTTTCCCATATAGGCCACCACCGATTGCACGCATACAAACTTATCGGGCGCTATTTCGTCCCCGTTTTCCCAGGTATTGATTTCTTTATCGGGATAAGGCTTATGACTTCCATCTTTCATCACTTCCGCCACGGAGAAGGGCACTCCATCCCGCCAACGTGGGAAATTCACAAACATTCTTCCCTTTTCGCAAATTGTTATACCTGTCACTTGGATTCCTTTGAAAGAAACGACTTCTTCCATTCGGTTCTGTTCTAAATTACTCATATCTCTTACGTTTTTAGTTTATATGTTATCTAAACACTGCTGAATATCATTTGTTTGATTAGCCATAAATAAAAGGATATATACAATTTAGCTATTTTAGTGAAACCACCTCTAAATCGACAAATAAAGCCTGAAAACTATCATTCTGGGAATTTATAGGTCATTTCCTGTTAAAATGCACCCTATAAACCCAAGAAAAATCGTCTACTTTTGCGCCTTCAAAACAAACAAGTGAATACTTACAAGAAATAAATTGAACTTATGAAAACATTAAGATTCCAGAAATGGACAAACAAAAGCAAAGGAACAAACAATTTGTTAAAAGAGACTTTATTGAGAGCACTGGACAAAAAAGCCAAATGCACCACATTTACTTTGATGAAAAAATGGATGTATGCGCTGATGTACAACCTCTTTATCAATAACTATAGCAAAGTGATTCAATACAATACATTGGAAGAATATGACCTAAAAGACATCCATAATGCAGTTTGCAAGTTTCCGGAAGAATATAGGATTCCTTTTACAATGCACCTTTCAGGATTCGAATACAGCGAAACTGCAGAAAGGTTACATCTTCCTCTCGGTACTGTCAAAAGCCGTATTTTCTTCATTCGCCAAAGTTTATACAAAAAATAAACTCCTGAAAATCAGCCATACATTGAGAGAAGAAGTCTATCCTCTTTGTATGGCCGAAAGTTATCGTAAATCACCTAAAATCTATCAGACGATTATTTTAGGGCTATATTTCGGCAAATTGTATCCTATATGCCTTGATAAAATCATCTAAAATTGCATCAACAAAACATATAAACAATTATCAACTTTAAAAACCAACGGATATGAAAAATTTAAGTTTCAGGAAAGAATTAGTAGGAGTGCAGGACGAACTGCTCCGCTTCGCTTACAAACTAACAACGGATCGCGAAGAAGCTAATGATCTACTGCAGGAAACATCATTAAAAGCGCTTGATAACGAAGACAAATACACATCTGATATCAATTTTAAAGGATGGATGTATACTATCATGCGCAACATATTCATCAATAACTATCGCAAAGTAGTGCGTGACCAGACATTTGTAGACCACACAGATAACCTTTACCACCTGAATTTGCCACAAGATGCAATTCTTGAAGGAACGGACAAGACCTACGACCTGAAAGAGTTGCACCGTGCAGTGAATAGGCTCCCCAAAGAATATAGAATACCGTTCGCTATGCACGTTTCAGGATTCAAGTATCGTGAAATAGCAGAAAAGCTGAACCTCCCGCTTGGCACAGTGAAGAGCCGTATCTTCTTCATCCGCCAGAAATTGCAGGAAGAACTGAAAGATTTCCGCTAAACTCAGAATGTGGTAAATACTGATTTAGACAGAAGAACAAAAGTGATTAGTGATTAACGATTAGTGATTAACGATTAGTGATTAGCGGGCCGTGTATAATATAGGACTATAGTACGCATACCGCAGGGCTGTTAATCACTAATCACTAAACATTTATCACTGATTCGATACCGTGCGGAAAAGAATCAATGTGCTAATGTGCCAATATGCCAATTACCGTGCGGCACACAGCGCAGCCATTAGCATATTGGCACATTAGCAGATTGATAAATTGTTCATAACCGGTGCGATAATGGACTAAATGCTGATTTAAGAGTCTCTTCTCCTATATATGTGTATAGGGAAGAGCTTCTTAAATATGTATCCCATACTGATGCTTCACCTCAGCCATTACAAACGTGCTCTCCAACGACCCGAGACTATCGATAGTGCCCAATACATTCAGGATGAACTCCTGATAATATTTCATATTGGGAGCATGAATCTTCAGCAAGTAATCATAACTGCCTGAGATATTATAGCATTCGGTTACTTCGGGGATATCTTGTACTATCCGGGTAAACTCAGCAGCAATATCCCTGTTCAGCCTCCTGAGCTTCACGCTGCAAAAGACCACGAATCCTTGGTTGAGCTTTTCGGCATCGAGCACGGCTATATACTTCTTTATATACCCTCCGCTTTCGAGCCGCTTCAGGCGTTCGAATACAGGGGTTGAGGAAAGACTAACTTGCGCCGCCAACTCTTTTGTAGTCAGCCGGGCATTTGCCTGCAAAGTACGGAGTATCTGCAAATCTACTTTATCCAGTTTCTCAAAATTGCTCATAGAATAATATTCTTCTAATGGATGTATTTAAGGAATAAGCCAGTAATGTTATTCCATATAAGGATGCAAAAATAGCATTATTTTCTATATTCTAACGATATATTGTTTGATATATCCACACATCATAACTTTGCAAGAAAATAAAACGGGAATATTAATTAAAAGATATACGATTATGGCAACAAAGAACTTACACTTCGAGACTTTACAACTTCATGTAGGACAGGAACAGGCGGATCCGGCAACAGACTCCCGCGCAGTGCCTATCTATCAGACCACTTCTTATGTTTTTCACAACTCTGCCCATGCGGCAGCCCGCTTTGGTCTGCAAGATCCGGGGAACATCTACGGACGTCTGACGAACTCCACACAAGGCGTTTTCGAACAACGTGTAGCTGCCCTCGAAGGAGGTGTAGCCGGTCTTGCCGTTGCCTCGGGAGCTGCTGCTATCACCTATGCTTTCGAAAACATCACCCGCGCAGGAGATCACATCGTTGCAGCCAAAACGATTTACGGCGGCAGCTACAACCTGTTGGCTCATACCCTTCCCTCCTATGGTGTGACAACTACTTTTGTGGACCCGAGCGACCTGTCCAACTTTGAAAAAGCTATTCAAGAGAATACAAAAGCGGTGTTTATCGAAACGCTGGGCAATCCTAATTCTAACATTATCGAGATAGAAGCAGTGGCAGAGATTGCGCACCGCCACAAAATACCGTTGATTATCGACAATACTTTCGGTACACCTTACTTAATCCGTCCAATTGAGCACGGTGCGGATATCGTAGTACATTCTGCAACGAAGTTTATCGGCGGGCACGGCACGTCGTTGGGTGGAGTAATCGTAGATTCCGGTAAGTTCGACTGGGTGGCATCCGGCAAGTTTCCTCAACTCACCGAGCCCGATGCCAGCTATCACGGCGTGCGCTTTGTAGACGCAGCAGGTGCGGCAGCATACGTCACCCGCATTCGTGCCGTATTGTTGAGAGATACGGGAGCTACCATCAGCCCGTTCAACGCTTTCATCCTGTTGCAAGGGCTGGAGACTCTTTCGCTGCGTGTAGAACGTCATGTGGAGAATGCTTTGAAAGTCGTAAGTTTCTTGAACAATCACCCGAAAGTGAAAAAAGTCAATCATCCGTCATTGAGCAATCATCCCGATCATGCGCTTTATCAGCGTTATTTCCAGAATGGTGCAGGTTCCATATTTACTTTCGAAGTGAAAGGCGGTCAGGAAGAGGCTCACCGCTTTATCGACAGCCTTGAGATTTTCTCACTGCTGGCTAACGTTGCCGATGTGAAGTCACTGGTCATCCATCCGGCAAGCACCACCCACTCACAGCTCAATGCAGAGGAACTTGCCGAACAGGAAATTTATCCGGGCACTGTACGTCTCTCCATCGGTACTGAACATATTGACGACCTGATTGCTGACCTCGACCAGGCACTTGCCCGAATATAAGATTCCGGCTTTTGAACTTTCCGTTGCAGTGGGACGTTATAACAGTATAACATTAAAAACCTAGCAGTTATGGAAAAATATTTATTACACAGCAACGAACTGCACCTGATAGACGCAGAGAAAATCCGTCAGGCAGTAGAAAAGATGGTGGAATCACTCGATATGGCAGCAGGCTCAACAAGTAACTTTGATCTTTACCAGGTGGTTGGAGACTACTTTAAGGACCTTGAAAAAAGAAGAAAAATCAATCATGTGCTGGGAATCAAAGAGGATCGTTATGAATTGGCCGAAGATTTCGGCATCAGATAAAATTGTTTTTTAATTCACACCAGACAAGTTGTTTTTATATGCGGGGAGAGAGCGCCACTTTGGTGATGCTCTCTCCTTTTATTATCTATATATAGGGGATAAATATCTGCTAGTTTTCTTGATGCACCGTAAGTTGAGGATAAGGGAAGTTGATGCCTTTCGCATTGAAGGTTTCATAAATAGCCTTATTAATGTCAAAATACACTCCCCAATAATCAGAACTGTTCACCCATACGCGGGCAATCACATTCACGCTGCTTGCGTCCAGTGCGTGAAGGGCTATAAACGGAGCAGGATCGCCCATGATACGTTTATCGGCAGCCAGAATATCAGAGACTATCTGCCGCACTTTATCGTAATCTTCACCGTAATCAATGCCTACAATCCATTCCACGCGACGGGTCACTTGCGTGTTATAGTTAGTCACCACTCCGCTGCTCATGGCGCCGTTGGGAATATAGATCGTTTTGTTATCGCCCGTGGTAAGAATGGTGTGAAATATCTGTATTTCTTTTACGGTTCCCGAGACACCCTGGCTCTCAATCCAGTCGCCTACCTTGTAGGGTTTGAACAGGAGTACGATGAGTCCTCCGGCAAAGTTCTGCAAATTGCCGGACAAAGCCATACCCACAGCCACACCGGCAGATGCGAGCAGTGCTGCAAACGATGTCGTTTCTACTCCCAGCGCACCTACGACGGAGATAATCAAAAGGATAGTCAATAGTATATTAACCAAGCTCTTCACGAAAGTCTTGATACTGATATCCACTTTCCGTTTATCCATCAAACGCCTGATAAACTTGTTGAGCATTGAGATAAGGAAACGCCCGACGATAAAGACAAGAGCCGCAATCAGAATGCGTTCGCCGGCACGTATGCCGAAGTCGATTAACTGCTGCGTAATGAGTGAAAGTTTGTCCAAACCCTCCGCTTTGGCTATTGCTTGTTCCACAAATTTGTCGGTGACCACCTGCGTAGTATCCGCCACCTGTGTTGCCTGAAATAATAGTAACATAAATATATAATGTGTTATTAAAATAAATGAATTGTCGTTTTGCTATTTAAACAAGATGCAAAGTTACATCGTTTTAGGTTAATCTGAAAGTTTTTTTGCTTTCTTGCTGCAAAAGCAGTAATTTTGCGACCGATTCACTGAGTAGGGGTGCCTTAACATGACGGGCTGAGAACATACCCATAGAATCTGATTCGGGTAATGCCGGCGTAGAGAACTAATAATGGAAGAATTAGATTATTTAGAAATATTCGGCACGATGGTCGGTCTGGTATATCTTTGGTTAGAGTATCGGGCAAGTATCTATCTTTGGATAGCGGGCATCGTGATGCCTGCCATTTACATTTTCGTCTATTATGATGCGGGACTGTATGCCGACTTCGGTATCAACATCTATTACCTGATAGCCGCCGTCTACGGTTGGTTCTTCTGGATGTGGGGACGGAGGAAAAAGAAAGGACAATCGGCAACGGATGACGCTTCAACCGATAATCTTCCCAAAGAACTGCCCATCGTTCATACTCCTTGGAAATGTTATCTGCCGTTGTTCATCGTATTCGTCGTTGCTTTCATCGGCATTGCCCAAATACTAATCCACTACACAGACAGCAATGTGCCTTGGCTCGACAGCTTCACCACGGCTTTGAGCATCGTTGGTATGTGGATGCTGTCACGCAAATACGTCGAGCAATGGTTTGCCTGGATACTGGTAGACATCGTTTGCTGCGGACTTTATATCTACAAAGACCTTTATTTCACTTCTGCCTTATACGGACTTTACTCCGTTATCGCTATCTTTGGCTACTTTAAATGGAAAAAAATGATGAACTTGCAATGATAAACGAGCACTATATCCCTGAAGCTGTGGTACTAGCCAACGGCGAATATCCTACGCACGCACTTCCCCTGGCACTCCTGAAGGAAGCCAAATTCGTGATTTGCTGTGACGGCGCAGCCAACGAATACATCGCCCGCGGGTATACTCCCGACGTGATTATCGGCGATGGAGATTCGCTCTCGCCGGAAAATAAGATACGTTTTGCTGGGATTATCCATCACATAGCAGATCAGGAAACGAACGACCAGACTAAAGCTGTTCAGTTCCTTTTGGCGAAAGGTTTCCGAAAAATAGCCATTGTAGGAGCCACCGGAAAGCGTGAAGACCACACGCTGGGAAATATCAGCCTGCTCATCGACTATATGAATAGCGGTATGGAAGTACGGACGTATACAGATTACGGTGTTTTTATCCCTGCAGAAGGCACCAACACCTTTGCTTCACAACCGGGACAACAAGTTTCCATCTTTAATTTCGGAGCAAAAGGATTGCGGGGGAAAGGATTGTTTTATCCGCTTAGCGATTTCAGTAATTGGTGGCAAGGCACGCTCAATGAATCAACCGCCGACGGGTTTACTATTCATTGTTCAGCGGGAACTTACCTTGTGTTTCTCACATACTATACAACTTAAGCTTCACAAGTATCTGCATAGCTTGGGAATGTATTAGCTAGGCAAACGCATGACTTGCAGAACTTGAATATAAAAAAAACATCAAGATGTCCGCAGGAAGCGGAAGTACCCTAAAAGGGCACGTCCGTTTCCTAGTAAGGGAACGCGCGTTCCCCTATAGAGAAACTGCCGTTCCCATGCAGAGATACGGCAGTTTCCTCCTAGGGAAACGTCAGTTTCCAAAGAGGGTGACGGTCAGGAAACTGTAGCTTCCTGATATTCAGCACTTATAGCGAAAGCAGGTAATGCTTGAAGTCAGCAAAGTCTTTCGTCATTGGCAGGCTTTTCTTCTCACCTTTCATGAAGGCTTGCAGCTTAGCAGGAATCTCCACCGACTCATTGATAATCCCTTCTACAGTCTCCAGGAATTTGGCGGGATGGGCTGTTTCGAGGAATACACCCGTTTCGCCCGGTTGCAGACCTTCCTTCAAAGCGCGATATCCGCAAGCTCCGTGAGGATCGAGAAGATAATGATGTTCTTTCCAAGTCTCTTTCACCGTGTCGCGAATCTGTTTGTCCGTGTACGTTGCTCCCGAAATCTCGGCAGAGATGGCAGCATGAGAACCACCGTACAAATCGAGCACGCGGGCAAAGTTACTAGGGTCACCCACATCCATTGCGTTAGCAATCGTTGCAATAGACGGACGGGGATTGTATTTGCCCGTTTGTAGGTATTGATAGAATATATCGTTGCGATTGTTGGAAGCAATGAAACGCTTGATAGGTAAGCCCATTTTCTTTCCGAACAATCCGGCAGTGATGTTACCAAAGTTACCGCTAGGCACGCAGATTACTGCATTATCAGCTTTTCCGGCACGTTTCAGTTGGGCGTAAGCGTAGAAGTAATAGAATGCCTGCGGCAGGAAGCGGGCAACATTGATTGAGTTGGCCGAAGTCAACGACAAGTGTTCATTCAACTCCTTATCCATAAAGGCAGACTTCACCAATGCCTGGCAGTCGTCGAACGTTCCGTCCACTTCGAGAGCGGTGATGTTCTGCCCCAGCGTAGTGAATTGCTTTTCTTGTATCTCGCTGACTTTCCCTTTCGGATAAAGCACGTATACATGAATGCCTTCCACGCCCAGAAAACCGTTGGCTACGGCACTTCCCGTATCGCCGGAAGTGGCTACCAGCACATTCACATTCTTCTGTCCTTCTTTCCGGATGAAGTATCCCAGCAAGCGCGCCATGAAGCGTCCGCCTACATCTTTGAAAGCGAGCGTAGGTCCGTGGAAAAGTTCCAGAGAATAGATATTCTCCGATACCTCCACCAAAGGCACATCGAAACTCAATGTATCATATACTATCTGTTTCAGCGTATCGGAAGGAACGTCTTCTCCAAAGAATGCATCCGCCACGCGATAAGCTATTTCCTGAAAAGACAGTGTATCAATCGTATCGTAAAACTCTTGCGGAAGCGGCTTGATAGTCATAGGCATAAAAAGCCCCTTATCGGCAGCAAGCCCTTTCACCACAGCTTCCTGCAAGGAAGCTATTGGTGCTTGTTTATTCGTACTATAATATTGCATAACGATAATAATGTGCCAATGTGCTAATATGCCAATTGGCTGCGCACGTATTTTTAAATTATTCAATTATTTCATTTAAATCATTCTCTCATTGGCATATTGGCACATTAGCACATTGCCACATTGCTCCCCCCATGAATGCTTTAATAAACTCGTCTTCTTTCAGCAGACCGTAACTACCGCTGCAAGCTGCTACTTCGTCGTACGCCTGCACTTCGTCCGGCTCTATGCCGGGATACCAGATAAGGAACGGGATTGGGTCGGAAGTATGCGTACGTAGTTCGCAAGGCGTGGGATGGTCTGGCAATACGGCTATTGCTACGGGTTCATCCCAGTCTTTCACGGCTTCGTAGATGGGGCCGACGGCGCGCTTGTCTAGGTTTTCAATCGTCAGGAGCTTCAAGTCGATGTCTCCTTCGTGCCCGGCCTCATCGCTGGCTTCGATATGGAGATAGACGAAGTCGTCCGTTTTCAGGGCTTCCAATGCGGCGGCTACTTTATTCTCGTAGTTCGTATTATAAAGTCCGGTTGCACCTTCCACGGCTATACGGCGTAATCCGGCGTAGTAACCAATTCCATTTATCAAGTCCACAGCGGAAATTACTGCGCCTTTCTTCACTTGCGGAAAGGTTCCGGAAAACGTAGGCATCTGCGGACGGTAACCGGGACTCCACGGCCAGATACTATTTGCAGGGTCTTTGCCTTCCGCCATACGTTTCAGGTTCAGCGGATGATCTTTCAGCAGTTCCTGCGATTTCAGAATCAGGTCGTTAATGAGGTCTGCCGTTTCCTGAGCTTCCGGCGCCGACGGTTTCACCATCAGCGGACGGAAAGGTTTCAATGGTACGTCGTGCGGAGGGGTGCAGTCTAGTTGCTTATCCCCACCTTTGATTATCAGCAGATGGCGATATTGAACACCCGTATAGAAACGTACACGGTCATTTCCCAGTTTCTCTTGCAGAAACTGAATCAGTACATCCGCTTCTTCCGTAGAGATATGCCCGGAAGAGTGGTTCTTAAGAATGTCTCCTTCCACACAAATCAGATTGCAACGCATAGCCATCTCTCCCGGTTGCAGGTCTACGCCGATGCTTGCAGCTTCGAGCGGTCCGCGACCTTCGTACACTTTCGGAAGATTATAACCCAAAACGGACATATTGGCTACTTCACTGCCCGGATGAAAGCCTTCGGCTACGGTGGCAAGCCGACCGTTGCGCCCCATTCGGGCTAGCTTATCCATATAAGGCGTCTTTGCATATTGCAGGAGCGTCTTGTCTCCCAGAGACTTCACAGGCCAGTCGGCCATTCCGTCTCCCAATATGATAATATGTTTCATAAGACTTGTTTAAACGTTTGCGATGCTCATGATATCGGCAAAAACTCCGGCAGCCGTAACGCCTGCACCGGCACCGTATCCCTGAATCATCATCGGATATTCTTTATAACGTTCCGTAGTCAGCAGGATGATGTTGTTGCTGCCTTCCAATCCGTAGAACGGATGGTTGGCTCCTACTTCCTGCAAGCCGACAGATGCTTTTCCATCTTCCAGCTTGGCAACGAAACGCCAATGCTTATGCTCTTTTTCCAATACCTGGCGGCGGGCTTCAAAGTCGGCATCAAGGCTTGGTACTTTCTTCCAGAAGTCGTCCAGCGATCCGTCGAAGAAGTCGTTCGGAACGAAGAGATTCTTTTCTACGTCTTCCTGTTCGATGCGGTATCCGGCTTCGCGTGCCAGAATCACAAGTTTGCGGATAACGTCCTTTCCGCTCAGGTCGATGCGCGGGTCCGGTTCGGAGTAGCGTTCTTCCTGTGCCATCTTGATGGTGCGGCTGAAAGGAATGTCGGCACTAATCTTATTGAAGATATAGTTCAATGTGCCCGAAAGCACAGCTTCAATCTTCAGTATCTTGTCGCCGCTATGAATCAAATCGTTGATGGTATTGATAATGGGAAGTCCTGCACCTACGTTAGTTTCAAACAAGTATTTCACGCCACGCTGGCGGGCAATCGTTTTCAGTTCGCGATAGTTCTCGTAAGCCGAAGAAGCGGCAATCTTGTTGGCGGCAACTACGGAAACATTGTGCTCCAACAAATCCTTGTAGAGCGATGCAATATCAGGGCTAGCCGTACAGTCTACAAATACGGAGTTAAAGATATTCATGCCTACTATTTCATCACGGATAGTCTGCAAATTGCTGTCCTTACCTTTCTCCGCCAACTCTTCGCGGAAATTGGAAAGGTCGAAACCTTCACGGCTGAACATTGCCTTGGCTGCATCGATGATACCTACTACGTGCAGTTTCAGTCCGTTTTCAATCATCAACTTCTGCTGCTGGCAACGGATTTGCTCTACAAGGCTTCCGCCTACCGTGCCCACACCGCATATAAACAAGTTCAACACCTGATATTCGGACAGGAAGAAGGAGTCGTGGATAACGTTGAGCGATTTACGCAGCGACTTGTAATCGACTACAAAAGAGATATTCGTCTCCGAAGCGCCTTGTGCGCAGGCGATAACATTGATACCATTGCGTCCCAGCGTGCCAAACAGTTTACCGGCAATACCCGGCGTATGCTTCATGTTCTCACCAACGATGGCAACAGTTGCCAGATTTCTTTCCGCCAGTATCGGAGAAATTTCTCCCATCTCTATCTCTTTCGCAAACTCTTCGTTCAGCACTTCGCAAGCCAAGTCGGCATCGGCATTACGCACACCGATAGAAGTACTGTTCTCCGATGAAGCCTGCGAAACGAGGAATACACTGATTCCATTCTTTGCCAATGCTTTGAAGATGCGGTAGTTGACACCAATCACGCCTACCATACCCAAGCCCTGAACGGTAATCAGGCTCGTATCGTTGATGGAGGAAATACCCTTGATGGCTTTGCTGTGCGGGTTGGAAACTTCTTGTTTGATAACCGTTCCCACTCCATCGGGATTGAATGTGTTCTTTATTATAATAGGTATATTCTTATGATATACCGGATAAATCGTCGGCGGGTAAACTACCTTTGCACCGAAGTTACAAAGTTCAGTAGCTTCTACGTAAGTCAATTCAGTAATTGTGTAAGCTGTTGAGATCACACGCGGGTCGGCAGTCATGAAACCGTCCACATCCGTCCATATCTCCAGACTGTTGGCATCGAGTGCCGCAGCAATCACAGCAGCAGTGTAGTCCGAACCGCCACGGCCTAAGTTGGTTACATCGCCCGTTGTCTTATCCGAAGAGATGAATCCGGGAACCAACGCCACTTTCGGAATAGAGCGGAAAGCTTCTTTCACCAACTGATTAGTCAAGTCGGCATCAATCGTATGCTTATTATGTTTCCTTTCTGTCTTGATAAAAGTGCGCGAATCAAACCATTCAGCGCCTTCGATGAGTCCGGCAACGATGATGGACGAAAGCCGCTCACCATAACTCACAATCGTGTCCGATGTCTTTGGGGAAAGGTCTTTTATCAGGTAGATACCTTGGAAGATGTCTTTCAACTCATTCAGCAGTTCGCCAATCCTGCGTTGCAACGACACTTGTTTTTCTCCGGCAGGAATTACTTCTTTAATCATCTCCACATGGCGATATACGATTTCGCGGAACTCGCCTTCATAGGCCGAATCCCCTTTTGCCGCCATCTTCGATGTGTTTATCAATTTGTCAGTGATGCCTCCTAGTGCGGAAACGACTACGATAACCGGCTCTTCGGCCGACTCTACAATTCTCTTTACGCTTAAAATGCTGTTCACGGAACCTACGGATGTTCCGCCGAATTTCATTACTTTCATGAAGATACTTATTTAATGGCAATCTCCTGTATAGTATTATACAGAACGACTGGTTGTTTTACTAATAAATTTAATATTGAGTTTTGCCTTTTTACACAGGCGTGAATCACGTAGATACACAAATACTATCCATCAACCCCTAAGGGTCATGGTCATGGTACACATGGATGTGACTGTATGTGGATAGTACTTCATCATAATCCTTTGTTTCTACTCTTGTTTTTGATAAGTGTCGCAAAAGTAATAATAAAAACATTCAATCTAACACTTTTTCCCGTTTTTTTATGATAAAAAGTATCTTTAGCTTTCTCTCCTACCTAAAAATGATGTCTAAACAACCCATATTAACTTCCAATTCCAAATGATATTATGTGTATTATCACAATAAAGAGAGCTATTAAAATGGTTCGACTCCACAAAATCAATGAGATTTGTTTTGTGCTTTGAGCTATTTATACCTACTTTTGTTCCATAAGTTGGATAAGTTAGACAACTTAGACTTGAAATATAAAGAAATGGCAAAAGAGAAAACCGTATATGTATGTAGCAACTGCGGGCAGGATTCGCCGAAATGGGTGGGTAAATGTCCGTCGTGCGGAGAGTGGAATACGTATGTTGAAGAGATAGTGCGGAAAGAACCGACCAACCGACGTCCTGTATCGGGCATAGAGACGCAGAAAGCGAAACCTGTCACCCTCAGCGAGATAGAAGCGGATGATGAACCGCGCATCAATATGCACGACGAAGAATTAAATCGTGTATTGGGAGGCGGGCTTGTACCGGGATCGCTGGTATTGATTGGCGGCGAACCGGGGATTGGTAAATCAACGCTGGTACTGCAAACGGTATTGCGTATGCCGGATAGAAAGATTCTCTATGTATCAGGCGAAGAAAGTGCACGGCAACTAAAACTACGCGCCGATCGCCTTTCGAGTGCTTCCAGCGATTGCCTCATTGTGTGCGAGACTTCGCTCGAACAGATTTATGTGCATATCAAGAACACGAATCCCGATCTGGTAATTATCGACTCCATACAGACTATCTCGACCGAGAATATTGAATCATCTCCCGGAAGCATCGCACAGGTAAGGGAATGTTCGGCTTCTATTCTTCGCTTTGCGAAGGAAACGCATACGCCTGTTTTGCTTATCGGCCATATTAATAAGGAGGGAAGCATTGCAGGACCGAAAGTACTGGAGCATATTGTAGATACCGTCCTCCAGTTTGAGGGCGACCAGCATTATATGTATCGCATCCTTCGCAGCATCAAGAATCGTTTCGGAAGTACTGCCGAGCTAGGGATTTATGAAATGCGTCAGGATGGACTTCGACAGGTGAGTAATCCTTCGGAATTGCTATTGAGCCAAGACCATGAAGGTATGAGCGGAGTGGCTATTGCTTCGGCTATCGAAGGCGTGCGCCCGTTCTTGATTGAGACTCAGGCTTTGGTTAGTTCTGCCGTTTATGGAAATCCGCAGCGTTCGGCAACCGGATTCGATTTGAGAAGAATGAATATGCTTCTGGCGGTTCTCGAGAAGCGTGTCGGCTTTAAGCTGGCACAAAAGGATGTGTTCCTGAATATTGCGGGAGGGCTGAAGGTGAATGATCCTGCTATCGACTTAGCAGTTATAAGTGCCATCCTTTCTTCGAATATGGATGCTGCCGTGGAACCGGAAGTTTGCATGGCGGGAGAGATCGGGCTATCAGGAGAAATACGTCCGGTCAACAGAATTGAGCAACGGATTGGCGAAGCGGAGAAGCTAGGGTTCAAACGCATTGTGCTGCCTAAACATAATCTGCAAGGAATCGAGACTAAGAAACTGAAAATAGAGCTGGTGCCGGTGAGGAAGGTGGAGGAGGCGTTTAGGGCTTTATTCGGATAGGTTCACCACAGATTACACGGATTAACACAGATTATTTAAAACGATTCAATGGAAGATGTAAATCAATTAACATATAAGATAATAGGTTGTGCTTATGAAGTACACAAGATTCTAGGACCCGGATTATTGGAAAGTACTTATGAGACTTGCCTTTGTTATGAATTAGAAAAAGCTGGAATAAAATATGAGAAACAGAAAGAATTAATTATCAATTATAAAGGAGTAAGACTCAATAATGGTTATCGAATCGATATTTTAGTTGAGAACAATATCGTTATTGAACTAAAGTCCGTTGAAGCCTTACTACCGGTGCATACTGCACAAATCATGACCTATATAAAGCTATCAAAGAAAAAGATAGGATTATTAATCAATTTCAATGTAACAAACCTCCAAAACGGAATTCATAGATATATTATCTAAATAATCTGTGTTAATCTGTGTAATCTGTGGTGAAAATTATGACACAAGAATACCAACTACGCATCCTCCCCGAAATCGCCGCCAACGAGCAGCGACTGAAAGAATATCTCTCGAATGAAAAAGGTATCAACCAGCGAGAGATTACTGCTACCCGCATACTGAAGCGAAGCATCGACGCACGGCAACGTACTATTTTCGTCAATCTGAAAGTACGGGTATATATCAACGAGACGCCTAAGGAAGACGAGTACGAACGCACTATATATAATAAGGTGGAAGGAAAACCGGAAGTCATCGTTGTAGGTGCAGGTCCCGGCGGACTATTTGCCGCTCTTCGCCTTATCGAACTCGGACTACGTCCAATCATTGTAGAGCGCGGAAAAGATGTACGCGAACGGAAGAAAGACCTGGCACAAATCAGTCGGGAGCACAAGGTAGACCCGGAATCCAACTATAGCTTTGGCGAAGGAGGTGCGGGAGCCTATTCGGACGGAAAGCTTTATACCCGCAGCAAGAAACGGGGAAATATAGATAAGATACTGAATGTATTCTGCCAGCACGGAGCATCTATGGCGATATTGGCAGACGCCCATCCCCATATCGGAACGGATAAACTGCCACGCGTCATTGAGAATATGCGGAACACGATTATCGAATGCGGAGGTGAAGTGCACTTCCAAACAAGAATGGATGCACTCATTATTGAGAACGACGAGATTAAAGGTATCGAAACCAATACGGGAAAGACATTTCTCGGTCCTGTCATTCTGGCAACGGGTCATTCGGCAAGGGATGTATATCGCTGGTTGGCAGCAAACAACGTAACGATTGAAGCCAAAGGAATAGCCGTAGGCGTTCGCTTGGAACATCCAGCAATGCTGATTGACCAGCTACAATATCACAGTAAGGACGGAAGAGGAAAATATCTTCCCGCTGCCGAATATAGTTACGTCACCCAAGCGGAAGGACGCGGTGTGTATAGTTTCTGTATGTGTCCGGGCGGCTTCATTGTTCCTGCCGCTAGCGGACCGGAACAGGTGGTAGTCAACGGTATGTCTCCTTCCAATCGCGGTTCCAAATGGAGCAATTCGGGAATGGTGGTGGAAGTGCAGCCGGACGACTTATTAAGTGGAGAGTGGAGAATGGAGAATGGAGAGTGGACTGCGCAACAGAATGAGCAGTTGTTGTCTCTTAATCCGTCACTGAATAATTCTCAACTTTCCATGCTCAATGCTCAACTTCTCCCCCTACATTTTCAGGAAGAACTGGAGCGGCAATGCTGGATGCAAGGAGGCAGACGACAAACGGCTCCCGCACAACGTATGTTGGACTTCACACGTAAGAAGTTGAGTTATGACTTGCCGGAGTCGTCTTATAGTCCGGGGTTGATATCATCTCCGCTCCACTTCTGGATGCCGGAGTTTATCAGCAAAAGATTATCACTCGGTTTCCAGCAGTTCGGTCGTAGCAGTCATGGCTTCCTTACTAATGAAGCGGTTATGATAGGTGTGGAGACGCGAACCTCTTCTCCTGTCCGCATCATAAGGGATAGAGAAACATTGCAGCACATATCCGTTCGCGGGTTGTTCCCTTGCGGAGAAGGTGCAGGCTATGCGGGAGGAATCGTTTCCGCCGGCGTAGATGGAGAACGATGCGCGGAAGCCGTAGCCGGATATCTAAGACAATAACATTTAAATAAAATACTATATGACGAAGATTTTATCATTGGTACTGGGGATGTTAACATTCATATTCCCGATGAAAGCAGAGATTCTCGACAAAATTCCTCATTTCTATGTGGTTGGACTCGAATTAAACAAAGTAAAGTAGATGCGCCAAAAGACTTATGCATAATGAACAAACCCGAAATAGCAATAGTAGAACCGAATACGCTGACCAGTCTGGGGCTCAAAGGAATCTTGGAAAAGATAATCCCGATGGCGACGATACGTACTTTTCACAGTTTCAGCGAACTGATGGATGATACGCCGGATATGTATGCCCATTATTTTATCTCCGCACAAATCTATGTGGAACACAATGCCTTCTTCCTGCCCCGCAAACGAAAGACAATTGTGCTGGCTAGCGACAGCCCGCAATTCCAATTGTCAGGTGTCCCCATTCTCAACATTTACGACACTGAGGAAGATTTGGTGAAAAGCATACTGAAACTGCACCAACACGCCCATCAGCACGGGTATCCGGTTAAAGATATGCCGCCCATACCTCCCACTGAGCAACATCAAGAACTTCTATCTCCCCGTGAGATAGAAGTCCTCGTCTTGATTACCAAAGGATTAATCAACAAAGAAATTGCCGACAGACTGAATATCAGCCTGACAACCGTTATCACTCACCGGAAGAATATCACGGAGAAGTTAGGAATAAAGTCAGTATCCGGTCTGACTATTTATGCCGTAATGAACGGATATATAGAAGCAGACCGGATTTGAGTTTACTGCCAAAAAAGATGGTACATATCAAAAACTAATAGCAAACATTCCGCCCATGCTTTTGGAGGAATGTTCATAATAGGGAACAAAGGTCACACCCACTTCCCTGCCATGCACTTTGTCCAGCTTTAGCAACTTACGCTCCAAAGGCAGTAGCCAGAAACCGATACGTGCACTCAAAATACCAATGCCTGCTCCTGCCAGAATATCATTGCACCAGTGCCGCTCATTGTATAGTCGAAGGAAAGCCACACCGAAAGCGATAGTATAAGCACCTACACCATATAGGGGAGAATCATCCCGATACTCCATTCTAACTAATTCGGCACCCATAAAAGCCGTTGCGGTGTGACCCGAAGGGAAAGAGTTATGAGCACTCCCATCCGGTCGCTGTTCATTCACTACGAATTTAACGGCATTCACCATTATTCCCATAGTTGCATAAGAGGTAGCGGTTACTAATGTACGTTCCAAATAAGTATGTTTCGGTTTGGCTCCAAGCAAACTGAGCCCGAAATTGGACACCACAGGAAGGTATTGAATATAATCATCCGCATGAAAATAGTGTCCTCGCCGTAAGTCTGCCATACCGTCACGAACATGGCGGTTTATTTTCTTAAGTTGGGGAGTGACCACCCCTATTACTCCTACAGTCACCAAAGAGACAGGAAGCACCAGTTGGACAGGTCGGAAAGCCACGGTATTGTCTGTAATATGGAGAGAATCTCCAATGGAAGATAGCTGCGCGTACGAACAAAATGGGTACAGGCACAGCATCAGAAAGATTATTCTTGTTTTTTTCATCTTTCATTATTGTAAAAGGATTAAACGAATGTTTTTTGTCGCAGTGCATTTCTTTTCAGAGATGCAACGGGACCACCCGTTTTTATTACTCCTTACAATAATGTGATAGGATTGCAAAACAAGATTGCCCTCATTGCATTCCTCCGGTCATATAATAATAAATTGGTCGTTTATCTATAAGAGAAATGCAGATGAGTTATTTTATAACGTCATCTTATATGTATTCTTTCGTTCAGGATTTTATCATAGGCACAAATTGTTTAAAGGGTGATACATAAAAAGTGTGTTCCACGTATACATCCAGTCTATAGAAGGTACGACCAAGAACCTTTGCCCAACCAGATACAACGCCAGAACACACCCTATGCTAAGGTGTATCCACAAGCATGTTCTTCCGGGCGGATAATTTGGTCGTTTCGCTATAGAAAGAATCACATTGCAAACACTACTATCTTATTTTTAATCCGACTAAAGACACCTCTTCAATCTTTCATGTTTTATCAGAAGACAAAATTAGCATTTTACTTTTTTATAGGCAAGCTTTACTCCCACTATCTAATATCCTAATAAATGAGGATTGCCCACCTTATATATTTGCCGTTTCTTTGCACCAGACTAATTAACGACAAATGAAGACTAAGAAGATTATGATTGCCCTCGCGCTCCTGACGACAGGGACAGCATGGGCGGAAGACTTACCGAAAGACTCACTTAAAGTGGTAGACATCGAAGAAGTGGTAGTGATAGCCACCCCGAAAGAAAACCGCAAACTACGCGAACTGCCGGCAGCAACCACCGTACTGTCGCAGGAAGACATGAAAGCCAATCAGGTGAACTCCGTGAAGAACCTGACAGGTATTGTGCCCAATCTTTTTATTCCCGACTACGGCTCAAAGCTGACCACCTCCATCTATATCCGTGGAATCGGCTCGCGCATCAACACCCCGTCCGTAGGGCTTTATGTAGACAACATACCTTATATAGACAAGTCCGCCTTCGACTTCAACTACGCCGATATCGAACGTATCGACATCCTCCGCGGTCCGCAAGGCACGCTTTATGGACGCAACACGATGGGAGGACTTATCAAAGTTCATACAAAATCTCCCTTCACCTATCAAGGCACCGACATCCGTATGGGTGCTGCCACCTACAATGATTACAACGTTTCGCTAACGCACTATCATCGCCTGTCCGACCGCTTCGCTTTCTCCACCGGAGGATTCTACGAGCATACCGGCGGATTCTTTGAAAACTCGGCACGCAACAATGAGAAAGTAGACAAAAGTAATGCCGGAGGCGGACGCTTCCGCGGCATTTATCTGCCAACGTCGAATCTAAAGATTGACATGACTGTTGGTTACGAATACAGCGACCAGGGTGGTTATCCGTATTTCTATACCGGAATCACTCAAAACGCCATAGCAAAAGCCAAGGAAAAAGGTAAAGAACTCACCGAAGACCGCGCCGACTACATCGGAAAGATTTCCTACAATGACCGTAGCAGTTACCGCCGCGGACTGCTCAATGCGGGCGTTAACATCGAATATCAAGCCCAAAACTTTATCCTGAGTGCTGTCACCGGTTATCAGAACTTGAATGACCGTATGTTTCTCGATCAGGACTTCACCGAAAGGGATATCTTCAATATCGAGCAGAAACAGAGAGTGAATACCATTTCGGAAGAAATCGTATTGAAAGCCAAGCCCGGCAAAAGATGGCAATGGGCTACGGGAGCTTTCGGGTTTTATCAGACGTTGCATACCACAGGTCCAGTGCTGTTCAAGGAAGATGGGGTGAAGTCGGTGATTGAAGGTAACGCCAATTCTATTTTTGATGGTATATCAGGCAAAGGTCCAACGATGCACATGAGTGTACACAACCCGACATTAAGTGTAGGAGGAACTTTCGATACTCCAACCCTCAGTGGTGCGCTTTACCATCAGTCCACCTTCAATAACTTGTTCATCGAGGGTTTGTCTGTCACAGCCGGACTGCGACTTGATTATGAAAAGATTAGCATGAAATACAACTCTGTTAGTACCCCAGTTGACTTTGGATTTAAATTCTTTATGCCAATGGGGCCCAGACCGATTGACCTTGAAGACCAGAACATGAAAGCTCCTGCTTCTTTCGTAGGCAAACTTTCTACTGATTATGTGCAACTGCTACCTAAATTCGCCCTTCAATATGAGTGGAATAAGCAAAATAGCGTTTATGCTACCGTTGCCCGTGGGTATCGTTCGGGAGGATACAACATACAGATGTTCTCGGATTTATCGCAAGATGAGATAAAGAATCAGATGTTGAATGCCATCAAAGAAAGTCCTACTATCGGACAAGACCCTACATGGGGAAAAACTGTTGTAACGATGATGGACAAAATGATGCCACAAAAGGATATCGACGTGAAGGCTTCTACTACCTACAAACCCGAATACTCCTGGAACTATGAAGTAGGTAGCCACCTCACCCTTTGGGAAGGCAGACTGTGGGCAGACCTTGCAGCATTCTACATGGATACCCGCGACCAGCAACTCTCTCAATTTGCAGAAAGCGGTCTGGGCCGCATCACAATCAATGCCGGAAAGAGCCGAAGCTACGGTGCAGAAGCAGCCCTCCGCGCCAGCGTAACGGAAAAGCTGAGTCTGAACGCAAGCTACGGGTATACCTATGCCACCTTTACGGACTACGTGATTGAAGAGGAACAAAAAGATGGCAGCAAGAAAGTAACTAGCTATAACGGCAAATATGTTCCTTTCGTCCCCAAGCACACATTGAATATCGGCGGAGAATACGCCATCACCTGTAGCCCCCGCTCCATCTTTGACCGTGTAGTGCTTCAGGCAAACTACAACGCTGCCGGACGCATCTACTGGACGGAACAAAACGACGTAAGCCAGTCTTTCTACGGCACCCTAAACTGGCGTGCAAATCTGGAAATGGGCGACGCATCGATTAGCTTCTGGGCGCGCAACTTCCTTGATAAAGACTACGCTGCCTTCTACTTTGAAACAATGAACAAAGGATTTATGCAAAAAGGAAGGCCAATGCAGTTTGGAGTAGAGCTTCGCTGTCGGTTCTAGTTACTGCTGACTGATTAGAACTGTGCGGAAATGAATCAATGTGCTAATGTGCCAATATGCCAATTACCGTGCGGCACACAGCGCAGCCATTAGCATATTGGCACATTAGCCGATTGATAAATTGTTCATAACCGTACAGTAATGAGCTAAAGTTATACATTCATTTTTAGACGCGGATGACGCGGATAACGCGGATTTGATGAATTTTATAATTTAAAGCTATAATCTGCATAGAGATAAAAAATCCGCATCATCCGTGTCATCTGCGTCTAAAAAATGGACCATTACGCAACCCGATAAATTCTATTTTACTCATAACCGCACGTACGGAAAGGAGTGACTAGCTTTCTTTATAATCATTATGAACGTGATTCAAGATGTAAATATTATCGCAACAAAGAAGTGGTTGAAAACGAATGATACAATCATAAGTTGTCAACAAAACTTTAATAGATTTCAAACATAGGATGCGACTCTTTAAAGTGCTGTAATATAGATAGTTGCCTCCTTCAATTCTTCCTTTAAAACCAACGGCCCGTTCCCCACCGATGAAACCACTGTTTCTCGGTGAGGAACGGGTCGATTCTCGGTGAGGAGCGGGCCGATGAGTAGAACCCAAATTTCAAATCAAAGACTCCGTTTATTTATTTGATTTCCATCAATTCTCCTGTAGATATACACGTGTTGAATATATTCCAAGAAAAGAACTCGCTTTATCCAATATAATTGCGATACGGAACAGACTCAACTCCGCACGGAAATGAACAATTTATCAATGTGCTAATGTGCCAATGTGCCAATGGCTGCGCTGTGTGCCGCATGGTAATTGGCACATTAGCACATTGGTTCATTTCGGCACCAACATGACAACACCATATTAAACGGGATTCACCGCTTCACCTTTCTCTTGAAACGCTGATGAATAAGGCGATTGAGGGTGAAGGGGAATGCAGTTTCAGGCATAAGTAACGGCTTCACCGCTTTCACCGCCAACCTCAGCAAACAACATTTTCGGAAAGCATCAAAAACAGGAAGGTGAAAGGGGTGAAGCTAGGAAACAAGCTAAAAAACAGGGGAGCCTTCACCCTGTACCTCCTTATTCATCGGCATTTCAAGAAAAAGGTGAAGGGGGTGAACCCGAGGAATAATCAATAGTAGAAATAGCTCAGAAATGGTTGACAAAACAGGAATTCGTACTTTCCGATAAAGATAAAATGAGCATTTTTACAATGCTTGTTACACTACATAACAAGCAATGCTAACTATGATAACAAGCAATGCTAACTGTAATAACAAGTATTGCTAGCTGTAAAGACAAGTATTAATAGCTGACTTCCCAAGTATTAATAGCCAATATATCAACAATTAATAGCTAGCAACTTAAGTATTAATTGCTGAGTAATTACTAATCATGCTTGATTCTCTTTCCGTTGATAAGCTATGCGTTCCGTACCATCCATCACATGGATGATGCCGCAACGCAAGAAACCACGCTTCTCCAATATATGCTGCATCACCAAATTATCCCGATGCGTATCCACCCGGATATTACCGCAACGCCCGGCACACCACGACAAACAAGCATCTGCCACCCCTTTCTGTTTCCCATTCGTCGCCATCCGGTGAATCACACCATAAGGTTCGTCATTCAACCATGCACCGTCATATATCTTCAAGTAAGTAGGATCTTCTCCCAATATAAAGCAGAAAGTGCCCAGCATCTCCCCCCGCCCGTCGGTGCAGACAAAGCTATGTCCGTCTTCTATTTCCCGACGAATCAGCGTTTCCGACGGATAACCATTCACCCATTGGGTCATATTTCCATTGGCACGCATGAAACTGCGGGCATACTCATACATCTCCATCACGAGAGGAAGGTCCTCAATCTCAGTAGGTCTAATCAACATCATTAAGAGTTCTTGAAAGAATTATTCATTAATCGCTCCGCAATGCGGGCAGACACCTTTCTCCTTCATCTTGTCCCCACACTGCCCGCAGCGGTACTTATAGCTACTACTCCGATGCACCTTCTTCGCAAACACCCCAATGAAAAGTGCCAGAAAAAGATAACCGATATATATATGCGTCATCAAGATGAAGAAGAAATAACAGAAAATGCAGCAAGACATCAGCCCCAACAAATAAAAGATAGCCGCCGCCGGAGTCAACTGCCGAAACAAATCATCGAGCACCGCCAAGGCAACAACCAGAAACAGCCAGATGCTCAACAAAAAAACAGACAGCACCAACGGCACCTTAAAAGGCGACAAAGTGGGATTGAAGTAAAAATGCTCCCACGTTTCGGGCACAAACACCTGCATCGACTCATATAGCGTGGCACTGAAAGCCATCAACAGACAAAGCAACAACGGATACACACTGTCGATATCATCAAAATAGACAATCTTCAACTGCTTCTTCCTGAACGCACGAAACAGATATACACCGACGAACAAAGCGAAGATTATAATGAAATAAGAAGCGTGCGTATCACTGAACAAATGAACAGCCTGCGAAATACTATCCGTCGGCACAAAAGACTCTTTCAGCTCCGACTCGCGTATCCACCCCTGCTCTTCCTGCACGTGCGCCAGCTTTACCCAAACGCTATCCACACTATCCGCCGGATGAATGGCAAACTCCGCCACCACCACCTTATCTCCCTTATAAAGACGTACATACGTATCTTTGATAGGCAAACACTCCAACGCAACAGAATCGGTAGTCACCTCCAGATTCGTATCCCACGTATAATGCCGCTCGTAGAGGTAATTGAGAGAATCCTTCGTCTTCTGCGACATCTCTTCCGAAGAAAGGTCGGGACGGGAATAATGGCAAGACGTGAAGAAGAACAAACCCAAAAACAAGCTCACCACAGAATAACACAGGGTGGCACAGAGTTCTTTCTTCCTGAAATTAAACTCCGTGAAACTCTGTGTTACTCTGTGGTGAATCTTCCTCATTGAGCCGCGCTTACCTTCATTTGACAATTCTTGCAATCGAAGTCGAGACGGAAACGCTTGCCGTCGTTCGACACCAGATAGTAAGGTTCGCGATAGGGCGACCGCTCCCGTTGGTGGACGGGACACCAGCCCATGCTGTATCGCAAGCAATGCTTGCAGAACATCAGAACTGCTTCTTCCACCGGAGTTTTTTCATAAGCCTCAGCCACACTCTGCACGCCATGCTCCTGATAGAAAGATGCCGCACGGACGTTCATCACATTACCCAGATACGTGAGTGATGTTTGCGGGAAAGCATGAGTGGTCTGTTTCCATACCGCCAGCTCCCTGCGGTAATTGATGCGGCGGGCAGCTATCAGTTTCTCCACTGCCTGACGGCGGAAGTCGGCAAGCACCGAAGCCGGCAAGAACCAATTATCCGTGAAAGAGACTTCTATATTCTCCGCCTCGAAAGGCGTATTTCCTAATTTAGCGAGTTGCGTCTTTAAGTTGTCTGCCTGCGGAGTGCGTGCCAATTCTTTGTCTCGTGGAAGGGAGAGCGTCACACTGTTATCATCTTCATCCTTCAGCGTCAATGAGAAACCGAACGGATGGTCAGCCAACAATACATTCACAGCTATCTTCCTTTCGGCTGATTTACGCGAAAGCAAACGTTCGAACTCCTGGTCGAAGTTACGGTAAAGCTTGGTGCGAGGTTTGATACGGGGCATCTCTTGCGGATAAAGCTTGTTGCCATCCACCCGATTGATGCGGAATCCCTGCAAACGTCCCTGCTCGTCGATGTAGCAAACACCGTCTCCATTATTAAAGGATTTCAATCCGGCAACGGTCAAGTAGTTGCCGCGCGCTTCTTTCATCGTTCCCATCTCTTCGCCCAATGACTTGGGTGTATCGAAAGAGTACACCTCCCGATCGCGCCCGTGCAGGAAATAATGCGTGAACCCGCGACTGAAACTCTTATCCAGTTGCGGCCTGAATTCAAAACGACACGTACCGGACGAAGCCCGTGCATATTCCGGTCGGCGTGCAAAGAGGGCATCCAACTTCTGACGGTAGGCAGCCGTGACGTTCTTCACATAACTCACATCCTTCAACCGCCCTTCTATCTTCAACGAAGAAACACCAGCATCCAGCAGTTGTTCCAACTCGTCACTCTGATTCAAATCTTTCAGCGAAAGCAGATGTTTGTCCTTCACAATCGCCTTCCCGTCGGCATCTACCATGCTGAAAGGCAAACGGCAGAACTGCGCACACTCCCCCCGATTCGCACTGCGACCGAAGCAAGCCTGACTGACATAACACTGCCCGCTATAACTGACGCACAGCGCTCCATGAACGAATACTTCCAAAGGTACTTGGGGACAATCTTCGTGTATCTTCCTAATCTCCCGCAGAGACAGTTCCCTCGCCAGCACCACCTGTCGGAAACCGGCTTCCTGCAAAAACTTCACCTTCTCCGGCGTGCGATTATCCATCTGCGTGCTGGCATGAAGCGAAATGGGCGGAAGGTTCAACTTCGTGATTCCCATATCCTGAACGATGAGCGCATCCACCCCCACCCGATACAGTTCGTGAATCATCTCTTCCGTCTCCTTCAACTCTTCTTCTTTCAGAATCGTGTTGACCGTGACGTAAATACGTGCATTATACAGATGGGCGTGTTTCACCAAGGCTTCGATGTCTTCCAAAGAATTGACGGCTGCCGCACGGGCACCAAACTTAGGAGCACCGATATACACTGCATCCGCACCGTGGTTGATAGCCTCGATGCCACATTCCAGATTCTTCGCCGGAGCGAGAAGCTCTATTTTACGCTGCTTTATCATTCAATCTCATTAATGTTGTAAGGCGTTTCCTGATAAACGAAGTAGTTGAGCCAGTTGGAGAATAGCAGATTGGCATGAGCACGCCAACGCACCAACGGGCCTTTATCGGGTTCATCATCTACATAATAATTGCGGGGAATCTCTATCGGCAATCCCTTACCCAAGTCGCGGCGGTATTCCGTATCCAACGTCAGGGGCGAATACTCCGAATGTCCGGTGACGAAAAACTCACGTCCGCCACGGGCTACGGTCATATAAACGCCCGCATCTGCCGATTCGGAAAGCAAGGTCAACTCCGGTACTTTCAAGATATCTTCCCTTCGTATCTCCGTATGGCGACTATGCGGCACATAGAAGCAATCGTCGAACCCACGGAAAATGGGATGGAAAGGCACTAGCACTTTATGCTCGAAGATGCCGAACATCTTCTTTTCCAGCGGATATTTGGGGATTCCGTAATGATGATACAGTCCTGCCTGTGCAGCCCAACATATATATAAGGTGGAAGTGACGTGCGTGCGCGCCCAATCGAAGATTTCCGTAATCTCGTCCCAATACGTCACCTGCTCAAAGTCCATCTGCTCCACGGGGGCACCGGTGATAATCATACCGTCGTACTTCTCATGACGCATCTGGTCGAAATCGGTATAGAAGGTTTTCATGTGTTCTATCGGCGTATTCTTGGACGTGTGGCTCTTAATCTTCATAAACGAGATTTCCACCTGAAGAGGAGTATTAGAGAGTAAGCGCACCAAGTCTGTTTCCGTCGTAATCTTCAACGGCATCAGGTTCAGAATCACAATCCGTAGCGGACGAATATCCTGCTGCGTGGCGCGTGAAGCATCGATAACGAATATATTTTCTTCCTTCAGCAGCTCTATCGCAGGTAGTTTATCGGGTAAATTTAAAGGCATAATCGCTATATATTAGTAATTTGACTGCAAAAATACGAAAAATATAGCAGATAATAGGGAGGTTCCTTATTTAGAAGACGTACAAATTAAATCATTTTAATCAAAGAATGATACCAAGTAACGAATAAAAGCCTTATTTTTGTCACACGAATTAGTACTAATAATTTAAATCTTAAAAAAAATGGCTTACGTAATTAGTGAAGATTGTATTGCTTGCGGAACTTGTATCGACGAGTGTCCGGTAGAAGCTATCTCTGAAGGTGATATCTATTCTATCAATCCGGATGTATGCACAGACTGTGGTACTTGTGCAGACGTTTGCCCGTCTGAAGCAATTCACCCGGCTGAATAATTCAATCTGAAAAGAAAAAGTATAGGCTGCTTTCTACGAAAGGCAGCCTTTTTTATTCCGGTCAAAGCGATGCAGCCCGGCAAATTAAAAGCCGGCGGAGTTCTGTTCTGAGGTCCGCCGGCTTATGAATTACTAATTTTATCGAGTTTTATTCCATTACTTTCTCACGAAGCAATCCTTCTTCATAGGATATATTACCTACTGTATATTTGAGGTTGAACTTTCTGCTAACCATATTGTAACTGCTTTCTCCCGAATCAATTACCGTTAGGCTTCCTTCATCCCACGCTTTTATCGATACTTTCTTTATATCGTCGCTTCCGGCTACATTCTCATCAAGAATAGTCAGTTCCAGCGTTTTGGCATTAATCTCGTCCTGTTCATCACTCTTGTTATTCATTGCATAGAATATTCGAACCTTATTCATGCCGGTCGGAACCAATTCTTTAGCCTTCTGGATACGTCGAGGACTTCCCCCTGCTTCTGTCATATATCCATCCATCTGATAATTGCCGGAATATGCATTCCTCAGTTTCAACAGAATCAACATTTTACGCCCGGACTCGTTGACAGGATACACTGTCGTGCTTTCTATCTCAACGGGGATGACGTATGAGTTGTCGATACTCAGGTCCTTAGTGTGAATTAAGATGGGAACTTCTGCCGATATTCCTTCTTCATGCTTGATTACAATATCGCCAAGAGAGGGAATGGAGTATAAATCCGTATCCAGACTCTTGTAATATTTGTCTTCGTTCAGCACTGTCCAGTATTTACGGTTGTAAATGTCTACCAGTTCTTCGTTGATATTCACTTTGACACGCACATCTTGGTCGAGCCCTAAGGAACCGGAGCTACTAACCGTGAAATAGGTTCGGACTTCTTCCTCGCTATAATCAACAGTAGTTGTCCACACCCTGTCGTAGGCTCCAATCAGATAAATTTCTTTTTGATATTGTTCTTTCTCCAGCACATCCTCCACACATGAAGTAGCGAATAGTGCCAACAAAGAACAAGCAATCAGTTTGTATATTGTTCTCATAATGTATTGCTATTTAATTTAATTATTATCGGGTTGTGCGGGTCATTACCATTCGCCCCAGCCATCCCAACCCGGATTCTGTTTCAACTTCGCATTCTTATCCAACACACTTCGCGGAATGGGATAGAAATACATCTTATCTTCGAAGTTGCGCAATGCATATTTGTGCACAATGTTGGTAACAGTATAAAATTGGTCACGCTCAGTATCCTTCTTACTTACATCCATACCTTGTATCGGCTTGTTCTCCTCTTCTTTCGCGATGCCCCAACGACGCAAATCATGGTATCTTCTTCCTTCGCAGGCAAATTCAATCATGCGTTCGCGCATGATAAGTTTGCGCATTGTCGCCTGATCGCCAGCTTCAGAAAGGGTGATGCCCGGCAAGCCGGCACGGTAACGAATCTGGTTGAAATAGAACATAATCTCTTCAGGACTGTACACGATAGTATATGTTTTGCTATCTGCATCTTCCGTATATGCAGGTTCGCCTTTCAGTTCATTCAACGCTTCCACATAGTTCAGTAATGTTTCGGCATAGCGGAATATCGGGAACATTTTACCTTTAACCGTTGAGCCTGTACCACTGAAGCAGTTATCTTCCGGATGGATGTACTTTTTCAAGGTATATCCCGTCAGGTTATAATCTTCGGGGTTGGCGGCTTCTTTGGCACAGTTACCGTTCAGATAGTAACCGGCAACGATGTTCGTTCTGTTGCCCACTTCACTACCCGTCAGCGAAGTGCCGGGCCATAAACATTCGCAGAATCCAATGCTTGCATAGAAACGGGCTTCGCGATTGAGGTACATCTTGGCAACAGTGGGACGAAGTTCGTAGCCCGTGGCAACAACCGGAACGCTACCTGCCTGTTCGTAATAGTCGTTCTGTTGCACATAGTCGCTTCCGTCGTTCATATAATAAGCGTCTACTAGCTTTTGAGTAACTCCCAAACCATTCCAGCCACCCATCTTCAGGGGGAAGGCGATTTGCACTACATTTCTTGCCAGTCCGGTTGCGTAAATCAGCTCAGGGTTCTTCACCGCCAAGGCTTCTCCATTGAACATATCCGCATAAGAGTGGAACGGGTCGATACCACCTACTCCATTGGGGAAGTTGGCTTGTGATGCCTCGGGACTTACCTGCGTGTTTTCATCACTGAAAACCGTGTGCAAAGCGTATAAGCCGCATTCGATGATTCTTTTGGAAGCAGCAGCCGACTTCGCCCATTTTATCGGGTCATACTGCTGAGCTATCAGGTTACGTCCATCGGAGGTTTTCCAATCTGAATAAAACGGATTGCCATTGTACCATTTTGAAGCCTGATATAACCGTACGCGCGACATCAGTGCGGCAGCGGCATATTTGGTAGGACGTTCAAACTGTGTGGTTGGACGCGTAGGATCTAACAATTGGTATGCTTCTTCCAAGTCTTGGCAGATATAGTCTACACATTCGTCGTACGTGTTGCGTTCAAAAGAAAGTGCGTCGATATCGGCATCTACCGACAACGGCTCTTCGGGAAGTATAACCACCGGACCGTAAAGTTCGAGCAAGTAGAAGTAGAAGGAGGCTCTCATGAAATGTGTCAAGCCAAGAATTTCACGTCTATCCAATCCTTTTAGGTCTTTGCACTCGTCGATGCGGGTAAAGATGGTGTTACACTTACGTATACCTTTATAGTACTGCCCCCACATATTATAATAGGTAGAGTTTTGCGTTACTTTATCGGAATATAAAAACGTACCGGCGTATTCGGCTTTCTGCCACGACAGTAGTACTTCATCCACCGCTGTCATATAAGGTCCGTAGGAACTTGAGAACAAGTTGCCTTGATTGGGCATCAATCCTGCCGTTCCCCAAACGTAACGTTCCAGATAGGCCTGGCGGGCAAAGATAGAGTCGAGCGGAGTCAAGTCATTGAAGTATTCGTCCACTTCCAGATAGTTGCATGAAGTCAGCATCATCGGGAGCATTCCCAATGTTACCAATAGAGTATATATACTTTTCTTTATTCTGTTTTTCATAATGTTTATGCAATTAGAACGTAGCTGTTAATTGTAAAGAGAAGGTACGCTGCAACGGATATACAGCACCGTTTTGAGAAGCCTGTCCCGGATCCCACAGTTTCACGGAGTCCCAAACGGCGAGGTTCTGACCGATGAACTGTATCATAAGATCGCTTACGCCTACTTTGTTCAAATACTTATTGTTGCCGAAGCGATACGAAATATCCAACGATTTCCAACGTAGATAAGTACCATCGGCGAGCCAGAAAGTAGAAGCACGGTTATTGTTCTGGTTGGGGCCGTAAGTCAGACGCGGGAAACGTGCATTCGGATTCTCTGTTGACGGGTCACCGGAGTACCAAGCAGGAGTCCAGCGGTTCTTTTGGTCGCCGGCAATGGAGAGGATGTTTCCTACTTCTCCACCTACGAACGGATAAAAACCCTGACCGCCATACAAGAAGTTAACCTTGCCTACTCCAGTAAACAATGTACTGAAAGTCCATCTCTTGAATCTGTATTCCAAAGCAAATCCGTACTGTATTTCGGGCACATCCGAGTGTGCGATAGGAACAATATCGTCATCGTCAATCTTTCCGTCTCCATTGATGTCCTTATAACGAATGTCTCCGGGACGGACTTCGCCATATGTCTGCTTCGGACTACGGTTGATTTCGTCCTCGTTCTGGAATAATCCCATGGCTACAAGACCACGCTTCACGTTATAAGCCGTACCACTCAATGATTGATAAGGATAGCGGACTGCATCCTGGTCCCAATGCACAATCTTACTGGTTGCATACGTCATATTGGCACGCACTGTCATGGAGTGTTTTTCATTGAAACGATGATTCACGTAAATATTACCTTCGACACCACTACTGCGCATACGCCCTACATTAGTGTACGGATTGGTAACAACTCCGACTTCTTCCGGCATCATCTTTCTTTCCTGGAAAATATTATCACGTATATCTTTGAAGACTTCTACCGTTCCGCCGATCTTATCGTCGAACAACTGGAAGTCCATACCTAAGTTATACTTCTTAGCAACCTCCCAATTAAGATTGTTGGCACCAATCTGTGCTTCTGTCAATCCACCGCTACCCCAACGACCGGATTCTTTAAAATTAATCAATGTCAGGTATGGGAAACGGCGTCCACCACCGATACGGTCGTTACCAACTTCACCATAAGATGCTCTGAGCTTCAGGTAGTTCAGCCATTTCACACGTTTCTGCATAAATTCGTATTGAGTGGGAAGCCAACCGGCTGCTATCGCTGGAAACCAACCGAACTGTTTACCGGGTTCAAAGTTCTCGGAACCGGTGTAACCTATGTTTCCTTCTACAAAATACGTATCTTTATAGGAATACGTTAATCGGGCTGACAGTGCTTGGTAACGCTGGGGGATTGAAGCAATTTCATCATTCGCATCAGTGCTCTCGGTGCTCTGCATATAATAATGTATCAATCCGCCGACGCGATGAGATTGATTGAACACTCTGTCATAAACAGCCTGTGTCTCAAAATAGTATCTACGGTCACTCGCTGCTTCTTTAGAAAATGCAATATTGCTGGAAGCTACCGTACGTTGTGTCATCAGCGTTCCGTCATTATAACGTCCGAACGCTTTATACAAATCGGGTGATTTACGGCGGTAGACATTATGCACATTGTTATTATTGTACGAGAACATTCCGCGCACACTTAATCCCTTCACCCACTTGTCCAAATCCTGACGCAAAGTGATATTCACATTCATCGTCGTACGGTTCGACTTTTTAAAACCTGTATGGTTCAGCAATACATAAGGAGATATTTCATATCCATTCTTACCATAGGCAGGAAGCATTCCATTAGAATAGCGAACGGGAACGGTCAATGGAGTCAGGTTGGCTTGTGCCGACCATAATGCGTCATTGTTATCTCCGAATCCCGGGGATCTTTGTTCTACGATGATTCCGTCCATTGCCAAACCTAAAATAGTCGATTTTGTAAGTTGCATATCCACCTTTCCACGGAAGTTGTATTTAGCCCACTTCACGTTGGTATTGTACTTATTCACATTATCCTGCTTAAAGATTGCATCTTTAAAAGTACCTCCCATACTTACGAAATACCTAGCAACTTTTCCACCACCGGACACATTAAGATAGTGCTGGTGATTGATGGTATAGTCCTTCAATATTTCTTTTTGCCAGTTGACGTTGGGATACAAATCCGGGTCTAGCCCTGCTTTTATAATCTCAAGTTCCGTCTGAGAATAAAGAGGATCCATACTACTTACTACACGTGCCTCATTTGCCAACCTTGCATAATCGTAAGCTTCAAGATAATCCGGCATTCGAGGGGAATAGGAAAGAGTGGCACTACTTTTCCAGGTCACTTTCGCACGACCTTCCTGACCGGAACGAGTGGTAACCAGCACAACGCCGTTTGCACCACGCACACCATATACTGCCGTTGCGGAAGCATCCTTTAATATAGAGAAATTCTCAATGTCCGAAGGATCAATATCGTTCAGGTTTCCTTCGATACCGTCAATCAGAACCAAAGCAGACTGATTGGCACCAAAAGTACTGATACCACGAATCCAGAATTCGGAAACATCATTTCCCGGTTCTCCACTTCGGTCGATAGAGATAATGCCCGGAACAACACCACCCAACATATTCGCCACCGATGTTCCCGGAGCGCTGATTGCAGCCGGTGCGATGCTTGTCACAGCACCTACCACGCTCACCTTACGCTGAGTACCCATACCTACCACTACTACTTCATCCAGCGTTTCAGCATCAGGGTCCAGTATAATCTGCATTTTACTGTCACTCTTGTTGACGAGCACTTCTTTACTCTTGTATCCCAAAAACGAAACCACGAGAGTCGTTTTCGGCGAGAGAGATTTCATCGTAAACCGACCGTCCATGTCAGTTACGGTACCCGACTTTTCTTTGCCTTTAATTATCACATTGGCTCCGGGCAGCGGGTCGCCCGCTTCGTCAATAACAACTCCGGAAACTTGAAATAGTTTTTGTTGAGCAAATAGTTCTTGCTGTGCATTTCCCGATAATAAAAAGGAAAGGCACAAAGTTATTCTAAATATAATGTTTTTCATTTCTTCTTTTTTGTGTTATTCAATAGCTAACTTTCGGATACAATGGTTTTGTCTATCGGCTATATAAATAAATTCATCTTTATCCAGACATACACCCCAAGGCTGGTTAAATTCTGCATCCAACGGGTCACCATCTTTGTAACCGGCATTACCATTACCGGCAATGGTAGTCACCATATTTGTTTTTATATCAATCTTACGGATTCGATGATTCATAACATCCGCTACATAGATATTCCCTTCTTTATCGATAGCGATACCACGGGGCTCATTAAATTGGGCTTCGGTGACGCTTCCATCGCGGAATCCCATACCATTGTCAATATAGCGTTCTGCTTCACCATCCATCTCGGGCCATCCGTCGGCACCGCGTTTCAGCTTGAATCGATAAATTGCCGGGAAGCTGTGTAATGCACAATAAACATATCCATCCACCGGATTATAAGCACAGAGTCCATTGGCACCTTTATTTCCAACGACACCTATCTGTCTTACTTTTCCATTGTCCAGATTATAACTCATACCTTTCCTGAATACTTGCGTATACAATTGCCCCGTGTTTCTACGATAGACAACATAGGTTGAATCAACAGGATCAAGAACAACGCTATGCATCCATCCGCCATTCTCCAGAAGCTGTCCGTACCTTTCGGCCACCCAATTGACATTCGCATCGAAAACAAAACATCCGGTAGCAGCGCCGTCTCCTTGCGCAAACAGAAGTTTTCTCTCTTTATCAAGGAATAAGGGCTGGTCGAAGATTCCTCCGTCATACAAGGTGATAGACTTATTCTGACTAATAGATACCAAACGCGTTCTTGGATTATCGAACACGAATATATTATCATCATTGTCTACAGCTACATATTGCGGAACACTAAACGTAGTCTCACCAAGAGTACCATCCGTATTTCCTCCCTCTTTCGCTTTCCCCACTACTGTAGATACAGAAGATGCCACAATGTACTTGAATGTCTTCTCTGTATTACTCTTCGCAGCTTCTTTACCCTCAACTACTACCCTGATGTCGCTCTGACCACCGGCTTGTTTTGGCACTTGAGTGTAAATTACATCAGATGTCACTCCTAATATGAGAGCTTCCCGCTCATTGTTTTCTTCATCTTTAAAGAAAACTTGTACTTTACTCTTATCATCTCCAAAATTAGACCCTTTGATGATAAACTTGGTTCGTATGCCACCGGAATCGGGCATAAACTCAGTAAATTTAATAGGCTGGCTGGGGTCAAAAGAAGAACTCTTTTTATCATCGCTACAAGCTACTGAAAATAGCAAAAAGCAGAAGGCTCCCCATGAAAAATTAAACAATTTACACATGTTTCTCTAAAAGCATTTACTAGGTTAATAAAATTAAATTAAAAACTGGAATTTATTCATTTATATAAAGATTCTAGAATATCTATTTCAATTTTTTACTATTTATACTAAGTTCTTCCAGAACTTATGTTAAGCCAAGATAGGGCTAAGAGGGGTTTTAGGGAGCTATAAAAGCCATATTTTGTTATACTCGTTTACAACCTTGAATATATAAACAAGGCAAGAATTAAAATTTATAAACTAACATTCTATTTAAGTTATATTTTAGTAATTAGGAATATTAGATAAGCAATTAGGTATTTAGCATTCTTGTTTTTTAGAAAAATAATCTCATTACTATTGTGTTTATTGGATAATTTTGTATTTTTGTAGCAGAAAACAATATAAAACTTAAGAACCAAGTACTGGAAGAACTTAGTATACAGAATTGGGCTTATTTCCTTCTCTAAAGCCTAACCAATTAGAAATCAACAAGTAAGACAAAACAGATTCAATTTTACACACTACTTTATTATATTACCTCAAAGTATGTGCAGATTCTAACAAAAAAAGTGCGATATAGAAAAAAAGCCTAGCTTTAGGCAAGCTAAAGCTAGGCTTTCTTGTTTTAGGAAGGTGTATTTGCTTCCTTATTAATTGCTTGTGGGATTCTGCGTCAAAGTTCCCGGATAAGAATTGATTGCGTCTTGCGGAATGTAATATACTACCCGATAATCAGTAGCAGGAACATCTTCAAATTGTCTTTGAGGTCCCGGATATCGGCGTACCAACGGCTTGCCATTGCGAAACACATCATAACTACGCTCAGCCTGATAAGCTAACTCCAATTGGCGTTCTTTATCAATTCGGTCGCCGGCAGTGGTCGCATCTAGGGAAGCATAACCTGCACCGGGGATAGAACGCTCGCGAATTTCATTCAGGTCGGCCAATGCTGCCGTGTAATTTCCTAATTTGGCATAAGCCTCAGCACGATTCAGGTAGATTTCACCCAAACGGCTGATAACCGGTGAGTGCAGGTGACTATCTTCGCCCTCACGCGAACACTTCGTGATGTAGAATTGCGGATATGCACGGTTCAATGAGATATAATAATCGAGCACACCGGTATATGTATTCCCATCTTTATAAGTAATAGAATAAATCTCCTGTTCCGCGTCAACCGGAGTCAACGTATACGTTTGCTCGCCATCCACGCAAGTCACCGTACTACCGCTTCGTGTCACCGCGGCCTGGATATAGTTCAAAGTCGTCGGACTATCCTGCACTATAAAGCGGAATACCTCTCTGTTTCCTTCTTCGTAAGTAGGCTCAATGAAAGCAGCTCGTGCATCTACTATTCTATAATGATCGGGGCGCCAGTCGTTGCGACCTGTTTCATTCAGCAAATCAATATATTTGGCGCTGGCATACATTTCTCCCCAGCCCATACCACCGATATTGGCATACATACCGCCGATACCATAATAATGGTCACTGCCTGAAAACTCCGAGGCTATGCGTTTCACCACAAAGATGGATTCCTTGTTGTTTTCGGGAACAAAGGTATTGTACTTCATGAAATCTTCGCGAGGAAGTAGTTCGTATTTCGGCGAACCTATTACTTTGTCGGCATAATCCACAGCCAACTGTGCATATTGAGCATTCGGATTCTCGTATGTGCCGCTCATGTAGAGATACACACGCGACAATAAGGCTTGTGCCGCTTCCTTGGATGCAAAAGCCGGACCTTTGTCCAAGGTCATCAACTCTTCTGCTTTTTTCAAGTCTTCAATCACCTGTTTGTAAGTCTCTTCCACGGTAGAACGGTCGGGAAGATTCAGGTTATTCATATCATCGGGTGTACCGTTCACGATAGGAACTCCCAGATTCTTTTCCGGATTCTGATAATAGGGACGTCCGTAGGCACGTACAAAATAGAAGTACATCATGCCACGCACAAAGTAACACTCACCCAACTGATTGTCGATTTCCGTACTCTGTCCTTCATCAATCATCTTTATGATATTGGATGCTTGCGCCACAGCTTTGTATCCGAAATCCCAGAAGTTCATCAATCGATAATTCTGGGGGGTACGTGAGAAAGAAATAAATTCGTAGAAAGCATCTGTCGAGGAGCCGCGAATCATCATATTATCACCCGCATACTCACCACAGCGGTGCATAGGGTCCGACCACGTTTTCAACTGTGCATACATACCGTTCATCAATGACTCCAACGAAGTATTCGGATCTTTGGTAATCTGTTCCGCAGCCATCGATCCGTGAGGCAGACGTTCGATATCGCAAGCGGTCAATGACGCCGCTGCAAGCAATATAGTTAATATCTTTTTCATAAGGCAAGTCCAATTTAAAAGGTGAGATTAATACCAAACATAAATTTACGCACGGAGGGATATACGTCCGGTCCTGTTGAACTCATCACCGAACCGTCGCTGGCAGGAAGTTCAGGGTCCACTCCGGAGTACTTCGTGATAGTGAATAAGTTTTCGCCCGTAAAGTATACGCGTAAATTAGAAATAGAGTATTGGGGCAATTTGAAATTGTATCCCAATGTGAAAGAACGCATCTTGAAGTAATCGCTATCTTCGAGATAACGGGAAGAAGCCTTGTTGCTCTGAGAGTCATTGTTGTATTTGGCAACCGGATGAGTAGCGATATCGCCCGGTTTCTCCCAACGCTTCCATCCTTTTTGCAGCTTCATCTGGTTACGGTCGGTATAAGTACCATCCGAATCGTATTCCTGACGAGAATAATTGTAGAGTGTACCTCCGATAGAATAACCAAACACAGCACTCAAATCGAAGTTCTTCCACGTCAATGACGTATTGATACCTCCAAACAAATCGGGAGAAGCACTACCGCATTTCACTTGGTCGGCTTCGGCATAGTTGCTGGTTATTTCACGAGTTTCCACTCCGTCTTTGGTCACAGTCTTATACCACTGCGGAGCACCGTTTTCAGGATTCACACCCGCCCATTCTGCCAGATAGTAAGTATCAATTGGTGATCCGGGGTCCAATACATAGTCGGCTGTTCCGGCAATATTCAGGCCGGCTCCTCTTTTGATGGGTCTTACCACAAAATTGCCGTCTGCGTCTTTTACTTTATATAGTTTTTTGAGTTCGTTGTTGTTATGTCCTACATTCAGGTCTAAGCTCCAGGTCCAGTCTTTTGTGCGAATGATATCTCCGCCTAGAGTAACTTCAATACCTGTGTTTCTCATCTCTCCGATGTTTTTCCAGATAGAGGTCACACCGGTCAGACCGCTAACAGGAACTTTGTAGAGGATGTTATCCGTATTTTTAATATAATAATCGAAGTTGAAACGCAAACGGTTGTCGAACATCGTTGCGTCCAGACCGACGCCTGCCGTATAAGTCTTCTCCCAAGTCAAGTCTTTGTTACCGATTTGAGAAATCAGTGCTCCCGAATTGCCGTCATAGCTTGAAGATACGGAATACAAGTCGTATTGAGGGTAAAGATCACTGGGGCGGTTACCTACCGAACCATAAGCGGCACGAAGTTTCAGGTTGTCTACCCAATCGGCCTTGAACCATGATTCACGATTGATATTCCATCCGGCACTAATAGAGAAGAAGTTACCATATTTGGCATTGTCACCGAAGTTGGATGCACCATCACGGCGGAAAGAAACCTGCGCCAGATATTTGTTGTCGTAAGCGTAATTGCCATTGAACAGATAAGACTGTACCGCCCATTCGGTGATTGAGCCTTTGGTGCGTTCGGGTTTTGCCACCACATCCAATACTTCAAATCCGGGAATGAAACCTGTTCCGTATACATCCAGCACTTTCGCCCAGTAGTCGTTAAACTCATAAGCTATCAAACCATTGACGGCGTGTTTGCCAAATGTATGGTTGAAACGCAGAATCTGGTTGGTATAGCGACGGGCTACTTCCGAGCGATAATCCGTGATGCGTCCGTTCACGCTCAATCCACCGTTGGAACGAGGGTCTGTGTAGCCTTCCGAAGCATAACTGATATACCGGTAGTTGTTCACAGAAGAGAAAGTCAACCAATCGGTAATCTTAATATCAAAGTCGAAATTCCCCATAAACTCCAGATTTCTGGAAGAAGAATGATCCCATTGCAAATCGACCAGATAGTTGGTTTGCGCTGCATTCACCCATCCCGAATAGCGATGTGGAACCAAATCGCCGTTTTCATCATAAGGGCTATCCCATGGGAACATCGAATACATAGCCGTTACGCTATATTGCTGATCCTTTATGTCGCGGCGTGAACCGTAAATGCTTGGTTTAACTGTCAACCATGAATAGGGTTTATACGTTGTTCCCAATCGGAAATTATATCGTGTATAATTATAGCCCTTCACAGCTCCATCTTCGTCATAATATCCCAAAGACATATACGACTGCATATTCTCACTACCTCCCTGAAGAGAAATATTGTATTCCTGATTGAACCCGTTCTGAGTAGCCAAATCCCACCAACTGAAATTACTGTTACGCAAATCTTCATTGTAACGAGTGAATTTTATATCATTCTGATTGGGGAACGAGGCATAATAATCATAAAGCTCGGCACCATCCATCACCTCCAGATTACCATTATTCAGCGTACTAATACCGAGTTTGGCGGACACATTAACACTCATCTTGCCTACTTTTCCTTTTTTAGTAGTAACCACAACTACACCATTGGCTCCTTGCGAACCATAAATAGCTGTCGATGCGGCATCTTTCAGAATAGTCATTGTTTCAATATCGCCGGGATTCAACTGTCCAGCACTACTTCCCACGATAACACCATCCACTACCCAAAGAGGAGAAGTACCTCCGTTTAATGTTGCCTGCCCACGGATAACAACGGCACCACTAGCTCCAGGTTGCCCAGAACCGGGTGCAACATACACGCCGGCCACCTTTCCATTTAACATATTTTCTACCGAAGGACTAGTGATATCTTTCAGCTTATCACTTTTTACTGTTTGCATTGCTCCGGTAAGACTCTCTTTTCGCTGAGTACTGTATCCCACTACCACGATTTCATCCAAAGTCTCCGTATCTTCCGATAATTTAATCGTACCCATGTTGGCGGAGGCCTTTACCTCAATCGATTTATACCCGATAAATGAAATAGACAGGGGCGTTCCGACAGGAGCAGTGAGTTCATATTCTCCATTGAGATTAGTAATTGTACCGTTTGTTGTACCTTTTACCACTACACTGGCACCGACTAACGGCTCTCCACTCGATGCGTCGACCAAGACACCTTTGATTTTCACCACTTGTTGCTGAACAACAGGCAAAGAAGATTCGACTGTGACCGTTAAGGTTGCAAATGAAGGGCTCGAAGCCATGCAAAACACACCAGCTAATAAGGTGTACTTGCTCGTTCTAGTCAAACTTTTTAATTTCATAAACTTCACATAAGGTTAATAAAGTTGTTACTCCAGGAAATCAGGAACAATATGCAAAAATTCCCGTAGCACAAGTTCTCTTAGAACTTAGTGCATTTCCTTTTTTTAGATATTGCGCAAATATAGAAATAAATTATTATATCAATGTCTGAAAACTCTTTTTTTTCGTCTATTTCTCATAAATGATGACTTGTCACATAAAGAAACCGATAAAAACATCTCTCTTTTAATCAAACTTTGGTCTTCTTTTAACGGTAGAAAAATATTTGTGTTTCATTTTCAATTCCAAAGAAAGTAGACTGCTGACTTTGTTTGAATCCCTTATTCTAGGAGGTTTTAGACGTGCTGTGAAGAACTACTAAGTTCTAAGAGTACTAACTCTTTTTATAGATTCAACTTCTAAAATAGGAGGATTCCAATCAAAGCCACATTTAATAAATGAAATGAAGTAGAAATTCGGGTAATTCAATTTCTACTATAAAAGAAAACGGTGGATGAATTTCGTTTGAAATCATCCACCGTCTTATATGATTCTAATATCTTGCCTATTTCAATTTAGCCAACGCTTCCTTGATACGACGAATTGATTCTACAATGTTTTCATCGCTTGTAGCGTAACTCATACGAATACACTCAGGAGCACCGAATGAAGTGCCACCCACACAAGCCACATGAGCTTCTTCGAGCAAGTACATTGCCAATTCGTCTGAGTTCTCAATCTTACGTCCGTCAACACTCTTACCGAAGAATGAATCACATTTCGGGAACAGGTAGAAAGCACCTTGAGGCACATTTACTTCAAATCCCGGAACTTCTTTTGCTAACTTCACAATCAGGTCACGACGGCGTTCGAAAGCTTTCTGCATTTCTTTCACTGGTTCTTGCGTACCAGTATATGCAGCTTCGGCAGCCTTCTGAGATACGGAACAAGGACCTGAAGTGTACTGACCCTGCAATTTATTGCAAGCCTTTACAATCCATTCCGGACCGGCGATGAAACCGATTCTCCATCCTGTCATTGCATAAGCCTTAGACACACCGTTCACAATCACCGTACGTTCCTTCATTGCCGGGAACTGAGCGATGCTCTGATGTGCACCGATATAATTGATATGTTCGTAAATCTCGTCAGCGATAACCACTACTTGCGGATGCTTTTCCAATACTGCTGCCAGCCCTGCAAGTTCTTCTTTTGTATATACGGAACCTGTCGGATTGGACGGAGAGCAAAGAATCAGCGCTTTTGTTTTCGGAGTGATAGCAGCTTCCAGTTGCTCCGGAGTAATCTTGAAATCCTGATCGATACCTGCAGAGACAATCACAGGAGTACCTTCCGCCAATTTCACCATTTCCGGATAGCTCACCCAGTAAGGAGCAGGCACAATCACTTCATCACCCGGATTTACCAGTACGAGAATCGTATTGCAAACAGATTGTTTAGCACCATTTGCACACGAAATCTGAGCGGCTGTATATTCCAGACCGTTTTCTTTTTTCAGTTTCTCAACAATAGCATTGCGTAAAGCCGGATAACCCGGAACCGGAGAGTAGCGGGAAAAGTTATCATCAATAGCTTTTTTCGCAGCTTCTTTGATGTGGTCAGGAGTATTGAAATCCGGTTCTCCTACACTTAAGTTAATAACATCAACGCCTTGTGCCTTGAGTTCATTACTCTTTTGTGACATGGCAAGCGTCGCCGACGGCGACAAGCTGTTCAAACGATCTGATAATTGATTCATTTTGTATCTATTTTATAGTTGTTGAGTGAAAATCGTTGCAAAATAAGCGATAATATTTGATATAAGAAAACAATATGCCAAATTACTTATTAAAATGTAATGTATGCCCCATTCTTTCTTTCTTCGTTCTCAGATATCGCTCATTATAAGGATTCGGATCTGTTTCAACAGGCACGTTTTCCACAATCTCCAGTCCATAGGCTTCCAGTCCTACACGCTTCACCGGATTGTTTGTCAAAAGCTTCATTTTATGTACACCCAGTTCACGAAGAATCTGCGCTCCTACTCCATAATCACGTTCGTCAGCCAAGTGTCCGAGGCAGATATTCGCGTCTACCGTATCCATGCCGTCTTCCTGAAGCTTGTAAGCTTTCATTTTCTCCATCAGGCCGATGCCACGTCCTTCCTGATTTAGATAAACCACTACGCCTTTTCCTTCTTTTTCAATCATTTCCATAGACTTGTGCAACTGTTCGCCACAGTCACAACGTTGCGAACCAAGGATGTCTCCGGTAGCGCAAGAGGAATGGACACGTACCAGAATCGGTTCGCCTTCGCTCCAAGTTCCTTTAAACAAAGCCATGTGTTCCAATCCGTTCGATTTCTGACGGAAAGGGATAAGGCGGAACATTCCGTGTTCGGTAGGCATATTTACTTCGACACCTTTTTCCACGATTGATTCCTGTTTCAGTCGGTAGGCAATCAAGTCATGAATAGAAATCAGCTTCAAGTCATGTTTATCTGCCATCTCACGAAGTTCGGGCAGACGAGCCATCGTGCCGTCGTCACTCATTATCTCCATCAGTGCTCCTGCCGGATAGAGTCCGGCCAGACGGGCCATATCAATAGCAGCTTCTGTGTGTCCGGCACGGCGAAGCACGCCTTTCTCCTGTGCATACAGCGGGTTGATGTGTCCCGGACGACCGAAAGTAGCCGGTGTGGAAGCCGGATCTGCCAATGCCAGAATAGTTGCGGCACGGTCGGAAGCTGACACTCCGGTGGAACAGCCTTCCAATTTATCAATAGTCACAGTGAAAGGAGTACCCAACACGGAAGTGTTGTCACTCACCTGATGCGGTAAATCCAGTTCCTTGCAACGAGACACCGTGATAGGCGCACAAAGCACCCCACGTGCATGTTTCAACATGAAATTCACTTTCTCAGGAGTTATCTTTTCGGCAGCAATAATCAGGTCACCTTCATTTTCGCGGTCTTCATCATCCACCACTATTACAAATTTGCCTTCTTTAAAATCGGCAATCGCGTCTTCTATTTTATCCATTCTAATCTCTTCCATAACTCTTATTTATTAATTTTCTGTATGATGAATTGAACTTGTTCATTGTTCTTTATTATACGCTCCATATCCTTAGACAGACGAACCCGGAATGCCCAGATACGAAAATAGAAGAACAGACCGATAGGGAAAATAACTCCGGCTACCATATTCAGCCAGTATATATGGAACGGGCGCACATGAGCAGAAACGGGAATCACCGGATAATTGTTTAATGCCCCAACCAGAGTGGCAGATTTTGTGTTGGACATCTCCTCCACCATAGATTCCAGTTTATCATTGATGGATATTATCTCGTCGTCCTTCTCACCCGACATCCATAATCTGAAATAATTCGGTGCTTTCGTCAACCGGTTCTTGGCAACGTAAGCCTTGCATTCGGCAGTAAGCATTTCAAGGTCACCTGCCAACCGTCCGTAGTCGGGATCGTGGATGATAACTTCCTTCTTGTATAAATGACGTACACTACGGATACCCAGTATCTTTTTGATCCAATTGATATAGGCATCGGCGTTGAGTACCACAGAGTCTTTATTCGACTTATAAGTAAGGAAGATTCCCATCGGGGCAAGAACAGCGCTACTAGTCCACATTCCCATCCAAACAATCCATTTTCCGTCACGGGCCATCTTATACCCGGTATTGTCGATGATATAATAGATGATAAATACCAACACAGAAACGATTACCGGCATTCCCAACCCTCCCTTACGGATAATACCCCCCAACGGAGCTCCGATAAAGAAAAATAATAGACAGGAGAGTGAATAAGTGATTTTCTTATGCCATTCCGTTTTGTGCTTACGGATATTATAATCATTCTGCTCCATCGTAAAACTTTTGAAAGTAAGATCACTGCTCGTATTTTCCGCACGACTCACGGCAGCAGAAATCACCTTTTGTTTCAGCGTTAATGGTGCTACATCATAAAGACTATCCACATTGTATTCCTGAATGACCGCATTCTCTATCTTCAAGGTATCTTCTTTGCTCAATCCGTAAGATGCACGGAAATTCCCTTCCGCAACTTCCCGGTAATACTGCCTTCCGATGCTATCGCCCACCACCTGCATTGAGTCGATGGAGTTCTGCAATTTCGTCATATCCTTGGTAATGGACTGCTTGCCCATGATATCGCCATCCACCATATTAAAGTCAGAATTGAACTCAATAATCGTGTGCTTTTCTCGGAATTCTTCCCTGCGATAAGGCACATTTTGGGATTTCATGGTCTGCGACTTCAGATTCTCAAATAGATCTCCGCTATATAAATGCAGCCAGAGATGTTGTTTATCCGCAGTCATTTCCAGACGTCCGGAGTCGGCGTAAATAATGCGCGCCTTTTCAAATCCCTCCTTCAAATCATAGATGACTACATCATACAGCATACCTGTCTTTCTGTTCTTCTTAGCGATTTTAAGATTATAATTGGTTATCTCGGAATAGAAAACGCCTTCCGGAATGTCCAACTCCGGAGATTTCTGTTTCATCGAAAGAAGCAAGGTTCCCAGTTTACCCTGGGCTATAGGGCCAACAACATTTTGGAAATAGAAGGAAACGCAGACAAGTCCGCAAACAAAGAACACAAGCGGACGCATTATTTTAAGCAACGAAATACCAGCTGCTTTCATAGCGAGCAATTCGTAGCGCTCGCCAAAGTTACCGAAAGTAATTAAAGATGCCAGCAGCACCGCCAATGGCAACGATACTGGCACCAATGTCAATGCGGAATAAAAGAAGAACTGAGCCATAACGCTCATCTCCAATCCCTTTCCGACCAATTCGTCCACATATCTCCACAAGAACTGCATCATGAATATGAACAGACAGATGAAGAATGTACCGATAAAGAGCATAAAAAAGCTCTTTACGATGAATATATCTAATTTCTTTATGCGTAGCATCTTAAAATAGGTTCGTGCATTTTGAGACGCAAAATTAGCACAAAAAAAGGAGCATCGGAAATTTTTAGTTGAAAGTTAACTAAAAACCACAAGTTCTTCTTAATTTAGCTACTTGCGACTCCCATAATTCCTTCATATCTTCTACTTCATCCGGTTCAGCGAAATCGGTAATTTCTAATACATAGTCACTTGTCAGCTCATTAAAAGACATTTTGATTTCAAAATAATCGCGTTCATTTTCATCATCCAGCCAGTGAAAGCGGATAAAAGAGAAAGAACGGATGGCGGTAATTTCGGCTTTTCTTTGTTCAGTCTTCCCCCAGTGAAACTCTACAACTTTATCATCAGATATTACTTTATCGGCAAACCAGTCCTCCAACCCTGTTGGCGTGCTAATAGCTGCCCAAATAATGTTTTTAGATGTCGCACTCAACAGATACTCTAAATGAATTTTTTCCTTTCTCATAGCAATTTCAGATTGTTTTTACGTGTGCCAAGATAAATACTTTTTTCTAATTACACGGTATAAACCAAGCACTTTATTTAATTATTCTAAGAAATAACACAAAAAAGTTCCGATTTGTTTTGGAGTTTATTAATAAATGTCTATCTTTGCACCCGCAATCGAGAAACAATGGCGGGATAGCTCAGCTGGTTAGAGCGCATGATTCATAATCATGAGGTCCCCGGTTCAATCCCGGGTCCCGCTACCAAGTCGAAAGACTGATAAATAAGACGTTTGGAGGGCTTCCACCTCTGGGCGTTTTTTTGCATTTTAAAGTTCTAGTGCATTATTAAAAACGGGTCAAGTCGAAAACTCTGTGGTTATATTATGCCGGTATCCAAAAGAAATTTAT
>NZ_URFY01000014.1 GCF_900547205.1 uncultured Bacteroides sp.
CAAGTACTCAGCTATTATACCTGATTTACCAGCTATTAATACCCTAATCCTGAATCGTTAATACTTGACCCGATAGGTATTAATACTCTGAATATCAACCATTAACATCCAAGCAACGAAAAATCGTTATGAGAGCAACCCTTTACCATCAGGGGGATATAAAAAGTTGCCCTCATAGCTGAAACACCGATGAATAAAGGGTTTAAAGCAAAGTATGAGGGTATGAGAGCAAAACACGCACCAACTTTTTTTTGGAGAAACACACAATGATAGGAACAGATTACAACGCATAATGCAAACCCTTCTGTTAAAACTCCAATTATGCGCAAACAAAAGCATAGTCTATCTGTTAGAGTAATGTTATAAATATATTAATCTAAAACCGAATAAATTATGGCTAGAGAAAGTGTAAAAATCCTACAAGGAAAACTGGATGTAGAGAGTTTGATTTCGCAACTGAATGCAGCATTGGCCGAAGAATGGCTGGCATATTATCAATACTGGGTAGGCGCATTGGTAGTGGAAGGCGCTATGCGTGCCGACGTGCAAGGTGAATTTGAAGAACACGCCGAAGAAGAACGTCAACACGCACAGATGCTTGCCGACCGCATCATTGAACTGGAAGGCACTCCGGTGCTCGACCCCAAACAGTGGTTTGAACTGGCAAGATGCAAATATGATGCTCCGCAAGAGTTCGATACAGTAAGTTTACTGAAAGACAATGTGGCCTCCGAACGTTGCGCCATCATGCGCTATCAGGAGATTGCAAACTTTACCGATGGCAAAGATTTCACTACTTGCGACATCGCAAAACATATTCTTGCCGAAGAAGAAGAACATGAGCAAGATCTTCAAGATTACCTGACGGATATCGCAAGAATGAAGAAATCATTCCGCGAAGAGTAAACACTAATTGAATAGACATTAGATAAAAGAGGGCGTTCCCAACAACAGGGATTGCCCTCTTTTGTAGAATAGTGCTAGAAAAACCAAACTATTTTCAAACAAATCAAGAAGAAATCTTTCTTTTTTCGTATTTTTGTCCCAATATGCACGTTTAATTCAAGTAGACAACGAACATTACGATAAAGAATGAGAGTAATCGATTTAATAAATAGCAACGAAAAAACAGCTTTCTCCTTCGAAATACTTCCCCCACTGAAGGGAACAGGCATCGAAAAGCTGTATCAGACTGTCGAAACCCTTCGGGAGTTTGATCCGAAATACATCAATATTACGACGCATCGCAGCGAATACGTTTATAAAGACCTAGGCAACGGGCTTTTCCAACGAAGCCGTTTGAGAAGACGCCCGGGAACGGTGGCCGTTGCCGCCGCCATCCAGAACAAATATAATATAACGGTGGTTCCTCATATCCTGTGCAGCGGTTTCACCCGCGAAGAAACGGAATATGTGCTACTGGACTTGCAATTCCTTAATATCACCGACCTACTGGTGCTCCGCGGCGATAAAGCGAAGCACGAATCTATCTTCACGCCCGAGGCCGACGGATATCATCACGCCATCGAACTTCAGGAACAAATCAACAACTTCAATAAGGGAATCTTTGTAGACGGTTCGGAAATGAAAGTGACCAACAGCCCGTTTTCTTACGGCGTGGCTTGCTATCCGGAGAAGCACGAGGAAGCTCCCAATATCGAATTCGACCTCCACTGGCTGAAAAAGAAAGTGGAAGCGGGTGCGGAATATGCCGTTACGCAGTTGTTTTACGATAACAAAAAGTACTTCGATTTTGTGGAACAGGCCAGGGCGGCAGGTATCAATGTGCCTATCATCCCGGGAGTGAAGCCGTTCAAGAAACTGTCTCAACTGAGCATGGTTCCGAAAACGTTTAAAGTGGACTTGCCCGAAGAGTTGGCAAAAGAAGCGTTGAAATGCAAGAATGATGCTGAAGCACAACAAGTAGGCATCGAATGGTGCGTGGCTCAATGCAAGGAATTGATGGCTCACGGCGTTCCGAGTATTCATTTCTACTCCGTAGGGGCGGTAGACAGTATTAAAGAAGTAGCCAAAATCATCTATTGATATGTTTTTCAGAGACGTAATCGGACAAGAAGAAATCAAGCAAAGGCTGGTGCAGGAGGTGAATGAAGGACGTATCCCACACGCCCAACTCATCTGCGGCCCCGAAGGAGTCGGCAAAATGCCGCTTGCCATTGCTTATGCCCGCTATATCAGTTGCACCAACCGAGGTGAGACGGATGCTTGCGGGGTATGTCCGTCGTGCGTGAAATTCAACAAACTGGTGCATCCCGACGTACATTTCGTATTTCCTATCGTGAAAAGCGCCAAAGGAAAGAAGGAAGTATGCGACGACTATATCGCCGATTGGCGACCGTTTGTGCTCAACAATCCGTACTTCAACCTCAACCACTGGCTCGCCGAGATGGATGCCGAAAACTCGCAAGCGTTGATTTACGCCAAAGAGAGCGACGAGATTCTAAAGAAACTGAGTCTGAAATCCAGTGAAGGAGGATTTAAGATTACGATACTGTGGCTGCCGGAGAAAATGCATCCGGTATGTGCCAACAAACTGCTGAAACTGCTCGAAGAGCCGCCGGAGAAAACAGTATTCCTGCTTGTATCCGAAGCTCCCGATATGATATTGCCCACCATTCTGAGCCGTACGCAACGGATGAATGTACGCAAGATTGAGGAAACGAGCATCGACCGCGTGCTGCAAACGAAGTATGGCGTTCAGCCTGCCGACAGTCTCTCGATTGCGCATCTGGCAAATGGGAACTTCATCAAGGCACTGGAGACTATCCACCTGAATGAGGAGAACCAGCTTTTCTTCGATTTATTCGTCAGCCTGATGCGATTGTCCTATCAACGGAAAATCAGAGAGATGAAAATGTGGAGCGAACAGGTGGCGAGCATGGGACGCGAACGGCAGAAGAACTTCCTCGGATATTGCCAGCGCATGATTCGCGAGAACTTCATCTTCAACCTGCATCAACGCGACCTGACGTATATGACAATCAACGAACAGAACTTTGCCAGCCGCTTTGCCCCCTTCGTCAACGAACGAAACGTGATGGGGATTATGGATGAACTGAGCGAAGCGCAACTGCATATCGAACAGAATGTAAATGCCAAAATGGTATTCTTCGACTTCTCGCTGAAGATGATTGTACTGTTGAAAAGCTGAGAGCGCGGAGAGTTAATTTGATAATTTGTAACTTGTAATTATATAAAATGGAATATAAACTGCATAATGGGAGCGGCGGCCTTTGCTGCAAAGGATGCTCCCGACAAGATAAAAAGCTGAACACTTACGACTGGTTGGCCGACATACCGGGCAACGCGGAAGAGAGTGACATGGTGGAAGTGCAATTCAAGAACACCCGAAAAGGATATTACCGGAACAGTAATAAGATAAAACTGGAAAAGGGCGATGTGGTGGCGGTTGAAGCTGCACCGGGACATGATATCGGCGTAGTTACGCTGACCGGTCGTCTCGTCCCCCTGCAAATGAAGAAGGCAAACTTCAAGGCAGATACGGAAATCAAACGTGTATACCGGAAAGCGAAGCCCGTGGATATGGAGAAATTCAACGAAGCCAAGGGAAAGGAACACGCCACGATGATTCGTGCACGCCAGATTGCACTGAATCTGAATCTGAACATGAAAATCGGTGATGTGGAGTATCAGGGAGATGGCAACAAGGCTATTTTCTATTACATTGCCGACGAACGTGTGGACTTCCGCCAATTGATTAAGGTGCTCGCCGAAGCGTTTCGGGTACGTATCGAAATGAAACAAATCGGTGCGCGGCAGGAAGCTGGTCGCATCGGCGGTATCGGTCCGTGCGGCCGCGAACTTTGTTGCGCCACTTGGATGACGAGTTTCGTATCGGTTTCTACCAGCGCAGCGCGCTATCAGGATATCTCACTGAATCCGCAAAAGCTTGCCGGACAATGTGCCAAACTGAAATGTTGCCTTAACTATGAGGTGGACTGCTATGTGGAAGCTCAAAAACGCCTTCCATCCAGAGAGATTGAACTGGAAACCAAAGACGGTACTTTCTTTTTCTTCAAAGCGGATATCCTGAGTAACATGGTGTCGTATTCTACGGACAAGAACTTCCCTGCCAATCTAGTGACTATCAGCGGTAAGCGTGCCTTCGAAGTGATTGGCATGAACAAGAAAGGCATGAAGCCGGACAGCCTGCACGAAGAAGAAAAGAAACCGGAACCGAAGAAGCCGGTAGACTTGCTGGAACAGGAAAGCGTTACCCGCTTCGACCGCAGCCGCAACAATAAGGATGGCAATAATGCCAACCGCAATAATAATAAAAAGAAGAAGAAACCAGCTAATAACCGTCCGCCGCAACAGGCAGAAGGCAACAATCGGCCGCAACAGCAACCTCAAAGGGAGAATGAAAATCGCCCGCAACCGTCGGAAAACGGAAACAAGGGGGAAAGAGATAGCAGATCGAAAAACAACAATAATAACCGGAATAAAGGTCAGAATCAAGGACGGAACAGTGAGAACAGACGCCCCGAAAGAGGTGAACGCCCACAGAACCAAGCACGCCCCCAGAATCAGGAGCGTCAACGGGAACCAAGACCGGAACGCCAGCCCAAACAAGAACGTTTCCCCAAACCGGAAAGAATTCAGAACCCAGAGAAAAAACAAACGAATGACAACCCTGCTCAGGAATAGTTTATTTTGTCTATTGGGTGCTTGCCTTCTATCGGCTTGCAATGAGAATACAGTGTATCACTCCTACCAATCCCTTCCCGACGAAGGATGGGGAAAGAGTGATACACTCTCTTTTCAGGTTCCTGTCACCGATAGCATCCCTACCACACTCCGGCTGTTTGCAGAGGTGCGCAACAGGACGAAGTATCCTTATCGTGACCTTCACTTATTTATCAGCCAGAATCTTCAGGATTCTACCGTGTGGCGCACTGATACAATAGCCATCAGCCTTGCCGATTCTACAGGTAGGTGGATGGGGAAAGGATGGGGAAGCATTTATCAATCGGCTACTTTCGTCAAATCTGTTCGTCCGTTGCACCCCGGCAAATATACCATTAAAGTGATGAACGGCATGAAGGACGAGATGCTGCAAGGATTGAACGATGTAGGAATACGAATTGAAAGGTTATAGTCTCCTTCCGCGTCCTGCATCAATTCGCAGGAAGATAAAAAGCAATATCGTAAAGCCCCAAAGTGAAGAGCCTCCATAGCTGAAGAACGGCAACGGAATGCCAATCACCGGAGTCAGTCCAAGCACCATGCCTATATTAATGAATAGATGGAAAAGGAATATACTGACTACGGAGTATCCATAGACTCGACCAAAAGTTGATGGTTGCCGCTCGGCTAAGGCTATCAATCTCAATATCAGGATAAGAAAAGCCAATAATACGGCTGCCGAACCGACAAAGCCCTGCTCCTCGCCTACTGTGCAGAAGATGAAGTCGGTGTCCTGTTCGGGCACATACTTTAGCTTTGTCTGAGTTCCGTTCAGAAAACCTTTTCCCGTCAGACCACCGGAACCGATGGCTATCTTAGATTGATTCACGTTGTATCCGGCTCCCGTCAAGTCTTCTTCCAATCCGAGCACTACTTTAATGCGGACTTGCTGGTGAGGCTCTAAGATATTATCGAATACATAGTTGCTGGAATACAGGAACCCGATGGAGCCAATCATAAACAGGGAAATGAGGAAATATGAACGCTGACGCTCACCTAATGCCAAATAAACCAAGTAACCGATTACCACTACACACAGCCCCCATTGCACCCATACTAAGCTGAAATGTACTCCGTACTCGGAGATTAGATACGAGATCAGCAGTATTGCCAGACTTCCACCGATGATGTTTCGCGTAGGCTCCCACTTCTTACGGTATACCCACACCATGCCTCCTGCAAACAACAATATCAGAGACAGCACTATAAATTCTCCCAACGGCGTTGGAGTATCGGCAATAAGAACTTCGTCGAACCGGATGCCGACTACAAAATAAACAACTGCACATACACCGGAGAAGAGCACTACTCCCGGCATCCCTTCACGATAGAGAACCAGAAAGAAGGCGAGATACACCAATGCCGAACCCGTTTCGCGCTGACCGATAATCAGCAACATCGGAAGGAGAATTATCAACCCCAATACCAAAGCACACTTTTCTTTCTTAATGCTGAATGAATAGGAGTTCATATATTTGGCAAGTGCCAGTGCGGTAGCAAACTTAGCAAACTCGGCAGGTTGCAGACTGACAGGTCCCATCACCAACCACGAACGGGACCCTTTCGTATCCGGTGCAATAAAGATGGTGACGATGAGTAAGAGTATCATCGCTATATAGATAATGTACGCGAACATATCATACATCCGGTCTTCCAGCATCAAAAGGACGAAACCCAATCCGAAAGAGCAGATAATCCACATAAACTGTTTGCCGGCACGAGTAGAGAAATCAAAAAAGTCACGATCACCATAGTCATAGCTCGCTCCACAAATGCTGAACCATCCGCCAATAATCAGGAGAAGGTAAATGCAAATCGTTACCCAGTCCAAGGTTTTCCACAAACTATCGTTCCTCGTTACCATACAATATCACTCTGTTGCTAAATTCTTCTGCTCTCAATTCGTTCTCCGGCGAAAGCTTACCTTTCAAATATTGCTCCATCAACAGTGCACCGAAAGGGACGCCGTAGGTAGCTCCCCATCCGCCGTTCTCCACGTAGACGGCTATCGCAATCTTCGGCTTGTTCATCGGCGCAAATCCCATAAAGACGGAATGGTCGTGTCCGCGATTCTGCGCTGTACCCGTCTTGCCACAGGCTTCCAAGTCGGGAACCATCAGCGATAACATACGGCAAGTTCCTCCCGTTGCAGCCGAACGCATACCTTCAACTATACTTTCATAATGTCTTTTCTCAATCGTGGTATGGCGGGGTGTGCGGTAGATGCTATCCAGTTGGTTATCCTGAATTTCTTTCACGATATGTGGTGTGGTGAAGTGTCCGCGATTGGCAATAGTCGCTCCCAGATTGGCTATCTGGAGCGGAGTAGCCAGAATTTCGCCCTGTCCGATGGAGATACTGATAACGGTCAATCCGTTCCAATGTCCACGATATGCCTTGTCATAGAACTGTGCATTCGGTATTAGTCCGCGCTTTTCTCCCGGCAAATCGACACCTAGCTTATATCCGAATCCCTGCGAAACCATGTGGTCTTTCCATACCGTGATGGCCTTCTGAGAAGAACCGTATTTACGATCTCCAAACATACGGAAGAGTCCCCAACAGAAGTAAGAATTACAGGAGGTAGCTATTGCCGGAATCAACGGCAATGGTGCTGCATGACTGTGGCATCCCACCGTCAACCGCCCGTAATGAAATCCGCGAGAACAGGGAAAGGCCGGACTTTGCTCGGTGATGATCCCTTCTTGCAAGAAGGTCAGTGCTTGCGCCGTCTTGAAGGTAGACCCCGGAGGATATACTCCCATCAAAGAACGATTCAGCAACGGCTTCATCTTGTCGCGCTGCAACATCAGGTGGTTCTTTCCTCGTTGACGACCAATCATCAGATGCGGGTCGTAATTGGGCGAAGATACCAGACAGAGAATCTCTCCGGTTTCCGGCTCAATGGCAACTATACTGCCAATCTTATTTTTCAGTAATCGTTCACCCAACATCTGCAAATCAATATCCAGACTTAGAGTCAGATTCTTACCCGGCACCGAGGGACGGTCATATTCACCATCCATATAGTGCCCTTGAATACGTCCATGCGCATCACGTAGAAGTATCTCTACACCTTTCTCGCCTCGAAGATATTTTTCGTACGACTTCTCTACGCCCAACTTACCTATATAGTCACCACGGATATAATAACCTTCTTCATCCGCCTCCATATCTTTCACCGAAACTTCTCCGATATCTCCCAAAGCATGAGCGGCGGCATTGTAGGAATACTGGCGAATGGTGCGCCGCTGGATATAAAAGCCTTGAAACTTGAATAGTTTCTCCTGAAACACACCGCATTCCTCGGCCGAGAGTTGCGACATGAACAGTTGGTTGGTATATCTGGAATATCCCGGATTACGGCGACGGTCTTTCATATCGCTCATGATTTTCAGGAACTGGTCACGAGTGATGCCAAGTGATTCACACAAATCGAGCGTATCCAGATTTTCTATTTCTTTCGGAACAATCGTTATGTCATAGGCAGGCTGGTTGAATACCAACAGTTTTCCGTTACGATCGTAAATAGCTCCACGCGAAGGGTATTGAATTTTATTCAGGAAAGCATTACTATCGGCATTCTTCTTATAATCGTCCGTCGTAATCTGCAACGCAAAAAGGCGAATCAGATAAATCAGCACAATAGACAGGGCGATGCCCCCGATAACAAATTTCCGCTTCTCTAATCTATAATCTTTTGCCATCGTTACTTCCTTATGCCTTCCACAGCCAAAATACAGGTTACAGTCAGAAGGGTACACATAATCACCCGCAATAACAACAGCCAAATGCTGGAAAACGAGAAGAACTCAATGGTGAGTAAAGTCAAACTATGTATAAATACACTTGCAGTAGTATACTTCAGAAAAGGGGTAATCCCCATACTTTTGAAGGATGGGATGATGTTGTCCTGATTATCACGCGGAGTGAACAACCGCAACAAGGACGGTCGCAGAAATGCGAGCAATACGATTGCCGCCGCATTCATTCCCGGAGTATCGGCAAACACATCAATAGCAACCCCGAAAAAGAAAGCCCACAGCATCAGTTCATTTCGGGAAGTGCCGGAACTGAACTTCAGTATAAAATATATGTAGAGGAACGGTGTGGCATATCCGGCAATATGTACATTGTTCAGGATGAGCACCTGAAGAAGGACTAACCCGATAAACCATCCGATTCTATGTATGTAGGTTATTATCATTATTTCGTTGTCTTATTTTCGAGTTCCTTCTGCTCACGCTGACCATTACGCGCTATCACCCGCACATCACTGAGCTTACCGAAGTCGGTAGCCAACTTGATTTTAAGCAGATAGGATAAACCGTCGTGGGAGTCGGACATATCATCTACTGTTCCCACCATAATTCCTTCGGGAAATACAGTAGAGAAACCACTTGTCACCACCGTGTCTCCCAGATTAAATTCAGCATGGCGAGGTAAATCTTTCAGATAGGCATAACGGGAGTCTCCGTGTTCCCACTTCAGATAACCGAAATACTCGCTTCCTATTATCTTGCAACTAATACTGGACTTGCTGTTCAATACCGAAATCACGACCGAATAGGAAGGGGAGGTTGCATAGACAATGCCCACAATCCCATTTCCGTCTACCACTCCCATCTCAGAACGGATGCCGGACGAAGAACCTTTGTCGAGTGTGATGTAATTATCAGCCAGATTCAGACTATTCTTAATAACGTGGGCTTTGAACAACTGATAGTCCGTTTGAGGTATCTCCTTGATGCTGTTGACCGTTATCGAATCGACCTGACGGTCCTTCAAAGCCTTCTCTAGATTATTAATCTGCTGTTCGAGCAGCATATTTCTGTCCAGCAGGTCTTCGTTGACCGATTTCAGATGAAAATAAGAGGTAATGCCTCCCGAAACGTCATAAACCGCCCCCACAACCGCATTGGCAGAGGTGAAATAGGTGCTCTGCTGAAAACGATTGAACCGAAATAACAAAACAAAACTGGCTACCTCTAACACGATGAAGAGGAACCAGTAATTGTATTTCAGAAGGAAGTTTATTAAATTCCGCATGGGTAATAATTATTCAATATGCCAATGTGCTAATGTGCCAATGAAGATACTCAACTGAAAATTGGCATATTGGCACATTAGCACATCGATACATTATTTATCTCATCAAGAAAGAGAAACGGTCTACATTCTTTAATGCCACCCCTGTACCTTTGGCAACTGCGTGCAAAGGATCTTCCGCAATATGGAAAGGGATATTTATTTTATCAGTCAGTCGCTTGTCCAAGCCACGAAGCAATGCACCGCCACCTGCCAGATAGATACCGTTGTGCACAATATCGGCATATAGTTCGGGAGGTGTATTTTCAAGCGCGCTCAGAATAGCTGTCTCTACCTTTGATATGGATTTCTCCAGACAATGAGCTACTTCCTGATAGCATACAGGTACTTCCATCGGAAGAGCTGTGATACGGTTCGGACCATGCACGATATAATCTTCAGGAGCATCTTCACCCAGTTCGGTGAGGGCTGCACCTACATTAATCTTAATACGTTCCGCCATACGCTCGCTGACTTTCACATTGTGCTGACGGCTCATGTATTCTTGAATGTCAGCAGTCAGGTCGTCACCGGCAATACGGATAGAGTTGTTGGAAACGATACCTCCCAGTGAGATAACGGCAATTTCCGTAGAACCACCACCTATATCGACAATCATGTTTCCTTCGGGAGCTTCCACATCAATACCGATACCAATTGCCGCAGCCATCGGTTCGAAAATCAGATAGACATCGCGTCCGCCAGCGTGCTCGGCAGAGTCGCGAACGGCACGGAGTTCAACTTCCGTACTTCCCGACGGAACACCAATCACCATACGAAGAGAAGGTGAAAACAGATGATTGCGTGTATTTACTTGTTTAATCAATCCGCGCATCATTTGCTCGCAAGCATAGAAGTCGGCAATCACCCCGTCTCTCAACGGACGGATGGTACGTATGTTTTCGTGGGTCTTTTCGTGCATCAACTTCGCCTTTTCCCCCACGGCGATCATCTTATCCGTACGGCGATCCAAGGCCACAACCGAAGGCTCATCCACCACAATCTTTCCGTTTGTGATGATGATGGTATTGGCTGTGCCCAAGTCCATCGCTATTTCTTGTGTAAAAGAGAATAATCCCATAATCAATAATTTTTCAATGTGCTAATATGCCAATGTGCAAATAAAAGCAATGCGCAGCCAATTGGCATATTGGCACATTAGCACATTACTACCTTATTATTAGTGTTTAAAATGACGGATACCGGTAGTCACCATCGCCATGCCATGCTCGTTGCAATAAGCAAATGACAAATCGTCTTTTACCGATCCGCCCGGCTGAATGACAGCTGTAACACCTTCTTTATCCGCTATCTCCACACAATCGGGGAAGGGGAAGAAAGCATCCGAAGCCATCACCGCACCATTCAGGTCGAAACCGAATGATTTAGCTTTTTCTATTGCTTGTTTCAATGCATCTACACGTGACGTCTGTCCGACACCGCTTGCAAGAAGTTGCTTGCCTTTCGCCAATACGATGGCGTTGGACTTGCTGTTCTTCACGATTTTGTTGGCAAACAACATATCTTCCACTTCTTCCGAAGTAGGAGCTTTGTCTGTCACCGTCTTCAAGTCGGCTACCGTTTCTATATTAGTATCTTTTTCCTGCACCAACACGCCGTTCAGTAAAGCACGGAACTGCTTCTTCGGCAGTTTGGCTTCTTTGCGAACGAGGATGATGCGGTTCTTTTTCTGTCCCAGGATTTCGAGTGCATCCACATCGTAATCCGGTGCGATAATTACTTCGAAGAAAATCTTGTTGATTTCTTCAGCTGCTTCCTTGTCAATCACGCCATTGGTAATCAATACGCCACCGAAAGCAGAAACAGGGTCGCCTGCCAATGCATCTTTCCATGCATCAAGTACGGTAGCGCGCGAAGCCAGACCGCAAGCGTTGTTATGTTTCAGGATGGCAAACGTAAGATCATCAAATTCGTCTATCAAATCAACGGCAGCGTTGATATCGAGAAGATTATTGTAAGAGATTTCTTTTCCGTGAATCTGGTCGAACATCGTTTCCAGATTGCCGTAGAAGTAACCTTTCTGATGCGGGTTTTCACCGTAGCGCAGTTGCTTCTGGTTGTTGACGGAACAACGGAAAGCGGAACCGTCGCCATTGTCGAAATAATTGAAGATGGCTGAATCATAGTGAGAAGAAACGGCAAATGCTTCTTTTGCCATCCAACGGCGTTCTTCGAGTGAAGAAGTAGCGCCATGTTCCATCAGCATATCCAACAGGGGTTTGTATTGAGCCTGAGAAGCTACGATGATTACGTCGTTGTAGTTCTTGGCAGCGGCACGAATCAGAGAGATTCCACCTATATCTATTTTTTCAATGATTTCAGCTTCGGATGCACCTGAAGCTACGGTAGCTTCAAACGGATACAAGTCCACAATAACCAGATCTATTTCAGGGATTTCGTATTTCTCAATCTGCTGCATATCCTGTTCCAGACCGCGACGGCAAAGGATACCTCCGAAAATCTTCGGATGTAATGTCTTCACTCTACCACCGAGAATAGAAGGATAAGTGGTCAAATCTTCCACCGCCTTGCAGGGATATCCCAATGATTCTATAAACTGACGAGTTCCACCTGTTGACAGAAACTCAACTCCCTCTTCGTAAAGTTTGGTAATAATTTCATCCAAACCTTCTTTGTGGTATACAGATACCAATGCAGTTTTTATTCTTTTAGACTCTGACATTGAATTGCTTATTAAGTATTTGGATTGCAAAGTTACGAAATATTGTTTATCGTACGTAATAAATAAGGTGTGAATTAATAAAAAAAAGCGTTGGCTCTTCCGGAAGAAAAGCCAACGCCTATTCGCATCACCTATATATATTCAAAAAAAATTACCAGATGGTTACCCGTTTGTCTTTTGCTACGAACATCGGATTCTGTTCGGTGATATTAAATGCTTCGTACCAATTAGAGATATGAGGAAGCGCACCGTCTACGCGCCATTTACCCAATGAGTGAGGATCGAGTTTGGTCAGTCGGAGAATCTCTTCCTGACGAATATTACCAGCCCATACATTAGCGTATGCTAGGAAGAAGCGTTGTTCAGGCGTAAACCCGTCAACAGTTCCCAGCGGAGCAGTCTCCATTGCTTTCTTGAAAGCCTGATAAGAAACCTGCAGACCACCGTGGTCGGCTATGTTTTCGCCCAAAGTTAGGCTACCGTTTCCATATACCCCCGGAGCAACTTCTATACTGTCAAAGAAGTTCACCATAACTTGTGCACGTTTCTCAAACTTTTCCGCATCTTCTTTTGTCCACCAGTCTTTCAGGTTTCCGTCTTTGTCATATTGGCGACCTTGGTCGTCGAATCCATGCGTCATTTCATGGCCAATCACTACGCCGATAGCTCCATAATTCATGGCATCATCGGCATTCATGTCGAAGAATGGGGGTTGAAGAATAGCTGCCGGAAAACAGATTTCATTCGTTGTCGGATTATAATAAGCATTGACTGTCTGAGGAGTCATCAACCATTCGTCTTTGTCTACCGGCTGACCGGCTTTGGCAATCATTTCATTATATTCCCATTCGCTGGCACGTTCGATGTTTGCCCAATAAGAATCGTCTTTTATATCTAGCGCCGAGTAGTCTTTCCATGTGTCAGGATAACCAATCTTTACATGGAAGGTAGCCAGTTTCTCCAAAGCTTTCACTTTGGTCGGTTCGCTCATCCATTCCAGCCCTTTGATGCGTTCGCCCAAAGATGTTTGGAGGTTCTTCACCAATGTGACCATACGTTCTTTGGCAGCAGCAGGAAAGTATTTTTCTACATACATCTGTCCTACGACTTCGCCCAGCGAACCATCAACAGTGCTTACCGCACGTTTCCAACGGGGTTGCATCTCTTTCTTACCGGACATTGTTCTGCCATAAAAATCGAAATTCTGTGCTACGAAATCATCGCTCAGGAAAGAAGCGGCAGAATTAATAAGATTCCATTGGAGATACAATTTCTGCTCGTCCAGAGATACGGTGTTAATAACATCGGCAGCTTCTTTAATGGCATCGGGCTGACCAACATTCACTTCTCTCAGGTCTTTTAAGCCCGAAGAGGTAAAATAAGCATCCCAGTCGAAAGACGGGATAGTCTTTTTCAGCGTTTCCATATCCATCTTATTATAGTTGGCATGAGGATCACGCAATTCTACCTGCGAACGGGCAGACTTGGCAAGACGTGATTCAATCTCCATCACAGCCTTCACCGCTTTCTGGGCAGTAGCCTCATCGTAGCCGGCCAATTGGAACATCTTAGCAATGTGTTGCTGATATTTATCACGGATATTTTTAGTCTGTTCATCGTTCTCCAAATAATAGTCACGCTGACCCATTCCCAGACCTCCCTGGAAAGTCTGTACTATGTTCATGGAGCTATTCATGTCATCAGCGCCTACATACATCGAAAAGTATGGAGAGATTCCTTTCTTCTGGATTCCACCAATGTACTTGATGATTTCCTCTTTATCTTTGAGAGCGTCAATAGCTTCCAGTTCAGCTTTAATTGGAGCCACACCTTCTTGGTTCAACTTCACGCTGTCCATAGCTATTTTATAAAGGTCGCCCACCTTTTGAGCCGCGCTGCCCGGTGCATTGTCGCTCTTTGCAGCCAGTTCTACAATTAACGCTTTTAGCTGTTCACGGCTATTTTCGTTCAACATATCAAATGTTCCGAAACGTGAATACTCGTCTGTCAGGGGATGAGCTTTCACCCAACCTCCACAAGCATATTGATAAAAACTCGTACCCGGCACCGCCGTGGTATCCATATTAGCAAGGTCGATACCAGACATCAGCACGGCCTCTTTCTTACTGTTGCATCCTGTTGTCATAAGGCATACGGCAAGGATTGGTAAATACTTGGTTACTTTCATATAATGTTTTATAGAATTATTATCTTTTCTCTCGCAAAGGCTTTATACCTTAGCTGCTTCCAACTCCATCGAAACCCGCTCCCACTCTTCTACAATAGTATCTAGCTGCTGTTTCAACTTCTGATGCCGCTCGTAAAGCTGCATATCCGAAGCTCCTTCGGGAGTAGCCATCTGTGCTTCAATAATGGAGATGGCCGACTCCGTTTCTTCAATCGAAGCTTCGCAATCCGCCACTTGGCGCTCGAGTTTCTTCAGCTTCTTATTGAGTTCTTTCTGCGCCTCATAAGAAAGTTTATTCTCCGAAGGCTGTGCCGCTTCCTGCTCATTCGCTTTGGAGGTAGCTGTGGGAGAAGCAGACAAAGAGGCTTCTTTCTGAAGTTCGTTCAGGCTATCAATCTTCTTCTTTTGCAGAAATTCATAGATGCCGCCAAGGTGTTCTTTCACTAGTCCGCCACCAAATTCATATACTTTGGTCGCAAGCCCATCCAGAAAATCACGGTCGTGGCTGACAAGAACGACGGTTCCGTCGAACTCGCGGATGGCATCCTTCAATACATCTTTCGAACGCATATCGAGGTGGTTGGTCGGTTCGTCGAGAATCAGGAAGTTGACGGGTTGAAGAAGAAGTTTAATCATCGCCAAGCGGGTACGTTCTCCACCGGACAGCACTTTCACTTTCTTATCCGAAGCTTCGCCACCGAACATAAATGCACCCAGTATATCACGTATTTTCAGGCGGATATCGCCAGTTGCTACCCGGTCTATTGTATCAAAGACGGTCAGGTTTTCATCCAGCATCTGCGCTTGGTTCTGTGCAAAATAGCCAATTTGCACGTTATGTCCGATGGTGAGTTTACCCTCGTAATCTATCTCGTCCATGATACATTTCACCAATGTAGACTTTCCCTCTCCGTTCTTACCGACGAAAGCAACTTTCTCTCCCCGGTTGATGGTGAGGTTGACATCGTGAAAGACTACATGGCTACCATAGGCTTTACGCACATCCTCACAAATCACGGGATAGTTGCCGCTCCGGCTGGCAGGCGGAAATTTCAAACGTAGTGCAGAGTTATCTTCCTCGTCCACTTCGATGCGGTCTATCTTTTCCAGTTGCTTGATGCGGCTCTGCACCTGCACGGCTTTGGTCGCCTTGTAGCGGAAACGTTCGATAAAGTCTTCCGTATCCTGTATCTGTTTTTGTTGATTTTCGTAAGCACGGAGTTGTTGTTCGCGGCGTTCCTTGCGCAGTACCACAAACTCGTCGTATTTCACTTTGTAGTCATAAATCTGTCCACAGGTGATTTCGATGGTTCGCGTGGTTACATTATTAAGGAAGGCGCGGTCGTGGCTGACTAGTACGACGGCATTGGCACGCGTAGACAGGAAGTTTTCGAGCCACTGAATACTTTCGATATCGAGGTGGTTGGTCGGCTCGTCGAGCAGAAGCACGTCCGGACGACGGAGCAATAGTTTCGCAAGTTCGATACGCATACGCCATCCACCGGAAAATTCGGAGGTAGGGCGTTCAAAGTCTTCTCGGCTGAAGCCCAGTCCCAGAAGGGTCCGTTCTATTTCTGCCTGAAAATTCGTCCCTCCCATCATTAGGAAGCGGTCATTCTCATGTGTGAATCGGTCTATTAGTTGATGGTATTCTTCGGATTCATAGTCTGTGCGGTCTGCCAATTCCTGGTTCATCCGTTCCAGCTTTGCCTGAAGTTCGAAGATATGTTCAAAGGCCAGTTCCGCCTCTCCCATCACCGTCCGGTTGTCGGAGAGAATCATCACCTGTGGCAAGTATCCGATTGTAACATCTTTGGGAGTGGCTACTATCCCGTGAGTGGGAGATTGCAGCCCAGCCAGTATTTTGAGCATAGTCGATTTGCCGGCACCATTCTTACCGACCAACGCAATGCGGTCTTTCTTATTAATTACATAACTGACATCCGCAAAAAGCGGTGTGGCGTTAAATTCTACTGATAATCCTTCTACTGAAATCACTTCTGTCTCTGATTTATAAGATTTTGGACTGCAAAGATAGCGCATATGAATGGAATTAGTCTCCTTTAAGGGTAGAAATTACTATATTAGCGCAGGATAATACAGTCTTTTTCATTACCTTTGTTATCAGTATAAACCAAAAAGATAAGCGGTATGGAAACAAGGACTCAGAACCGGATAACATATATCATTTATTGTATTAATGCTTTCGCACGTCGTTTTCAACTAACGCCGAAGCAAGCCTTTGCCTATTTACAGCGTTTTAAAGGCTTGACTTTTCTGGACGAATGTTATGAAGCAGAACATCAGCTATCTCTGGATGATGCGGTCGAAGACTTATCTATCATTTGCAAACGAAATGGAGGAGGTTTAGGATGATTACCCTGTATCATGGCTCAAACGTCACGATTGACCAGATTGACCTCAGTCGATGCAATCCGAACAAAGACTTCGGACAAGGATTTTACTTGACTGACATTATGTACCAGGCACAGCAAATGGCTAACCGCCGTGTCCGCATTGCAGGTACAGGAGAAGCTATAATTACGACTTATATCTTGGAAGATTCCCTATTACAATCATCAGAACTTAATATTAAAATATTCGAAGCTCCTTGTAAAGAATGGGCGTTATTCGTCATGGCTAACCGAGAAGCCGGTAAGACCGGCTTTAAGCATGATTATGATATCGTGATAGGTCCGATAGCTGACGATGGCGTCGCATTTCAATTAGAGAGATTTGCCCGACAGCTTATTTCGCTCGATACATTAGTCGAGGAATTAACCTATCGGAAATTAAACAGTCAATTCTTTTTCGGAACGGCCAAAGCCATCTCTAAACTACAAAAGTTATGAATTACGAAACTCAATTCTTAATCGACTCGTTAGTCGAACGACTAACAATAATGGTAATGCAAGATTATAAATTGCCAATGCTAGACGCTTTGAACCTTGTGTATAATTCACAACTCTATGAAAAGATTACTGATCTGGAAACCGGATTGTACTTTCAAAGTGCTATGTATAATTATCATCTGTTGCGCCAAGAAATCACTTTGGGAAAGATAGCTTGAAAGGCTAAATACCATAATATAAGAATGGCGTAGATATGCAAGCCCTGCATTATCTACGCCATTCTTTATTCTTTTATTTCTCTTAGAACAACTTAGCAGGATATTCACCGGCCTCTACCAATGCCTGAATCTTATCCACCACGCTCTGACGGTCTTCCGGATAAGTAACACCGAACCACTTGCTGGTAGTATCGAGTACTTCCACTGTTGCTGTGCCGTCATTAATCAGTTTATCTACCATCAATGGAATGAAGAACTCGCTCTTCAGGTTCTCCATGTTCTTCGGATCGCTCAGGAAAGTCTTGAAGAATTCCTTGCTGTAAGCGAAGTAATCAGGAGTGAAGCCCCAGAAGTTCATACTTACCGGAGTAGTGTCAGGAGTAGCCACCCATTCGCCGTTGTCGTCGATATATTTCACTTCGCCGTCCAAACGTTGAATCTTAGTACGTTCTACAACAGAAGTCAATAGGTTGTTGGCGTCTGTTCCGCAGATACCACGAGATACAGTACCGCTTTCGCTCAATGTGTTTCCTACACGGAAGCCAACCATTGAGTAAACGTTCTTCGATCCTTCCGGAAGAGCAGCCAGATATTTGCCCATTACCTGGAAAGAGTCACGACCGTAGAAGTCGTCACAGTTGATTACTGCAAACGGTTCTTTAATCACATCGGCACCCATCATTACAGCATGGTTAGTTCCCCAAGGTTTTGTGCGGTCTGCCGGGCAAGTGAAGCCTTCGGGAAGATCGTCGATAGACTGGAATACCAGTTCGCAAGGAATGTGACCTTCGTATTTAGAGATGATTTTATCACGGAAATCTTGCTCAAAGTCTTTACGGATTACAAATACAAGTTTACCGAATCCGGCATTGATAGCGTCATAAATAGAGTAGTCCATAATAGTTTCGCCATTAGGACCGAGTCCGTCCAATTGTTTCAAGCCTCCATAACGGCTGCCCATTCCGGCTGCCAATAAGAATAAAGTTGGTTTCATAAATTGTGTAATATTAAAAGGTTAGTGATGTCAAGGGCATCAGATTCGTTGCAAAAGTACGAAAAAAGTTCTTTCTTTGGAGATATTTTATATTCTTTCTTTTGTCTTGAAACAAAAGAAAGAACCAAAGAAAAATTCAAGGCTGACTTTTTTCTCCTACTCGCTCCTTTCACTACGCTAAAGGGCAGAAACTCGCTACGCTCAAACAGTCTGCCCTTCTTAACGCTTCGTTACAGTCGTTCGCTTGACGGAGAAAAAAGTAGGCCGCTCCCCCTTCGGCATGTTTGCCTATTCAGCGTAAAGTCTATTCAGCGTAAAGTCTATTCAGCATAAAGTCTATGCAGTGTAAAGTCTATTCAGTGTAAAGCAAAGACTATGCAGTATGAAACCTATGCAGCGAACATGCCGAAAGGTTATCCGGCCTCGTTTTTCCGGCGTTAAGCGAAGGTGTTTTCTCCGGCGTTAAGAAGGGCAGACTGTTTGAGCGTAGCGAGTTTCTGCCCTTTAGCCGGAGAGAACACCGGAGTAGCCGGAAAAACGCAGCCTTGAATTTTCTTTGGTTCTTTCTTTGTTTCAAGACAAAGAAAGAACATCAAAACGGATAACCGATAGCAAAATGTATACCCAGATTCTTGAAGAAAGCCCCTGTAACATTATAATATCCACCCCGAGTAGTATCATAAGGCAGATGTAACGGAATACCGAAGTCGAGACGGAACACCAGAATATCCATATCATAACGGATACCGACCCCTGTGCCTAAAGCAATCTGCTTCGGGAAAGTCTTCAGTTCAAGCTGTGAATCGGGACGTGCTTCATCCTTACGCATCAACCAAACATTACCTGCATCGAGGAAAGTAGCTCCCCAAATGCTCTTGAAGATACGGAACCGATATTCCACGTTCGCTTCAAAGCGGAAGGTACCCGTCTGGTCAAGATAGGAATAGCGGCTGTCTTGGGGATGATAGCCACCCGGTCCGATGCTACGTATTGTGAAAGCACGAATACTGTTGGCACCACCCACATAGAACTGCTCGCTATAGGGAGCAATCGTTGCATTGCCATAAGAGAAGAGAGCACCCACTGCGACACGGGATGCAAGTGTATTGTTCTTATTGATATTCAACAGATGGCGAAATTCAGTATTCAACTTCACAAACTGTGCAAACGGAACACCCAGCAATTTCTTTTCTTTCTGATTCAACGGCTTGCCGAAAGCGCGATAAACCAACGAAGTCAGGTTACCCGCAGAAGTGATGGTGGACTGCCACCAGATGGGGTTCTTAACACCGCGCAGCGAAGCATTATCATAGGTATAAGAGTATTCCATAGCAGGGATAAACTGGTTCTTCAAACTGATATACAATGCCGGATTAGCATCGGCAATCTCCTCAAACTCCTTAGACTGATGCTGCAACACATTAAATGTCAACTTAAAAGGAGTGATACTGTGCCTGCTCGTGCGTGACGGTTGGAAGTCATAAGTGGAGTTTCCACCAAATGAGAGCAGTTTGTAATATTTAGCCCGGTTGAGTTGATCGATATACAGCCGGAAGGTCGTCGTGGCGGGGAAGTCAAACTCCATCTTTCCCAGACGCGGAAAGACCACTCTGGGGAAAGTAAGAGAAGTAGACACGCCCATCTCCCAGCTATTCATCAGAGAACTTCTTTCTCCGCCTCCCGTCTGCCACTCGTAAGAGCCTTTCAGTTTTACATTCCAGCTTTCACCTCCGCCAAAAACGTTATTCTTTGTAATCCCGAACGATGCACCGGGGCCGGTCTGGTCGTTACTCTTCATTACCACATTCAGTTCCAGTTCGGCATCCAGAGGTTTAGCAAAAGCAGCCTGCATTGTAACATTCAGCGTATCACAAAGCGCCGTTGTATCTTTAGGGGCATATTGCAAATCCAGATAACTGAAGATGTTCAACTGGCTAAGTTTTTCCTGAATCTGCTCCTGCCGATACTGGTTGTAGAGCCGGGTGCGGTTGGAGGCTCGCATTTGCGCATTCCGCACAAACTGCTGGTAGTTCAACCAACGATAAAGCATATTGGGACGAACCTTGAGTTTGTCGTGATAGTGAATACTCAGGTTCTTGTACATCATACTGTCATTGGGTATTTCTCCATTCTTTCCGAACAGATAGACGGATGCATTACCTATATAATACTGACGTTGCGCAGCAGCAGGCAATCCCGGAACGGGAATCATGCGAAGACTGATATGCCCTCCGGGTATCAGCGTAGTATCCGCCTGATAGGTCATGTAATCGGGACGGAAATAAAAGTAGCCCCGGTTGCGCAGCAGACCGCTGATACGGGTACGTTCTTCATCCAGGTCTACCACGTTGAACTGTTCGCCGGGCGTGATATAAGACATACGTCGTCCGCGTTCCATGATCCGTAATGTCTGCGGAGTGAAACGCTGATAAAAGACCGTGTCGATAAAATAGGGATTCTTCATATCCACCGTATAGCGAATGTCCGCTTTCAGACTGTCTTTCTTATCCACCAGCGTCTCATAATTCACCTTCCCGTTGAAGTATCCATAATCATGAAGCAGATTCGTAGCCACCTTCACGCGTACATCCGGATTGACGGTAGAAATAAACACAGGAGGGTCGGCGGCAAAGCGCTTAAACATCCATCTACCAAATCCTTTCTTGTACTTCACAAAAGCATTGTATGCCCACATCTTGACGGGAATAGGCAGAAATCCTCCCAACAACTTTGTACTTGGAGTTTTATCGAGCGCTGCATCGACTTCGGTCAATGCCTTCACTCCCACCGGTGTAGATGATTTATCCTCTACGACCGTTTTCTTACCCGTATAGAGTATCTCTCCTTCGGGCAGATTCTTAGTCAGCGAACAAGCCGAGAACAACACTACACTTATCAGGCAACCGGCTATTATATTAATATGTATATCTTTCATGCTTACTTCTTTTTCTTAAAGATGAACAGTTCACTCAGCTTGTCCAGCTTCTTGCGAAGCACAAGACCAACTCCGGTTTCGGTAATCTCCCCTTCGAGCACACTCTCGTAGTTCTTATCATAGAACAAGCGTACATAACGCGTTCCGGTGCGGTCCAGCCGATACTCCAGCGAGATGTTGTCGATGAAGGATTCGGCATCATTCGTTGCGTTCTCCCCTTGCGAAACCTTACCTCCGATAACTATCTGGAAACGGTTGTTGAAGAAACGCTGCGAGTAACTGAAGCTGTAGTCTGTTCGCTTCCCTCCGGTATCCGTAACGTCGTGGTCTTCGATGCCGAAAGAGAGACTCGCACCCTTTATATTTCCCATCAGTTCGTTAATCTGGCTACTCAACACAGAGTTGAGCGCAGAGCCCATGTTCAACTTCCCTACTCCGCTGCCACCAATCGGCCCGGTGCCGAGATAGGTCTTCATCACCATGATATAGAGTGCCTGCTTGCCTCGTTCTTCCGCACCCATCGCGGTTAGTTCGTTCTGCACGGTAGCATCTTCGGGTGCCGATACGTCGAAAGCAAACGATAGGTTATCCAGTCGGTTCTTCACCACAATCGATACGTCGAAGTTCACCATTCTTGACGCTCCGTTATCCCCATCGGATACGGAAGCACGGATACGGTCGGTCGCCTTGAAGTCCAGCATCGGGTCCATCGGGTTTCCGGTCCATTCCACATAACTGCCGTTGTCGATAGCAAACTCCTTGGCAGCAATCACCGGCAAAGAATACTTCATCAGTCCGCCGCTCAGCGTATAGCGTCCGGTCAGTGTCAAGTCTCCTTGCGGGGTATACTTCATCGAAAGGTCACCACCACCTTCCAGTTCGATGCGATTGTCGTTGCTGGCATCCAAATCGACTTTCAAACGAACGGACGGGTCGATATGTACCATCATCGCCATATCCAGTCCTCCCAGAGAAACAGTCGGCACTTCCTGCTGCACTACGGTAGTGGTGTCGCTGAACGAAGTAAACGTGACCAGACTCCCCAAGCGGTCTTGCACCGTCAACGGTGAATCGGTCAGTACGTACGACACGTCCGTATTCCCCAGCAGGCTTAGGTTCCCACGCATATTCAGTCCGTCGAGAGGTCCCTTCACTGTTGCGCGCAAGTCGGCAAATGCTTTTCCGTAAACCAGACTTTCGCGGGTGCGTTTGGCATCCAGCAGCGTGAAGTTCGATGCGAGCAGATTCAGATTCGCCATTGGGCGGCTCATATCGCGGAAGTCCACATAACCGTCGATAGTAAACGGATTCTTCTCTGTGGTGTATATGGCAAATTTGTCAAACTCCAAGCGATTATTCTTTATCTGCAAAGGACGGTCGTCGAATCTGAACCGCACCCCGTACTGATTGGAAAAGACAGAAGCGCTGTCGAGTATCAAATCGCCGTTGATGAGCGGCTGCACGGTACTTCCCGTTATATGAACGTTACCGTCCATATCTCCGGATAAGGTGACAATCTGATCGGGTATAAACACATTGGCTATCCGAAGTGGGAAATGTTCCAACGTAGTATTGACTTCCAGACTGTCTTTTCCTGTTTGTGTAGGCACCAGTTTGCCGTCTGCCAGCAGCACTTCCACGTTGTCATGGTTCAAGTATGCATTCAGATATTGCTTACCGCGTTCACCCGGCAGCCATGTGGCACCCAGCGTGACGTCGCCGATGCGCTGACGTTCGTAAGTCAGTTCGTCAAAGGAAGCCTCAGCCGAGAGTTGAAGATCCTTTTCGGTCTGCACATAATGCGCTTCTGCGGAGAGCAATCCGGTTATTTCGGGAAAGTAAGGAAGCACACTACTAATCTCCGCCAACCGGATTCGCCTTATCTCCACATCTATATTCTGCAACGAAACGGTATCACCCGGCACGGAATGGATACGGAATCCCGTTCCTTCCTGATCCAACATATCTACGTTGGCGTATACACGCATATTCTTATGCAGATAAATCCAGTTGTGGTTCTCCTTGAAATGGAACTTATGGAAAGCGATAATAGGTTCTTCCGGAATCAGCCTGAAGGCGAGTCCATTACCTTTTCCTTGTCCTTCAAACAAGGGGCGTGCATTTACGCCAAGCAACACTCCCGTTTCTCCTTTTTCGTTTTTATAGTCTACCATCAGTTCTGCATCCTTGTCACGGATTTCTCCAGTCATCGAAGCAGAGAAAGAGAACTGCGGGTTCCTTGGTCCATTGATGACTCCGGCACGCAACTTCATGCTCGTGGTGTCTTGCTTCACGGTGAAGAAGACGGTATCCAGTTGCAAGGTATCCACCTTCAAGGCGTGGATAGCTGCTTTTCCATTAATACCCCAGTCGGGAGCGGTGCCAAATTTCATCGAAGCATCATGATAACCAATCTTCTTCATAGCCAGATAATAGGCTAGCGGATTTTTCTGTCCGGCAGACAACGACATGACGACTGATGGCAGGGCTTTGCGCAAATCGGCATGATTCAATGCTTTCTCCTCTATCTGCTTCATCAGCACATCCACAAAATGGGTGGACTGACTTATCAGAGGATTGACCCCGGAGCGTGCACTGAGGTCGAGCTTCAAGTCTCCCGAGATAACATGGGCGAAGACACGGTTTTGCCGAGCCTCAGCCGAGAGGTTGAAAGCTAGGGTTTGTTTCATCGGTTCGGGCAGCATTCCCAGCTCGTGAAGGTTGAGTTGGGTGACGTCTACCGTCACTTTGCCGTCAGGATAGCTATGCGCCAGATTATATTCGGCATCGGCGGTCATCTTCAACAAGTCATTATCACTGGTGAGGTGCGCTGTGGCTATTGCTGTTTTGAGGTTCCCCGTCAGATTTAGGTCCGACAGGTGGTAGCGGGCATAGTGAAGTTCTTCCAGCGATAGGTTCAATTTTGCAACAGAGCGGGGAGATATGAAATCCAGCCCCTTGCCACTGGCGTCCGCCGAAAGGGAAAGCTCGTAGAGAGAATCTTTCGGCAGGAAGTGGTGCAGTTGCAAGTTATCTATTTTCAGGTCGGCAGAGTAGGCTTCGGTGGTAGTGTTCAATGCTGCATTCACGTCCATCGTGCCGTTTCCTTCTTGCAGGTTGAGCTTTGCTTTATATTCCGTTCCTTTTAGGTCGATACGGGCTACCATGTTCATGCTATCGGGCACATTGATAGTGCCGTTGGGCACTTCCCCCATCAGCGTGGTAAGGAAGTTCAAATTCTGGGTAGTCATTTCCAGACCGATGGTTCCCGAACGTTTCAGGCTGTCGGCAAGGTTCTCCAACACCCCTCCTCCTTTGAGCGAGAAGGCACCGGGCAGGTCAACGTTCAGTCGGGTAATCTGCATTTCTTTCAGGTTTCCATCCGTTCCGGCACGTACTACGAGCGGACGGAAGGGATAAGCTTCCTTGAAACTCTCGGGCACTCCTCCGACAAAGAGCATGACATCTTCCTTGCCAATGTAGGCGTTAAGGCGAGCGGTCAGGTTTCCGGTAGTGGGTATATTGACCAGTTCCCAATAGGTGTGGGCGGATAAATCTATTTCGGAGTGAGTGGTATTCAGTTTCAAACCGGGGACACTGATTATGGAATCGTTGGAGAACGCCCTACCCGTCAGCGAAGTAATGCTTAAGCCGGAACGTTCGTTCATTGAAAATTCGCGGATAACGGCGTTCATGTCTCTACCTTTATATAACAAAGAGTCTAGACCAATGCGGACATCGCGGACGGCAATGTGAGAAGCATCGAAGCCTTCGGCGGGTTGAAGCGTTCCGGTATCGTAGTTGGCGGAGGTGCCGGAGAGGAGGAGTTGTTCCAGTTCGTAATACTGGTTTTTCAAGTCTGCCTGCGCTTCGTTGACAGAGGCTATTCCGATGTGGGCAGCCATCCGCATGGAGTCAGCGGGAAGCTGCATGCTGAAGGATACATTTTGAAGTTTCAGTCGATGGAGATTTACTTTCCAGTTGATGGGGGCGGAAGCGGTGGTGTCTTTCGGCGTGGCAGTGGTGTCGTTCATCACCAACTGCACGTGCGTATCGGAGAGTTCCACTTCGTTGACAACAGCCATTTCATTGGATAAATCGACCCCATGGCTTTGCAGGTAGAAACGTCCCAAGACGCCTTTTATCTGCATATCTTCCAGCAGGTTGGCGGAGTTGACTGCCACCTGACTGAGCGTTATCCCGTCCACTTCTACTTTACCTCTCAGCAACGGCCATGCTTGTACGCGTACGTTCAGGCTTTCCAACGTCAGCAGCGTGTCTGGCTGCTGAATGACCTCGACACCGCGTACCAGCAGATTGAGCGGGAAGCGAAGGTCGATTCGTTCTACTTGAATTTGCATCCCGGTAGCCTTTGAAGCATACGCAGTAGCCTCGCGGCGCAGAAGATTCTGTACGGGAGGAATATATAGCAATACCATCAGTATCACAAAAAGCAGTATTGGAGTGAGCACAATCCAGCTCACCCATTTTATCCATTTTCGTTTCATGTAAAATGTGCCAGTGCATAATTAAGGTGACACAAAGTAAACAAATAATTCCGAGAAAAGATTTACCGTATGTGTAAAATGTTCCAAACAGACGAAATACTGTTATCTTAGCTTTTCTTCAGTCATAGGGTTCACGGTGTCTCAATACTCTGTTTTGCAGACGATTGCCGTGATTGAAGGACGGATATCCCTATGTTTCACAGCCTTCACGGCCTTCACTGTCCTCTCATGCACACTAGTTGGTTCGTTACTTTAGAGTAAAACTATAACCGCAAGCTCCGGTTATATAACTGAAAGTTCTGATTATAAAACCGGAACTTTCGGTTATGCAATCAGAACTTTCGGTTATAGATATCTTCCTAGCAAAAGTAAGTTCTCCTTCGGGGTTAATTGAGTTTCTTTCCAGACTCTGTACATATTGTCACAAACGTCTTCGCTTCTTCCAGCACCTTCCTAATCTCACTAAGCACGCAACCGGTCTTTTCACCTATCTCTTCCGAGAAGGATTCACCGCGGCGAGCTTCCAGCCAGTTCAATAAAGGCACGGCATCGGTAGCCCCAATCAGCGTGAAGAGCGGAAGAAGCTTATGCGCCATAGCGGCTATTCCGTCCACTTCTTCGTGTGCCAGAGATTGCTGCATCCGGTCGGCATTCTTTCCGGTTTCTTCAATAAAAGATTGAATGATGGAATGTGCCGCTTCGGAATCGTCTTCGGAAAAGGCGGTAAGTGCGGAGAAATTCAGTGATTCCGTCTGCTGCATATCTTCCGTTATATGCGCTTCGTCGGCTGAGAGCTGGCCTTCGTTGACGGTGAGTAATAGCTCTTTCACAGTGAAAGGTTTGTGCAGACATCCGGCGAAGCCGTGCTCGTTCATAGCAGCAGTGTCTATCTCGTTGCGGGCAGTTACTGCAATCACCGGGATTGTTTTTGCCTGCGGAATGTTGGAAGCACGGAGCAACTTCACTAAGTCGAAGCCATTGATTGCCGGCATTTGTATGTCCGTCAGCAGGACGTCGAAGACGGACGTGCGAAGTTGCTCTATCAACTCTTCCAGTTGCTCGCAACACACGGCGTCGATGCCATGCTGCTTCAACATGGCGGCTGTCAGATTGAGTTGAATCTTATCATCGTCTATCAGGAGTACGCGTATCACTTTCATCGGAGGAATTGCTTCCGTCTCCGCCGACGCCGGTGAAGTGGTTCCGCTTTCGGATTCCTCCTCTTCGGCAATGGAGCTACCTACGGGATAGAGCGGCAGCACTACGGTGAAACAGCTTCCTTCTCCCAAAGTGCTTTGCACGCTAATGGTACCGTCGAGCAGAGTCACCAGCTTCTTCACTATCGACAGTCCAAGACCGAAGCCTTCTTCTCCCTGCGCACTGGTGAGACGGGTAAATTCTTGGAATATCCGTTCGCGGTCTTCGGTCGCCATTCCTTTTCCGGTATCGGAGATGGCTATCGTCAGTTTAGATGAATCGTAGGTTGCCGTCAGGGAAACTTCTCCTTTGGGAGTAAACTTCACGGCATTGGAAAGGAGGTTGTTCACAATCTGGCGGAGCCGCAATGGGTCGCTGATGTATCTTCCGTTCAGTTCGGGGGCGATGTGGCAACGCAGTGCCAAGCCTTTGGCGGCAGTGAGCGGTTCGAAACTGACGTATATTTCATCGAAAAGCTGCGAGGGATTGAAGGTGACACGGTTCACTTCCGCTTTATTGAGGTCGAGACGGTGGAAGTCGAGCAAGTCACTCACCAGTTTCAATAGGTGCTCCGAAGAGCTTTTCATGTTGTCGAGGTAGAAGCGTTGCCGCTCGTCTTCGGTCAGTCGTGACAGGAGTTCGGTATAGCCCATGATAGAGCCTAGCGGTGCTTTGAAGTCGTGCGTGATGGCAAGCATCAGCTTTTCGCGGGCATCGAGCAAGTCCTCCGCCAACTTATTCGCTTCTTCGAGCTGACGACGGTAGCGGTTGCTACGGGAGATGTCCCGAATGATAATTATCAAGAAAAAGACGGACAGCAGTACCGCGCCGATGGCTATTCCGGCAATGGTGCGGGCGGAGCGCATCCTGACTTCCTGCTGAAGTTCGGCATCCTGCTTGGCGCGCGTGGTCATTTCCACTTCGTATTGCTTAATCAGACTATCCATCCGAGCCGTCAGCTGTGTGTTCATACGCTGATATTTCGTGCTGGTGCGCCGGATGGTTCTCTTTCGCTGCAAGCGTTTCTCCTCGGTTGCCATGCGAATCTTCTGCTGTAGGGAGTCTTTGTTGGCGGTTGGCTCGAGAATGGTGTCGGTGGCAACCTCAAGAGATGTGTTCACCAATACAGCACTGTCTTCTTTGGAAGGGACAAACACCTCCGCCAGTCGTTTGAAGAAACCTCTCTTCTTCGGCGTGGTAATCAACGAGTCGCGCTTGGTGATGATCCGATGTTGCACTCGTTGCTGGGTGATGACGGAATCTTGTTCGGAGATGATTTCTTCAATCTCTGAAGCGGACAGCAGGCTGTCGTTTGCCTCGCTCAACACGCGTAGCATCTGTATCGTGTTCTGATCTTTCTCGTAGAGAAGAGTCAGCAAGCTGTCTGTTCGCAGATTTTGCTGGTCGTCGGCAGCCGATAAGGCTTCCATCTCCTGATGCACAAACACAAGAGAGAAAAGAAGAATCGCCAATAATAAGGTGTAACCAATGGTTACTTTCAGTTTGGTGGAACGATAAGAAGCCATAGGCATTTGCTAATTATAAGTTATAAGTCAAGAAGCGGATTTCGTCATGTAGTTGAAACGCCACCATAGCATCAGTCCCGCACTGGTCAGCCCGAAGGGGAATGCCATCCAGACACCGATAATCCCCCATCCCATTACAAAGCCGCAGAAGTAACCCACTGGCAATGAAATCATGAAATAGGCGACGAAGGCGATTACCATCATCAGCTTGACATCCGAGATACCGCGCAGGGCATTGGCAAAAGTTATCTGCAACCCGTCGCCAAACTGATAGAATAGGAAAGGGAATATAAGGGAAGTCACCATTGCCGCTACCTCGGGACTGTCGGTGAACCAACTGCCCAAATGATTGCGGCAAAGAAACACGATGAGTGAAAGGACAACGCCCATCGCCATCATCACATGAAAGCCCGCATATGCCGAACGGCGCACATTGACCGTATCGTGCTGCCCCTGAAAGTTACTGACGCGAACGGCAACTGCCGCTCCCATGCCGTAGTACATCATAAAGGTGAACTGGGAGATTGCCAACATCACCTGATGGGAAGCTAATGCGATGGTTCCCAACCAACCAATCATGATGGCACTCAAACTAAAAGAAGCTGTCTCCATCCCCATCTGAAAAGCAATCGGCCAGCCGAGCGAGTTGAGACGGGCAAATATGGGACGCGACCATTTCAGCGCGAAGAAACCCTCTTTATAACGCTGGAACCGAGGACTGCGGAAGAAGATAATGGCAAATACGACCACCATCATGATGCGCGAGAAGAGGGTACTGATACCCGCACCGAGCAAACCCAATTCGGGCAATCCAATTTTACCGTATATAAGGACGTAGTTACCGATGATATTCAGCACGTTTCCTCCAAGCAGTATCCACATGGCGGTCTTTGTGTCTGTGATTCCGTCGGTGAACTGCTTGAAACCATTGAAGAGCATGACGAAAATAAGAGAGCCGAGCAGAACAAGGTAGTAGGGTTTTATCAAGGGAATCAGTTCTTCCGGCTGCCCGAGGTTCTCTATGTTGAAGTAGAGGATGCTCATGCCGATAGTCAGCAGGAAGGCTACAAGCAGGTTTGCCAACAGACTGCAACGCAATGCCTGTCCGGCAGGGGCAAACTGATGCGTTCCGAACAAGCCGCCTACAATAGGCGTCAGTCCATAAGAGAAACCAGTGCTGAAGATAATAACAAGATTGAATACATTGTTGACGAAAGAGGCTGCGCCCAGTTCGATGGTGCTATGATGACCAATCATCAAAGTATCGGCAAAGCCCAGAACGATGACGCCTATCTGGCCGATAACGATAGGCAAACCGAGAGTGAATAATGCTTTATAATGATCTTTGTATGTCCTATATAGTCTCTGCATAAGTTTTCTTATAATATAATACCACACTGTTCTCCCTACGGAAACCGGACCGGGCAACAGCTTGCAACTGCTCCGCAGTGACTGAACGATAACGTTCCACCTCTTTTTCCATATCTTCCGCCCGACCGAGCAATTCGTACCAGGCAAGATTGGTAGCCACATTCAGATAATTCATATTGCCGAATATCTGAGTAGACTCAAACTTGTTCTTCACCTTCTCCAACTCCTGCTCGTCTACCAACTCCTGCTGCAACCGCTCCAACTCTTCGCGCACTGCCGCTTCCGCCTGTTCCAAAGTGACTCCCGCCGAAGGCTTACCGGAAATATGAAACAGCCCGGCATCTACGCTGCCGGAAATATATGCGTCGATGCTTGAGAACATCTGTCTCTCTTGCACCAACCGCTGATTGAGACGGCTCGAACGGCCGTTGCTCAACAAGTCCGAAAGGATATCGAATGCATAATAATCAGGATGGCGATGATCGCACATATGAAAAGCCATGAAGAGTGCGTCGAGCGGCACATTGCGTTCCACCGTTAGCCTGCGTTCTTCCGTTTGCTCCGGCTCCTGCGGCAATGCCCGTTGCGGGACATCCCTGCGGGGAATGGGACCAAACCACTTCTCGGTGAACGCCACAGCATCTTCAAAGGTGATGTTTCCCGTCACGGACAAGATGGCATTGTTGGGCGCATAGAACCGGAAGAAGAATGCTTTCACATCTTCCAACGTTGCATTGGCAATGTGCGATAAGTCTTTTCCGATAGTAGGCCACTGGTAAGGGTGCACCCGATACGCCAAAGGGCGCAAGAGATGGCTGACATCTCCGTAAGGCTGGTTCAGGCTGCGCTGCTTGAACTCCTCCATTACTACCCCTCGCTGCACTTCCAGGCTCCGCTCGCTGAAATCAAGGCTCAGCATACGGTCGGACTCCAACCAGAAGCCGGTTTCCACATTTTGCCGGGGCACAGTGAGGTAGTAATTGGTGATATCATTGTTCGTCCAGGCATTATTCTCGCCTCCCGCCAGTTGCAGCGGCCCGTCATAATCGGGAATATTGACCGAACCGCCGAACATCAGATGCTCGAACAGGTGGGCAAAGCCGGTATGGTCGGGATGTTCGTCGCGAGCTCCCACGTTATACAATATATTGAGTGCTACCATCTGCGTACTTTCATCCTGCGAATGTACCAGCCGCAGACCGTTATCGAGAATATGCCTGTTTATCTTCATAGTTGTGCCTCTCCCAAGGCTTAGTTTAAATTATTCGATTGTTACCTTTGTTATCTTCACGTCTTCTTCGGGGCGGTCGCTACGGTCTGTCTTCACCTGCTGAATTTTATCCACCACGTCCAAACCTTCCACTACTTCGCCGAATACGGTGTATTCACCATCCAAGTGCGGAGTTCCGCCTACGGTAGTATAGGCTTCTATCTGCTCCGGAGTGAAATGGAAGTCCGGCTCTTTGGCAGCCATTTCCTGTGCTTGTGCAAAGAGTTTCTCCTGCAAATCATAAAGTCCGTCTTCGTCGTTCGACTTACGCATCTTATAGATTTCTTTCATATGCTTCTGCGCAAGTGTATTGAAGATAACATTCACTCTGTTCTCGTTCATCTGGCTTTCCATGTTCAGCAAAGTAGAGTCATTGTATACCTTGCCCGTCACGATATAGAACTGGCAACCGGAAGATTCCTTCTTCGGGTTCACATTATCTCCCTGGCGTGCAGCCGACAACGCCCCTTTCTTATGGAAATATTTCGGGTATACGAACTCCGCAGGAACCGTATAGCCCACATCTCCGGCACCCAGCATCTTTCCCTTAGGCGCATTCTTCGAGTCGGGGTCGCCTGCCTGAATCATAAAGTCCTTGATGACACGATGAAACAATGTGCCTTCATAGGTTCCTTCTTTCACCAACTTGATGAAATTATCACGATGCTTCGGTGTCTCATCATACAACTTTACTGTAATATCTCCGGCAGTTGTTTCAATCTTTACCAACGTTTCTTTATCCATGTCTCCTTCTTTTTTTGTACCTGTCTTGCACGATGTCAATCCGCAAAACGATATAGTTAATAGTATTAATAGAACCTTTTTCATAACGCTTTTATTTAATTTAAGTTTGCAAATATACCACTTTCACCTAAATCCTCTTACCTTTGTGACTTAAAAGAATCAAAACTTGACATAATGAGGTCCATATTAATCGTTGAAGATGATATAACTTTTGGAATGATGCTAAAAACGTGGTTAGGCAAAAAAGGGTTTGAAGTGTCGTCTGTAAGTACAATTGCACGTGCACGGAAGCACATCGAAAGCCAAAACACCGATTTGGTATTATCGGATTTACGCTTACCCGACCACGATGGTATCGACCTCCTGAAATGGATGAACGAACAGGGATTGAACATTCCTCTGATTATAATGACCGGCTACGCGGATATTCAATCGGCCGTGCAGGCGATGAAACTCGGAGCTAAAGATTATATTGCCAAACCAGTGAATCCGGAAGAACTGCTGAAGAAAATCTCCGAAGCACTGCAAGCCGAAGGAACACCTGCTGCGCAGCCCTCCGCAAAAAGTCCTTCTACTTCTTCTAAAAAAGCTCCATCCACCCCCTCCAAGGATAATACAGGAACTCATAGCGCCTATCTGGAAGGAGAAAGCGATGCTGCCAAACAGCTTTACAACTACGTAGGCCTGGTAGCTCCTACCAATATGTCTGTTCTTATCAACGGCTCCAGCGGAACGGGGAAAGAGTATGTGGCACACCGCATCCACCAACTCAGCAAGCGAAACGATAAACCGTTTATTGCCGTAGATTGCGGTTCTATTCCGAAAGAACTGGCGGCTTCCGAGTTTTTCGGCCATATCAAAGGCTCTTTCACCGGAGCACTGAATGATAAAACGGGGGCTTTCGTTGCTGCCAACGGCGGGACTATCTTTCTGGATGAAATAGGGAATCTCAGTTATGAGGTGCAGATACAGTTGCTTCGTGCCTTGCAGGAGAGAAAGATTCGTCCGGTGGGTTCTACTCAAGAGATATCCGTTGATATCCGTTTGGTATCCGCCACCAATGAGAATCTGGAACAGGCCATCGAAAAGGGTACATTCCGCGAAGATCTCTTCCACCGTATCAATGAGTTTACCCTACGAATGCCCGACCTGAAAGAACGGAAAGAGGATATCTTACTCTTCGCCAACTTCTTCCTCGACCAGGCCAACAGGGAATTGGATAAACATCTCATCGGCTTTGATCCTAAAGCTTCTCAGGCATTGCTCAATTATCATTGGCCGGGCAACCTCCGCCAGATGAAGAATATTGTGAAAAGAGCGACTTTGCTGGCTCAAGGTAATTTCATCACACTATTTGAACTGGGAACCGAACTGCTCGAGACTCATGTATCTTGCGCTACGAGCATGGCGCTTCGCAATGAGGATACGGAGAAAGAACATATTCTGGAAGCATTGCGCCAAACCGGAAATAACAAGAGCAAAGCTGCGCAACTACTCAATATCGACCGGAAAACGCTATACAATAAACTGAAGCTCTACAATATTGATTTGTAAACTACGCATTCATATATTTGGAAGGAGAAACACCGAATTGCTCCGTGAAATGTTTGCGTAATGTACGTGTATCAGAATAGCCTACCATTTCAGATATCTCTTGAATAGAATACCTGTTTTCCAGAATCAATGACGCCGCCTTGCTGATGCGTATGCTGCGAATCATATCTATGACGGATTTCTCACTGCGTTGCTTTACCTTGCGATAGAGCGTAGGTTGACTCATGTTTAGTTGTTCTGCCAGCATCTTTACATTGAAGTCTTCGTTGGAGAGATTGACCTCTATTATATGGATGAGCTGTTGCAGGAAAGCATCCTCTTTCGCTCCCTCTTCCGAATCCTGTTTCAACATCAACGCCTTAGTATAGATTCGTTTCAACCGCTCGCGCTGTTGAATCAGATTCTCGACTTTTGCCTTTAGAATCTCCGGATTGAATGGCTTCATCATATAATCGTCTGCACCGCTATTGGCTCCTTGCAGCATATCAGCATCTTCGGCTTTTGCAGTCAGCATTAGAATAGGGATATGTGCCGTTTCCTGTTGCGCACGTATCTCCCGACAACAGGTAAAGCCGTCTTTTACAGGCATCATCACATCCGAAATTACCAAATCGGGCAATTGCTCTTTTGCCACACGCACTCCTTCTTCGCCATTACCGGCTTCGTATACTGTGTATTTAGAGAAAAATAGACTCCGAATGTATTGGCGTACATCTTCGTTATCTTCGATTATCAGTAAAGTCTTCTTAGTCAGCTTTTCTTGTGTTCCATCTTCTTCTAGGGAGAGAAACAAATCGGGCTTCATCTCAGCTTCTTTCTTCGCACTCTTCTTCGGGCTACTTATCAGTTCGTAAGTATCTTGTGCAAAATGGTCCTTCCCTTCAGGGATATACAACACAAACGTACTTCCATCGCCCGGCAAGCTTTCCAATGTTACCAAACCGTGGTGCAAGTCCATCGTATTCTTTACTATATGCAATCCTATGCCTATCTTCGTCGATATTTCAGGTACATTCTCTCCTGTTATGAACGACTCAAAGATGTGTTTCTGCATATCCTTCGGTATACCTGTGCCCGTATCCGAAACGGCTATCTGACAATAGCCCTGTTCGTCTTTAACGATATGAGAAACCGAAAGCAAGATGCTGCCTCCCGAAGATGTATACTTAAAGGCATTTGAAAGCAGGTTTTGCACGGCAGAGAAAATCTTGTTATCATCTACCCAATACATAAGTCTTCCTTCGGGCAGGTTAACTTCAAAGTGTATACCTCTAATCTCCGACATCTGATGAAATGGTTCCGACACATTCTTTATCAATTGCACTAAGTCGGTTTCAATCAACTGGAGTTTTATCATCCCTGCCTCTATTTTCTGTACATAAAGCAAATGATCAGCCAAGGTATGCAATAGGGTGGCATTCTTAAACATCACCTGAAGTTTCTTATAAGAATCGGCTAACGGATTACTCTGCTTCATCAATTCCTGCAATGGCGCAAGTATCAAAGTCAAAGGTGTACGCAGTTCGTGGGCGACACCCGTGAAGAAGTTCTCTCGTTCCATACGTATCTGTCGTTCTTTCTCACGTTCCAGATTTACAGTCAGCAGCTCATGCTTCATCTGCATCTCGCTTTCCAAACGCTTCTGACGTATTCTTATCAGTCGGATGCAATAGGCTATTCCTGCCAATACCAGCATGATGATGAGAATACGGAATGCCAGCGTATTGCTCCAATGAGGAAGTATGACTATCTTCAAAGAAGTTACGGGACCCGTCTGCCCATCCGGGTAGATGTTCTTTACTTCAAATACGTAATCTCCTGCAGATAAATTGGTATAGGACGCTTTTTCCCCTTCATCAGATATCAGCCAATGCTCCTGATAAGGTAGGAGTCGGTAATTGTATTTCTGTTGTTCGTTTGAATAAGACAGGTTATTGAACACTAAAGAGAAGTCGCGGTTATCGTTATTCAATATCACCCAGTCTGTATACGAAACCATTTTGTCGAGCACAATCTGCCCATTTATCTTTTCCCCTATCTCGACCGAACGGTTATCAACCTCTATACCGGTAATCAATACTCGTTCATTATTGGGATAGGCCTCTATCTCATCCGGGTTAAAGTAAGTCAAACTCTGGTTATTGCCAAAAAACAAAATGTTATTGCTGAATAAGGCAGAACGGTTACTCCCTGCAATATAGTAATTATAGAAAAGGTGTTGATGACGACTGTAACGTGATATTCCCGAATTGCTGCCTAGCCAAATACGCCCTTTACTATCTTCTGCGATACACCCGATAAAGTTACTGCACAGTCCATTGCCGGTAGTATAAAACTCACGAATAGCATCCAGATGGGGCGGAAGAATGGCAAATCCATCAATATAGCCAATATATAGATTACCATCCGAAGAAGTCAATAGTGAACGTACTGAATGGTATTCGATATTTGCTCTCTGTTCGTAACCACCCTTTGCCGTTATATCTCCTGTAGCAGATTCTACAACCTTACAGACTCCCTGATTACTCGTTCCCAGCCATATCGTTCCATCTTTTGTTCCGGCAATGGCTCGTATAAAGAGAGGTTCTTTCTCATTTAAGCATTGTTCCACAGGTAATTTTACGCATGTCCCTGTTTGGAGAAGATATAATAGCAAACCATCTTCCGTGCCTATCCAAAGCCGCTTTTTCTTATCTATATGCAAAGACCACACAGGTGACTTGTTAACGCCTCCATTTATCAATAAAGCCTGCATAGAAAATCTTCCGGTTTCACTATTATACACCGTCAACGTGCCATCCCGATTTCCGAACCAAAGATTGCCTACAGAATCTTTCAGCGCACACAGTACCGTTTCTTTCAAATCTCCTTTATATGTTTCCGCTTTAGAAAAGGTGAGCTTTTTCCCCTTAACATATGGCATATCACTTCGCATTATCCCCTTATGAAAGGTTGCCAACCATACATATCGATTGTCATCCATGAGTATGCTGCATACTTCATTATGCCTGTCCTGATAGTAGCGATTATAAAACTGTGACCTCAAATCCGAATACATCACTCCACCACCATTGGTACCTATCCATAGCACACCATTCGGATCATAATAGGCGGAAATCATCCTCGTTTCAAGATTCCGGTGAATTTGCGTATTTGAATAGTTATATATTTCCGAAGTTAGCTCTTCCGGGTTTTCCTCATCTGGCATTAGTAAAGTATAACCGCTCCATGTAGCAGCCAGATAGCAATTGTTTCCGATATATATTGTTTCATAAACATCGGTATGAGATAATAGATTTTCCTTTCCCGGTCCACCATAGGATATGCGCTCGACAAGTCCTGTACGCGTATGATATCGGATTAGTCCTCTGGCAAGCGTTGAAACCCATACTATCCCTTGCCTACTTAAGATTGAAGTTATTTGTAACGGCTGTCCACCATCCAACACAATCTTTTGGCATCTACCCGAAGCATTCGGTTGGAATAGAAATAAATCGCCTTTATTTGTTGTCAGCCATAACCCTTTATTATATTCTTCGTCATAACACACTGAGTTGAATACACTGCCATCATCAGGCAATAAGTTGTATTCTTTTTGCAGGCTTATACAAATTACAGATGTTTTCCTCTCTTGTTCTGTTTGCTCTTCCCACTGGCATACTAGCAATTTATTACCCGATATACCCCAGAATGAAGATTCATCAATGGGCAATATATGATTAAAGATAAGACTCACCGCATTATTATCAGAATGCAAGGGAATGAAAGCTTCCAGCCGTCGATTGAAAACATGAAAAGTACCATTGGATATAACTCCCAAATAATCATTTGACAATCGCACGACATCAGAATTGGGAATGTAACCTTCTGCCGGTTTGAAGTTCCTGATGGTTTTGCCGTCATAACGGCTTAATCCATTATTCGTTCCAAACCACATAAATCCGTCATCATCTTTATATATAGAGGTTATTGTGTTATCAGCCAATCCATCTTGCATCGTCAATAAACGAATATCCTTATCAAAAAAAGCATGAATAAGAGTTATTGGGCAACTACTAACGATAAGTATAAGAAGAATTAGATTTAAGTGCTTCATTACGTTTTGTTTTACTGCAAATAAACGCAAATCTTTCCTAATGCACAACAATAGTTATAAAGAAATAATGTTTGAATTAAACATGTATGCTAAATGAAAAGAACGTGCATATCCTGAAAGCTTCCAACCGGATACTTTTGCAGTATAAAAACCATATGTTTAACTTTAAATAAAATGCAATGAGAAAACTTAAATCATTACTCATCATGTTATTGCTCAGCATCAGTTTTGTGTATGCACAGCAAATCAACATTAATGGTACGGTTACAGACAAAAAGCTCAATGAGCCTATTATCGGTGCCAGCGTGATAGTAAAAGGGAGTACCAATGGTACTATTACTGACTTTGATGGCAAATTCACCATTCCCAATGTTCCAATAGGAAGTACGCTGGTTGTATCTTATATAGGATACCAGACTAAAGAGATTAAGATAACTGCTGAAAAGCAATACTCTATCACTTTGGATGAAGATACTCAGACATTGGATGAAGTGGTAGTAGTAGGATTTGGTACGCAAAGGAAAGCAAACCTGACAGACGCCGTCGCAACCGTAGATACAAAAATGCTGGATTCACGTCCGGTTACTAACTTAGGACAATCCCTGCAAGGTACAGTTCCCGGTTTAAATCTCTCCGTAGGTAGCCGTGGTGGTGAATTGGGACAAGCACTGGATATCAATATACGTGGTACCGGTACTATATCACAGGGGTCCAACGCCGCAACTTTGGTTTTGATTGATGGTATCGAGGGAAATATGAACAACCTGAATCCCGATGACGTAGAATCTATTTCTGTCTTGAAAGATGCTGCATCCAGTTCCATTTACGGTTCTCGTGCAGCTTTTGGTGTTATCCTGATTACAACTAAAAAGGGGAAAGCAGGAAGGGTTAATGTTACTTATTCAGGAAACGCCCGTTACTACGGCCCCAACCACTTACCTGACTTGATGAACTCTTGGCAGTTTGCCAACTATTTCAATGAAGGTAATGCCAACCAAGGCGCTGCTAATCCTATTTTTGACGAAGATACAATGGATCGTATCCAGAAATACATGAATGGAGAGATTAACACCAGCACTATTGCCAATTCTAATGGCAATTGGCAATTTCATGAGAAAGCTAATGATAATGTGAATTGGTATAAAAAACAGTATAAATGGTCGTGGACCCACGAACACAACTTGAATATAAGCGGTGGTACTGACAAGAGCCAGTACTATGTTTCTACCAATTATTTAAACCAAGATGGTAATTTGCGTTATGGCGATGACACTTATGACCGTATTTCGACAAATGCAAAATTCAATGCTCAACCTTACAAATGGCTGGACCTCGAAGTAAACACCAAATATGTACATACCAACCTCGACAATCCGTTCTATACAGATCTGGATGGTCTGCTCTATCATGATATTGTACGTATGTGGCCTACTATGCCGTTTGAAGATCCCAACGGACATTATATGCGCAACGGTAAATTGGCACAGTTGACCAATGGCAGCCGTTCTAAAACAAGTAACGACAATGTTTACCTACAAGGTCAATTGGTATTCCACCCAATGAAAGGCTGGAACATCTATGCCAATGTCGGCTTGCGTCTCATCAGTCAGTTTAAGAAACAGAATTTGAATAAGGTATATGAATATGATGTGGCTAATGAGCCTTTACTACTCTCTTATGGATCGAGCTACACGGCAGGACAAACCGGTGCTATGCAACATTGGACTAATGCCAATCATCTGACTTCCAGCTTATATACCGACTATTCATTCTCTGTCGACCAGCATATGTTTAAAGTAATGGCTGGTGTGAATACAGAAAAATACAACAATCGTTATTTGTCAGTGAAACGTATGGATCTGATATCCGAAAATGTACCGGAAATCGGTGCAGCTACCGGTGATGACGTAATCAATGAAGCCAGTGCATATTCATGGGCAACAGCAGGTTTCTTCGGCCGTCTCAACTATGATTACTCCAACAAATATTTCTTTGCAGCCAATCTGCGCTACGATGGTTCTTCTCGTTTCCTCCGTAAAGACCGTTGGGGAATGTTCGGTTCCTTCTCTTTAGGTTGGAATATAGCAGCAGAAGAATTCTTCCCTGTTGACAAAGATATTATCAACCAGATAAAACCGCGTTTCTCATGGGGTACACTAGGTAATCAAAACACTAAATCATATTATCCGATGTTTTTACTTCAATCGGTTAGTGCAAATGGTGGAAGTTGGCTGATGGGAGATTCAAAACCCGCAGTAGCAGGTGTTCCCGGCACTATAAGCAGTTCATTGACTTGGGAAACAGTTAAGTCGCTGAATGTCGGATTCGATTTAGGTATGCTCCGCAATCGTCTGACTGTAAACTTCGACTACTTCGTACGTAAGACGCTTGATATGGTGGGACCTGCTTCAGAGATAGCTGGTATTTATGGAACCGGTATGCCTCAAACAAACAATACAAACCTTCGCACAAAAGGTTGGGAATTGGCAGTTGCATGGCGTGACAAAGTAGGACAAGTTAATTACAACGTTGGTTTCAACATTGCTGATTCAAGATCTTTTGTAGACAAATATCCAAATGCCGACAAATCTCTCAATACTTATTATGAAGGACAGGAATTGGGTGAGATTTGGGGATATGAAACTCATGGTATCGCTAAGAGCCAGACAGAAATGGACGAATGGATTGCCAAGAACAATCCATCATGGGGTTCAGGTTGGGGTGAAGGTGACATCATGTACACTGATTTGAACAATGACAACGTAATTAATGAAGGAGCCAACACATTAGATGATCCGGGTGACCGTAAGATTATCGGTAACTCAACTCCACGCTTCCGCTTTGGTGTCAACTTGGGATTGGAATGGAAAGGACTAGATTTCAGTATGTTCTGGCAAGGTGTAGCCAAACGCGATTTAGCTTTGACAGGTGCAATGTTCTGGGGACTTTCTGGTGGCGAATGGCAATCAACAGGTCTTAAAGAGCATCTGGACTATTATCGCCCGGAAAACACAACGTCCGTGTTCGGTCCTAACACTGATGCCTATTTCCCCAGAATCTATATGGGTAAAGATATGAATCAGAAAACACAAACCCGTTATCTGCAAAACGGAGCATATGCACGTTTAAAGAATATTCAGGTAGGATATACATTACCCAAACAAGTAATCAACAAACTATGTATGCAGAACCTGCGCGTATTTGTCAGTGCAGAGAATGTATTGACCATTACAAGTTTGTCTAGCGGATTTGACCCTGAAACAACGTATTCCGTTTATGGAGAACAGTTCTCAGGTAAGACTTATCCTCTACAGACTACAATTTCATTCGGTATTAATGCAACATTCTAAACTATCAGAACATATATGAAAAAGATATTATTATATTCATTTATAGCTGCATCGGTCATATTTACCTCATGCAACGATTATCTGGACTGTGAACCAATCACTAGTGTAAGTACAACCGTGTACCTCTATTCTGAATCAGACCTAGCCGCTTATGCTGCCAAATTCTATAACGACAGTGAAAATGAAGGAAGTGGAGAATACGGAAACATCCTTCCGTCACATGGTTCCAGTTCTTACAACATGGGACTGTTTGATGACGATAACGGAACTGACAACCAAACGGCTGATGCTCCTAGCAAACTGCTGGTAAAAGGGCAATCTTATGTTGGAGATGACAACCTTTGGTATAAATATTCCCGGAAGATTCGCGCTACCAACTACTTTTTGCAAACCGTCCCCCAACGTTTGGCAGATGGAGAAATCACGGGTAATGAAGCTAACATCAAGCATTATATTGGCGAAGTATATTTCTTCCGTGCTTATATTTATTATATGGCGTTACGAAGCCTAGGGGATTTTCCCATTATAGAAGGAACCGTTTCCGACGACTATGAAGCCGTACGCGAAGCATCCAAACGTCGTCCACGCAACGAGGTGGCCCGTTTCATTCTCAAAGATCTGGACAATGCCTACAACTATATGTTGCCTACCGCTCCTGTAAGCAATCGCCTGAACAGAGATTGTGCCGCTTTAGTAAAAAGCCGTGTAGCACTATTTGAAGGAACCTGGGAGAAATATCATAAAGGCACTGCATTTGTTCCCGGCGGTCCTGGCTGGCCCGGTGCATCTATGGATTATCTGAAAGATTTCACCATTAACATTGATGCAGAGATTCAGTATTTTCTGGATCAAGCTATCGAAGCCGCCGACATCGTAGCCAAAGCACACTCAGTATTGAATAATGACTATGCAGCTATGTTCAATTCGGTAGACTTGAGTGGAATGAATGAAGTTCTGCTATGGCGCAAATATAGCTTAAATTCTGAAGCTACTTCTTATCATTTTGTAGTGAGCTACTTACAACGTAATGGTGGCGGAAACGTTGCTTTCACACGTTCAATGGTAGATTCTTACCTGATGGAAAACGGATTGCCAATTTATGCCAGCAATGCAGATTATCAAGGTGACGCCTCTTATACAAACATATTTTCTAACAGAGACCCACGCATGGATCAGACTATCATGAAAACCGGTGACCTTCTGTCTGATGGACCAAACCTGGTTGAATACATAAAGCATGACGGATACGGATATTTCTACCGTGCACCAATTTTTGAAGGACAAGCTGAAAATAGCAACGCAACAGGTTACTGCCTACGCAAAGGATTAAATACTTCCGGCAGTATGCAAGCTACAAAAGAGTCTTATACAGGTTGTCCCGTTTTCCGTGCCGCAGAAGCATATCTGAACTATCTGGAAGCATATTACGAACGATACGGAAATTTGCAAGGAAACTGTGATACATATTGGAAAGCACTCCGTAGCCGTGCCGGCGTAGATACAGACTACCAAAAGACTATTGATAACACAATTATGGAAAAAGAAAAGAATGATTGGGGAAGCTATTCTGCCGGAGCTCAAGTAGATGCTACTTTATATAATATTCGTCGCGAACGCCGCATTGAACTGGCAGCCGAAGGACATCGCATGAATGACTTGAAACGCTGGAGAGCTCTCGACCAGGTACAAAACGTACACATTCAGGGATGTAACTTCTGGGATGGTATTTATAAACTGTATACGGATCCTCAACCCGAAGACGCATCTTCTACTCTGGCTAAAATGACACTTACTGAATATGGAACTACGGAAGGAACAGCCAATGTATCGGCTCGTAACGATCAATATGCAGAAGGAAAATACTTATTGCCTTATCGTAAGAATAAAGCAAATATAGGTTTTAACGGACTGAATTGGAACCCAGCCAAATATCTGTATCCCATCAGCAATCGTGAATTCCGCTTAACAACCGCCGTGTCAGGCTCCGGTGATTTCGACTCTTCTAGCATCTATCAGAATCCTGGATGGAGCAAAAATGACGGCACACTGCCTGAGGGCGATTAAGAGATAAAACTGTTTTCAGGTAACAACTGAGAGTGATATTCTCCATGCTGATTTTGGGGAGGGAAGGTTCTTTCATCAAAATAACTTTGCCTCCCCTATTGCATTAAATAAAGTAATATGTATCTTTACCCCCATAATAATGTAACCATGCGAAAGACAATATGCCCCCCAGTACTTGCTACCGGAGTTGCATTTTCAGTTTCTTTGCTTCCAATTGTAGCCCAAACTTCTCCCAATCTTGTTTTTATTATGGCCGACCAGTATCGGGGAGACGCTTTAGGTTGTATCGGCAAAGAACCTGTGTACACTCCTGCATTAGATAATTTGGCAGCAGAAGGAGTTCTATTCACCAATGCCATCAGTAGCTATCCGGTTTCGTCACCGGCACGTGCCATGTTAATGACTGGTATGTATCCTATCCACAATAAGGTAGTAGGCAACTGTAACTCTCAGACGGCCCCCTACGGAGTGGAACTACCGCAGGATGCCCGTTGTTGGAGCGATGTGCTGAAGGACATGGACTACAACACCGGATATGTCGGCAAATGGCATCTGGATTCACCTTATAAACCTTATGTAGATACCTACAATAATCGGGGGAAAGTAGCCTGGAACGAATGGTGCCCTCCCGAACGCCGTCACGGATTTGAACATTGGATTGCCTATGGAACGTATGATAATCATCTGAAACCGATGTACTGGAATACTACAGCACAGCGCGATAGCTTCTATTACGTCAATCAATGGGGACCCGCCTACGAAGCGACTAAAGCCATCGAATACATTGAAGCACAAAAGGAAAATAAACAACCCTTTGCTTTAGTGGTTTCTATGAATCCTCCACATACGGGTTACGAGTTAGTGCCCGATAAATATAAAGAGATGTATAAAGACCTGGATGTAGAGGCCCTGTGCGCCGACCGTCCGGACATTCCTGCCAAAGGAACAGAAATGGGAGACTATTTCAGAAACAACATACGCAATTATTACGCCTGTGTCACCGGTGTAGATGAGAATATCGGTCGCATCATCGATACGCTGAAAGGCAACGGACTCTTCGACAATACAATTGTTGTGTTCACGTCCGACCATGGCATCTGTATGGGTGCACACGACCAAGCGGGAAAGAATATCTTTTATGAGGAATCAATGCGTATCCCTATGATTATCTCTTGGCCGGAGAAAATCAAGCCGCGCAAAGACAATCGCTTAATGATTGCTTTTGCCGATTTATATCCCTCACTCTTATCGTTGATGGGATTCCAAAAGGAGATTCCCGAAGCTGTGCAAACCTTCGACTTATCCCGCGAGATTCTTGGAAAATGTAAAAGAGACGTAGTTCAACCTTATTATTATGTGCAATATGACAATCACGATACCGGCTATCGCGGACTACGCACGGGCACTCACACTTTTGTAATCCATGCCACCAATGGTATTGTAGACGAGACTATTCTTTTCGACCGCACAAAAGACCCGCATCAATTGAAGAACATTGCCGAGCAATCGCCTAAACTAGTCCGAAGCTTCAATAAACAACTCAAGGCGTGGCTCATCCGTACCAATGATTCATTTGCCTATTGTATGAACCTCAAATAGACTACTTTAATGAAGAAACCTTATTTCATCTTAGCTTTACTATTCTGTTCTGTATGTTGTTTTGCACAACAATATACGATTCCTGTCCCCAAACCTCACCAACTGAAATGGCATGAAGCCGAAATGGGAGCAGTATTTCACTACGACCTCCATGTTTTCGACGGCATCCGCTACGGACAAGGAAACAACCGCATCAATCCCATTGAAGATTACAACATATTCAACCCTACCGAACTGAATACCGACCAATGGGTACAGGCCGCCAAAGCTGCCGGATGCAAATTTGCCGTACTGACGGCTACTCATGAAACCGGATTCGGACTCTGGCAAAGCGATGTCAATCCGTACTGCCTGAAGGCGGTGAAGTGGCGTGATGGTAAAGGAGATATCGTTCGCGACTTTGTGAACTCCTGCCACAAATATGGTCTACAACCGGGCATTTATATAGGTATACGTTGGAATTCCTTGTTAGGTATACACAACTTTAAGGCGGAAGGTGAAGGCGACTTTGCCCGCAACCGACAGGCATGGTATAAACGACTCTGCGAAAAGATGGTTACAGAGCTCTGTACCCGCTATGGTGACCTTTATATGATATGGTTTGACGGTGGAGCCGACGACCCGCACGGTGACGGCCCAGATGTAGAACCTATCGTCAACAAATATCAACCCAACTGCCTCTTCTATCATAATGTAGACCGTGCCGACTTCCGCTGGGGTGGCTCGGAAAATGGTACAGTAGAATATCCATGTTGGTCTACCTTCCCTTATCCCTATAGTCACAGCAATGCCACTGAGCCTAATAAAAATCACGGCGAATTGCTAAAACATGGTGACAAAGACGGCAAGTATTGGGTGCCCGCCATGGCAGATACCCCACTGCGAGGAGCCAACGGACGTCACGAATGGTTTTGGGAACCGGACGACGAAGATAACATCTACCCATTGGATGTTCTAATACATAAATACGAGAATTCTGTCGGACGAAATGCCACGCTTATTCTCGGATTGACGCCCGACCCGAACGGACTAATCCCCACGGGAGACGCACTACGCCTGAAAGAGATGGGAGATGAAATCAACCGCCGATTCTCTTCACCCATAGCACAAACTTCTGGACAAAAGAAAATCCTGACTCTGAAACTGGATAAGATGCAACCCGTAAACTACTGCATTATGCAAGAGAACATTAAAAACGGAGAACGTATCCGCCAATATAAAATCGAAGCAAAGGTGAACGGTAAATGGAAAACAATCAGCAACGGAGAATCCGTTGGGCATAAACGAATCGAGAAGTTCGAACCGATAGAAACAAATATGCTACGACTCACCGTGATGAAATCTATCGCACCGCCGGATATTATCAATTTCAGTGCATATAATTCAAGATAAACTCTAAATAATACCCCCATGAATAAAAAGACATTATTTTCCCTCGCACTTGTTCCACTAGCCGCAAACGGCCAGCAGGCACAGAAAGACACTCAGACTGAGCGCATGGACAAACGTCCGAATATTATTCTCTTCATGGTAGATGATATGGGATGGCAAGACACTTCTCTCCCTTTCTGGACCGAGAAGACGCACTACAACGAACTGTACGAAACGCCCAACATGGAACGCCTTGCCCGACAAGGAATGATGTTCACTCAAGCGTATGCTACCAGCATCAGTTCACCTACCCGATGCAGCCTCATCACCGGAACCAATGCGGCACGACACAGAGTGACAAACTGGACGCTGCAAAAGAATACGATGACAGACCGCAAAGACAAAGAATTGGCTGTTCCTGAATGGAACTACAACGGCGTAAGCCAAGTGCCCGGCACCAACAACACATTTGTCGGAACTTCCTACGTGCAATTGCTCAAAGATAACGGCTACCACACCATCCATTGCGGAAAAGCACACTTCGGAGCGATAGACACTCCGGGAGAAGACCCGCATCATTGGGGATTTGAAGTAAACATTGCCGGACACGCTGCCGGAGGACTTGCCAGCTATCTGGGAGAAGAGAACTATGGTCACACCAAAGACGGACGTCCTGTATCGCTAATGGCTGTCCCCGGATTGGAGAAATATTGGGGAACAGAAACTTTTGTCACCGAAGCACTCACGCTCGAAGCCATCAAGGCTTTGGATAAAGCGAAAAAATACAATCAGCCCTTCTACCTATATATGGCTCAATATGCAATTCATATTCCACTGAATAAGGACAAACGTTTCTACGACAAATACAAAAAGAAAGGCATGACCGACCATGAAGCTGCCTATGCCACCCTTATCGAAGGAATGGACAAGAGCTTGGGCGACTTGATGGACTGGTTGGAAAAGAATGGTGAAGCCGACAATACCATCATCATCTTTATGAGCGACAACGGCGGACTTGCTTCCGAATCAAGTTGGCGTGACGGTAAACTGCATACACAGAATTATCCGTTGAATAGCGGCAAAGGCTCTACCTATGAGGGCGGAATCCGCGAACCGATGATTGTAAGCTGGCCGGGCGTTGTGAAACCTAACAGCCGATGCAATGACTACCTGATGATTGAGGATTTCTACCCCACCATTCTGGAGATGGCAGGAATAAAGAAATACAAAACTGTGCAACCGATAGACGGCGTCAGTTTTATGCCCCTGCTGAAACAGACGGGCAACCCCTCCAAAGGCCGAAGCCTCTTCTGGAATATGCCCAACAACTGGGGAAACGACGGACCGGGCATCAACTTCAATTGCGCCGTTCGCAATGGAGACTGGAAGCTGATTTATTATTATGGTACAGGCAAGAAAGAGTTATTCAACATCCCCGATGATATAGGTGAAAATAACGACCTCAGTGCCCAGCATCCCGACATCGTGAAGCGACTCTCCAAAGAACTTGGAAAATACCTGAGAAAAGTAGGCGGACAACGCCCCACCGTCAAATCTACGGGCAAGCCCTGTCCTTGGCCAGATGAAGTGAACTAACCGTAAGATAAAATATATGTGGAGCGGGGAGTGTGGAATATTTCTACACTCCCCGCTCCACAGTTTCTACAGTTTCCCCAAAAGATTCTACAGTCTCTCGCGACATTTTTTCTTCATATTCTTCTATTTGCCAACACTTTAGCGCCACACATTTATTCTTGGCACGCACTTTGAAACATATTAGGGGAAAGGCATTAAGCAATAACCAATTCCTTAACACAAGAGAGAGAATTGAAAACATATTTTTAAATATCATTAAAGCAAAGGATTATGAAGAAATTAGTATTAGTAGTAGCAATGTTTATGTTTGTTTGTGGTGGTTCATTCCTTGTCAAAGCTCAGAACTCTGCAGAAGCTGTGATAGCCCCGATAGAAGTTAATGAAGCAATCGTCAATGACACAGTAGTGAAAGACACTGTGACAAAGAAAGAGGAACCTGTAAAAACAGAACTGGTTGCACCAACCGTTGTTGCCAATGATACAGTTGTAAAAGACACTGCATCAAAGGAAAAACCGGCTGAGCCTGTCAAGGAATAACCTTTCCGCAGAACTAACGGAACATAGTCTGCCGAACAATAGTAAGCACACTAAAAAGAAACCCATCCCTGCTTCGTCTATTCCGGGGATGGCTTTTTTATGCCCGTATGTTTCTTGATTAAATTAAATATCGTACTTTTGGAGCCTATAATAGTATCAATCCAAACAGACTTCAAAGACATGAAACTGAAAAATCTTCTACTCATCACATTTGTTTTCGTAGCTTTTTGCAGTTGCCAAAACTACCAGCCAACTACTTTCACCGTAGCTTCCTACAACCTCAGAAACGCCAACGGCTCCGACTCCGCCCGTGGCAACGGCTGGGGACAACGTTATCCCATCATCGCACAAATGGTGGAATACCACGACTTCGACATATTCGGTACGCAAGAATGTTTCCATCATCAGTTGAAAGACCTGAAGGCGGCTCTTCCCGGGTATGACTATATCGGTGTGGGGCGCGATGACGGTAAAAAAGCAGGCGAACACTCCGCTATTTTTTATCGCACCGACAAGTTCGATGTAGTAGAGCAAGGAGACTTCTGGTTGTCGGAAACGCCCGATAAACCAAGCATCGGTTGGGATGCCGTGTTACCCCGCATTTGCAGTTGGGGACATTTCAAGTGCAAGGATACCGGCTTCGAGTTCCTCTTCTTCAATCTGCATATGGATCATATCGGCAAGAAAGCCCGCGTAGAGAGTGCCTTCCTCGTGCAAGACAAGATGAAAGAACTGGGTAAAGGCAAAGACCTTCCGGCTATCCTGACGGGTGACTTCAATGTAGATCAGACGCATCAGTCTTATGATGCTTTTGTGAGCAAAGGAGTTCTTTGCGACTCTTACGAGAAATCCGACTATCGCTATGCACTCAACGGTACATTTAATGACTTCGACCCGAACAGTTTCACGGAGAGCCGTATCGACCACGTGTTCATCTCCCCTTCTTTCCATGTGAAGAAATACGGTGTGCTGACGGATACTTACCGAAGCATCAAAGGAAGCGGCGAAAAGAAGGAAGCCAACGATTGCCCGGAGGAAATAGACATCAAAGCCTATGAAGCACGCACTCCTTCCGATCATTTCCCCGTAAAAGTGGAGCTGAAATTTGACCAACGCCGACAGAAGTAAATACTTCAGATTGCATATTATAGATACTACCGACTTTTTAGACAGCTTCCTAGGGAGTACGTTCAGAGCCTTTGGAACTTTAGTTTCAAAGATTGAAACTTCCCGGAACTTTTACTTCCGGGTTATACATACTTAGCCCATACTCACCTAGAGCAGTTGGATATACCACAGAGCGAAACACTATTTGATTTTTGGTATTTTTTATTTCAACAGTTAAGGGAGCGAAATTTTCTCGGAAATCTAAATAAAGGCATTTGTCTTCGTTATCAACATAGACTTTTAGACTCGAAGAATCAGTAGAAGTTTTTCTTTAAATCCATTCTCCTTTAGCCTTAATGCAGTGCTTTACTTCTGGTATAGCCACAATTTCTGGTATCATCATTATTACCAACAAAACAAAACCGGTTTTTTCATTTCACTATATATTTTCAGCAAATATAGTGAATATGAACTTTGATTTTGGTAGACAGTTTTCTTCAGCATAGACAATGATTCATTGATTATCAAGGTTCTACACATTAAAGATAGACATAGCGTATACTTACCGAATCTGGAAGTTCTTGAATCTAAATTGAACATACATAAACAACAATCTTATCAAATAATCTTTTCTATCTCACCCAGTTCCTCCGCCATGAACTCCAAATGCTCCAACGCCTGCAAATTATCAGCCAACTGCTTTACTGAGCTTGCACCTACTATGACAGACGTAACCCTCTCATCTTTAAGCACCCAAGCTAAAGCCATCTCCGCCAAAGTCTGACCACGGTGATGAGCGATTTCGTTTAAGCGGCGGGCAGCTTCCACTTTCTCCGATGTCACTTGCGAGCGCTGTAGAAAACCGGAAGAACGTGCAGCACGCGAATCTTTAGGGATACCATGCAGATACTTATCCGTCAGCAGTCCTTGCGCCAAAGGAGAAAAGGCGATGAAGCCCGAGCCGGATTCGGCAGCCAAAGGTAAGGTTTCAGTCTCAATGGCACGGTCGAACATACTATATCGATATTGACTGATAAGACATGGAACTCCCTCCTTTGCCATCATTTCGTAAACAATGCGCGCTTGCTGAGGAGGATATTTGGAAATACCAACATACAGAGCCTTACCCTGCTTCACAATATCAATGAGTGTCCGGACGGTTTCTTCCACTGGAGTAACTCCATCATAACGATGACTATAAAAGATATCAAAATACTCTAGTCCCGTACGGCGCAAACTCTGGTTGATGCTAGCCATCAGATTCTTGCGAGAGCTATTGCTACCATAAGGACCCGCCCACATTTCATGCCCGGCTTTAGAGGAAATAATCATTTCGTCCCGATAACCTGAGAAGTTTTTTTTCAGAATCTGTCCAAAGTTCGTTTCCGCACTTCCGGGAGTAGGACCGTAGTTATTTGCCAAGTCAAAGTGGGTGATGCCATGATCGAAAGCATATTTAATCATGTCGGTAGCTACGCCGAAATCGTCTACACTACCAAAGTTGTGCCACAATCCCAGAGAGATAAGTGGTAGTTGCAGGCCACTCTTGCCGCAATATCTATAAGGCATCCGTTCGTAGCGCCCGGCTGCAGGTTGATAATTTGATGAATTATCCATAATAAGACAGAAGATTATTGAAATTATTATTAAGTCTATACATTATACAGTTTTGCAAAAGTAGTCAAATTATCCGGCACGCAGCGTACCGGAATCTTTTAAACTATCATATCAACGTATGGGAATCGAGGGACGAGGTGGTACAATGGTTGGTCCTCCGCAATCACCCCGCTTATCAAAGACGACATTACGTAGCACTTCGTAAAGTATCCATTCGCTTGATTTGAATAGTATCGAGAATGATATGTGTATGAACTTCCTGCGCCGAAAGGAACTGAGAAATGAAAGCAACAAACAAAACACTCCCAAACAAACCGGATGCCACGATATGCCAACTATTTGTTTCTTATGCATATACCCTCCTTTTATTTTATGAACCTTAATGTACAAAAATAACGAAAGGAAAACAAATAGACAAGTAATCTTACCGATTTATCAGAACTGGAAATAAATAAACGGCTGAATCTCCGTACTCTTCATCTGTATGACTACATAAATAAGAGCTACCACCATCAAAGCCTTCCCTAGGAACGGCAAGCGTATCACTCCCCTGCAAACAGCATTTTCCCAACTATCGGGAGCAAAATGAAGCAGAAAACCGAGAATCATAAGCGCAAACACACGCCAATATCCCTCTATCAACTGCGGAAAGAGTTGCGGACGGAAAGTTGTGAATATCTGCTTCAACATATCCATCGAGTTCTGGAAATCGGCATTACGGAAGAATATCCAACAGAAACAAACAAAGTGGAAAGTGATGATAACCCCGAATACACGTCGCCAGCCATGACTTTCCTCTCCCTTCTTACGCCCGGTGACGGACATCCACATTTTATGCAATGCCAAAGCAACCCCATGAAAAGTTCCCCATAGAACGAAGTTCCAGGATGCGCCATGCCACAGACCTCCCAAGAACATGGTTATGATGAGATTCAGATATTGCCGAAACTTCCCTTTCCGATTTCCTCCCAAAGATATGTATAAGTAATCTTTCAGCCAACTGGATAAAGAGATGTGCCAACGACGCCAAAACTCGGTGATAGATGCAGACTTATAAGGAGAATTAAAATTCAGATTGAAATGAAAGCCCAACAGCAGAGCAATGCCGATAGCCATATCACTATAACCGGAGAAGTCGCAATAAATCTGCAAAGCATAGCCATATACTCCCATCAGGTTCTCCACTCCGGAGTAAAGGGTGGGATTATCGAAAATACGCTCCACAAAGTTGACGCTTATATAGTCGGAAATTATTGCTTTCTTAAACAGACCGGAAACAATCAGGAAAACTCCACGACCAAACATCTCTTGCGATACAAACAGCGGCTTACGAATTTGTGGGATAAAGTCGCGTGCACGAACGATAGGTCCTGCAACGAGTTGCGGGAAGAAAGAGACGTAAAAGGCATAGTCAAGCAAGTTCGTGAGTGGTTTTATTTCTTTGCGGTAGACGTCGATGGTATAGCTCAACGACTGGAAAGTAAAGAAAGAGATGCCGACTGGCAGGAATATGTCAAGAGCTGTAAACTCCCCTCCCATTAGGGAAGCAATGACACCCCCCAGAAAATTGGTGTATTTGAAATAGACAAGAAGCCCGAGATTGACCGATAGACTCAGAGTCACTAACCCTTTACGCTTCCACTGTCCTTTTGTCCGCCCCATAAGCTGTGCTAACAGAAAGTCGGTAACAGTGACTATGGCAAGCAGGAAAAAGTACGTTCCGCTACTTTTATAATAGAAATAATAGGAAAACAAGGTAACAAACAAAATGCGGGCGGTATGTTTATGCTGCAAAAGCACGTACACCACCATAAAAGCAGTAAACAACCAGAGGAAGATACCACTACTAAATATCATCGGTGCTTGCGGATCGTAAGTAAGCACCGCTTTTAGTTTATTGAAATCTATATCAACGGGAAACATAGTCATTATATGCTTTAATTAACGCTTGGTATAATAAAGTTCCTTGCAGGATGTAACCTTCGGGAAGGTAATGCACATGATCGGGACGCATCAACTTCGCTTCTGTCCAGTTGGTGCAGGCACGGCGCTTACCGCCTACTACCTCATACATATCCCATACCACCAGATTATGATTCCGGGCATAGTGATGGATTGTTTCTGTCGCTATAGCCGTGCGCGGATTGATGGCATACGTGCGCCGCCGCTTTCTTTGCCGGAAACTTTCATACGATCCGGGAGGGGTAGTCAGAATAATTGGTACGTCAGGGAGACTGTCGCGCAAGAGCTTGACAAGCTCGTCCATCTGATTATAATGCAAATTCGTATTATAACGTCGGTTGTGGCTTTCGTTCGTTCCAAAAGAGAGAATCAAAAGCTCCGGTTTCAGCGCAGCAATGTCGGCAATACGTTCCGGATGGGTAAACGTGAGACAGGTAGCTCCGTTTACTCCCATATCTGTATAAGAAACCGCACCGAAAGTCTCCGCCAAAAGAGCACCCGCAGTGCGGGGATAAATATGTCCGCGTACATGGCTGTCGCCAATATGGACAATGCGTACCGTATCTTCGGAGAATCCAGCACGCACTTGGCGAAGCCGTTCTAACAAGGGAGTGAGTGCAAAAACGTTGTCGACAATCTCATTCCGCCCAGTTCCACGAAAAGTTGCCGGAAAAGCGACTAGCACGGAGATTGTATCATTGGCCCAGTTCATCTCCCGTAGGGGTTTAATCATCTTCAAGGTCTTTCCTAACGGAGGACAGGCGGGGATACGGTCTTGCGCCAGTGCTGTTTCGGGAAGTAAGAAAAAGATTCCCAGTATTCCCCAAAGGACGAAAATCAAGGCAACTGATACCCGATTCCTATTCTTTCTCATAAGCACGTCTCCTGTCGTATTGTTCTTTACCATAAATCAAAGTTTCATAAAGCAGTCCTGCCAGATGTTTACCACCACGGAAGTTGATATGCGTATAGTCATAGTTTGCCATTGATGGTTTAGCGTGCACCAAATCAGCCATACTTCCATCTCCTCCCATTGCTTCGAACATATTCCAAAAAGCAATGCCACTTTCGGCTGCAATATTTTGCTGATAGCGGATCAGATTCTTGACGCCCGGCATAGTATGGAGTTCGCCATTTTCAGTTTTGTAGTCACGGTCGCCGACGCTTAGCAACAGGATGCCTGCTTGCGGGAAACAGTCTTTCAAATGATTGATGGCTGTCAGCAGTCCTTTCTGATAGTTATCATAATTGCGGCCGCGTTGGGTAGCCACGTTCAGGCCATATTCAAGAATAATAAGGTCGTAGGGGCGCTGGCGGTTAAACTCTTTCAACATCTGTTGCGGAATGCCGCGCAGGGAAAGACCGGAACTGCCGCGCAAAGAGAAATTATCCAGTATGATTCCTTTCTTTCCATCCATTGCCAGCCCGTAGAAGAGTGTAGAGTCCGCACGATCCACCGTCCAGCGGATGGAGCCGATGCGTCCGTCTATCTCAATATCCTGCAAGCCGCCAGAAGGAGCTAAAGAATAATTTCGCTTTTCTCCCCTATTGATACTTGCCGAAAGATGAACGGAATCTTTATTATAAAAGAAGATGGAAGTACGCTGGCAGGTATCGAGCAGAGAAGCATATTTGCTTTGTCCACGCAGTTCGACGTAAGCTCCGCTTCGCGGAACGAAATAATGTCCGGAGATGCCTTGTTTCTTTCTGTCGAAGTCAATAATATCCGTCACTGCATGGCTAGCCCAACCGCCAAAAGCGTGACGCACCGTAGGACGAAAACCGCTCGTCATGGAAGTAATCGTTACGAAACCTACCCCACAACCGCCGAAGCGCTTTTGAAGCATTTCTCGTAAGTCTGCTGTGAATATATCCGCTTCGATAAAGGAATCACCGAAAACGGCAATACGCACCATCGGGTCGTCAGAGTCGTCGGAAGAGATGCGGTCGAGCGCTTCATAGAAAGGAGTCATCCCGCGAAGGGTCGAATCGCAATAATCTTCGATGCAGGTCATGCCTGTGCGGCAAGTATCCACAAAGACAGGTTTCACGACGGGTAGCAAAGGAATGCTGTCTGAATCGGCAACAGCAGGTTCGGGTTCAGGATAGCGGATATCGCTCAGCAGGTCAACACGTCTCATCTTATGCCCGTCGAACGTTATCGGCGGAAGCCAGTGCAGTCCGATCAGGGCGGCAAATACGACTAGTACAAGTGCCAGTGAATATATCAAGTGATTTTTTAAAATCTTCATAATGATTCTAATTTCTTAATCGACCGCAAAGATAGACAAAAGCCATAAAAAGAAAGGAGAATCAACATTATTTATGTGATTCTCCTTTCCGCTTATGTAGTTACCGGACCGATAACTTATATCGTCCGCTCAATGTTCCACACAAATGCACGCAATCCCAATTGCTCCGTCTCCATATCCATCTTATGCAGCGTATCCAGCAACGGATCAACTTTTTCATCATCCACTACCGAAAGGATAGCGGAGCACATACTTGGCCAAGCATGACTGCCGAAATGCGGGTCGCCCGTCTTTGAGCCACGTCCCTGCACCTTTTCAAGATAAGTGAATCCGCGACAGCCCAAACGGTCGAGCAATGCCATGATTCGTTCGTAATAAGCCTGGTCGAATGTTATCAATACTGATTTCATATTTCTTTTCTGTTATTTCTTAATAATATCATCTTTATGTGCCTGGAAGTATACATCCAATTCGCGCTGACGACGCAGTTTGCGACGACGGTTCTTGATACCTGTTCCTGCGAACACGCAATACAACGTCGGAATCAGAATCAGCGTCAGGATGGTTGATACCGTCAGACCACCGATTACGGCAATTGCCATCGGGCTCCACATTTCAGAACCCTGACCGCCACCGATTGCCATCGGAATCATACCGAGAACGGTGGTAGCCGTTGTCATCAATACCGGACGGAGACGGCTCTTACCGGACGTCACCACCGAGTTAATCACCGCCATGCCGCGCTCTCGACAGAGGGTGATATAGTCAATGAGCACGATACCGTTCTTCACCACAATACCAATCAACATGATACCTCCCAGCAAACTCATTACACTCAGCGTACTGCCAGTAAAGAACAGTGCCATCAAGACTCCACTAAATGCAAACGGCAGCGAGAACATGATAATGAACGGATAAGTCAACGACTCGAACTGTGCCGCCATCACGATAAATACGAGAATGATAATCAGGATACCGAGCGTTCCCAAGTCGCGGAACGAATCCTGCTGGTCTTCGAACGAACCGGAAATCTGAATAGTTACCTCTCCCGGAAGTTCCATCTTATCAATCACCTTATTTCCCGCAGCCACTACGTTACCCAACGGTTCACCGGAGATAACAGCGGAAACGGTCACGATACGTTCACGGTCTTTACGCTCGATAGTAGGCGGTGCAAAGCGTTCCACTACCTTTCCGACGTCTTTCACACGTACCGATTGTCCTTGCGCATTATATATAAGGATGTTCTCAAGACTTTCCAGACTGGTACGATACTCGGGTGCATAACGCACTTTAATGTCATACTCGTCTCCATCTTCACGATATTTGGAAGCTACTGCACCATTAACACGGTTGCGCAGATAGTTTCCGGCAGTCGAAAGATTCAGCCCGTGCATTGCCAGCTTCTCACGGTCGAAGTCTACCTGATATTCAGGTTGATAATCGCTACGGCTGATATTTACCTCGGTCACACCTTTTACGTCCAGCAACTCACGCTTCAGGCGGGCTGCCACGCTGTCGGTCACCGTCATGTCATATCCGTAAATCTCGAAGTCGGCACTTGCCTGTGCGGACATACCCGTGTTGCTACCTCCCAGAATAACCTGTGCTTTGCTGAACTCCGGATATTTTTTCAAATCCTCACGCATCTCGTCGCAGACTGCTTCCAAAGAGATGTCACGATCGCCCGGATCCACGAGACTGATATTGAACGAGATAATGTGCGAACCATTGTCCTGCATAGATGCAAAAGTATTATCCGAGTCGGCCTGACCCACAGTATAGTTGCACACCTTCATGATGTCCTTATACTTAGTCATCCACTGGTTGGTCAGCTTCTCCGATAGTTCCTGTGCAATCTCTTTTCGCGTACCGATTGGCAATTCAAGCTTCACCGCAATACGGGCATTATCCTGTGCGGGGAAGAACTCCGTACCGATGCCTTTTGCACACAACAAACTAACGACAAAGAAAGCGATACAACCGACAATCACAATCGGACGATGACGCACTGCCCAGTTCAGCATTCTTCCGTACCATGAATCGAGGCCGTCAAGCGCTTTTTCAATCGGAGTGAAGAAAAGCTTGAACATCTTCGACGGTTTCTTCTGCAACCGGAGCAACTGCGAACAGAGCATCGGCGTGAGCGACAGTGCCGCTACCGTAGAGATAAACATGATGGCACACATCATCCAACCCAACTGTTTGAAGAGCACACCGGACATACCGCTCACCATCGTCAACGGGAAGAACACGGCAATCATCGTCAACGTAGAAGCAATAACGGAAATAGCCACCTCATTCGTACCGTGCACGGCTGCCTGTTTCGGGTCGGAACCGCGCTCGATATGCGTCGTAACGTTCTCAAGTACCACAATCGCATCATCCACCACCATACCGATAGCGATAGAAAGAGACGAAAGCGAGATAATATTAATCGTATTTCCACTGATGGCCAGATAAATGAACGAGGCAATCAACGAAAGCGGAATCGTAATACAGATAATCAGCGTAGCACGCCAACGTCCCAGGAAAAGGAACACAACTATAACAACGAACAGCAAGGCATACACCACGGTTTCCGTCAAACTGTCGATGGTGTTCAGGATGTTGTCGGATGTATCGACAATGACACCAATCTTCACGTCACTCGGCAGGTTCTTCTGAAGTCGCGGCAAAGCTTCCTGTACCTTCCGGGAAATTTCTACAGAGTTGGCACCCGACTGCTTCTGAACCACAATCATAGCTCCCTGCACACCATTATTATAGGTTTCCTGTGCACGTTCTTCTACCGTATCGACAATTCGTGCCACATCTCTCAGAAAGACATTGGCTCCATTTTGCGTACCCACCACGACATCCGCCAACTGACGGGAATCGTCGAACTCACCTTCCACACGCAAGGCATACGTCTCGCTACCAATATCGAAGTTACCGCCCGGAATGTTCTTGTTCTCGGCTCCGATAATCGCACTGATTGTCTCAATCGACAGATTGTAAGCTTCCAGTTTGTTAGGGTCGCAATATACCTGAATCTCGCGCTGCGGCGCACCACTGATAGACACCGTTCCGACTCCCGGAATACGTGCCAACGGATTGACCACGCGGTCGTCCAGAATCTTATAAAGTGCCGACTGGCTTTCATTAGCCTGAACGGAAAGCAGCACGATAGGAATCATGTCCGTGCTGAACTTGAAGATGATGGGGTTCTCCACATCATCGGGAAGCTGTGAGCTTACCATGTCGAGCTTGTCGCGCACATCATTCGTCAGGACGTCTATATCATTACCAAACTCGAACTCCAACGTAATCAACGACATATTCTCGGACGAACGGGAGGTAATATGTTTCAGGTTGCTCACCGCGTTCAACGTATTTTCCAACGGGCGAGTCACATTATTTTCTATATCCGAAGCACTTGCTCCCGGATAAGCGGTCATCACCATGATTGTATTCGTATCGATATCCGGATACAAGTCGATAGGCAATTTGGACAAAGAGAAAAGACCAAAAATCACCACTGCCAGAAAGCAGAGGGAGGTCATAATCGGTTTCTTAACCGCACCTTCGTATAAACTCATTTCTTTAGGGATTAGTGTTTAGTGATTAATGATTAGCGATTCTTCATTAATCACTAATCACTAACCGTTAACCGTTTACTTATTTCTCAACTTCTACTTCCACGCCGTTAGCCAGTCGTGACTGTCCGGCAACTACCACTTGGGAGTTATTGGGCACACCGGACTTCAACTCATATTCCGTACCCATACGTCTACCCAGTTCTACCTTATTATAAGATACCTTGCCGTCTTTGTAAACATAGACATAACGGTCGCCGGAACCCGCCTGCTTCACGATAGCCAAATCGGGAACAACCACATTTTCTGCCGTACCGAAATTAAGCGTTGCGCGGGCAAACATTCCCGGACGCACACGCTGGTCGCGGTTGTCGAGTTTAATCTCAATCGGGAAAGTACGTGTAGAAGCGTCAATAGTAGGATAAATCAGGCTGATGGTTCCTTTGAACACCTCGTCACCGTATACATCGAGTTTTACGTCTACCGACGAGCCTTTCTTCACCTGCGTGAAGTAGCTTTCGGAAACATTAATCATGAGTTTCACCGGAGTGATTTGCTCTACCACCAATACAGGGTTTCCACCGCTGTACATATCGCCGTTATCATAGTTGCGGGCAGTGATTACTCCATTAATGGGGCTCACCAAAGAAGTGTTTTCCAACAGGTTTTGATAAGCTGTCTTCTTCACGTCGAGCTGCATCTTCGCAGCGTCCCATTCCGATTTGGAAGCACCGCCTACTTTATAGAGTTCGTCCATACGGTTGAATTCAATCTCCTGATTGTCCAGTTGCAATTTGGTTTGTTGCAGGTTGGCAGCATCCATCTGCACCAATCTCTGGCCTTTGGATACGCGGTCGCCCACTTCTACAAATATCTTATCGATACGGACAGGAGTCGAGGGAGCGATGTTGTTCTTCACTTCCGCTTCCACCGTTGCCGTATATTCCTGAATCTGGTCTACCGGCCGGGCTTTTACGTCAGCCAGTTTCACAATGGGCTTTTCAACCACTTGTTCTGTAGCAGCTTTATCTTTTCCACCCGTGCATGAGCCCATAATTACGGTTAACATCAGGGCTACTAATTGGATACTTTTTTTCATATTGCTTCGTTGTAATTTTTTAATTGTCTATCGTTATTGTTTTCCCAAAACCTGGTCAAGGTCAGCCTTAGAAACCAGATAATCGTATATGGATTGATTGTAGGTGAGTTGTGCCTGAGTGAGCGACACTTGCGAGCTGTTCAGTTCGAGCACGGTTCCTTTTCCTACATCGTAGCGTTTTTCGGCAATCGTCACTGCTTTCTCCGCTTGTATCACGTTCTCCTTGTTGCTGAGTACCTGCTCCGAGTTGGCAGCCATGTTGTTGCGATAGCTAGTGATCTGCATATTCAGTTGTCTTTCCGTATTGATGCGGTTCCAGTCGAGCTGACGCATCTGGATGCGGGCAGATTTCACTTTCGTGAAGTTGCTGGCACGATACAAAGGAATGCTGAGGTTGAACATCAGCGACGAACTGTTACTCCAGTTGTACTGGAAGAAGTTGATGTTCGGATTATATAAGGACTGATAATTGTAGGAGAAGCTCATCGACAAAGTCGGCATGAAGCTTGTCTTCAATGTCTTCAAGCTCTTTTCCAGCAATTTCATGTTCAAGTCCAATTGCCGCATCGTAGTATTATTCTCTAGTCCTGCTTCTTCATCCTTCAACTGATTGGCAAACACGGTGGTTTCGTAGTTTGTCAGATTGTCCTCCGTCTTTAGTTCCACATCGGCGGTGATGCCCATCAATACTTTTAGTTGCAACTTAGCCAAAGTCACCCCGTTGGCAGCAGATATCACACTCGGCTTAATGCTGCGCATCTGCACCTCGGCGCTGATTTTATCGTATTCGCTCACTGCTCCCTGCTGATATTTGGCATTGACGATGTTGAAGTTATCTTCCGCCAGTTTGTAGCTTCCCTGAAGCACTTCGTAACTGTCTTGTGCCAACATCAGTTGGTAGAATGCCTTGCGCACTTGGTTCACCAGGTCGATTTCACTCTCGCGCGACTTCTCCACCGCCAGTTCGATATCTGTCTTTGTCATCGACATCGTCCGATAAACGGCCGGTGCAAACAAAGGGAGATTAATGCTCAGTCCGGCATTGGCGGTATTCGTTCCGTCCTGCCCCATCTTGAACGACATATCGTTCAGCTTCATTTCCGCAGCTTTAATAGTGTGGTCTACCGATCCGTTGATGCTGGCATCGGGCAACAGACTTTGCCATGCTTCTTTTCGAGCTACTTGCTTCAAGGCAATTTCTTCAGCCGCTACTTTCATTGTGGGATTTTCATCCAACGCAATCTCCAGTGCTTTGTCTAAGGTCAAGGTTAAGGTGTCCTTCGCCACTTGAACGCCTTGTGCCTTAGCGAAACCACAGGCGCAGAGAGCCATAGCAGCCAAAAGAATCTTCTTACTTGTCAATCTTTTCATTCTGTTCATAAACTAACTTATAAATTTTATCTTTATTTGTTTGCCGATAGAATCTCACCCAATTGCTTGTCCGGTGCGATTCTTACGATATTCTTGTATAAAGTCTTCCAATACCCGCGCGCCTTTCTCCGTAGAGATGCCACGTATGTAGGTAAACATGATTGACTCATATACTTCTATAAAAGGATATTCATTGCAAATGTCCGTATTCATAAGCACATCGAACTGCTCGCGTACCAACAAGTTGACAATGGCAAAATTGACATCCGCACGAAAGATGCCCTGCTCTACACCCGACAGGAAGAAGGACATCGTCTTCTCCGAATCGCTCTCGCGGCGGTCTTTCATCATATCGGATATCTTCGGATACTTCTTGATGTCTTCAAAAAAACGCTTGTTGGTCTGGTGAAAGACTTCGATGCTCTTCTGAAATACAGCCAGTATCACTTCCAATACATTGTGCGATTGCTCGTATATTTGTTGCAAATACCTGTCTCTATCGTTCTGCACCTTCAGAATGCACTCCTTCAGCAACGATTCTTTATCTGCAAACACTTCGTAAAGCGTACGTTTGGAAATGCCCAATGTGGTGGCAATATCATCCATCGTAATAGACTTGATACCATTCGAAGTAAATGCTTCTGTAGCTGTCGTAATGATCCGTTCTTTCAACTCCGCCCGTTGGGTGGCGTCTTTTCCATGCTCTGTCATTGTTCGTTTTTTCTATATTGTTTTAAATGCAGTTTTCGTTTTCTTCTTGCCATGAGAGGTAAAACGGAACAAAGATAGACAGAAAACTCTTTCCGCAATTCCAGTTTCCATTTATTTAGAGTCCATTTGAGGAATATTATCATTCGACTGAGTGATATGAAAACAAGTGTTAATAGGAAATACGGAACAAACTTGGGGCAAAGGTAAGCTGTAAGGGAATAGGACGTAAAGTTTTATCGTTGGCTGAAGGGTAATTACCGACAAAAGCCGGATAAATATCGATAAGTTCGACACCCATCCGGCATAAACAGCCGCCATTATTAACGAAAGGGAGAAAAGGACAGGTATTTGTCAGTAATCAAACTTTGTCCTTCTCGGATAGGCTACTGTTTTAAGTATTTCCATATAATCTTTCGAAATTCAGGCAAGCAAGAGGGGAACTCCCCTTCTACAGGACAGTTCAATCACTCTTCGCAAGATAAGAAAAAAGGGGGTAAAAGACAAGGAAACCGGTTGTTTTATTATCAGAAAGGTATCTTTCCTACTAATTACTTCTCTTGTTCGTCCCGCAGCTTCAGTAAGTAGTTGAATGTGTGCTTCGCCTCATGGCTGTCATCTTTCAGATAGGCTTGCTTCCAGTCGGGATGTTTGTCCAAAAGTTGCAGCATCCTGTCTTTATCAAGAAAGTCAATTTTGCCTGTCTCGCTGTCTAATTCATAGCACACGCGTTTCGTCACCAAGCTCGATGCGGCAAGCGCGTCACCTATATTTCCGCCTAGTTTTACGTCATCATCATCCACAAAGGTTCCTCCAACGACGGAGCCCAGGGGCATTGCAACAAAATAGATATTATTGCCCAACTGCACAGCGGGGGCAAACCAAGCACCGAAACGCAGTTTCTTGTAGCGCAACTTACGGCAATTCAAGAAAAGGTCTCCCTTTTCTGTACGCACGGCAAAACAACGCTTCTTCAACCGACGGCACATCGACTCGTCGTCGCCTGCCGTTATCCGGTAATCCGCTCCTCCTGTCAACAGGATATAACTTTGGGTACGCTTCTCTACACGCAACTCGGGTATGGTATCTCCGTCCTGAGCCAGCAATCCTTTCAAATTGGAATAGACTATATTCTGCGCGCTCATCGAGAGACTAACCGCGCTTATCAGCAAACATATAATAAATACTTTTTTCATAGGGGCATCCTCCTTCTCTTTAATAACGCCTTTTCGAGTGGAAAGTTATACATTTTAGTAGATAAATGCAAGGACGAAGATATAAATATCGAAAAAAAACAGGTTCTCGGGCTGTTTAAGGTTATTAAGCTCTTTTGTTGCGGGGCGGGAAATGAACTTCAGCTATTAATACTTGAGTTGCCAGCTATTAATAGCTGACAGATGGATTGTTAATACTTGAGAACTCAGCTATTAATACTTGTCATTACTGTTAGCAATACTTGATATCATAGCTAGCAATGCTTGATATCATAGTTAGCAATGCTTGTTATGTTGTGTAACAATGCTTGTTATTATATTCATTTTATCCTTGCCGGAAAGTACTAATTCCTGTTTTTTTCATCATACCGAAGCTATCTATACTATTGTTTATTTCACAGGTTCACCCCTTCACCTATCTCTTGAAACACCGATGAATAAGGAGATACAGGGTGAAGGCTTCCTCTTTTTTTCGCTTGTTTCCGGGCTTCACTTCTTTCACCCCGTTCTTTCTTTCAAATAATCAGGCTAAAAGTACATGCTCTAATACGCTGATTAATAGCGTAATATAGACATCATGGTGGCATATAGATGCTGTGTGCAGGATATATTGAGCCAAAGGTTGGTGGTGAAAGCGGTGAAACCGGTGCTTAACCTCAAAAGAAGCTTCCCCTTCACCCTGTATCGCCTTATTCATCAGTGTTTCAAGATGAAGGTGAAAGAGGTGAACAGCGGTTAATATAATATGAGCATATTTGCACCGGAAGGAATAGTTTACTAGTTTATATTGGGGTATCCTTAAAAGTATACAGTTAATAAACAGTAAATATAGTCTTGACAAAAACAAGCCCGCACCATGCCCGTTGTAAATTATATTACCTTTGCACGAAAAGAAGTTAAGTAGTAATCAAATCATGGAAAAACTAGAAAGCATTATCGCAACATATCAGCAAATTATTCAGACCGCAGAAGTCGAACTGCAAAAGACCCGCAAACGTATTTATTACATTAGCCTGCTACGTCTGGCATTATTCGTTGGGGCCATAGCAGGGGCCATCGTCTTTTGGTCGGATGGATGGACGCTTCTTTTCACTTTCGCCATCCTACCTTTCTTTCTCTTCATCTGGCTTGTGAAACGCCACAACTTCTGGTTTTACCGAAAGGACTTCCTGAAAAAGAAAATCTCAATCAACGAACAGGAACTTCGCGCCATTCAATATGATTTCTCCGACTTCGACAGCGGGAAAGAATACATCGACCCGTCGCATCTCTATACTTTCGACTTGGACGTCTTTGGCGAACATTCTCTATTCCAATACATGAACCGGACTTCAACTCCCATTGGGAAACAGCACCTAGCCGACTGGTTCAACAATCATCTGGAGAATAAAGAGTCAATTGAACAACGCCAACAAGCCATCCGCGAGTTATCCGCAGAGCTGGAATACCGGCAACAGTTCCGCCTGCTCGGCTTGCTTTATAAAGGAAAACCTGCCGACACCAACGAGATAAACGATTGGGCAAAAAGTCCGAGTTATTATCGCAAAAATACTCTGCTTCGCATCATTCCCACAGTGGTGAGCGTTATTAACATCTTATGCATCGGCGCAGCTATTCTGGGTTTATTGCCCGCCACCGTTGCAGGAGGAGTATTTGTATGTTTCGTCATTTTCAGTTCTATCTTCTCCAAAGGAATCACCAAACTCCAAACTACGTATGGCGAAAAACTGCAAATCCTCTCTACATACGCCGACCAGATTTTGCTCACCGAAAATAAGGAAATGCACAGCCCCATACTGCAACAACTAAAGGATGACCTTAAAAGCTGCAATCAAACAGCCTCCCAAGCCGTCCGCCAACTTTCTAAATTGATGAACGCGCTCGACCAGCGAAATAATATGTTAATGAGTATCATCCTCAACGGTCTTATATTCTGGGAATTGCGTCAGGTTATGCGAATTGAGAAATGGAAAGAGACACACGCCGCCGACCTGCCCCGCTGGATTGAAACCATAGGTGAAATGGATGCGTTCTGCTCTTTGGCAACTTTTGCATATAATCATCCGGCATATATATTCCCGGAGATTTGCTCGCAGCCTTTCTGCCTACAAGCCGAAGCGTTGGGCCACCCTCTGATGAACCGCAATAAATGCGTGCGTAACGGAATAGACATCGATAAACGCTCTTTCTTCATCATCATCACCGGAGCCAACATGGCGGGCAAAAGCACGTATCTGCGCACCGTAGGCATCAATTATCTTTTAGCCTGCATCGGCGCACCTGTCTGGGCTAAGCAAATGAAAATATATCCTGCGCGCCTTGTCACCAGTCTCCGTACCAGCGACTCACTGACGGACAACGAATCTTACTTCTTCGCCGAACTCAAACGCCTGAAACTTATTATCGACAAACTAGAAGCCAACGAAGAACTATTTATCATTCTCGACGAAATCTTGAAGGGAACTAACTCCATGGATAAACAGAAAGGTTCTTTCGCCCTTATCAAGCAATTTATGAATATGAATGCCAATGGTATCATCGCTACCCACGATCTGTTATTAGGAACTTTAATTGATGTATTCCCGCAGCATATCCGTAATTTCTGCTTCGAAGCCGATATTACGAACAACGAACTCACCTTCTCTTATCAAATGAGAAACGGCGTTGCTCAAAATATGAATGCCTGCTTCTTAATGAAAAAAATGGGGATAGCCGTCATCGACGACTAATCCCCATCTCTACTTGTTAGTTTATTGGTTTATCAAAGCTTGCTTTTTGCCAGAAATGCCGCTACAGAGGAAGCTTGTTCGTTTGTGAAATACTGCACAGATGTTATCGGCTGATAGGTATACGGTACAAACTGAAACAATTGTACGGCTGCAAAGTTTTTATCTTCCGAAAGTATCACGTCCATGCGTAAGTTACCGCTTACCTCACTCTTCAAGCCTGAATTGGCAGAAAACGAACCGGAGTTTACCAAATCCGTCAACGTATCCATATGCTTCAAATCGAAGAACAGGCTACGTTCTTTAGCAACACTGCCTGTAGGCATATAAACGACTTCTTTCGATTTCCAGAATAAACGGAAAATTCCCATGAGGAATAATCCTGTCCCCAGAACCATTAAAGCCATACTAACTGTAGACGACTTATCCTCCAATTCGAAAGTTGAAGCAAACGCCAAAACACCTACCAACAGCATAAGTGCCGAAAATAGTACTTTAGAAACACTGGTACGTTTAACGATATCGGGATGTGATGATGCAAACAATGTTGCATTAATAGCTTGAGTTGTTGCCATAATATTTAAAGTTTAATTTATTAGTAAATAAAAAAAGAAAGATAGAAAAGACTACAGGCATATATTTATATACCAGTAATCAAAAAATAAATGATACCAATAAATTAAACGGCTAAATAATAATACGCCTTAAAGCAAATACATAGTATTCACTTGCTGGTTGGCAATTATAGGAAGTTGTAGTGTCATATATTCGCCCTAGATGGTGCGAAAGGGAGTTTTCATGATAGGCACAGCATTGCAGCGCACTCTTTAATGAAGAGAAGTATTCTCCCAACTGGATACGCTGAATTCTCGTTACCGATAATTGGTGGCTCTGCAAGTTGGTGAGCTCAGCAACAGGAGTGTATGGATATTCAGGCGCACTTATCTGCCCCTGATGATTCATAGCATATGTAATGGCATGGTCTTCCGTTTCCACTTGCTTTCCAGTGAAAACGTTGTTTGCTATCCCATGAAGGGCTACTGTAAACAACAGAAACAATATTACCTTTACAAACTTCGTCATATCTCTTGCAAAGATAACAGATTCTTTTCACCATAAGTTCTTCCCGGAAATCTTTTAATGTATCTTAGTACTAGTAAACAGACAAATAAAAAGGCTACCCCATAAGGAGCAGCCTTTTTAATATCTATAAGAATAACTGTAGAATTATTCTGCTGATTCAGCTTTTGGTTCTTCAGTTGCAGGTGCTTCAACAGCAGCAGGAGCAGCAGTTTCAGCAGATGCACTCTTCTTAGAACGACGAGTACGAGTAGCTTTCTTAGCAACTTTGTCCTTAGCCATGTTTTCATTGTAGTCAACCAACTCAATGAAGCACATCTCTGCATTATCACCCAGACGGTTACCAGTCTTGATGATACGAGTGTAACCACCCGGACGGTCAGCAATCTTAACTGATATTTCTTTGAACAGTTCTGTTACTGCGATTTTGTCTTGCAAGTTGCTAAATACAACACGACGAGAATTTGTAGTGTCATCTTTAGACTTTGTAATCAAAGGCTCAACAAACTTCTTCAAAGCTTTAGCCTTTGCTACAGTCGTAGTGATTCTTTTGTGCTTGATCAAAGAACAAGCCATGTTAGATAACATAGCGCTTCTATGAGAGGCAGTACGACCTAAATGATTGAATTTTTTATTATGTCTCATTTTTTATTCTTTATCTAATTTATATTTTGCAATATCGGTTCCAAACGACAGATTCAGACTATCCAGCAAATCATCAAGCTCGGTTAGCGATTTCTTTCCGAAGTTTCTGAACTTCAGCAGGTCAGTCTTGTTGAACTGTACCAAGTCGCCGAGTGTTTCTACATCAGCAGCCTTCAAACAATTGAGGGCACGAACTGACAAGTCCATATCAACAAGCTTAGTCTTCAACAATTGACGCATATGCAATACTTCTTCATCAAACTCTTCATTGCCGTCAGTATCGTTACTTTCAAGCGTGATCTTCTCGTCAGAGAACAACATGAAGTGGTAAATCAGAATTTTTGCAGCTTCTTTCAGCGCTTCTTTCGGATGAATAGAACCGTCGGTACTAATCTCAAGCACTAGCTTTTCGTAGTCAGTCTTCTGTTCTACACGGAAGTTTTCTACAGCATACTTGACATTACGTATCGGTGTATAAATAGAGTCGATTGGAATTACATTAACGTCCGTGCAATACTCGCGATTTTCATCAGCAGGCACATAACCACGTCCTTTGTTAATAGTAATGTCAATCTGCATAGTTGACTTAGAATCTAAATGACAAATAACTAATTCCGGATTTAACACTTCAAATCCAGTCAAATACTTACCTATGTCACCTGCTTTAAATTCACTAGAATTCTCGACAGTGATGCTCACTTTCTCGCTCTCGAATTCCTCAACTACTTGCTTGAATCTCACTTGTTTCAGATTCAAGATAATGTTGGTAACATCCTCTTTCACTCCAGGTACACTAGAAAATTCGTGCTCCACACCATCAATTTTGATAGTAGTGATAGCAAAACCCTCTAATGAAGAGAGAAGGATACGGCGCAAGGCATTACCTACAGTAATACCAAATCCGGGTTCCAACGGACGGAATTCGAATTTACCGAATCTGGAGTCCGCCTCCAACATTAATACTTTATCAGGTTTTTGAAATGCTAATATCGCCATGAAATTAATTATTATTTAGAATACAATTCAACGATCAAATGTTCTTTAATGTTCTCAGGAATGTCTGCTCTTTCAGGTATATGCAACATTTTACCAACCTTTGAAGCTTCGTCCCATTCCAACCAAGCATACTTGCTGTGATTGAAACCTGCGAGAGAGTTAGCAATAACTTCCAAAGATTTAGATCTTTCACGAACACCAATCAATTGACCTGGTTTCACTGCAAATGAAGGGATGTTTACCACCTGACCATCAACAGTGATGTGCTTGTGACTAACCAACTGACGAGCAGCAGCACGTGTAGGAGCAATACCCAAACGGAATACTACGTTGTCAAGACGGCCTTCCAACAACTGAAGAAGTACCTCACCGGTAATACCTTTAGCGGTAGCAGCCTTCTCAAACAAGTTGCGGAATTGTTTTTCTAAAACTCCATAAGTGTATTTCGCTTTCTGCTTTTCACGAAGTTGAACACCGTATTCAGAAGTTTTTCTTTTTCTAGAATTTCCATGTTGTCCGGGAGGATAGTTCTTCTTTGACAAAACTTTATCAGCTCCAAAGATTCCTTCACCGAATTTACGGGCGATTCTTGATTTTGGTCCAGTATATCTAGCCATTTCTTTTTAAATATTTAATTGTTTATTCATGAACTTAATTTGTTGCAGCCGCGATTACAGAGAAGAATTAATGCAATCCATAAACAAAATCAAGATCATTGTAAGTTAAAGGTAAATTAAACTCTACGTCTTTTCGGAGGACGACAACCATTGTGTGGAAGCGGAGTTACGTCAATGATTTCAGTAACCTCAATTCCAGCTCCGTGGATAGTTCTAATAGCAGACTCACGTCCGTTACCTGGACCCTTCACATATGCTTTTACCTTTCTCAGGCCAAGATCGAATGCAATTTTTGCACAATCCTGGGCAGCCATCTGAGCTGCATAAGGAGTATTCTTTTTAGAACCTCTAAATCCCATTTTACCAGCAGATGACCAAGAGATAATCTGCCCTTCACTATTTGCAAGAGAAACAATAATATTGTTGAAAGATGAATGAACATGCAACTGTCCATTAGCGTCTACTTTCACATTTCTCTTTTTAGCTGCAACTGTTTTTTTTGCCATATCAACAATTATTATTTAGTAGCTTTTTTCTTATTAGCAACGGTTTTCTTTCTACCCTTACGAGTACGTGCATTGTTCTTAGTGCTCTGACCTCTAACCGGCAGACCAATACGATGACGTACACCACGGTAACAACCAATATCCATCAATCGCTTAATGTTCAATTGGATTTCAGAACGAAGGTCACCTTCTACTTTATACTCTGCACCGATAATCTCACGAATCTTAGCAGCTTGATCATCTGTCCAGTCTTTCACCTTCAGATCTTTATCTACACCAGCTTTATCTAAAATTTTTGCTGAACTACTGCGACCTATTCCATATACATAGGTCAACGCAATTTCACCTCTTTTGTTCTGAGGTAAATCTACACCAACTATTCTTATAGCCATATACTAAATTATTTTTTTTGCAAAAATAATAAATTATCCTTGACGTTGTTTATACTTAGGATTTTTCTTGTTAATAACATACAAACGGCCATTACGTCTGACGATCTTACATTCTGGCGTGCGTTTCTTTAATGATGCTCTTACTTTCATATCTAATTTTATTTATATCTAAACACAATTCTTCCTTTCGATAAGTCGTAAGGAGACATTTCGACTCTCACTTTATCTCCCGGTAAGATCTTGATGTAATGCATCCGCATCTTACCCGAAATATGTGCAGTAATCTCATGCCCGTTTTCTAATTCAACACGAAACATTGCATTTGACAATGCTTCAACTATAACTCCATCTTGTTCTATTGCAGATTGCTTTGCCATATTATATTGCTTTATCTCCTAAAACTTCTTCTATGAATTGAAATGAAGACAAAATATCAGCTTCACCAGCTCCAACAGCTACCGTATGTTCAAAGTGTGCAGCACACTTACGATCTCTGGTCCTCACAGTCCATCCGTCACGTTCCATAATCACTTGTCGTTCTCCTAATGTTATCATCGGCTCTATCGCGATGCAAAGTCCTCTCTTCATTAAAGGACCATAGCCTCTCTTACCGTAATTGGGAACTTGAGGATCCTCATGCATCTCTTTACCGATGCCGTGACCGACAAACTCACGCACTACACCATAAGAATAAGATTCACAATATTGCTGAATAGCATATCCTATATCTCCAATTCTTTTTCCATGTACTGCGTTTTGTATACCGATATATAACGCTTCCTTAGTTACCTTCAACAAGTTACGAATTTCTTCGTCCACCTCTCCTACACAAAAAGTATATGCAGAATCTCCACAAAAACCGTTCATATATGTACCACAGTCCACTGATACGATATCACCATCTTTCAGTACTATATCTCCCGGAATTCCATGTACTACCTCCTCATTTACAGAAGTGCAGATGGAGGCAGGAAACGGTTCTCCATATTGATTCGGAAATCCTTTGAAAGTTGGAGTTGCTCCATGATCTCTAATGAACTCTTCAGCAACTTTATCCAACTCACGTGTAGTCACACCAGGCTTCACCACTTTAGCAACCTCAGCAAGAGTTTTGCCAACAAGCAGATTACTCTGACGGAGCAATTCTATTTCATCTTCTGTTTTAAGAAATATCATTTCTAATCTAAAGAATTAATATGCCGCTACACCAGCGCGTCCTTTAATACGACCTGATTTCAAGAGTCCGTCATAATGTCTCATCAACAAATGACTTTCAACTTGTTGCAGTGTATCGAGAACCACACCTACAAGAATTAACAAAGATGTACCGCCAAAGAATTGAGCGAATCCGGCTTGAACCCCGAAGATACCAGCAAAAGCAGGCATAATAGCTACTAGTGCCAAGAAGAAAGAACCCGGTAAAGTTATACGAGACATAATATCATCAATATACTCTGCAGTTTTCTTTCCCGGTTTAATACCAGGGATGAAACCATTATTTCTCTTCATATCCTCAGCCATCTGAGTCGGATTAATTGTAATTGCAGTATAAAAATATGTGAATAATATAATCATAACTGCAAAAACAAAATTATACCAGAAACTTGTATGATCTGTAAACGCATGCAAGAAACCGTCTGCACTATTTACATTATTCGAAAAGCCGATAAATGTAATTGGAATGAACATGATTGCCTGAGCAAAAATGATAGGCATTACACCAGCAGCATTCACCTTCAAAGGGATATACTGTCTTGCACCACCATATTGCTTGTTACCTACGATTCTTTTAGCATACTGTACAGGAATCTTTCTTGTACCTTGTACCAATAGAATAGCAGCACCAATCACTAACAATAAGAATACGATTTCAATTATAAACATAATCAGACCACCACTCTTATTTGCTACTCTGGATACAACTTCTTGTATCAAAGCATCAGGGAAACGAGCGATAATACCAATCAAAATGATAAATGAAATACCGTTACCAATACCTTTATCAGTTATTCTCTCACCAAGCCACAAAATAAACATACTACCTGCTGCCAAAATAATGGTAGAGGTAACCATAAACAGAGTCCAATCTAATGAAGCATTTAAGGAAGGGCCAGCCTGCATTTTAAGATTGAGCAAATAAGAAGGGGCCTGAACTAACAATATAGCAATCGTCAAGTAACGAGTATATTGATTCATTTTTCTTCTGCCGCTCTCACCTTCACGTTGCAACTTCTGGAAATACGGTACAGCAATTCCAAGCAGCTGAATAACGATAGATGCAGAGATATAAGGCATGATTCCTAATGCAAAAATAGAGGCATTAGAAAATGCTCCTCCAGAGAACATATTTAACAAGGCTAGAAGGCCTTCACTTGTTTGTTCGTGCAATTTTGCCAGCATAGCCGGATTGATACCCGGCAATACGACATATGATCCGAAACGGTAAATTGCCACAAACAATATGGTGATGAGGATCCGCTGTCTCAGATCCTCAATCTTCCATATATTCTTTAATGTTTCAATAGCTTTTCTCATTGAATCAGAGTTTTACTACAGTTCCACCAGCAGCTTCAATAGCAGCAGTTGCAGTCTTAGAGAATGCATGGGCTTCTATGTCAAGCTTGTTAGTCAGAGTTCCGTTACCCAATACTTTTACCAACTGGTTTGAAGAAATAAATCCTGCTTCAATAAAGTCGTTTACACCAACTTTTGCCAAGTTCTTAGCTTCAGCAAGCTTTTGGATAGTATCCAAGTTGATAGCTTTATATTCTACACGATTGATATTCTTGAAACCAAATTTCGGTACACGACGTTGAAGAGGCATCTGACCACCTTCAAAACCGATTTTCTTAGAGTATCCAGATCTTGATTTAGCTCCTTTATGACCTCTTGTAGAAGTACCGCCTAAGCCAGAACCAGCACCACGTCCAATTCTCTTTCTTGTCTTAGTAGATCCCTCTGCAGGTTTTAAATTACTTAAGTTCATATTGTAATTCGTTTTATTATTCAACAAATATTACTTAACAATGGCAACCAAGTGTTTTACTTTATCTACCATTCCAAGAATTGAAGGAGTGCTTTCGTGCTCAACCACGCGGTTCAGTTTACGAAGTCCCAGTGCATCAAGAGTTCTTTTTTGATCAGCCGGAGCACCAATTCTACTTTTAACTTGTTTAATCTTTATAGTTGACATATCTCCTCCTTATCCTCTAAATACTTTTTCAACACTAATACCTCTGTTCTGAGCAATCATTCTTGCATCACGCATTTCACTCAAAGCTTCGATTGTAGCTTTCACAAGATTGTGCGGATTTGAAGAACCCTTAGATTTTGCCAAAACGTCAGTAATACCAACACTTTCCAATACGGCACGCATAGCACCACCAGCTACAACACCGGTTCCGTGAGATGCAGGTTTGATGAATACTTCAGCACCACCAAACTTAGCTGATTGTTCATGAGGAACAGTACCTTTTAATACAGGTACTCTAACCAGGTTCTTTTTAGCTGATTCAACGCCCTTAGCGATAGCAGCTGTTACTTCACCTGCTTTACCAAGTCCCCAACCAATGATACCCTCTTCGTTACCCACAACAACAATTGCAGAGAAACTAAAAGTTCTACCACCTTTGGTAACTTTAGTAACACGATTAATAGCAACTAATCTATCTTTCAGTTCTATATCGTTAGTAACCTTAACTCTATTATTAACTCCTGCCATAATGATTAAAATTTAAGTCCACCGTTACGAGCAGCATCAGCTACTTCTTTTACTCTCCCATGATACAAGTAACCATTACGGTCGAAAACAACAGTAGTTATACCTGCTTCCTGAGCTTTTTTAGCAATCATTTCACCAACTTTAGCAGCTTGTTCTTTCTTAGCAACTTTCTCAGTCATACCTAAAGAAGAAGCGGCAGCCAATGTCTTACCAGAAAGATCATCGATAATCTGGACATAAATTTGCTTATTACTTCTAAATACACTCATACGCGGACATTCAGTTGTACCTGAAATCTTATTGCGTACTCTATATTTGATCTTAACTCGTCTTTCTATTTTTGTTGTCATAATAATCTTATTTTATATGATTTACTTAGCGCCGGCTGATTTACCAGACTTTCTACGAATTACTTCGCCAACAAACTTAATACCTTTACCCTTATATGGTTCAGGCTTACGGAAAGAACGGATTTTTGAGCAAACTTGACCAAGCAATTGTTTATCACACGATTCTAAAATAATAAGAGGATTCTTATTTCTCTCAGACTTAGTCTCAACTTTTACCTCAGCAGGCAACTGAATGAAAATATTGTGTGTATAACCCAAAGCGAGTTCAATGATATTACCTTGGTTTGAAGCACGATAACCTACACCGACAAGTTCCAATTCTTTTTTGTATCCTTCAGATACGCCCACAACCATATTATGAACTAAAGAACGATACAATCCGTGGAAAGCATGTTTCTGCTTTTGGTTATCCAGCATTTCTTTATCGTTTTCTGTTAAAGTTACGTGTCCGTCTTCAATAGTAACATTGATAGCAGGATTCACATATTGGCTCATTTCGCCTTTGGGTCCCTTTACGGTAACCACATCATCCTTCAGAGTGACAGTCACTCCAGCAGGGATACTAATGGGTAATTTTCCTATTCTTGACATTCTAATTCCTCCTAATTAATATACATAACACAAGACTTCACCACCGATCTTAAGTTCAGCAGCCTCTTTGTTAGTCATTACACCTTTGGAAGTAGATATTATAGCAATACCCAGCCCATTAATAACACGCGGCATATCTTTGTAACCAGTATACTTACGCATACCCGGAGAAGATATTCTTTCTAACTTTTTGATTGCGTTAACTTTGTTAACAGAATCATACTTCAAGGCAACTTTAATAGTTCCTTGAGGACCATCTTCTACAAACTTATAATTAAGAATGTAGCCTTTCTCAAAAAGAATCTTAGTGATTTCTTTTTTCAAATTCGAAGCGGGAACTTCAACAACTCTGTGCTTAGCACCAATCGCGTTCCGCAACCTCGTCAAATAATCTGCTATTGGATCAGTCATATAAAAAATAAATTAAATTAATCAGGACTTCCCTGACAATATTTAAACAATAATTACCAGCTTGCTTTCTTTACGCCTGGTATGAGTCCGTTAGAGGCCATTTCGCGGAATTGGATTCTTGAGATTCCAAATTGACGAATATAACCTTTAGGACGACCTGTCAGTTTGCAACGGTTGTGCATACGAATTGGGTTAGAATTCTTAGGCAACTCTTGCAATTTCTGAGCAGCTTCAAAAGCGTCAGCAGGATCACCTGTTCTAACGATTTGCTTCAAAGCAGCTCTTCTCTCGGCGTATTTGGCTACTAATTTAGCACGCTTTACTTCACGTGCCTTCATTGATTCCTTTGCCATATCTATTAGTCTTTTTTAGCGTTTTTAAAAGGTAAACCGAATTCCTTCAGCAAAGCATACCCTTCTTCATCTGTTTCCGCAGATGTTACAAAGGTAATATTCATTCCGAGAATTCTCGTAATACTATCGATATTTATTTCAGGGAAAATGATTTGTTCCTGAATACCAAGGGTATAGTTACCTTTACCATCAAACTTACTTTCGATACCTTTGAAGTCACGAATACGAGGAAGAGCTACACGAACCAATTTTTCAAGGAATTCGTACATTCTTTCACGACGTAAAGTTACCATAACACCAATCGGCATTTTTTTACGCAACTTAAAGTTCGCGATATCTTTACGAGAAATGGTAGCTACAGCCTTCTGACCTGTAATAGCTGTCATTTCATTGATTGCAACCTCAATAATCTTCTTATCGGCAACAGCCATACCTAAACCTTGATTGATAACAATCTTCTTAAGTACGGGTACCTGCATTGTAGAAGAATACTGGAACTGTGATTTCAATGCAGGTGCTATACGCTCTGCATATTCTTTCTTAAGACTAGCAGTATTACTCATTACTTAATCTCCTCTCCTGATTTTTTAGAATAACGCACTAAAGTTCCTTCTTCAGAACTCTTTCTTCTCCCAATACGCGTTGCTTTACCAGTCTTTGGATCAACCGGGTTCAAGTTTGAAATGTGGATAGAAGCTTCTTGCTTCACAATACCACCTTGCGGATTCTTTGCATTTGGTTTTGTGCTCTTAGATACCATATTGATACCTTCCACAAACGCACGTCCTTCTTTAACAAGAACCTTCAATACACGACCAGTTTTGCCCTTGTCTTCACCAGCATTTACGTAAACTGTGTCGCCTTTTTTAATATGTAATTTACTCATTACTTAAATCTTTTACAAAATTAAAGTACCTCAGGCGCAAGTGACACAACTTTCATGTTTGTAGCACGAAGTTCTCTTGCTACAGGACCGAAAATACGACTTCCTCTAATTTCACCTGCATTATTCAACAACACGCAAGCATTATCATCAAAACGTATATAAGAACCATCAGGACGACGGATTTCTTTCTTCGTACGTACAATCAAAGCCTTTGATACTGCACCTTTTTTAACATCACTCGAAGGGATCACGCTCTTTACAGAAACAACGATTACATCCCCCACTGAAGCGTAACGACGACCTGTGCCACCCAAAACGCGGATACACAAAGCCTCTTTAGCTCCACTGTTATCACATACTGTAAGTCTGGATTCTACTTGTATCATAATTACTTAGCTCTTTCAATTATTTCTACTAATCTCCATCTTTTAGTCTTGCTCAAAGGACGAGTTTCCATGATGCGTACAGTATCACCGATATTGCATTCATTCTTTTCATCATGAGCATGGTACTTCTTCGTCTTACTAACGAACTTACCATATATAGGGTGTTTTTCCTTAAATTTTGAAGCAACTGTGATAGTCTTATCCATCTTATTGCTCAACACAACCCCTGTTCTTTCTTTTCTTAAATTTCTTGCTTCCATCAAGCTGATCATTTATTGTTAAGTTCTCTTTGGCGTAGTTCTGTTTTCATACGCGCAATAGTCCTGCGTAATTGTTTGATTTGAGCAGGATTTTCCAAAGGAGAAATAGAATGATTGATAACCATTTGGTCATAATTAGCTGTTTCTGCCTCTACTCTTTCTACTAAATCACTAGTAGTCATTTCTTTAATTTCTGCAATTTTCATAACACTTACGCATTTTGATTTTGAATATCATAATCACGTCTTACGACAAACTTCGTTGTAATAGGAAGTTTTTGCGCAGCTAAGCGCAAAGCTTCTTTCGCGATTTCGTAAGATACTCCTTCAGCTTCAATAATAATTCTACCTGGAGTCACAGGAGCCACAAATCCCTCGGGAGCACCTTTACCTTTACCCATACGTACATCGGCAGGTTTTCTTGTAATAGGTTTATCCGGGAATATACGGATCCAGATCTGTCCTTGACGTTGCATATATCTTGTTACTGCAATACGAGCAGCTTCAATCTGACGGCCTGTAATCCACTTAGTCTCCAAAGCCTTTATGCCAAAAGAACCGAAGGCCAACTGGTTGCCTCTTTGGGCAACACCTTTTTGACGGCCTTTTTGTTGTCTTCTGAATTTTGTCTTTTTCGGTTGTAACATAGTTTCCTAAAATTCAAATTCGTTTAGCGATTATTTTTCTTTCTTTTGAAGTTCTTTCCGCCGTTGTTTCCACCATTGTTTCCACGACCACTTTCTTTGCTTTGCGTAAAGTTCGGAGCTAATTCTCTCTTACCAAATACTTCACCTCTACAAATCCAAACTTTGATACCTAAAAGACCTACCTTAGTCAATGCTTCTGCATGACAGTAGTCGATATCAGCTCTGAAAGTGTGCAACGGAGTTCTTCCTTCTTTATACATTTCAGAACGAGCCATTTCAGCTCCATTCAAACGTCCTGAAATCTGAATTTTGATACCTTCAGCACCCATACGCATTGTGTTTGCGATAGCCATCTTGATGGCACGGCGATAGGCAATTTTACCTTCAACTTGGCGAGCAATGTTGTTTGCAACAATCACAGCATCCAGTTCCGGTCTCTTCACTTCAAAGATATTGATTTGAATATCTTTGTCGGTAACCTTCTTCAACTCCTCTTTTAACTTATCAACTTCTTGGCCACCTTTACCGATAATAATACCCGGGCGAGCAGTACAAACAGTAATAGTAACGAGCTTCAGCGTACGTTCAATTACGATTCTTGATACACTTGCCTTTGCAAGTCTTGCATTAAGATATTTACGGATTTTGCTATCTTCCAGCAAAGAATCACCGTAATCATTTCCACCATACCAGTTAGAATCCCATCCTCTGATAATTCCTAAACGGTTGCTTATTGGATTAACTTTTTGTCCCATCTACCTTAATTTTGATCTTCGTTATTACTTTTAGCACCAACGAACAATGTTACGTGATTTGAACGTTTGCGAATTCTATAACCTCTACCCTGCGGTGCCGGTCTCATTCTTTTGAGTGTAGCGCCACCATCAACAAAAATCTTAGTTACGAATAATTCGCCGCTTTCTGCTTTACGTTCGTTTTTCTGTTCCCAGTTAGCAATTGCAGAGCGAAGCAATTTTTCTACTCTTGCAGCAGCTTCTTTTGAAGAAAATTTCAAAACACCAAGTGCTCTGTTCACTTCCATTCCACGAATCATGTCTGCTACCAGACGCATCTTACGCGGAGAAGTAGGAACATTTTGCAATTTAGCAAAATACATGGTCTTAAGGGCTTCTTTTCTTTTTTCAGCCGATATTTTTTTTCTTGCTCCCATTATATTTATTACTTTATTATTTCAAATAAATCCTGTTATCTTTTCTTGTTACCAGCGTGTCCTCTGAATGTACGAGTTGGAGCAAATTCGCCCAACTTGTGTCCTACCATATTCTCGGTAACATAAACAGGAATAAATTTATTTCCATTGTGAACTGCAACTGTATGGCCTACAAAATCAGGCGAAATCATTGAAGCTCTGGCCCAAGTCTTTACTACGACTTTCTTGCCAGATTCATTCATGGCAAAAATTCTCTTTTCAAGCTTTACGTTAATATATGGACCTTTTTTTAATGAACGACTCATAGTTTACTCAATTAATCAGATTACTTTTTTCTTCTCTCAATAATGTACTTAGACGATTGTTTCTTAGGTGCTCTGGTCTTAAGTCCCTTAGCGTACAATCCCTTACGAGATCTTGGGTGACCTCCGGAAGCGCGTCCTTCACCACCACCCATTGGGTGATCAACCGGGTTCATTACAACACCGCGGTTACGAGGACGACGTCCTTGCCAACGAGAACGTCCAGCTTTACCTGAACTTTCCAATCCATGATCTGAGTTACCAACACTACCGATAGTAGCTTTACAAGTGCTAAGAATCTGTCTAACCTCACCTGAAGGCAATTTGATCACACAATACTTACCCTCACGAGAAGTCAACTGAGCAAAATTTCCAGCTGATCTAACCAGAGCAGCACCCTGTCCCGGACGTAATTCGATATTATGAATTACAGTACCCACAGGAATGTTCTGAAGAGGAAGAGCATTACCAATCTCTGGCGCTGCAGTTTCACCTGACATTAAAGTCGAACCAACTTGCAATCCATTGGGAGCAATAATATATCTTTTTTCTCCATCAGCATAAAATAACAAAGCGATACGAGCCGAACGATTCGGATCGTATTCAATTGTTTTAACTACTGCTGGTACACCGTCCTTATTTCTCTTGAAATCAACAATTCTAATCACCTTTCTATGACCGCCACCAATATAGCGCATTGTCATCTTACCTTCGCTATTGCGACCGCCAGATGATTTCTTACCATATACAAGAGACTTTTCTGGTACTGATGCAGTAATTTCCTCGAAAGTACCAATAATTTTATGTCTTTGCCCCGGTGTTGTGGGCTTAAATTTACGTACTGCCATTTTTATTAAATATTGCTATAAAAATCAATAGTATCTCCTTCTTTCAATGTCACGACTGCTTTCTTAAATGCATTCGTACGACCATTGATGATACCTGCTTTGGTATAACGGCTCTTATTTTTGCCTGCATACTTTGCAGTATTTACATCAACGACTGTAACATTATAAAGAGCTTCAACTTCCTTCTTAATTTCCAGTTTGTTAGCATCAGGACGCACAATAAAGCCGAAGCGATTCAGCTTATCAGTAATTGCAGTCATTTTCTCTGTCACCAACGGTTTAATAATAATTCCCATTATTTAAGCCTCCTTTTTAAATTAAGATATTGTCAATAGCCTTCAAAGAGTTCTCAGTAAGCATAACAACTCCAGCATTTAATACTCTGTAAGTATTTAATCCTGAGACAGTCTGCACATTCGCACTCTCGATGTTACGAGCTGACAAATATACGTTTTTATTTGCTTCCGGTAAAACAACAAGTAGCTTTTTATCGGAAACTTTAAGATTTTTTGTCATTGCAACGAAATCCTTCGTCTTAGGAGCTTCAAAATTGAAATCTTCAACGACAACGATTGCGTTATTTTGCGCTTTATAAGACAAAGCAGACTTACGAGCCAATGTCTTAACTTTTTTATTCAACTTAAAGAAGTAGTCTCTTGGCTTAGGACCAAAAACGCGTGCACCACCTACAAGAACCGGTGAATTCATATCACCACGACGTGCTCCACCACCACCTTTCTGGCGACCAATCTTGCGAGTAGAACCGCTGATTTCACTTCTTTCTTTTGACTTATGAGTACCCTGACGCTGATTAGCCATAAATTGTTTTACGTCCAAATAGATAGCGTGGTCGTTGGGCTCAATTCCGAAGATAGATTCGTTTAACGTAACCTTTCTCCCAGTGTCTTCACCTTTAATGTTATATACGTTAACTTCCATTATTTCTCAATTAATACGATTGAACCTTTGCAACCCGGGATAGAACCTTTAATCAAAAGGAGGTTATGATCCGCGATTACTTTTAATACCTGCAAGTTTTGTACAGTGACTCTGTCACCACCAAGTTGTCCACCCATGCGCATTCCTTTGAATACTTTTGCAGGGTATGAACAAGCACCGATAGAACCCGGTTTACGAGCGCGGTTGTGCTGACCGTGAGTAGCTTGACCTACACCACCAAAACCATGTCTTTTTACTACACCCTGAAAACCTTTACCTTTAGAAGTTCCAACAACGTCAACATAGTTAGCATCATTAAACATTTCCACAGTAATGGTATCACCCAGATTCAATTCTGTTTCAAACTCTTTGAACTCAGCCAAGTGTCTCTTCGGCGTTACTCCTGCTCTTTTGAAGTGACCCATCAACGGTTTAGTTGTATGCTTTTCCTTTTTGTCTTGGAAACCCAACTGAACAGCTGCATAGCCATCTTTCTCTACAGTTTTAACTTGAGTAACAACACAAGGACCTGCTTCGATAACAGTGCATGGTACGTTTTTACCATCGGCACTGAAAACGGATGTCATTCCGATTTTTTTTCCTAATAATCCTGGCATTTCACTAATTTTTAATTATCAAACTTTAATTTCTACTTCCACACCACTTGGCAATTCCAACTTCATCAGAGCGTCTACTGTCTTAGCTGTTGAGCTATAAATGTCGATCAATCTCTTATAAGAAGAGAGTTCAAACTGCTCACGAGACTTTTTATTAACGAAAGTCGAACGGTTTACAGTAAAGATACGCTTGTGCGTAGGAAGAGGAATTGGACCACTAACAATAGCACCTGTAGCCTTTACAGTTCTTACAATTTTCTCAGCTGATTTGTCAACCAAGTTGTGGTCGTAAGATTTCAATTTAATTCTAATTTTCTGACTCATTATTTTTTTAAATTTAAATAGTTATATAAGATAAAGCGGCAGGCTAAGAGTCATTCGCTAGCCTGCTGCCTTAGTTATTTTAGAGTAAATCAGCACGTCCCTTCACTTCATCCAATACTGCCTTAGCAATAGAAGTAGAAACTTGAGCGTGATGAGAGTAAACCATTGATGAAGTTGCACGACCTGAAGTGATAGTACGTAACGCTGTTACATAACCAAACATTTCAGCCAGCGGAACCATTGCTTTCACGATGCGAGCACCAGAACGGCTAGACTCCATACCTTCAACTTGTCCACGACGTTTATTCAAGTCACCGATAACATCACCCATATTTTCTTCCGGAGTTACAACTTCCAGCTTCATGATAGGTTCCATCAATACAGGACCTGCCTTAGCACAAGCATTCTTGTAAGCTTGGATAGCACAGATTTCGAAAGACAACTGATCAGAGTCAACTGGATGGAAAGAACCATCAAGTAAAGTCACCTTCAATGAATCGAGCGGATAGCCTGCCAATACACCATTCTTCATAGCGCTCGTGAAACCTTTCTGAACTGAAGGAATAAATTCCTTAGGAATGTTACCCCCCTTCACTTCGTCGATAAACTGCAATCCACCTTCTTTGAATTCTTCATCAACAGGACCAATATTAACAATGATATCAGCAAATTTACCACGACCACCAGACTGTTTCTTATAAACCTCACGAAGATTAACTGTCTTAGTGATAGCTTCCTTATAGTTAACCTGCGGTTTACCCTGATTACATTCCACCTTGAACTCACGTTTCAGACGGTCAATAATGATATCCAAGTGAAGCTCACCCATCCCAGAGATAACTGTCTGACCAGTTTGTTCGTCAGTTTTTACTGTAAACGTCGGGTCTTCTTCAGCCAGTTTAGCCAAACCGTTAGACAATTTATCCATATCCTTCTGGGTCTTAGGCTCAACTGCGATACCAATTACCGGTTCCGGGAAATCCATAGATTCGAGAACAATCGGAGCTGTCTCATCACACAAAGTATCACCAGTGTGAATATCTTTAAATCCAACGCCTGCACCAATATCACCAGCACCAATCACTTCAACAGGATTCTGTTTATTTGAGTGCATCTGGAACAGACGAGAAACACGTTCTTTCTTACCAGAGCGAGAGTTGTAGATATAAGAACCAGCTTCAATCTTACCTGAATATACACGGAAGAAAGTCAAACGACCTACATAAGGGTCAGTAGCGATTTTAAATGCAAGAGCAGAAGTCTTGTCATCATCACTCGGTTTACGATCTTCTTCAGCACCAGTATCAGGATTTGTACCAATTACATTCTCAGTATCCAACGGAGAAGGCAAGAAAGCACAAACATAGTCAAGCAATGTCTGAACACCTTTATTCTTGAAAGAAGAACCGCAAAGCATCGGAACAACAGCCATTTGAACAGTTGCATTACGGAGAGCTCTCAATACTTCTTCTTCAGTAATAGTAGAAGGATCATCGAAATATTTCTCCATCAAAGCATCATCAAATTCAGCTACTTTTTCGAGCATTTTGTCCCTCCATTCGTTAGCTTCATCAATAAGGTCAGCAGGTATTTCTTCTACACTGTAATCGGCTCCCATTGTTTCATCATGCCAATAGATAGCTTTCATCTTAACCAAGTCAACCAGACCTTTGAAAGACTCTTCAGCACCGATAGGAACAACGATCGGACACGGATTAGCACCCAAAACAGCCTTCATCTGACGCACAACTTCAAAGAAGTCAGCACCAGAACGGTCCATCTTGTTTACGTATGCGATACGAGGCACGTTATATTTGTCTGCTTGACGCCAAACTGTTTCTGATTGAGGTTCTACGCCACCTACCGCACAGTAAGCAGCTACAGCACCATCAAGGATACGCAGTGAACGCTCTACTTCAGCAGTAAAGTCTACGTGTCCCGGAGTATCAATCAAGTTAATTTTGTATGTATCACCAGCATATTGCCATCTTGTGGTTGTTGCTGCGGATGTGATAGTAATACCACGTTCTTGCTCCTGCTCCATCCAGTCCATCGTAGCAGCACCATCATGTACTTCACCAATTTTGTGAGTCAATCCAGTGTAGAACAGAATACGTTCAGAAGTTGTTGTTTTCCCGGCATCGATGTGAGCCATGATACCGATATTACGAGTTAAATGTAAATCTTGCTTAGCCATTTTATAATTTCCTTTACTTTAAGTTTTTAATTGATAGTATCTTATAGTATTAGAATCTAAAATGAGCAAATGCACGGTTAGCTTCAGCCATTCTATGCATATCTTCTTTACGCTTGTATGCACCACCTTGTTCATTAAAGGCATCCATGATTTCAGCAGCTAACTTATCAGCCATTGATTTACCACCTCTTTTACGAGCAAACAGAATCAGATTCTTCATTGAAACAGACTCTTTACGATCCGGACGGATTTCAGTAGGAACTTGGAAAGTTGCACCACCAACACGGCGGGACTTTACTTCCACTTGCGGAGTCACATTATCCAAAGCCTTTTTCCAGATTTCGAGAGCAGATTTTTCTTCATTAGGAAGTTTTGCTTTCACAGTTTCCAGAGCGGCATAAAAGATTTCATAAGATGCATTCTTTTTGCCATCATACATCAAATGGTTTACAAACTTAGAAACCTTTTGGTCATTAAACACAGGATCCGGAAGGATAACGCGTTTTTTGGGTTTTGCTTTTCTCATTTGTTTGAAAAATAATGTTTTTGTTCTTGGTTGTCTACTTCTTGACTTCTTCAACTCTCCCACCGGAGAATTTACTCAACCTTTAGCATTTCCAACAAACTAAAACGTAAGTTATTACTTTAATTTTAATTAGATTTTAATCGTTATTTTTTCTTAGCCGGTGCAGCTTGTCCTGGTTTCGGACGTTTAGCTCCGTACTTAGAACGTCTTTGAGTACGACCAGCAACACCTGCTGTATCAAGTGTTCCACGTACAATGTGGTAACGTACACCCGGAAGGTCTTTCACACGACCACCACGTACCAAAACGATTGAGTGTTCCTGCAAGTTGTGTCCTTCTCCCGGTATGTATGAGTTCACCTCTTTTTGGTTAGTCAAACGTACACGAGCTACTTTACGCATTGCAGAGTTCGGCTTCTTCGGAGTAGTAGTATATACTCTCACGCAAACGCCACGTCTTTGAGGACATGAGTCCAAGGCTGGAGATTTACTTTTCTCCACCAGCACTTCGCGTCCTTTTCTTACTAATTGCTGAATTGTAGGCATTTTAATTGTTTTTTGATTTATATTATTGTTATATTAATTTCGTAACTATACATTTTGGGCTGCAAAAATACGAATAATATTTGAATATTCAATGCACTACAACTCTTTTTTATTTTTTAATATTTTGATATCCACCTCAGGCCTCGCCTTTTACACCTGTCAAAGGAGGAATATGAGACTCGTCAGCAGTACGTATCGACCCAAACACACGCTCATATTTCGCTATGTTATCTTCAAGTGCCCGTAATAAACGTTTGGCGTGTTCAGGAGCAACGATGATGCGAGATTGCACACCTGCCTTCGGTACGCCCGGCATTACACGTACAAAGTCTAGAATAAACTCAGAACTCGAATGAGTAATTATAGCCAGGTTTGCATATGTTCCTTGTGCTACCTCTTCCTTCAATTCAATCTGCAATTGCCCGTTGTTATTTTGTTCTTCCATTTTTATATAATTAACGTGAGTTCGATATAACTTAAAACAGTGTAAGTTGCCTGTCCTTGATAAGA
>NZ_URFY01000015.1 GCF_900547205.1 uncultured Bacteroides sp.
TGCGGAAATAGCTCAGTTGGTAGAGCATAACCTTGCCAAGGTTAGGGTCGCGAGTTCGAGTCTCGTTTTCCGCTCAAGATACGCAAGGTTGTCAGTCGATAAGATTGGCAACCTTTTTTTGTGTCTTGCCCGAAGTTTGCAGGATAATATTAGTAGTAGATTGAATATTAATGTGTAATTTTGCAACTGAAAAGTCAATGTTCTTCCCCCAAAAAGAGTGACATTGATTCGCACAGACCTATAATTAATTTAATAACTTGTGATATGTTAACACAAATCATTAACGCACGCATCCTGACGCCGCAAGGTTGGCTAAAAGATGGCTCAGTGCTCATTCGCGACAACAAAATTCTGGAAGTAACCAATTGTGACCTTGCAGTTATCGGTGCCGAACTGATTGATGCCAAAGGAATGTATATCGTTCCGGGCGGAGTAGAAATCCATGTTCATGGCGGCGGTGGCAGAGACTTTATGGAAGGCACGGAAGAAGCATTCCGCACCGCCATTCAGGCACATATGCAACACGGTACGACCAGTATTTTTCCCACCCTTTCTTCTTCAACCATTCCTATGATTCGAGCAGCCGCACAAACGACTGAAAAGATGATGGCGGAACCGAATAGTCCTGTACTCGGGCTTCATCTGGAAGGTCATTATTTCAATATGGCGATGGCAGGAGGGCAGATTCCGGAGAATATCAAAGATCCTGATCCGGAGGAATATATCCCGTTGTTGGAAGAAACTAATTGCATCAAACGCTGGGATGCTGCGCCCGAACTTCCGGGAGCTATGCAGTTCGGCAAGTACATCACTGCAAAAGGAGTGCTGGCTGCCGTAGGGCATACGCAGGCTGAATATGAAGATATACAGACTGCATATGAAGCGGGATATACCCATGCTACGCATTTCTATAATGCCATGCCGGGATTCCATAAGCGGAAAGAGTATAAGTACGAAGGTACGGTAGAAAGTATTTATTTGATGGACGACATGACCGTAGAGGTGGTGGCCGATGGTATCCATGTGCCTCCAACTATCCTGCGCCTTGTTTATATGATTAAAGGAGTAGAGCGCACTTGCCTGATTACCGATGCATTGGCTTGTGCGGCAAGTGATAGCCAGACGGCTTTTGACCCGCGCGTAATCATTGAAGATGGTGTGTGTAAGCTTGCCGACCGTTCTGCCTTGGCAGGAAGTGTGGCTACAATGGACCGTTTGATTCGCACGATGGTGCAGAAAGCCGAGATTCCTTTGGCGGATGTCATAAGGATGATTTCTGAAACTCCGGCGCGCATCATGGGAGTATTGGATCGGAAAGGAACGCTTGAACGCGGTAAGGATGCCGATATTATTGCTTTGGACGACGACTTGGATGTCAGAGCCGTGTGGGCAATGGGCCGGATGGTAGAAGGCACCAATAAACTGTTTTAAATCCTATAAAAAAGAAGATTATGTTAACTCAGATAATTAACGGAAGAATACTCACCCCGCAAGGCTGGTTGAAAGATGGTTCAGTATTGATTTGTGACGGCAAGATATTAGAGGTGACCAATAGCGATTTGGCTGTTATCGGTGCAACGGTGGTGGATGCCAGAGGGATGACAATTGTCCCGGGATTTGTAAGTATGCACGCTCACGGTGGTGGTGGGCACGATTTCACCGAAGCAACAGAAGATGCATTTCGCAAGGCAACGACCGCTCATTTGAAGCATGGAGCCACCAGTATGTTTCCTACTTTGTCGTCTACTTCATTCGAGAGGCTCTATCAGGCTGTCGATGTTTGCGAGAAATTGATGAAGGAACCGGATTCTTCCATTCTCGGACTTCACATTGAAGGCCCTTACCTTAATCCAAAGATGGCGGGAAGCCAGTATGACGGTTTCCTGAAAACCCCGGATGAAAATGAATATGTTCCGTTGTTGGAGCATACCGATTGTATCAAGCGCTGGGACATTAGCCCTGAACTGCACGGTGCGCATGACTTTGCCCAATATACGCGTTCAAAAGGCATCATGACGGCTGTCACCCATACGGAAGCCGAATATGACGAGATTAAAGCAGCGTATGCGGTAGGCTTTACTCATGCTGCCCATTTCTACAATGCAATGCCCGGTTTCCACAAACGTAGGGAATATAAATATGAAGGTACGGTTGAAAGTGTGTATCTGACAGGAGGAATGACGGTGGAAGTGATTGCTGATGGCATTCACTTGCCTGCAACAATCTTGAAATTGGTTTATAAACTGAAAGGAGTAGAGAATACTTGTCTCGTCACCGATGCCTTGGCTTATGCCGCTTATGAAGGAAATGAGCCAATTGATCCGCGATACATCATCGAGGATGGAGTATGTAAAATGGCAGATCATTCCGCTCTGGCAGGTAGCTTGGCTACGATGGATGTGCTGGTGCGTACCGTGGTGAAGAAAGCGAATATTCCGTTGGAAGATGCTGTGCGTATGGCATCGGAGACTCCGGCACGATTGATTGGTGTGAGTGAACGCAAAGGAACATTAGCCAAAGGTAAGGATGCCGATATCGTGATTCTTGATAAAGAATTGAATGTGCGCTGTGTGTGGTCGATGGGAAAGATTGTTCCGGGAACAGATAATTTGTTGCACAAATAATAATATTTATTTTTCGACGCGGATGACCCAGATGACACGGATTTAATATATTAGCAAGAAATTACTAAGAGATAAAAAATCCGTGATATCCGCGTCATCCGCGTCTAAAGAATAATCAAAGCGCAGCTTATTCGCTTTCTGATATCCCACTATTTACTGAATAAAGTAGATTCTATCAACTCTTTCAACTGTACCTTATTCATTGTACCCAATTTCATTATTGGCTTCCCGTCCACCGGACAAAGCAGCAGATTCGGAATCGTTCGGATATTGAATGCACTTTCCAGTTCCGCTTCCTGATCGACGTCTACTTTATAAATATCCAATTTACCATCGTATTCTTCTGCCAACTGGTCTAATATTGGCGATAATGCCTTGCAATAAACACACCATGGAGCATGAAAATCTACCAGACAAGGCTTGTCACCTTTGAAGTCCCATTCGTTTGGATAAGATTGATAATCGGCTACCTTCTCTACAAAACTCTCTTTCGTTAAATCTGTAATCTTCATAATTCCTCTTTTTAATGATTAATCTGTTTTCTACTTGCAAAGATAGTGCTATCCTAAAGATATACCGATAACCATTCTTCCTATTGTATTAACAATACTTCCTGTCACTGCTTCCTGCCCCGATAGATGAAAGAAATTTCCTATGCATTTAAGTGTTTCTGCCATCTGAGTTGTACTATATATAAAACAATAGAAAATGCTATGAAAATAAATCATTTAGTTGGAGCTTTTCTGTGCGTGCTGGGATGCTATGCTTGTAGCAGTCCGAAAACAGAAGTAAAATCGCCGGACGGGCATATAAAGATGACCCTGACAGTAGACGAAAATGGCAAACCGTATTATAATGTGTCAGTTCGTGACTCCCTGCTAATAGAAAACTCGGTAATGGGATTTGCAGAAGGAACGGGAGTCAATCTGGGAGAAGGCTTCCAATTGCAAAATACGACTTTCGACAGCAAAGACGAAACGTGGACGCAGCCGTGGGGCGAAAACAAGACGAACAGAAACCATTATAATGAAATGGCGGTCAGCCTGACAAATAAAGATAAGGTACAACTCACCCTTCGTTTCCGCGTGTTCGATGATGGAGTAGGGTTTCGTTACGAATACAACGTCCCTTCGGTAGATTCATTACTGATATCGGATGAACTGACTACCTTCAATTTCCATCAGGATGGAACGTCGTGGTCCATCCCTGCCAGTGCCGAGACCTATGAATTGCTTTATAAGCAGCAACCCATCTCCGAGGTGGAAACTGCCAATACTCCTTTTACATTTAAAACATCGGACGGTGTTTACGGAAGCATTCACGAAGCAGCATTGTATGATTTCTCGGAGATGACGTTGAAGCAAATAGGGAATTATACCTTAAAGGCAGAACTTGCCCCATGGCCTGATGGCGTTAAAGTGCGCAAAGGCAATCAGTTCACTACATCTTGGCGCACTATCCAGATTGCCCCGGAAGCTGTGGGCCTGATTAACTCTTCATTGATTCTAAATCTGAACGAACCCTGTGTATTGGAAACTACCGATTGGATTCGTCCGCTGAAATATGTCGGCGTCTGGTGGGGAATGCATCTCGGCGTAGAAACTTGGAAGATGGACAAACGCCACGGTGCTACTACCGCCAACGCAAAGAAATACATCGACTTTGCAGCCGATAATAATATAGAAGCCGTACTGTTTGAAGGCTGGAACGAAGGCTGGGAAAGCTGGGGAGGAATGCAAAACTTCGATTTCACGAAACCCTATGCCGACTTTGATATTGACGAAATAGTCCGTTACGCCAAAGAGAAAGGCATAGAGATAATGGGACATCATGAGACAGGAGGCAACATCCCCAACTATGAGCGTCAGATGGATAATGCCATGCAATGGTATACCGACCACGGCATCCATATCCTGAAGACCGGTTATGCCGGAGCTTTCCCCAACGGACTTTCGCATCATGGACAATACGGAGTGAATCATTATCAGAAAGTAGTAGAAACTGCCGCCCGCCACAAAATGACACTGGATGCTCACGAACCGATTAAAGATACCGGCATCCGTCGCACTTGGCCCAACATGATGACACGTGAGGGTGCAAGAGGCATGGAATGGAATGCTTGGAGCGAAGGAAATCCCCCATCTCATCATGTGATGCTACCGTTCACCCGTCTATTGTCCGGTCCGATGGATTACACCCCGGGAACATTTGATATCCTGTTTCTGCAAACAAAAGATTCTCCCCGCCATCAAAAATGGAACGATCAGGATAAAGGCAACAGCCGCGTGAATACTACGCTTGCCAAACAGCTTGCCAATTGGGTGATTCTCTACTCTCCGCTGCAAATGGCATCCGATATGGTTGAACATTACGAAGGCCATCCGGCATTCCAGTTCTTCCGTGATTTTAATCCCGATTGTGATGAATCGAAAGCACTGGCGGGAGAACCGGGAGAATTTATAGCAGTGGTTCGTAAGGCAAAAGACAACTATTTCCTAGGTGCGGCAACTAATGAATCTCCACGTACACTGAACATTAAGCTTGATTTCCTCGAACCGGGAAAGCAATACAAAGCCGTCATCTATGCCGATGGAGAAAAGGCGGATTGGAAAACCAACCCTACCGATTATATAATAACAGAACAGATTGTGACATCGGAGAACACGCTGAGTATAAAGATGGCTGCCGGAGGGGGACAGGCAGTTTCATTCATGCCGCTTTAATTTTAGTGATGAATGTTTAGTGATTAATGATTGAAGTTTCGCAAGTGTTCTATCAATTTGAAAATCAGAACTATTCCACTCTCCTCCTTCTGGAAGGAGGAGTACCCGTAGGGGGAGGTGGTAGGTGAATGCATAAGCCTATTATTAAGAACAGTTAGACGCACCTACCACCCCGGCTTTCAGCCACCCCTCGTTCCCGGAAGGAGGGGAAGCCATTCGGAAAGAATGACTTGCGAAACTTAAATTAGTGATTAACGGGCTGCGCATTATAGGGCTCAAGTACATATACCGCAGAGAATGTTAATCACTAATAACTAACCGTTAATCACTAAACATTCATCCTTTCGCTTCCTGATACATAAATCGCTTTATAGACTTTTTCGCGGTCTTTTCAAATTCTTCGAAGTGGATTTTGACTTTACTTATCTGGCAGTAGTTAGGAAGTTGTTGATTCAGCTCGATGCGGTTTACTTCCATTACTTTCTCGATATCCGTCTGTTGCAACCCGTGTGCGAAAGCATCATCAAAGTCGGGATAGATAAGTGCCACCAATTTGTCATGCTGCAATACAATCAATGATTCGGCAACGTAAGGCAGGTTGTTCAGTTTGCTTTCAATCTCTTCCGGGTAGATATTCTGTCCCGAAGAGGTGAGAAGCAGATTTTTGCTACGGCCACGCACGGTGACGTATCCTTCTTCATCTATCGTACCAAGGTCGCCTGTATGCAGCCATCCGTTGGCATCAATGATTTGTGCGGTAGCTTCCGGGTTCTTATAATATCCCAGCATCATGTTCATTCCTCTACAAATGACTTCTCCGGCATGAGTTTTAGGGTCCGGTGAGTCGATGCGCACTTCCATGCGGCTAGTAGCCTTTCCGCACGATGCAAGTTTCAGAGTTTCCCAACGGCTGGAGCAGATGATTGGACCGCATTCGGTCATGCCATAAGCGATGGTGTAGGGGAATCCTATCTTTTTGAGGAAAGCTTCTACTTCGGCATTGAAGGGGGCGCCACCGATAATAATCTCATCAAAGTTTCCACCAAAGATTTCCATGGCAGCTTGGCGGGCTAAAGACTTGATTTTATCGTTTACGATGGGTACTTTAAGTAATAATTTCCCGATTTTGCTATCCACCCGGGGAAGTATATCTTTCTTGATAATCTTTTCTACAATCAGCGGTACACAAGAGATAACCCTTGGCTTTATTTCAGCGAAAGACTTAGCAATAATTTTCGGCGAGGGCATACGTGTCAGGAAGTAGATGTGTGCGCCTGCCGAAAAACCGTAAAGGAAGTCGTATACCATGCCGAAAACGTGTCCCAGCGGGAGCATGGAAACGATATGGTCACCCGGTTTCACAGGAAGCATCTCTTCGCAATAGGCCACGTTCGACCACAGGCTGCGATAGGGGAGCATCACTCCTTTTGAATATCCGGTAGTCCCGGATGTGTAGTTGATGATAGCCAGCTCTTCCGGCCTGTCTTTACGATAACGGATATGTTCGGGGCGAAAATTCTTCGGATACAGTTGACCGTAGATGGCGTTCCGGTGTTCGAAAGCATACGTCAGCTTTTCATTGCGCGATACTAGAGCAGAAAAATCGGTTAGTGAGGCGATGCCTTCCAATAGGGGCATTGCGTCTTCATTGAGGTTTTCCCAAGCTTGGTCGCCCACGAAGAGTAATTTGGCTTCGGAGTGATTGACAATATTATGGATATTGTCGGCTTTGAACTCGTGCAAGATAGGAACGATGACGGCTCCATACGTAATAGTAGCCAGAAAAGCAACTCCCCAATGGGCACTGTTACGACCGCAAACGGCTATTTTATCTCCCGGTTTGATGCCGGCACTTTCAAGTACAATGTGAAATTTAGCTATCTTCCGGGCTACATCTTTATATTGAAGGGTGATTCCTTGATAGTCAGTTAAGGCGTCTTTATCCCAGTTTTTGATGATGCTTTGTTCAATGTAATCAATAAACTGATGTTCTTGTTCCATTCTATATTTTGCACATTTAGTTTAAAACTGCGCAAAAGTAACACTTCAAGGACGTAAACCGAATTTTGAAATTAAGTTTTACGGTTAATTAACGGAGGGGGAGCGAACAAAGTTTAAACTTTAAAATGGCTTTCGCACGATGAAATAGAGCCTTCACTATGATGAAATAGAGCCTCTATTGTGACGAAACAGAGGTTCTATTACGATAAAACAGAGGTTCTATTCAGAGTCCTCAGCATCATCCTTAGACTTCTCGGAGATAAGTAGCAGTTTATCTCCAACGTGTAGTTTCAGTGTTCCGTTGGGAATCAGAAACTCACTGCCACGCTTCACAATCATCACCAGCGTTCCCTGAGGAAGATTCATATCTTTCAGTGTATCTGCTTCTTCAATCATTTCGCGGGTAACAGTCATATCGCTAAGGTCGGAATCTATTTCTTCCGGCAGTTCCACTCCGAAGTCGTTTCCTGTCTTTTCCAACGGTTTGGAAAGATTCAGCAGGCGGGCAACAAAAGAAATAGTTGTGCCCTGTACCACCAATGAAACGATGGTGATAAAGAATACGATATTAAAGATTATATTCGAACCTTCTACTCCGGCAACGACGGGATAAGTGGCGAAGATGATAGGAACGGCACCACGCAGCCCCACCCACGACACGAACAAACGCGATTTCATCGTAATCTTTCGGAAAGGCAGCAAACATAGGAACACGCTCAACGGACGTCCGATAACAATCATGAATACACCTATCAGTAGTGCGACAACTGCAACTTCGAGCATCTCGTGCGGGTTGACAAGCAATCCCAAGCAAAGGAACATGATGATTTGGAACAACCAAGTGAGTCCGTCCATAAAGGTATAGATATCCTTGCGGTGCATTATTTTGTTGTTACCCACCATCATACCGGCTATGTAGACCGCCAGATAGCCATTACCTTTCATTAAAACAGTGATGGAAAAAGTGAAGAAAACAAATGCTAATAATAAAATAGGATATAGCGCCTGATTGTCAATGTTAAGCTTGTTCAACATTTTGATGGCAAGTTTTCCGAGTACATATCCGGCAGCGGCTCCCACGATAAACTGGATGACGAAAGAAGCGGCTATTGCACCCACTCCCATGCCTGCCGATTGGATAAATTGTATCAACACGATGGTGAGCATATACGCCATCGGGTCATTACTTCCACTTTCAAGCTCCAGCATGGGACGTAGATTGTGTTTCAGATTCATCTTCTGCGAACGAAGAATGGCGAATACTGAAGCCGAATCCGTGGACGACATGGTGGAAGCCAGTAGCAGCGACGTGGTGATAGGCAGATAGATATTTGTCCAACTCATGCCACTCAACCACCAGATAAAGAGCCCGGTGAAAAGGGCGGTGAGCAATACTCCCGCTGTGGAAAGTACGATTCCGGGACCAAGTATGGGTTTTATTTCTCTGAATTTGGTATCCATACCTCCCGAGAAAAGGATGATGCTCAAAGCTACCATACCTATGAATTGCGCATCTTTGGCGTCGTGAAATTGAAGTCCGAGTCCGTCACTACCGAAGGCCATTCCCACAACAAGGAACAGTAATAAGGTGGGGACTCCGAAACGATATCCGGTTTTACCGACAACGATGCTGACGAAAAGTAAGATAGAACCAATAAGTAAGGTGTTTTCTGCTGTAAATATCATAGGCAATGTATTATAAAGTTATAAAAATGTCGTAGTAGTTTTCACTCTGCGAAGTTACACATTATTAACAACAAATAAAACACCCGTTTGGATGTATTTTAGTGAAAAAAGGTAGTTAAATTGTTTGAAATGAGAAATAATGTTATTTGAACTTCAATATGAACCGTATTTCTTTTGCATCCGGCAGTAAGTTAAGGCTTCCTCCGGACAGGCGCATAATCTGTCGCGAAATGCTTAGTCCGATTCCGCTACCTCCTTCTTTGGTAGTAAAGAAAGGTATAAATATATGTTCTGCTATATCGGCGGGAATTGCCGGACCGTTGTTCTTTATTTCAATCCATATTTCTTCCGCTTCGTTGCAGTAGGCTTGAATGTTGATTTCGCCATCCGTTTGGTTTCCAATAGCTTGAATGGCATTTTTCAGAAGGTTGATGACGACTTGCGAGATTAGGTTTTCATCTGCGTAAAGAATCAGGTCGGCGGGAACAATCTCTGTCCGGAACGTGATATGTTCGCAGGGATTCTGATGCCGGGCGAGTTCGACCATTCGTTCGATAAATGCCTTTAGGTAGAAGAGGGAAGGTTCGGGAGTGGGAATACGTGTAAATTTCCGGTAAGACTCGACGAAGGATAGCAGTCCTTTTCCGGTGGCGCTGATGGTCTGCAAGCCGCGGCTTATTTCTTCGTCCGTGTCTTTCACTATCGAAAGAAGTGTATCGCTCAGTGAAGTAATAGGGGTGACGGAGTTCATGATTTCGTGGGTCAGCACGCGGGTCAGTCTAATCCATGAGTCTATTTCTTTCTCGTCTAGCTCGACGTTGATATCGCTCAGTGCCAGGATGCGCAGATGCTCATCGTGCACATTGATGTCCGATACGCGTATGGATAGATTGACCGTTCCGCGTTCATTCTGAAACATCACTTGCAGCTTGTCGCCGGCATGGCAATTCTCCACTTTCTTCATCAGTACTGTGTCTACTTTGCTCAATTGGCGGACATGGGTGAATACATTCAGTCCAAGCAAGCGGAGTGCTTCTTTATTCTTCTGATAGACTGCTCCGTTGTCATTGAGCACAATCAACCCTGTGCTGACAAAGTCGAGTATCAACTCGTAATATTTCTCTTGTTGGGCTGTTTCGGCCTTTACATTATATAATATTTGTCCCACCCGATTGAGGGCGCGGTTGATTTGCTTGCTGGCGTGAGTTCCGTTTTCTTCGGGAAAGCGGAAGGAGTTGTCATTATTCTCCAATGTATCTATCATGAAAAGCACTTGCTTGACGTGGGAACGGTAAAGGCGAATCTGCCAGATAATGCTTAGAATCAGCAAACAAATACTGGCTCCAAACCAAAAATAGGATTGAAGGACAACGAGCCAAACGGTTGATATGCAAAGAAGTGCTGTCAGCAATACTCTGAACCAGTATTGGTCTGTTAGTCGTCGGATGAGTCTGTTCATAAGCCGAATTTCTTCATCTTGTTATAGAGTGTCTGTCTGGTGATTCCCAGTTGAGAGGCAACAGCCGACAAGTTTCCCGAGCAGGCATCGAGTGCTTTCCGTATCATCTGTATCTCCATTTCTTCTAAGGTGGAGATGCTTTTTTCAGAAGTCTCTATCTTGCGGGCAGACAATTGGAACAGTTCGGCAGGTATCTGCACACCGTCATTGATAATTACGACTTTCTCAATGGCGTGCTCCAGTTCGCGGATATTGCCAAACCAGGAGTGAGCGGTTAGTTTCTCTTTGGCGGCAGGGCTTAGCTTCATCGGTCCTTTATCATACTGCTTGCAGAAGCGGGTGATAAATCTTTCGGCAAGCGGAAGGATGTCTTCCTTTCTTTCCCGCAAAGGAGGTATTTCAATATGAATGGTATTGATGCGGTAGAGCAGGTCTTCCCGAAACTCCTCGCGGTCAACCATTTCTTGTAGGTTCCGGTTGGTGGCGCATATCAGGCGGATGTCGATGGGCAAGGGGATATTGCTTCCCACTCGTACGATGCTTCTTCGCTGGATGGCAGTCAGCAGTTTGGCTTGCAGGTGATAGGGGAGGTTTCCTATTTCGTCCAGAAACAAAGTACTTTTATCTGCCGCTTCAAACTTCCCTGTCCGGTCGATGTGTGCATCGGTGAAGGAACCTTTCACATGACCGAACAGCTCGCTTTCAAACAAAGACTCGGTGATGGCTCCCATATCTACGGCAATCATTTCGTGGTTTCTGCGATTGGAGAGGGCATGGATTTCGCGGGCAAGCATTTCCTTTCCTGTTCCGTTTTCGCCGGTGATAAGGATATTGGCATCGGTGACGGCTACTTTCTCTATCAGCATCCGTAGCTGTTGCATGACTTTGCTTTCGCCCCAGTGTAGTGCTGGAGTATTGATTGATTTATTAGATATGCCGTTCTTCTTTCCGTTTTTAGTTGAGGTGACGGCTGCTTGCAGTGTATCTACCAACTTTTGGTTATCCCAAGGCTTGACGATAAAGTCGGCTGCTCCTTCTTTGATTCCACGGATAGCAAGGTCGATGTCGGCGTAGGCGGTAAAAAGAACAACGGGAGTTTCGGGTTGCACCTTCTTTATTTCTTGTAGCCAGAACAAGCCTTCATTGCCGGTGTTGATGCCCGATGTGAAATTCATATCCAGTAATATCACGTCGGGCATTTCTTTCCGCATTGCGGTAATCAGTGTGACGGGCGAAGAGAGTGTAATAACCTTTGAGAAATAGTTCTTTAATAAGATTTGCACTGCTGTCAGCACCCCTTTGTTGTCGTCTACAATGATGATTGTTCCTTGTTTACTCATATCCGATTCGGTTTGTAAGGCGCAAACTTACGAAAAAAGTAACTTATAATTCAACATTCACCATTGAATTTACAGCCATTGGAACTTTAATCCGAAGGAAAGACTGAGATAGTCGCGAGGTTTGAGATAGCTATTGCCCACAGCGCTAATCAGATACAAATCGCACGTGCTCAGTTCGTAGAAGAAAGTGACGGACTTAGCCATAAATCTGTATTTCGGGGCAATATCAAACGTCAGTCGTTGCCCCATATAAACATGGATGCGCACTTTGCTCGAGAAACCGTAATAACCTTTGGGATAGCGGTCCGGTTCGTTCACCCAGAATTGGTCGCCAAATACCGTATTCAAATAAAGACCGCAGGCAAACGGTTCGGTAGAGAATCCCTTTCCTAGGTCGATGCTCCAAGGTATATAGTTCTGTTTGAGCGTCATGGTCACTTTTGCTTTCTTCGATGAGTACTTCGGTAAGAATCCTAACAAAACATCCGTCTCCCATTGATTCCGTTTTCCATAATCCCAGCCGGTGCCTAGAGAGATTAATCCCATGTTTCCTGCATATTGTATCTTGGAATGAGTCGGGATGATTCGTTCCCAATTGCTGCGGAAGCGATGGATACGGTTATCATAACCGGTACGTTTGGCAGGGGCTTCGATAGCTATGTCCGTAATTGCATTCGTTACTGTATCTGTCTGACAAACGGCAAAGGACAAGCCGGAGAATGCGAGGAAGGCTATCAGCACTCCTGCGCGTATGATAAATTTAGTATTTAACCAACTCATAACTGTGACCTTCGGGAGTTATAGTAAATACCAGATAACTGCGGTAATCCATGCAGTCGGAGGTTACATAGTGTATTCCGTCATTGAATATTTCTTCATCGAGATAATGATGGGTATGGGCAGAAGTGCAAAACAATATTCCCGGATATTGATTGACGTAGTGTTGAAACACTTTGGCTACATTATCGTTGAATACATCCGTATAAGGCCGTGCGTGCATACTTACCACCGTCTTGTCAAACTCTTCCCTTCTCGCTGTTACCTCTTTCTCCATAAAGGTGAAATCAGGAACAGGTTCGGAATAGTCGTACTCCAATGCGTTGGTATTAAGGCAAACGAACTTCACATTTCCGGCAATAAAAGAGAAGTTGGTAGGTCCGAACACTGCCTTGTAAGTCTCTTCTCCAGTGCCTACGCAATCATGGTTTCCGATAAGGACAACGTAGGGAACTTTCAAACCGCTCATGATATCCCGTTGCCAAAGGAACTCCTTGGTAAGTCCGAAATCACTGACGTCTCCTCCGTGAATGACGAAGTCGATATCATCTCGTTTATTAATCTCTTTCACGAAATCTTCCGTCTCGTCATACCAACGTTGCGAGTCGCCCAGCGTCACGAAGCGAATGGTTGTTTTACCTTTGCAGTTGGCTTCTATCTTCTCGATGTTGTGGGCGTTGACGTCGGTTTCTCCATCTATCCGCACGTCGTACGGGTGATAATCTATCAAACCACATCCTGTAAGTAGCAGGCATGAGAGGAATGTGCATAAGCTTCTTTTTACCATAATATAGTAGTTTGTTTATTGAAAACTCGACGCGAAGATAAAGTTTTCAGTTGGATTAATGATGACCGGCAGAGAGAAATAGGAAATAGAGAACAATAAAGAGGTAGAAATATCTAGTTCTCTTGCATTGGACAATATCGTAGGTTTGTCTAATAATTAGACGTGACTGTCTAATTATTAGACAATGGCTGGCGCAAGCAATATCGCATATGTAGCTGATAACTAAGCAGTATGCTACTTTGGCACGATTTCTGCATTTACGGTAGAAAAGAATATAATGCATGATGAGACACTTTTAAAACATTGATGCATGAACGGGGCACGAACATCATCAAAATCGCTTCATTGACGTTAGGAATCTTTGTAGGTATCCTACTGTTTTCCTGTGTCGCCTTTCAGTTGAACTATTACGACTTTTGTCCTAAACCGGAACAGTTGTATATCGCTTATGTGAATAAACCGGGGAGTCCCGATACGTATGGTACATTGGCTGGTGCCATCCGCGAGAATTTTCCAAAAGAAGTGGAAGATGCTACCGTGCTTAGGGATGTGGGCGTCAAGGTATTGAGTAATAATATAATAAATGAGAATAGAAATGATACAAATTGAGAACATCAGTAAAGTATTCCGTACTACGGAAGTAGAAACGGTTGCATTGAATCACGTGAATCTGGAAGTAAAAGAAGGAGAGTTTGTTGCCATCATGGGCCCTTCGGGTTGTGGCAAATCGACCTTGCTCAATATCCTCGGTCTGTTGGATAATCCCACCGAAGGTTCCTATCAATTGATGGGAGAGGAAGTAGCCGGATTGAAAGAAAAGGAGCGCACCTTTGTGCGCAAAGGCAAACTGGGCTTTGTGTTCCAGAGCTTCAATCTGATAGACGAATTGAACGTTTTTGAGAATGTGGAGTTGCCGCTTACTTATCTGGGAATCAAATCGTCCGAACGCAAACGCATGGTTGAAGATATACTGAGACGAATGAACATCAGCCACCGTGCCAAGCACTTCCCGCAGCAGCTTTCCGGCGGTCAGCAACAACGTGTGGCAATAGCCCGTGCGGTGGTTTCCAACCCTAAATTGATTTTAGCCGATGAGCCCACAGGTAATTTGGATTCAAAGAATGGAGCGGAAGTAATGAACCTGCTGGCAGAGTTGAATAAGGAAGGCACTACGATTATCATGGTGACCCACTCACAGCATGATGCGAGCTTTGCGCACCGGACAATACACTTATTTGATGGAAGCATCGTAGCAAACGTAACCGCATAAACAGAAAGCAATAATGAGACAAATCTATTACAGCATACGCACTTTATTGCGTGAGCGCGGATCGAGTATCATACGAATTATCTCCCTTGCTTTGGGCTTGACCGTTGGCATCTTGCTCTTCTCGCAGATAGCGTTTGAGTTGAGTTACGAGAAGTGTTATTCGGAGGCGGAAAAGCTGGCAATGGTACGTTGCCAGATGACCAACCTCAGCACAGGCGAAACGGCGGGTGATGATGGAGAATACGGTTATGACTATACTGTTTTTGATGTGGTGGCAGCCACCTTGGCACAAGATATGCCGAAGGAGGTGGAAATTGCCAGTTGTGTACTTCCTCAAACAGGGTTTAATATCTATTACGAAGACAAATTGCTGTCCGACATAAATTACATATACGCGGATACTTGCTTCTTTCAGACTTTCGGCATCTCCGTGCTGAAAGGTAATCCGAAAGATATGATTATGCCCGGAAGTGTTTTTGTTTCCGAACACTTTGCCCGCAAAATGTTTGGAAATCAAGACCCTATTGGTAAAGTGCTTTCGGCAGACAAGCAAAGCGACTTTACCATTCGCGGCGTATACAAGGATGTGCCGGAAAACACGATGCTCACCCATGACTTTGTAGTATCAGTCCATCGCAACGGTGGCTATCAGAATGGAGCCGGTTGGGGAGGAAATGATGTCTTTTATGCTTTTCTCCGCTTGCGCCATGCTTCGGATATTAATAAGGTGAATGATAACATTCAGCGATTGATTGGGAAATATACCGATTTGGAGTTTGATGGCTGGAAAGCTAAATTTAGTGTCATTCCCTTAGTAAAGCGTCATGTGGATTCCCCCGATGTGCAGAAACGTTTGGTTATCTATGGATTTTTGGGCTTTGCCATCTTCTTTGTGGCTATCATGAATTATATGCTGATATCCATTGCTAATTTGAGCCGTCGTGCCAAAGGAGTGGGAGTGCACAAATGCAACGGAGCCAGTTCGGCAAATATATTCAATATGTTTCTTGCTGAGACGGGAGTACTTATCATCATCTCCGCATTGCTAAGCATCCTGCTGATAATCAATACACGCGGGCTAATTGAAGATTTACTTTCCGTCCGTCTTTCTTCCCTTTTCACTTGGCAGACGCTATGGGTGCCTTTGCTTACTATTATCTTGCTTTTCATTCTGGCAGGTGGCATACCGGGACGACTGTTTTCACGCATTCCTGTCACGCAAGTGTTCCGCCGCTATACCGACGGGAAGAAAGGATGGAAACGCTCACTGCTGTTCGTTCAGTTTACGGGAGTATCTTTCGTCTTAGGGTTATTGCTCGTCACTTTGTTGCAATACACTCATTTGATGAACAGGGATATGGGCATAGTTGTGCCCGGTTTGGCCCAAGCTGAAAGTTGGCTACCCAAAGAATCAGTGGAGCATATCAAAGACGAGCTGCGTCGCCAACCGATGGTAGAAGGAGCAACTGTTGCCATGAATGGCGTGCTTGGCGAATATTGGACGCGCGGATTGATAAGCAATGACGGTAAACGAATCTCTACACTTAATTTCAACTCATGCCATTATAATTATCCCGAGGTAATGGGCATCAAGATTGTAGAAGGAACTACGCTAAAGAAACAGAACGATCTGCTGGTGAATGAAGAACTGGTGCGCCTGATGAGATGGACCGATGGAGCGGTAGGTAAAAAGCTGAATGATGTGCAGGGAACAATTGTCGGTGTATTTCGTGACATACGCAATACCAGTTTCTATTCGTCACAGTATCCTATTGTGCTGATAGGCGATGAAAATGCCAATCACGCATTCAACGTACGTTTGAAAGAGCCCTATGGTGAGAATCTGAAACGTCTCAACGAGTATGTGGAAAATACATTTCCCAGTGTATCCTTGCATTTCACTTCCGTAGATGGAATGATAAAAGAGATGTATAAAGATGTGTATCGTTTCCGCAACTCCGTCTGGATTACTTCCGTTTTCATTCTGCTGATTGTCGTCATGGGATTGATAGGCTATGTGAATGATGAAACCCAACGCCGGAGCAAGGAGATTGCCATCCGGAAAGTGAATGGAGCCACGGCTTCTCATGTGCTGAGTTTGCTGACACGTGAAATCCTATATATCTCAGTGATTTCTATCTTGTTAGGAACAGCCGTCTCTTATTTTGCAGGACAGGCATGGCTCGACCAGTTTGCCGAACAGATTGATTTAAATCCATTGCTTTTTGTAGGTACAGCCTTGTTTGTTCAGTTGCTCATTATAATTTGTGTCATACTGAAAGCTTGGCATATCGCCAACGAGAATCCTGTGGATAGCATCAAAGGGGAATAAATGCAGGTCAATGGCAGGGTAGGGCGACAAACCTTATTCTGCCATTTGATTTATTATGCTGTTACCTGATTCTGTTTCGTCACCTTCTTTATATAGTACATCAGACTGATAACCGCCGTTATAAACGCCAACCCGTCCGACACCGGCATACTAATCCACACACCTTTCAATCCCCACCATTGCGGGAAAAGCAACAGACAGGGCAATAAATAAAGCAACTGTCGCGTCAGCGAAATGAAAATACTGATTTTCACCTTACCGATGCTTTGGAAGAAGTTACCAATCACAATCTGCGCCCCAACGAACGGGAACATAAGAGCCGTGATGCGAAGCCCGTCTACAGCCAGTCCGATTAACTCGTCGCTATCCGTGAAGATAGCCGATACTGCGTGCGGGAACAATTCGCAGATAATAAACCCGCTACTAGTGATAATCACGCCCGAAATGATGCCCAACCGCAGCGTTTTCTTCACACGGTCCATCTTCTGCGCTCCAAAGTTATAGCCCACAATCGGTTGCATACCCATCGTCAGTCCGAGTACAATCATTACATACAGCGTCAGCAACCGGTTGATGATGCCGTAAGCGCCAATTGCCATATCTCCGCCGTTGTTTTGCAGGCTATTGTTGATGATAACCACAATGATACAAGCACATACATTCATCAGGAACGGCGACATACCGATAGCAAAGATGCTGCCAACAATCCTCCGTTTCATCTTCCAGATAGTCCCTTCAAAGTGCACCGTGCTTTCTTTCTTGTAGAAGTGGCTCACTACCCACACCATACCGATAAACTGTGAAATAACCGTAGCCGTGGCAGCCCCCCGCATCCCCCATTCAAAATGAAAGATAAAGATAGGAGCTAGAATAATATTGGCAAGCACTGTCGCCATCGACGTTATCATTGCCTTCTTCGGATATCCGGTGGCGCGCATCAAGTTGTTCAATCCAATCATGGTGTACGTGATAGGTGTTCCCAATATGATGACCTGCATAAAGCTGCGCGCATAGGGCAATGTATCGTGGCTGGCGCCGAAAAACCTTAATATATCGTCGAGAAAGATGAAGGACAACACCCCGAAGAATACAGAATTGGTAATACAAAGCATCAGCGTGTGTGACAAGATTTCCGTAGCCCCTTTCAGGTCTTTCTGCCCCAAGCGGATGGATGCAAGCGTAGAACCTCCGGCAGAAACCAGCGTACAGAAGGCGACCACAAGATTCATCAGCGGAAAGCTGACCGCCAGTCCGGCAATAGCCATCGGACCGACACCGTGACCGATGAAGATGCTATCTATAATATTATAGATAGAGGTAATCGTCATTCCTATGATGGCGGGGATTGAATATTGTAACAGCAGTTTGCCGATACTTTCATTTCCTAATATGTGAGGGTCTTTCTTGCTCATACGCACATTCTACTATTGTTGAATTAGAGTCTCTGTTTTTCATGAATAAAGGCTCTGTGTTATTGAATTAGAAGCTCTATCTTGTTGGATTAGAGCCTCTATATTGTTGAAATAAAGCGTCTGTTACGTTTTTTTAAGTGGGGCAAAGGTACAAATTATTTGCCTGATTCAATGATTATTCGGAACTTTGCACCATTCTATACACAAGGTTTAACGTTTTAGGTAAAAAGAAAGTTTTATGGATACAACAAAATCAATTGCAGTACTTTTCGACTTCGACGGCGTCATTATGGACACCGAAACTCAGTACACCGTCTTTTGGAACGAACAGGGACGTAAGTATCTGGGCGAAGAAGATTTCGGCCGCAGCATCAAAGGTCAGACGTTGACACAGATTTATGACAAATACTTTGGCGACAAGCCCGATGCCCGGCAAGAAATCACTGCGGGACTCAACGTTTTCGAGAAAGAGATGTCCTACGAATACATCCCCGGCGTCGAAGCTTTCATTGCCGACCTTCGCCGGAATGGAGTGAAGATAGCCGTAGTCACCAGTTCCAACGAAGAGAAAATGCAGAACGTATACAACGCCCATCCCGAGTTTAAAGGCATGGTAGACCGCATACTGACCGGAGAAATGTTTGCCCGTTCAAAGCCCGCTCCCGACTGCTTTCTGCTGGGAATGGAAGTCTTTGGCACTTCGCCCGACAACACCTATGTTTTTGAAGACTCCTTCCACGGCCTGCAAGCCGGAATGACTTCCGGGGCTACCGTGATAGGCCTTGCCACCACCAATTCTCGCGAAGCTATCACCGGAAAAGCACATTATATAATGGATGACTTTACCGGAATGACATACGATAAACTGCTGACATTGCATCGCTAACACTCCTCTTGCAATGTCCTTCATCCTCCTTTCAACCGCTCTCTAGCTATATAGAGAGGGCGATTGAAAGGATTTTTTTGTTTTTCTATCTCTGTTATGGATTAAATGTTATAACTTTGCCGCGCTTTTCGACAAGGCTTGATGCCAACACCGAAAAACGATAAATCATAATTTATTAATCAAAACTTAAAAAGACATGGCTGGTTATATATCAGATGATACAAGAAAGGTGACTACTCATCGCTTGGTTGAAATGAAACAGAGAGGCGAAAAAATATCTATGCTTACCGCTTACGACTACACAATGGCGCAGATTGTTGACGGTGCCGGTATGGACGTCATTCTGGTTGGTGATTCCGCTTCAAACGTGATGGCGGGTAACGTGACTACACTGCCTATCACGCTCGACCAAATGATTTATCACGCTAAATCCGTAGTACGCGGTGTGAAGCGTGCCATGGTAGTGGTCGATATGCCGTTCGGTTCCTATCAGGGAAACGAGATGGAAGGACTTGCTTCCGCCATCCGCATCATGAAGGAAAGCCACGCCGACGCCCTGAAGATGGAAGGCGGAGAAGAAATCATCGACACGGTGAAACGCATCGTTTGCGCAGGTATTCCGGTGATGGGACATCTGGGGTTGATGCCGCAGTCTATCAATAAATACGGAACGTATACGGTACGTGCCAAAGACGAAGCCGAAGCTGATAAATTGGTTCGTGATGCCCATCTGCTCGAAGAAGCGGGCTGCTTTGGCATCGTTCTCGAAAAGATTCCGGCAACGCTGGCAGAACGTGTGGCTTCCGAGCTGACTATACCTATTATAGGTATCGGTGCAGGTGGCCATGTGGACGGTCAGGTGTTGGTGATTCAGGATATGCTTGGGATGAACAACGGGTTCCGTCCGCGCTTCCTGCGCCGTTATGCCGACTTATACACAGTAATGACCGATGCTATCAGCCGTTACGTCTCTGACGTGAAGAATTGCTACTTCCCCAACGAGAAGGAACAATATTAGAACGATATATGGCAGTTAAATTGTGGACAGTTCATTTTATGCGAATATGCGTAGCTAATTTGCTGTTGTTTATCTCCTTGTATATGTTGTTTCCGGTGCTTCCCGTCGAAATGGCAGAACGGCTGGGAGTACCAATCGCACAGACTGGAGTAATCTTTCTTTTCTTTACCGTAGGAATGTTTCTTATCGGTCCTTTCCATGCCTACCTCGTAGATGCCTACAAGCGTAAGTATGTGTGTATGTTCGCCTTTGCCCTAATGGTGGCGGCAGCGGCAGGATATGCATTTGTGACAAATATAACGGAACTTATCTTGCTGAGTACCGTTCAAGGACTGGCATTCGGCATTGCTACCACCGCAGGAATCACGCTTGCCATCGACATCACGAATTCTACACTCCGCAGTGCCGGAAATGTAAGTTTCTCGTGGATGGCGCGCTTGGGAATGATTATCGGAATCGCTTTGGGAGTATGGCTCTACCAGCACAATTCATTCCGAAATCTGCTGACTATATCCGTTGTCACCGGAGCGGTGGGCATCCTGATGTCATCCGGGGTATACGTACCATTCCGTGCGCCATTTGTCACCAAGCTCTATTCCTTCGACCGCTTCCTGCTGCTGCGCGGATGGGTGCCTGCTATCAACCTAATCCTGATAACTTTCGTTCCGGGATTATTGATTCCACTGGTGCATCCTTTCTTGAATGATGCTACATTGGGAGAGTTGGGGATATCCATTCCTTTCTTTGCCGGAGTGGGAGTGGGGTATCTTGTTTCCTTATTAGTGGCAAGGTTCCTGTTGCTTCCTTATTTCTCAAAGTTGAAGGAGATGACGATGCGGCTGGTGATGATGGGCATTTTATTGGAGATACTGGCAATGCTACTGCTAGCAGGCAATGGTGCTATTAGCATAGTCTCGGTAATTCTTGGATTGGGCTTAGGGCTTGTGATGCCGGAGTTTCTGGTGATGTTCGTGAAGTTGTCTCATCACTGCCAGCGAGGTACGGCAAATACGACTCACTTGCTGGCGAGTGAAGTAGGTATTGCACTGGGAATCGCCGTTGCGTGCTACATGGATATGGATACGGACAGAATGCTATATATCGGACAAATCGTTGCATCGGTTGCATTGCTTTTCTTTGTACTGATAACGCATCCTTACTATAAGAGGAAGAAAGTAAGATAACATATTTATTACAGAAAATAGCGTCACTATACCGTCGGGATAGTGATGCTATCGTATACAAATAGTGACGCTATCCGCGTGTGATAGCGTCACTATGTTTTTATACATCAATGCTGTTATTAGTTTCGGCTTACCTGCTTCACACCTTTCACCGTGCGCAGCTTCTTGATAAGCGCTTCCAACCGTCCCGTATCGCCTACCATCACCGTAAGCGTCCCCGAGAACAATCCGTCATTGGAATCTATACCGATAGAGCGTAGCGATATGCCGTTCTCTTTTGATATAATAGAGGTGATATTCGTCACAATTCCAATATCATCGTGCCCCACAACGCGTAGCGTGATAGGGTATTGCGTACCTTCCGACTTCCCTGCCCAGCGTGCCTTCACTATTCTGTATCCGAAGCGTTCACGCATCTGCGTAGCATTGGGGCAGTCCACCCGATGAATCTTGATTCCTCCGCTCACGGTCACGAATCCGAATACATCATCGCCATAAATAGGATTACAGCATCTAGCCAGTTTAAATTCCAGTCCTTTCAGGTTTTGGTCGATAACGAGCACATCCTCCTTGGAAGTCGTTTCCTCCTGAATGGTTTGCATATTGTAGCCTTCGGCACTGCGATATACGACTTCATCATGCGTATCACTATCCCGCTTTTGCTGTTCTACGTACTTGTCCAGAATCTCATTGACGTCCAAAGCGCCGTCGGCAATTCGTTGGTAAAACTCCGTCACATTCTTGAAACCCAACCGTTTGATAAGGCGCATCATTGTGGCTTCATCGTACTCTAGCTTACGGTTCTTGAATTTTCGTTCCAGTGTCTCCTTGGCAAAGTCGTGCTGCCGTGCCACCATTTCTTTAAGTGCCTGGCGTATCTTGGTACGGGCTTTAGAAGTCGTGACAATGTTCAGCCAATCCTGTTTCGGTGTCTGGGTGTTCGATGTCATTATCTCCACTTGGTCGCCGCTATTGAGTTTCTGCTTCAACTGCACGTTCTTGCCGTTCACCTTCGCACCGATGCATTTGCATCCCAGCTTGCTATGGATATGAAAAGCAAAGTCGAGTACCGTGGCCCCTTTGGCTAGCTTGAACAGGTCACCTTTGGGAGTAAATACGAACACTTCGTCCTCGTAGAGGTCCATCTTAAACTGGTCCATTACCTTCATCGAGTCGTTCTCCGGATTCTCTAGAGCTTCCCGCACGGAAGTCAGCCACTCGTCCAGTCCCGTTTCACCTTTGATGCCTTTATATCTCCAGTGGGCAGCTAGTCCGCGCTCTGCAATTTCGTCCATTCGGCGGGTACGTATCTGTACTTCCACCCATTTCCCTTCGGGTCCCATCACGGTGATGTGCAACGATTCATACCCGTTGCTTTTCGGGATGGAAAGCCAGTCGCGCAGACGCTTCGGGTTGGGCTGGTACATATCCGTGACGATGGAGTACACCTGCCAACATTCCTGCTTCTCCTTAGCCGAGTCCGGTTCGGAATCCAGAATGATGCGGATGGCGAACAAATCATAAATCCCTTCAAACGGAGTCTTTTGCTTCTGAATCTTGTTCCAGATGGAGTGTATGGACTTGGTGCGGCCCTTGATATCAAACTTCAGACCGGCTTCTTCCACCTTCTTCTTGATAGGCTCGATGAAAGCGGCGATATATTTGTCGCGGGATGCTTTCGTCTCGTTCAGTTTCTCCTTTATAAAATAATAGGTATCCCGTTGCGTATATTTCAACGACAGGTCCTCCAACTCCGATTTCAGCTTATAAAGTCCCAGTTTATGCGCCAGCGGAGCATACAGGTAAGCAGCCTCGTTCGCCACTTTCATCCTGTCTTCTTCGTTTCCCGTCTCTTTGATTTGTCGCATCACGTTCACGCGGTCGGCAATCATAATAAGGATCACGCGCATATCTTCGGCAAAGGAGAGAAGCAGGTTGCGGAAGTTTTCCGATTCAATCGCCGGACTTTTGGAGTACAGTTCGTTCGTCTTCACCAGTCCTTTGATGATACTTGCCACATCTTCGCCGTATTCGTGGTTCACGTCTTCGATAGTCAGTATGTGAGCCTTCACTATTTCGTGAAGCATGATACCGATCAGGCACGAACCTTTCATACCGATTTCGTCGGATACGATAACCGCCGTATGCAAGTCTCTGATTACGGGATTCATTCCGAAGTTATTGCGTTGCAGCCTGTTGCACTGGGCAGCTTCGATAAGGTGTTTCTTTAATTTCTGACAATCCTTCCAAAAAATCGTGTCTCCGGCCGATTGCAATAAATGCCTGTAGAGTGAAAAAAGCTCCTTCTTTTCCTCTGATGTAAAAAAGTCGTCCATATCCAATCTTGTTAATTCGATGTAAAATTAGTTTTTTTCCCGGTTATTCGGCAAGAAGTAAATAACATTTTGTATTTTTGGGCATCAATTAATAAAAATAGATATTATGATAACGACACAGGACAAAGAGTTGCTTGCCCAAAAAGGCATAACGGAAGCGCAAATAGCAGAGCAACTGGCTTGCTTCCGGACAGGTTTTCCGTATTTAAGATTGGATGCTGCCGCTTCCATCGAAAAAGGCATATTGGCTCCCGATGCAGAAGAGCAGAAAGCTTATCTGGCAGCGTGGGATACCTATAAGAATGCGGATAAGACCATTGTGAAGTTCGTACCCGCCTCCGGTGCTGCGAGCCGTATGTTCAAGAACCTATTCGAGTTCCTGTCGGCTGATTATGACGTACCTACTACGAAGTTTGAACAGGCTTTCTTTGAGGGCATCGAGAATTTCGCGTTCTATGATGACTTGAATGTAGCCTGCCAGCGCACTGCCGGTAAAGACATCTCCGGGCTGATGGAAGAAGGCAACTACAAAGCTATGGTGAATGCCCTGCTCGATACTGCCGGACTCAATTATGGCGCTCTCCCCAAAGGATTGCTCAAATTCCACAAATACCCCGAAGGCCCGCGCACTCCCCTCGAAGAACATCTTGCCGAAGGTGCCATGTATGCTGCCGGAAAGAGTGGTAAAGTCAACGTTCACTTCACCGTGTCTACCGAACACCGCGAACTATTCAAGAAACTGGTGGAAGAGAAAACTGCCGATTTTGCCAAACGTTATGGAGTAGATTACTACATCACCTTCTCCGAGCAGAAACCGAGTACGGATACCATCGCCGCAGATATGGACAACCAACCGTTCCGCGATAATGGCAAACTGCTGTTCCGCCCGGGCGGTCACGGTGCGCTGATAGAGAATCTTAATGATCTGGATGCTGACATCATCTTTATCAAGAACATCGACAACGTAGTCCCTGATAAATTGAAAGACGATACTGTGACTTATAAGAAGCTGATTGCCGGTGTACTTGTGTCTCTGCAGAAGCAAGCCTTCGAATATCTCGAGCTGCTCGATAGCGGTAAATATACCAACGACCAACTGATGGAGATGCTGCAATTCCTACAGAAGAAACTATTCTGTAAGAATCCGGAGACTAAGAATCTGGAAGACTCCGAACTGGCTATCTATCTGAAGAACAAGTTGAACCGTCCGATGCGTGTCTGCGGGATGGTGAAAAACGTGGGAGAACCGGGTGGCGGTCCGTTCCTGGCATACAACAGTGATGGAACCATCTCCCTGCAAATCCTCGAAAGCTCTCAAATAGACATGGACAATCCTGTAAATAAGGAAATGTTTGAGAAGGGAACACACTTCAATCCGGTGGATTTGGTATGTGCCGTGCGCGATTATAAAGGACATAAGTTCGATTTGGCACAGTTTGTAGACAAGGCTACAGGTTTCATCTCTTACAAGTCGAAGAATGGCAAAGACCTGAAAGCCCTCGAACTCCCCGGTCTGTGGAATGGTGCGATGAGTGATTGGAATACGGTTTTCGTAGAAGTTCCTCTTACTACCTTCAATCCGGTGAAGACGGTGAACGATTTGTTGCGCGAACAACATCAGTAAGATTATGTTTTAAGAAATTAGCACTATTCAACTGTGACTGACTAAAAAGTCGGTAGTATCTTCAAGCTCCCCTCCTTCGGGAAGGAGGGGTGGTAGGTGAATGCACAAATTGGTGGTAATCAATAAGCTGTGTGCTTGCCTACCACCTCCCCCCTACGGGTACTCCTCTTTCCCGAAGGAGGAGAGTTGTGATAGTATCGGCTATATTTAGTTCCAACAGACCATATTAAAAAAGAGTGTTTAGGATATGAACAAGATAGAAAAAGTGATTGACCTTGCAACGTGGAACAGGAAGGAACATTTCGAACATTTTAGTGCATTCGATGATCCGTTCTTCGGAGTGACGGTCAATGTAGACTGCACGCGCTCCCACCAAGAGGCAAAGGCTAAAGGCGTTTCCTTTTCCCTTCTGATTCTTCATCGGATTATAACAGCGGCCAGTAAGGTGGAAGAGTTTCGCTACCGCATCGAAGGCGATAGGGTGGTATGCTACGACAGCCTTTTCCCCGAAGCCACCGTGGGACGTACCGACCATACCTTTTCTTTTGCAGCCTTTGAATACGACGCCAACGAGCGAACCTTCATCGACAAAGCAAAGGCCGAGATGGAACGTCTGCAACAGACTACCGGACTGAACAAAGGCGGAACTTTCCACCCCAATGCCATACACTATTCGGCTGTTCCGTGGCTTGCCTTTACCGACATGAAGCACCCCACCAATATGCGTTCGGGCGACAGCGTCCCTAAAATATCCACCGGAAAGTACTTCCGCGAAGGTGACCGGCTGTTGCTTCCCATCTCCGTAACGTGCCATCACGGACTGATGGACGGTTATCACGTTGCGAAGTTTATAGAACTCCTTGATTTATAGACTCCGGTCCGAACAGACAGGAAGCACATAAAAAAGACTAACAGAACTATTATATGAGAATAATGAAACCAAGATGGAAAGCCGTCCTTATTTGTATGGCATTGCTTTGGATGGGCAATAGTCCGTTATCCGCACAGGAGACGCCGCAGGAAGTACGTGAAGTGAAACAAGAAGTCAAGCAGCTTCAACGTGATATCCGTGACCTTCGTCGGGAAGTGCAGAAGTTGCAGGAAGAACTTGCCGGACTCCACCAGAACGACTTTCCGGGATACATGACCGATTCCATTGACACCTATACACCGCATCGCTTCATCCACCAACTGGGGGTAGAAGCACGGCCGCAATATGTCTTTCCTACCAATCCCTTCTTTCAAGGAGAGAATGAACGCTGGAAACCGATTCGTTCCTCCTTTGCCGCCCACCTGAAGTACTCCTTCAAATTTCGTCCCAACACTTGTGCCGATCGCATCTATGGGGGAGCTTATCAAGGTGTCGGACTGGCTTTCACCACCTTTGGCGAGAAGAAGCAGCTCGGAGATCCATTCACTTTCTATGTATTTCAGGGAGCGCGCATAGCGCAGTTCAATCCTCGTCTTTCCCTCAATTATGAATGGAACTTCGGCATCTCCGCCGGATGGCAGCCTTACGATAATGACTTTAACTCTTACAACGGCGCGGTAGGCTCGCGAATGAATGCCTACCTGAATGCCGGAATTTACCTAAGCTGGGCCTTTTCACGTGATTTCGATTTGATAATCGGAGGAGATGTGACTCATTTTTCCAATGGTAACACGAAGTTTCCCAATGCAGGAGTGAACACTACCGGAGCTAAAATAGGCGTGGTGTACAACTTCAACAGGGAGGAGAAAGACCTTACCCAATCGTTCCTTAAACCTGTTGTGCCGCGATTCCCCAAACACGTCAGTTATGATGTGGTGTTGTTCGGCTCATGGCGTCGGAAGGGCGTATGGATGGGGGAGAAACAGATTGCTTCGCCCGGCAGTTATCCCGTGGCAGGGTTCAACATTGCACCTATGTATAATTGGGGCTATAAATTCCGTGCCGGACTCTCGCTGGACGGGGTGTACGATGGAAGTGCCAATGTATATATCGATGATAACGACGGCGAATATACCGGCTCTAGACGAAAATTCGTGCAACCGAGCGTCCAGCATCAACTAGGCTTGGGCGTTTCGGCACGCGCGGAGTATGTGATGCCTTATTTCACGATTGGCGTAGGCTTGGGAACCAACGTGCTGGGGCGTGGCGACTTGCGTGGACTCTATCAGGTGTTTGCCCTGAAAATAAGCGTCACCCGAAGTTCCTTCCTCCACATCGGATACAATCTACAGGACTTCCAGACCCCCAATTACCTGATGCTCGGACTCGGTTTCCGTTTGAATAATAAATATCCCAAAGTTCGACATTAATATATAAGGTGTAACATTGATATACGTAAAGTTCGTCATTAATATAATAAGGTAAGATGAAAAGTCAACTCACAGCAACCATTGAAGCCATCACTCCCGAAGAGTACGCACTTGCCGGGAAGGGCTGGACGATGGAATATGGCTTTGCCGACACACCCTTCGGAACGTGTTTCATCGCATCCACTCCGAGTGGAATATGCAGTTTCCAGTTTGTCGATGATGATGCGGAAGCCATCTTGACGGCTCACAAGCAAGAGTGGCATCAAGCCAACCATAGGCAGGATGATTCGATGGCAACAGCCCTTATCTGGGACATTTTCTCCAACACCCTGTCAAAGCGAGACGTACCCTTGAAGCTGCACGTCAAAGGCACTCCCTTCCAGATTGAAGTGTGGAAAGCACTGCTCGCCATCCCTTTGGGGGAGGTCGTGACATATGGCGAATTGTCACAACAGATGCATCGCGACAAAGCAGTTCGTGCCGTAGCTTCTGCCATTGCGCGCAATCCTGTCGGACTGATAATCCCCTGCCATCGGGTGATACGCAGCGGTGGAGCCGTGGGGCAGTATCATTGGGGAAGCAGGCGAAAGGCGAATATGATAGCTTGGGAGAAACAATTTCCGATGAATGCAAACAATGTTCGCGAAATATACTAATTTTGCATCACTAACATAAAACACTCAGAATAATGAAGAAAATACTATTGCTCGGCTCCGGAGAGCTTGGAAAAGAGTTTGTCATCTCAGCTCAACGCAAAGGACAACATATCATTGCCTGCGACTCATACGCGGGTGCACCTGCCATGCAAGTGGCCGATGAATATGAAATATTAGATATGCTGAACGGTGAAGAATTGGAACGTGTGGTGAAGAAACACCGTCCGGACATCATCGTGCCGGAGATTGAAGCCATCCGTACGGAACGTTTGTATGACTTCGAGAAAGAAGGAATACAGGTAGTGCCCAGTGCGCGCGCCGTCAACTTCACGATGAACCGGAAGGCCATCCGCGACCTTGCCGCCAAAGAACTTGGACTGAAAACCGCCAACTATTTCTATGCCAAGACGTTGGACGAGTTGAAAGAAGCTGCTGCCAAAATCGGTTTCCCGTGTGTGGTCAAGCCATTGATGTCGTCATCGGGCAAAGGACAATCTCTCGTAAAGAGTGCCGACGAGCTGGAACACGCTTGGGAGTATGGCTGTAGTGGTAGCCGTGGTGATATCCGCGAACTGATTATCGAAGAATTTATCAAGTTCGACAGTGAAATCACGTTGCTGACCGTTACGCAGAAGAACGGACCGACCCTGTTTTGCCCTCCCATCGGACACGTGCAGAAGGGTGGTGATTACCGTGAAAGTTTCCAACCTGCACACATCGACCCGGCACACCTGAAAGAAGCCGAAGAGATGGCAGAGAAGGTGACCCGTGCCCTGACTGGCGCCGGACTTTGGGGAGTAGAGTTTTTCCTGAGTCATGAGAATGGAGTGTATTTCTCCGAACTATCTCCACGCCCGCACGACACGGGTATGGTGACACTGGCGGGAACGCAAAACCTCAATGAGTTTGAACTCCACTTGCGCGCTGTTCTCGGTCTTCCCATCCCGGGTATCAAGCAAGAGCGGATAGGAGCGAGTGCCGTTATTCTTTCGCCCATCGCTAGTGAGGAGCGTCCCCGGTATCGCGGATTGGAAGAGGTGACGAAGGAGGAAGATACTTATCTTCGCATCTTCGGCAAGCCGTTTACTCGCGTCAATCGTCGCATGGGGGTAGTGCTTTGCTATGCTCCGGTAGGTTCCGATTTGGATGCTTTGCGCGATAAGGCGAAGAGGATTGCTGAGAAGGTGGAGGTATATTAACAATACATAAACATTTCACCACAGAGTAGTACAGAGTTTCACAGAGTAATAATTTACTTTCGGTCCTGTGTCCGTTTGTTCTTACTGATAAAGAACTCTGTGAATCTCTGTGTTGCTCTGTGGTGAACTCATTTATCCCATCCCGTCCCCGCCTCGAAGCAAGGGCAAGCCTTAATCCATTCTTCCGGTTCAATCTCCCCATTGCCGTTAAGGTCCGGGCTCAAGTCCCGATGTCCGCATATCCGGCAACCGGGATAGTCCTTTAGCAGTGTAAGAATCAATACTCGCAGCGAGTGTTTCTGCCATTGGGTACGTGTATCTTTCGGTTGTCCTTTGCAGTTGAGTCCTCCCTCATAACAAATGCCGATGCTCTCTCTGTTGAAACCTTTCGCGTGTGCTCCGATTTTCTCTATTGGCCGGGTAGACTTGATATCGCCATTCTTGCGAATATAGAAATGATACCCCGTTCCGTTGAATCCGCGTCTGCGGTGGCAGGCTTCCAAGTCATATTCCGTAAAGCTCTTGTCCTCGCGTGTAGCTGAACAGTGAACTACTATCAGGTTAATTGTTCTCATAAGTTTCAAAAGCGTTGTGTACATTCCTTGTTGACACATTGCAGCACAGCCGCCTGCGCCAACTGTTCCCTTAGCGAGAAAATCTCCGTATGCATCTCCTTTACCCGCGAACTTAGGTCGAAATAATCCTTCAATACCTTTTCCAACTGTTGCATCAGAAATGTATATTGGTCTTTTACCAGCTCACTGAACTCTTTCACTTCTTGTGCCATGGCTTTGCGTTTCTTGCGATTGTTGCCCAAAAAGGGAAGAATCGCCATGATAATCTCAATAATTTTATCTATCATATTAATATAAGGTATTTTAATTCAATAACTACTTGGGCGTGATGCCGCTTGTAACTTGGTGATGAGAATCGTTTTAGCATCTGTCGCTCCGAAGGGGGGAAGCGAAGAATCTCCTCCGGAGCGACGGGTGCTTCATGGTGTCTTTATGCTGCCGGGTCGGGAGTCTCTCCGCCGCCGCCTTCGTTGCCGCCATCTCCGCTATCGGAGTCGGTGTTTTCTTCGCCCTTTCCGGCGAGTACGAAGTCCACGTTATTCTCGCCACGAGTGGCGGTGTGGCTGGTATTCACCAGGTGGAGTGCCTTGTCGGCAACAAACCGGACATTCACCCGGCGGATGCAACGCACCGTGCAATCCTTTTCTTTTTCTGTGCCTTCGCTGCACAGAGTGATGTGAAATGTACCCAATCCGTCAATCTTCACCTTGTCGCCCTGTGTGAGCGACAGGCGCAGCTGCTCTACAAAAGCCTCGATGACGTGCTTCACATCCCCCGCTGTGAGTGCGGTGTAGGTTTCGATGGCATCGGCCAGCCTGTGGATGTTCATCACTCTCACCGTACCCGTTTTTTGGCGTACGTAATACAACAACTGTGAATCTTTCTTGTTCACATACTTTCTGCGCTGATAGCGCTCTACTAATACATTCATAATTTGAAAAGTTAAGGTTTAAGTTATAATATTTTCTCTTCCCTGACGACCTTACAAAGATACAACATCTGAGAGGCAAAGTCAAGTGTTTTGGCTTTTATTTGTTGGATAATTCAGAATAAATAATAGGGGTGAATATGCGATGGTATATGTATAGATAATGTGTCACTTCGCATGATTGAGCAAGTACTCCAATGGCGGGACGTAATCGGTGATTTTCGTCATCTCTTGGTTGTGGTGGAAGTATGCGTTGCCTATTTCCCCGTTGCGCTGTTTGGCTACGATTACCACTCCGAGTTCTTCCGTCGGGTAGCCGCTATCCTTGTCCGTCGTAATCCGTGCGAGGGCGGGGCGGTAGAGTAGCATCACGACGTCTGCGTCCTGTTCGATGGCGCCGCTTTCGCGTAGTTGGCTCAGCATGGGACGTCTGTCTATGCTCCCCTCCGCCAAGCGGTTGAGCTGGCTGAGCAGTACCACCGGTATGTCTAGTTCTTTGGCGAGCAGCTTTGCTTTGCGGGCAGCCTGTGCCACTTCCTGCTCGCGATTGCGGTTGTTTTGCCCGGTGGACATATCGCAGAGTTGCAAGTAGTCGATGATGATCATGTCGCACTCGTTCCGGCTTTTCAGCAGCCGTGCGCTGGAGCGTACGTGTTCCATGTTGACCGTGGTGCTGTCGTCTACGTGTATCGGTAGTCTTGCCAAGGTGGCTGCGGTGGTGCGGGCTTCCGCCATTTCCTGCGGATGGGGCGTGCCCGACCGCCACCGGCGGGCGCTTATTTCGCTTGCCGCCATCAGCCAGCGGTCCGCCAATTGCTCTCCTTGCATCTCGAGGCTGTATACGGCTACGGCGTGTCCTGCCGTGGCTGCCACTCGCGCCATGTGCAGTGCCAGTGCCGTCTTTCCCACCGAGGGACGTGCCGCGAGGATAATCAAGTCGCCGTTCTGCCAGCCCGACGTCATGCGGTCCAGGTCGGTCACTCCGGTGGGGATGCCGGTGATGCCGTTCGCGCTTTTGGCGATGCGCATCTCGGCTTTTGCTATGGTGTCGGTCATCAGCGTATCCATGTTGCGCATACGGTTGCTGTGCCCGAATTCGCCTTCCAGACGGTCGAACAGGTTGTGCGCATCCACCAGCGTGTCGGCTATGTCCATCGTTTCGTCCAGCGAACAGGCGAGGAGTTTGTGGAGCCCAAGAATCATTTCCCGTCGCAGGTATTTCTGGTGCACTATCTGCACGTGATATTCGATGTGTGCCGAGCTTGCCACTTTGCTGCTCAGCAGGGTGATGTTGAAGGGTCCGCCGGCTTCTTCGAGTTTGCCCCTGCGGGCAAGCTCTTCTTTTACGGTGAGTATGTCGATTTTCGTTCCCGCCTGGTGCATGGCGAGCAGTGCGGCGTAGATTAGTTGGTGCTGCTCGACGTAGAACATTTCGGGACGTAACTTGTCCGCTATCAGCGGCATGGCTTCCTGTTCTATCAGGCAGGCCCCTATGATGGCTTCCTCGATTTCGGGAGCCTGTGGCGAAACTCTGTTTTCGGTGTTCATTTCTCTTTCGGTTGATGAGGTTTTAGTATTCGTTGAGGAAGGCCTTGTTTGCCAGATAAGAGCCGGCTTGAAGGATAAATTTCACATTTGTCTGGTGGAAATAATACTCTTCGATATTGGCTATGGCGAGCTTTCGTTCCTTGCCGTTGAGTTTAGTCCATTGGCGTTGTGCTTTAGCTATATTAACTTTGGGGAGCTGGGTGATGCTGTGGTATTCGTCCCAGAAAAGTTTGAATTGTTCGCTGATGGCCTTTGCGGAGGGCTTGTCGGCTACGGGCTTGTCGGTGGCGGGCGAGGGGAACGTCACCCAGTTTTCGTAGTCGACGATGCGGATGTGCAGGGCGTTGGTGTCGTCGTGCGGAATGATGTCGATTATCCCTTTGTTTTTCAGCTCTTGAATGAACCGATACGTTCTGCCAAGCGACCAGTGGAAAATAGCGCTCCAACTCCGGTAGCTGTGCAGGCTTTCCCCTCTTTTGCAGACAATGAGGTTGTTCCAGTAGTCGGTGTGTCTCGTTTCGGAATAGTTGGCTTTGATGAGGAATTTCAGGAAAGCTTCGATGTCGCCTTCGTGGTTGTCGCAGTTGTCGATGTATGCTCGGAGCATACTTTTGGGGATGATAATGTAACCGTGTTCGGTGGCTTTGTAATTCATTTCTTGCATATCTGATGTTTTTTTAAAATTATTCTCCAAAAATACGCTATCGGGCAGTGATTTTCCAAAACGAACTGACGGATTCGGACGGTTTCCGACGTAAATAGTTGCTAATTGACGTAATTTGTTGTTTTAGGCGTTTTTCGGCAGGATAGCTGGCACGATGAAAAACAAAGGCTGCATTTACAAGAAATGCAGCCTTTGTTTGCTTCAGGTGGAGGTTCTGTCAGGTGATTTCTGAGCCTCTGTTTTGGCGTGGAAAACGAGATTTTCGTGGAACGCATAGTGGAACGCTTTAAGACCTATGATAAGTACCTGTATTCCAGTGTGATACAACTGCTTTCCCGAAGGGGGTCTGAACGCTTCGTGGAACCATAATAAATACCAAGATATAAATTATATATTTTAATAAAAATATATAGTTCGATTTTCTCTTTTTAGAGATTTTTTGGTTGGTTCGATTCGGTAGCTTTTACGTCGCTGGCAGACAACACGATGCAGGGCGGCCCCCAATTGCGGATAAGGATTTCCTGCATTTTCGGACTCAGTTGTTTGGTATGTGAGTTGTAATCCGCTTCTCTCAAAGCGATACTCGCCGATAGGTCACTGTCAATCCTATCGCGCATTTGCCTTCTGGCCGAGTCAATAGTTGCGTCCGGAAAATATTCTGTTGCTAACACGGAGAAGGTTTTAAAACCATTGATAACGTACTTGTCCGGAACTTCCTTTCTTTCTTTCATTATGCACTTTGTTTAATTTATAATATTGTTCGGTTTATTTCCTGCAAATGTACGAATTAATATTGGTATATATGTACGATATATTCATTTTTTTATGTTGCCTATTTTATTTGTTGAATTATTTTTATGGTTTTGCTTTATTATATAAGTAAATAAGGCAATTAGTAAACAATAATTATTGCAAATAAAATGTTGGGCAATCTTCAGGATTGAAGTGAACTTCGGCGCGGAAAAGAGAAATATAGAGAAACGGGGTGTTGAAGAACATAAAACTAGTTGCCTATGCTACTATCTCCTCATTTACGTAATGTGCTGATACTAAACAAATAGCCCGAAAACTCATAAATAGCTGCACGCACGCGCTTGGCAATAGACAAGCGAGAACAATACTTTTACTACACCGTTGCAACGGGAATAGGCATGAATTGGTTTGTTCGTAGTCCAAGTTGGTCTAATAAGTGTTATCTAAGGACAAAATATGAAAAACGGAGAACAACGGTACGGAATTGTTTCTACATTTGCGCAGTTGTTTATTTAACTATTTCTCAAAACAAGGAAAAAACAGGATTTTATCCCCTCCGGTAGATAAGAAATAGAAGATAGATGAACAAAAACTGAGCCTAATCGTTTATAATAATAAAGAGAGAAACAGGTAAAACGCGAAACGTTCGTTCCTTATCGCATTATAAACCCAAGCAGGAAAGAAAAGAATAATATATAAACAAAAGATTGCTTATGTCACAGATTATCGGACATATTTCACAGGTCATTGGTCCTGTGGTCGACGTCTACTTTGAAGGTACGGATGTAGAACTCATACTGCCCAGTATCCACGACGCACTGGAGATAAAAAGGCCAAACGGCAAGATACTGATTGTAGAAGTGCAGCAACATATCGGCGAAAACACGGTTCGCACCGTGGCTATGGACACCACCGACGGACTTCAGCGAGGCATGAAAGTGCATCCCACCGGAGGACCGATAACGATGCCTATCGGCGAACAGATTAAAGGACGACTGCTCAACGTGGTCGGTGATTCCATCGACGGCATGAAAGAGCTAAACCGCGACGGTGCATACTCCATCCACCGCGACCCTCCCAAATTTGAAGACTTGACCACGGTGCAGGAAGTACTCTTCACGGGCATCAAAGTCATCGACCTGCTCGAACCCTATGCCAAAGGCGGAAAGATTGGTCTGTTTGGCGGCGCGGGAGTAGGAAAAACCGTACTGATTCAGGAACTTATCAACAACATCGCCAAGAAACATAACGGATTCTCCGTATTCGCCGGAGTGGGCGAGCGCACGCGTGAGGGTAACGACCTGCTGCGCGAAATGATTGAGTCCGGCGTCATCCGCTATGGCGAAGCATTCAAGGAAAGCATGGAGAAAGGTCATTGGGACCTCTCGAAGGTGGACTACAACGAACTGGAGAAATCGCAAGTATCACTCATATTCGGCCAGATGAACGAACCTCCCGGTGCGCGTGCTTCCGTAGCCCTGTCCGGACTGACGGTAGCGGAATCTTTCCGCGACGCAGGCGAGGAGGGAGAGAAGCGTGACATCCTGTTCTTTATCGACAATATCTTCCGTTTCACCCAAGCAGGCTCCGAAGTATCCGCCTTGCTGGGACGTATGCCCTCCGCCGTTGGCTACCAGCCCACGCTGGCTACCGAAATGGGAGCGATGCAGGAACGCATCACCTCCACCCGCAAAGGCTCCATCACCTCCGTACAGGCAGTGTATGTGCCCGCCGACGACTTGACCGACCCGGCCCCCGCCACCACCTTCAGCCACTTGGACGCCACCACCGTGCTCGACCGTAAAATCACCGAGCTGGGCATCTATCCGGCTGTAGACCCGCTGGCTTCCACGTCGCGCATCCTCGACCCCCACATCGTGGGACAGGAACACTACGAAGTGGCGGAACGCGTGAAACAGATACTCCAGCGCAACAAGGAGTTGCAAGACATCATCTCCATCCTCGGCATGGAAGAGCTTTCGGAAGAGGACAAAACGGTAGTGAACCGCGCCCGCCGCGTGCAGCGCTTCCTTTCGCAGCCGTTTGCCGTTGCCGAGCAGTTCACCGGCGTTCCCGGAGTGATGGTTTCCATCGAAGACACCATCAAGGGCTTCCGGATGATTCTGGACGGCGAAGTGGACGACCTACCCGAACAGGCATTCCTCAACGTGGGTACTATTGAAGAAGCAATGGAGAAAGGTAAGCAATTGCTTGAACAGTCGAAAAAATAAAAACTATTGAGTGATGAAAGAACTGCATTTGAGCATCGTATCGCCCGAAAAAAGCATATTCGACGGAGATGTGAAGATTGTCACATTGCCGGGAGCCATCGGCTCGTTTTCCATCTTGCCGGGCCACGCGCCCATCGTGTCGTCGCTGCGAGCGGGAACGCTGGGTTACACCACGACGGACGGAGAGGAGCACACGATGGAGATACAGGGAGGATTTGTAGAGATGAGCGACGGGACGGTTTCCGCTTGCATTTCTTGACGGACTGACATACATTAAGCAGAAAAACACAGTGACATGATGGTGAACATAAGTAAGACGAAGCGGAACTTTATCGGTCTGCACACGCTGTTTGCAATACTAAGTGCGGGAGTAGGAGCAGTGATACTGCACGTAGCCCTGCCGGGGCATTACTTTGGCGGATATCCCTTTATCCCAATCTACTTTTATCTGTTCGGCTTGTTCAACATCTATATGTTCGAGGCTTGCAGGCGACGCGCCCCGCAGAAAATGTTACTGTTGTATCTGGCAATGAAAATGATGAAGATGATTCTTTCGATGATGCTGGCAGTGGTCTACTGCTTGGCAGTGCGCGAAGAAGCAAGAGCGTTTTTACTGACGTTTATATCGTTCTATCTCGTATATCTGATATTTGAAACCTGGTTCTTCTTCTCCTTTGAAGTGAACCGGAAAAAGAAAAATAAGACTAATAATGAAACAGTTGCGTAACATAGTAGCTCCGTTATTTCTTCTCTGCCTGATGATGGCAATGAGCCTGCCCGCCTGTGCGCAGGAGCAGCAAGAAGAGATAACACCCAAAGAGGAAAAGGAGAACACGGTGGATGTGAAGGAAATCGTGTTCGGACATATCGGCGACTCATACGAATGGCATATCACGACGTGGGGTAAAACTCACATTACCATACCATTACCCATCATCGTCTATAGTAACACTACAGGCTGGCACGCATTCCTTTCTTCCCGTCTCGCAGAAAATGGAGGAACCTACGAAGGACTCTCCATCGCTCCCGCAGGAAGCAAGTACGAAGGCAAACTGGTGGAGCACAACGCATCGGGCGAAGAAGTCCGTCCGTGGGATATTTCCATCACGAAGGTGACGTTTGCCTTACTGTTCAACAGCTTGCTGCTGCTGGTCATCGTGCTGAGCGTGGCGCACTGGTATCGGAGACGTCCGCGTGGCGCCTTGGCTCCGGGCGGGTTCATCGGATTCATGGAAATGTTTATCATGATGGTGAACGATGACATCATCAAAGGTTGCGTAGGTCCCAACTACCGGAAATTCGCTCCCTATCTGCTGACGGCATTCTTCTTCATCTTCATCAACAACCTCATGGGGCTGATACCGTTCTTCCCCGGAGGAGCCAACGTGACGGGAAACATCGCCATCACGATGGTGCTCGCTATCTGCACGTTTCTGGCGGTCAACCTCTTCGGGTCGAAGCATTACTGGAAAGATATATTCTGGCCCGACGTGCCTTGGTGGCTGAAAGTGCCCATACCGATGATGCCTTTCATCGAGTTCTTCGGAATCTTTACGAAACCGTTTGCACTGATGATTCGTCTCTTCGCCAATATGCTGGCGGGACACATGGCGATGCTGGTGCTCACTTGCCTGATATTCATCTCGGCAAGCATGGGACCCGCACTCAACGGCACGCTCACCGTGGCTTCCGTACTGTTCAACATCTTTATGAATGCGCTCGAATTGCTGGTTGCTTTCATCCAGGCATACGTATTCACCATGTTGTCGGCAGTCTTTATCGGACTGGCGCAGGAAGGGGCAACCGTGAAACAGGAAGAGAAATAAAAATAAACTTGAAAATATAAACCATTTTAAAACTGAAAAATTATGTTACTATCAGTATTGTTACAAGCCACTGCAGCAGCAGTAGGAGTTAGTAAATTGGGTGCAGCTATCGGTGCAGGTCTTGCAGTAATCGGAGCAGGTTTGGGTATTGGTAAAATCGGCGGTTCGGCTATGGAAGCCATCGCCCGCCAACCGGAAGCATCGGGAGACATACGTATGAATATGATTATCGCGGCGGCACTGATTGAAGGTGTGGCACTGTTGGCAGTAGTTGTTTGCCTATTAGTGTTCTTCTTATAAGTCGCAGCCCTCAAATCGCAAATCGTAAATCATCAAATAGTAAATCAAAATTATGTCATTACTATTACCCGATAGTGGCCTGTTGTTCTGGATGTTTGTCGCATTTGGGATTGTGTTTGCGATATTGGCAAAATACGGTTTCCCCATCATCATCAAGATGGTGGAAGACCGTAAAACCTATATCGACCAATCCTTGGAGGTGGCAAGAGAAGCCAACGCCCAACTGTCTAAGTTGAAAGAGCAGGGCGAAGCGCTTGTGGCCGCTGCCAACAAGGAACAGGGACGCATCTTGAAGGAAGCAATGGAAGAACGTGAAAAGATTGTTCACGAGGCCCGTAAGCAAGCCGAAGCAGCCGCACAGAAAGAGCTGGATGCGGTGAAGAAACAAATCCAGGCGGAAAAGGACGAAGCTATCCGCGACATACGTCGCCAGGTGGCTGTCATCTCGGTGGACATTGCAGAGAAAGTACTCCGCAAGAACCTTGAAGACAAGGAAGCCCAAATGGGCATGATAGACCGGATGCTGGATGAAGTATTAACCCCGAATAAGAACTAAAAAAGAAGATGGAAGTCGGAATACTCTCAATGCGTTATGCAAAGGCAATGATTGAATACGCGCAGGAAAAAGGACTGGAGGACAGGATATACCAAGAGTTTGTCACGCTGTCCTATTGCTTTTGTGCTCAGCCGGGCTTGCGCGAGGCGCTCGATAACCCCGTCGTCACCACCAAAGAGAAATTGGCGCTGATATGCACCGCCGCCGATGGCGATGGCAAGTCGACCAGAGAGTTTGTCCGTTTCATCACGTTGGTGCTGAGAAACAGGCGCGAAGGCTATCTACAGTTTATCAGCCTGATGTATCTGGATCTATACCGGAAGCTGAAGCATATCGGAGTGGGCAGACTCATTACGGCCGTCCCCGTCGATAAGGAGACGGAAAACCGCATCCGTTCCGCCGCCGCGCATATCCTCCACGCCCGGATGGAGCTGGAAACGGTGGTAGACCCGTCTATCGAAGGCGGATTCGTCTTCGACATCAACGACTACCGCCTCGATGCAAGTGTTGCAACGCAGTTGAAGCGAGTGAAACAACAGTTTATTGATAAGAATAGGAGAATTGTATAAAAATGTGCTGATGAGTCAATGTGCTAATATGCCAATAATTAAATCATTCTGTAATTGGCATATTAGCAAATTAGCAAATTGAAAAATTATTTATCATGTCTGAAAATATAAAAGTAAGCGAAGTATCTGATATACTACGCAAGCAGCTCGAAGGAATCAATGCCAATGTGAAACTGGATGAAATCGGTACGGTGCTCCAGGTGAGCGATGGCGTAGTCCGCATCTACGGCCTGCGAAATGCCGAAGCCAATGAATTGCTAGAGTTCGACAATGGCATCAAAGCAATCGTGATGAACCTCGAAGAAGACAACGTAGGTGCGGTGCTACTGGGGTCTACCGACAAAATAAAGGAGGGCTTCGTAGTGAAGCGCACCAAGCATATCGCCTCCATCCATGTGGGCGAAGGTATGCTGGGACGTGTCATCGACCCGCTGGGCGCACCGCTCGACGGCAAGGGACTGATAGGCGGCGACCTTTATGAAATGCCCTTGGAGCGGAAAGCACCGGGAGTTATCTACCGTCAGCCTGTGAACCAGCCGTTGCAGACGGGACTAAAAGCGGTGGATGCCATGATTCCTATCGGTCGCGGACAACGTGAGCTAATCATCGGTGACCGCCAGACGGGAAAGACGTCTATTGCGATTGACACGATTATCAACCAGCGCACCAACTACCTGGCGGGCGATCCTGTATATTGCATCTATGTGGCTATCGGCCAGAAAGGTTCTACGGTGGCTTCTATCGTGAACACTCTTCGTGAGTACGGAGCGATGGACTACACCATTGTGGTGGCTGCCACGGCGGGCGATCCGGCTGCATTGCAGTATTATGCACCGTTTGCGGGTGCTGCCATCGGCGAGTATTTTCGTGACACCGGTCGTCATGCGTTGGTGGTCTACGACGACCTCTCCAAACAGGCGGTTGCCTATCGTGAGGTGTCGTTGATTCTTCGCCGTCCCTCCGGGCGTGAAGCCTATCCGGGTGACATCTTCTACCTGCACTCCCGTCTGCTGGAACGTGCCGCCAAGATTATCAATCAGGAGGAAGTGGCACGCGAAATGAACGACCTTCCCGACAGCCTGAAAGGGATTGTGAAAGGTGGCGGCTCACTCACCGCTTTGCCGCTCATCGAGACTCAGGCAGGAGACGTTTCGGCCTACATCCCTACGAATGTGATTTCCATCACCGACGGACAGATATTCCTTGAAACGGACTTATTCAACCAAGGTGTGCGCCCTGCCATCAATGTCGGCATCTCCGTATCCCGCGTAGGTGGTAATGCCCAAATCAAGGCAATGAAGAAAGTGGCGGGTACACTGAAGATGGACCAGGCACAGTATCGCGAACTGGAAGCATTCTCCAAGTTCAGCAGTGACATGGACCCTATTACGGCCATGACTATCGACAAAGGACGAAAGAACGCCCGACTGCTGATTCAGCCCCAATACAGCCCAATGCCCGTAGAACAGCAGATTGCCATCCTCTACTGCGGCACGCACGGCCTGCTGCGCAACGTCCCCTTGGAAAAGGTGCAGGACTTTGAACGCACGTTCATCGAATCTCTGCAACTGAATCATCAGGCAGACGTACTGGATGTATTAAGGACCGGTGTCATCAACGACAGCGTGACGAACGCCATCGAAGAAACCGCCGCCATGGTAGCGAAACAATACTTGTAATAACGATTAACGATTAGTGATTAGTGGTTAACGTAATTACCATTACCAACCATTAATCACTAATCACTAACCACTAATCACTAAAATCATGGCTTCACTGAAAGAAGTAAAAACCAGAATAAATTCGGTAAAGAGTACACGAAAAATCACTTCAGCAATGAAGATGGTGGCTTCTGCCAAGTTACACAAGGCACAAGGAGCCATTGAGAATATGTTACCCTATCAGAAGAAGTTGAGCAAGATACTGACTAACTTTCTGAGTGCGGACTTACCTATCGAATCTCCTTACGTGAAAGCGCGGGAGGTGAAGCGTGTGGCAATCGTTGCCTTTTCATCGAACACATCGCTTTGCGGTGCTTTCAATGCGAATGTTATCAAGATGTTGATGCAGACCATTGGCGAATACCGCACGCTGGGACAGGACAATATCTTACTGTTCCCGATAGGAAAGAAAGTGGACGAAGCAGCAAAACGAATGGGATTCCATCCGCAGGAAACTTCATCTACACTTTCCGACAAGCCTAGCTATCAGGAAGCTTCCGAGTTGGCACACCGATTGATGGAAATGTTTGCGGCGGGAGAAATAGATCGTGTGGAACTGATTTATCATCATTTCAAGTCAATGGGTGTGCAGATTCTTCTTCGCGAAACTTATCTGCCTATCGACCTCACGCACGCTATGGAGGAGGACGAACAGAAGGAAGAGAAGAAAGAAGAAGCACGCGAAGTAGTAAACGATTATATCGTGGAACCTTCGCCCGAACAATTGATTGCCGATTTGATTCCGACCGTGCTAAGCCAGAAGCTTTTCACCGCTGCAATGGACTCCAATGCTTCCGAACACGCTGCGCGTACATTGGCTATGCAGGTGGCCACGGACAATGCCAACGAGTTGATTCAAGACCTGACGAAGCAGTATAACAAGAGCCGTCAGCAGGCGATAACGAATGAGTTGCTGGATATTGTGGGCGGGTCGATGAAATAATTTCTCGTTCTTGCAATTAGTGATAACATTCAGTTGATACTACCGACTTTTCGGACAGCTTCTTGTGAATGCTACCGACTTATTAGCCAGTCTCTTTTTTCTTCTCCCCCGTATTTGTAATCTTTTTCTTTCGGCAGTTAGAATCTATTCTGTACCTTTGCTGAAAATTTTGGAGCAATATGGAGAATAATCCCGAACTGCAACTTGCATGGCAGTTCATCGAAAATACAGGCACACACCTATTCCTCACCGGGAAAGCCGGAACGGGAAAAACTACCTTTCTGAGAAGACTGAGAGAACATACCCCCAAACGCATGGTCGTACTTGCCCCCACAGGCATCGCAGCCATCAATGCAGGAGGAGTAACGATTCACTCATTCTTCCAGTTAAACTTTGCCCCCTTCATACCGGAGACTACTTTAAACTCCACGCAAGCACACTTTCGCATCAACAAAGAAAAGCGGAACATCATGCGCAGCATGGACTTGCTGGTGATTGATGAAATAAGTATGGTACGTGCCGACCTGCTGGATGCGGTAGACGCCACCTTGCGACGTTATCGCGACCGTGATAAACCCTTCGGCGGCGTGCAACTCCTGATGATTGGCGATTTGCAACAGCTAGCTCCCGTAGTGAAAGATAGTGAATGGGCACTGCTAAAGAACCATTATGAAACACCCTATTTCTTTGCCAGCCATGCCCTGAAGTCGACTACTTACATGACGATTGAACTACAAAAAGTCTATCGCCAGAGTGACCCTTTCTTCCTTACCCTATTGAATAAAATACGTGAGAACAAAGCGGATGATGAAGTGCTGAACGAACTGAACCGCCGCTACCAACCGGGCTTTCAGCCCCGCAAAGAAGAAGGATACATCCGTCTGACAACTCACAACTACCAAGCGCAACGAGTCAACGACCGCGAACTGGCATCCCTGCCCGGACGTTCCTATAGCTTCCGTGCCGAGATAGTGGATAACTTCCCCGAATACTCGTATCCGGCAGACGAAGTGCTGACTATCAAGGAAGGGGCACAGATTATGTTTCTTAAGAATGACGTCTCTTCGGAGAAGCGATATTATAACGGTATGATTGGGGATGTAGTTAGCGTCAATGCAACAAGCATATTCGTGAAGGGAAAGGATGATAATCATGAATTCCAACTGCTACCCGAGGAATGGGGAAACTACAAATATGTGCTGAATGAAGAAACGAAAGAGATTACGGAAGTGATAGAAGGCGTGTTCCGTCAGTATCCCATCCGGCTGGCATGGGCCATCACCATTCATAAAAGTCAGGGATTGACGTTTGAACGGGCTATTATCGACGCACGCAACTCTTTTGCACACGGACAGACGTACGTAGCATTGAGCCGTTGCAAGACCTTGGAAGGAATGGTATTGGAATCTCCGCTACGTAGGGAAGCTATTATCAGCGATAGCATCGTAGACAACTTCACCAAAGAAGTGGAACATAACAAGCCGGGAAGTGAGCAACTGAACAATATGCAGAAGGCTTACTTCTACGATTTACTCAGCGACTTATTCAATTTCTATTCTCTCGACCAGGCTTACAAACGGTTGCTTCGCCTGATGGACGAGGACCTGTATAAGCTCTATCCCAAGCAGCTTGCCGAATACAAAGCACTGGCTCCCCACGTAAAAGAAAAGATTGTGGAAGTGGCCCAACGCTTCCGTAACCAATACACCCGACTGATAAATGAGAACGAGCAGTATGAGACGAATCAGGAATTGCAGGAACGCATCCGTTCGGGAGCTGTCTACTTCCGCAAAGCGTTGGAACCTGTTCGCACCTTGTTTGATAGCACTAATATGCCTCTCGATAACAAAGAATTGCGTAAGCAACTGAACGAACGTCTGCAAGCGTTGGATGATGCGCTATGGATCAAGGAAGCATTGCTAGATGCCATGCAAACGCAAGCGTTTACCGTCACCGGTTATCTGAAACAGAAGGCGAAAATAATGTTGAGTCTCGAAGATGATTCGTCTACAAATTCCTCCTCCAAATCATCGAAAGAGAAGAAGGAACCTAGAGAACGGCGAAGCAAAGCAGGGAAAACAAAAGTAGAAGTCCCTACGGATATCCTTCATCCGGAACTTTATCGCGCCTTATCGGAATGGAGAACTGCAAAGACACGCGAAACGAATCTGCCCGCCTACGTCATCATGCAACAAAAGGCTTTGATGGGGATTGTGAATCTATTGCCGAATACACCGCAAGCTTTGGAAGCCGTGCCCTATTTCGGAACGAAAGGGGTGGAGAAGTACGGACTTGAAATCTTAGGGATTGTCCGCAAATACATGAAGGATAATCAACTCGAACGTCCGGAAATCAAGGAGATATTCACTCCGAAGGCGGAGGCAAAAGAAGAAAAGAAGGATACGAAGTTAGTTAGCTATGAAATGTTCCGTAGTGGAATGGACATAGAGGAAATAGCTAAAGATCGCGATTTGGTGACGGGAACGATTGCTAATCACTTGGAACATTATGTCCGTCTAGGTGAGATTAAGTTGGAACAAGTGGTTGCCGCAGATAAGATAGGAAAGATACGCCAGTATCAACAAAAGAACGGAGCCAATGCGGGAATAGTAGCCATAAAAGCGGCATTAGGAGACGAGGTTTCCTATGCAGATATAAAGTTTGTAATGGCTGCTGACAGTAGCAAAGCATAAGCGTCTATAACGCATCCCAGTCTGCAAGTATATCTTTTAGCTTTCGGGGATGGTATCCAAGCAGTTTTTGTGCTTTGTCGATACTCATCCCGCTAAAGCGGGGACGGGGAGTGGCTTCTTTCATTTCTTCGGTCGTCACAGGATGGATGAGTGTGCGGTCTAAATTCATGCTGTCAGCTACTTGGTAAGCCATTTCGGCAATGGTCAGGCATTCGTCACCGCAGATGTGGAAGATGCCGTTAGCGGTATTTTCTACGATATTTTCGGTACTCTCCATCAGAAGTTGCACTCCGTCCGATACCTCTCCCACATAAGTCGGTGTACGCCATTGGTCGGCCACTACACGTATCTCCTGTCCGGCTTGTAGTCGGTTCATCACTAACTGAACGATATTTCCATGCTGCCCCGGCATTGCCTTTCCATAAACAATAGCTACACGAACGATTGCATAATTGCTACAAAGCTCTGCTACCCTTTCTTCTCCTTTCCACTTGGTGAATCCATAGTAATTGACGGGAGCGGGGAGGACTTCTTCCGTATATAGCTGCCCGGCACTTTCATTTATCTTTCCATCGAAAACAAAGTCCGTAGACAAATGAATGAATCGGCTTTTATGCTCTTCGCAGAGACGAGCTAGCTGTTCTACAGCCGTTACGTTGATGAGATAAGCTTCCTCATGATGTGTTTCACAATAATCAGGGACGGACAGGGCAGAGCAATTGACAACAACATCGGGCTGAACCTCTTCAAAGAGATGCTTCACTGATATTCCATCCCGTATATCTGTTTCAATGAAACGATAGTTTCCTTTAGTGTCCGAAAGAATATCCGAATGCAGAGAGCAGCCGGTAACGTTATGTTGTTGCTTATCAGACAAGTCTTTCAGTATTTGTCGTCCGGTGAAGCCGTTGGCACCAATTATCAATACGTTTTTCATAAGGGGAACTTTTTCTGCAAAGATAGGGCTATTGGTGATGTTTATCAAACGTACGGGCATAAAAAAAGGAGCAACGCCTTGCTCCAACCTTTGTTAACCTTAAATCTAATACTATGAAAAACATAGTGCAAAGATACGGACTTTTGTGATATTAGCAAATAATCCAAATAAAAAAGTGTGTTTTATAACATTGATTAAGAGAATTAGCTCCCAATTCAATCTTTATTTAGAGTCTTGCATAGATTGCTTGTTGGGTGGATATCTGTAAAATGGGTATTTATATCCGTTATTTATATACAGAGGATACAATTTATGTTGCGTAAATTTGCATCATCGGAGAAAAGAAATAATGAATGATAAACTTAAAATGAAATTAAGATGAAGATTAAAGTATTGATGGTGACTTGTGTAGTTGCAGCGAGTACGATATGGATATCGTGCAATTCGACGAATAAAAACAATAATAACAACTCTAATATGGAGGATAATGAAATGAACGAAGTAATAGAAAACAAAGAGCCGCTTTTTGGCTTGGGAGAATCAATCAGTGCAAACTTTACCGGAGAAGCATGGCTCCAGCAGATGTCATCTGTGAAAGAATATGATTGCAACATTTATAATGTAACGTTCGCACCCGGTACGCGCAATAATTGGCACAGTCATGCGGTAGGACAGATTCTGCTTTGCACCGAAGGGGTAGGTTACTATCAGGAAAAAGGTAAGTCGGCGCAACGATTAGTACCGGGGGATATTGTGAACATTCCTGCCAATACCATGCACTGGCACGGAGCTGCTCCCGATAGCCGTTTCACTCATATCGGTATTACCCCGAAAGTAAGTGAGAACAGCGCGGAATGGGGCAATCCTGTGACGGACGAAGAGTATAGCGAAGCAACTAAACTGAGTTAATGTGAAGAAAACGTGTTCCTAACCAGTTTTTTCAGGCGTATGGCGTGTTTCATGTCATACGCTTTTTTCTTTCTGCCTCCTTAATGAGTAGCTTTATACCATGCCGTTTCTTCTTTGCTCGAAGTATCAGGATTGGTGCTAGGGTCAGAAATAGTGATACCAGAGTAAGTATTGATTTTTACTCTTCCACTTGACCTTGAATAATAATAGTCAGTATTCCTTTTGAACGGCACAGTACGTTCCAACTGTTCATTGAATTGCTCTAATAATTCTGAGTCTTTACACAACTTTGATACATAATCGCCATAATCAAAGAAAATAACGGGGGAATATCCATCCAATCGTTGCAGAGAACTAGTTAATGAAGAATCAAATGTATATTGCTGATTGATTGCTTTCATCATACTTGCCAGATTATCCAATTCGGAGCAGTCGGTAACGCCAATGGTGCCGCAAGGCATTTCCTCATATGTTGAATAGAAAGCGTAAAACTCATTACAGATACTATTGTAATCTATATCACCAATCAGATATTGACCGATTATCTCATACGGCATACCGCGTGCCATTATTTCTGTAGGACACGCAATTAAGTAATCCGCCACCTCTTTAAGGTCGTAAGCAACTTCCACTGTCGACATATAACAATCATCAAACAGAATATATTCCATTTTCAATCCTGCATCAGATATTCCTGTAGCCAACGTAGTAATATCAGTCTGGTATGCAGTACTCAATCCTCCAAAGAAACGAGTCATTGGTACATTTTCATATTCCCAATGCATTTTATTTGCGCGAAACCCACTCCGTGATGACATGCCCGATTTCGGAATCCATCCATAACCATGGCATCCGATAGTCATAGCATAACGTTTGGCTGGAGCATATTGCTTAACATCATTCAAGATAGAAGTAATACCTTCCGCCGTCGTATATTCCAGAGTTTCAAAGTTATATTCTTTTAAAGCCTTCTCTTTACATTTCCCTTTCTTATAAGTAAGCTCAAATAGAGTAGCTTTCGTTGGTGAAGAAGCCAAAAATACGACAACCCTTTCATTTTTCAATATATTCTTTCCAATGATAGTTTTCATATCATTAATATTATCTCCAAAAAAGGGAAGAAGGTTAGTCGACCAAGGAAGATACATAAAGACAGTCTGATCATTGTCGGAACGATCAGCAGGTTCTTCTTCTTCGTCGTCCGGATCCGTCTCTTCCGTATCCGGTGTTGTGGAAATCCATTCTACTTTCTCACACGAACCCATGCTGAAAGACAAAAATAAAAAAAATGCAACCAATTCTATCAAACGATATCGCTTTTGCTTTGTTTTCATTATACTAATTGTATTTATAACTTATGTTATTGAATAGTTATTTGCAAAGCTACTGAAAAATTACGTAATCTTATACATCAATTGATGAAATTCTACGTAATGTAAACGCATAATTATAAGAACGTAAGGAGTAAAATCGATTCGATAGGTTTTAGCTAGAGCTTGATTTTAATTAGGCATCCTGAAATCATTGGGTGAAAAGCCTGTCAGCTTTTTGAATAGCCGACTGAAATACTGTGGATTCTGGAATCCCAGTTCCTTGGAAATCTGATTGACATTCTTATCCGTATCCAATAGCCACTTCTTAGCTATCTCAAAGCGTTTGAACTGAATGTACTCTCCAAAAAACTTACCCGTTTCATATCTCAGCAAGTCGCATAAATAATTGGAGGAAAGCTGAAGGATATCGGCACAATATTCCGCAGACAACATCTCATGAGTTTTTATTTTCCCCGTCTCATAGTAATCATCCATAATGATATTCATTTGTTCGATAATCTTCTTGTTTGCTTCGCAACGGGTGATGAATTGCCGTTCGTAGAAACGGGTGCAATAGTCGAGCAGCAGCTCAATATAAGTTGAAACTATTTTCTTGCTGTGGCAGTCGATGTAGCGTTGCAGTTCCTGGTCTATCTTACTCAGAAGCTCCAGAAGAGTTTGCTTTTCGCGTAAAGATAAGTGTAGTGCTTCCGTGGGTTGATAAGAGAAGAATGAGTAATTATCGATACTCATTCCGAGCGTAGTCCCGCTAATCAAATCGGGATGAAAAGCCAGTATCCATCCTTTTGATGGGAACTCGCTTTTCGTCTTTTCCCTATCGATAGATTCCCCCGGAGTGAGACAGAAGAGTGCGCCGTCGGAGTAATCGTAATATTGCTGTCCATACGCGTGCGCTTCACACTTGCATTCGTTTATCAAAATGGTATAAAAGCCGAATTTGATATCCGTATGAGGTGATAATTGAGCCTTTGAGAGGTCGATGACACTAATCAGAGGATGCAGTGTTTTACCTCCCAGGCAACAATTACATTGATGCACGGTTCCTAAATTTAGTATTTTTTCTCCCATGACGTTGTCTATCTCTTTTGTTGCAAAAGTTTGTTTTAGCTTAGTTGCTTATATTCGTTTGGTGTACATCCTACATTCTTCTTAAACAGTCGGCTGAAATGCTGCGGATACTGGAATCCAAGTTCATAAGCAATCTGGCTCACCGTCTGGTTTCCTTCAAGTATGCGTTCTTTGGCAAGTTCTATCAGTCGGTGTTGAATATACTCCTGAGCGGTACTTCCCGTTTCCTTCTTTATCAAGTCTCCGAAATAATTGGAAGACAGGCAGACCTTGTCGGCAAAGTACTTCACAGACGGAAGCCCTTCGGTCAATGCGGTCTGATTCTGAAAATAATCGTCCACCAATTGTTCGAATTTAACCACAATATCCTTGTTTGCCTGGTTGCGCGTGATGAACTGCCGTTCGTAAAAACGCATACAGTAGTCGAGCAGTAGCTCAATGTTTCGGATGATGAGTTGCCTGCTATGCTTGTCGATAGCGTGCTCCAGTTCTATCTGAATCTTGTGTATGCAATCGGTCACAATCTCCCTTTCCTGTTCCGAAAGATGAAGAGCTTCGTTTACTTCATAAGAAAAGAATGTATAGTTCTTGATATTTTGCCCCAGAGAACTCCCCCGAATCAAGTCCGGATGAAACAAGACACCGATGGACTTGGTTCGCACAGGCACTTTGTTACGGTTGTCTATTCCGCTCACTTGCCCCGGAGCCATGCAGACTACCGTTCCTTCCTGATAGTCGTAGTACTTCCTGCCATACCTTAAATCCCCACAATTCGCATCTTTCAGGAATAAAGAATAGAATCCGGTATTCATGCGGATGTATTCGACGGTTTTTGTTGCTTTCGAGAAGTCGATTACATTCACCAGCGGGTGCAGTGTTTCCAGTCCGAACAGTTGGTCGTACTGGTCAATGGTTTCAAGTTTTGTTATTTCATCCATACGGCTTTCAATTTTTGATATATACAAAGATAGAACTTTTAAATGTACCTTGTTACTTTGATTGTGCAAATCAGTAATATGGGTATAAGATTCTGTAATCTGTATACAAAGCCCCGGCAAATAAATGGGAATGAATGCTGGATATGTAGGATTGATGGCAAATCTTCATGCCATCGGCCATGCCTTCCACATCACTACGGATGAAAGTATGACCTGTAATCAGAGCTATCAGAGCCTCTGTTTCACCCTAATGAAGCCTCTAATTGCTCAATATACACCCTCTGTTTTTTCGGGCAAAGTGATTTTGTATGCAGCATCTCGATGGCAGAAGGGCTTCGGCAATCGGTGGACGAAGCTTTTGAAGGGAACAATCAGTAAAGGCCGTGACGTCCTTGCTGCACTTCAATCCGGATACCGAAGTTGCCATTTGCCGATTTGAGTTCAAAGGCTCCACGGAAATTATTCTTTTCCCACGGCATGGCACTGCGGTTCGGAACTCGCCAACCGTCTTTGTCGTAATCTCCGTAGGTATTTATCCTCATCCCGTTCTTCAGCTTGAACGACCCCATCTGCATGAACTGTGGAGACGATGAAATCCCCCATCCATATCCGTAACCAAAATTGGAGAACGAAGAAGGGGAAAAAGCGTCTGAAAAACCTTGCGAATAGGTAGCATCCGTATTCATGCGGAAAATCTGGTTATAATCTTTAGTGGCATCCGGCAGGTCGAGAGCAATTTTGGGCAACGAGGGAGGAGCTACATTCATTAAACTCATATCAAGCAGGAATCCGCCAAACTCTTTTATATTGGACGAAGGAGCACGACGAATGCTGTCGGAAGGAATTTCCGATTGTGCGGATGCAAAACCGACCGATAATATCAGCGAAAGAAAAAGAATCAGTTTTTTCATCTTCGTAAAGGTTGATTTGCGACAAATATAGATATTTTCGCTCTGACAATTCGCCTTCGTTATGCTTTGTTAACCGACAATCAATTTATAACCGATGCCCCGCACATTGACGATACGGATTTGTTCGTCTTGCGACAGCTTATGTCTTAACTTTGTGATGAACACGTGCAGACTTCGGGAATTGAAGAAACTGTCATCCCCCCAAAGCTCGAGCAGGACATCCTTTGTGTTGACCACTTGATTGCGATTCTCGCACAGCCGTTTCAGAATCTCGGATTCGCGGTGGGAGAGTGCCTGTGTTGCTCCGGCTTGCAGCAACGTCTGTGTCACCGGGTCAAACAGATAGCTTCCTATTTCAAAGCGTTGATTCGCAACCCTTTCTTCTGTGAAAAGGAAAGCTTTTCCCATCAGCGCTTTGATGCGGATAATCAATTCTTGCATTCCGAATGGCTTTTTCAGATAATCATTCGCTCCGAGTTCGAACCCCTCCACCACATCATTGATGGCCGAACGGGCAGTCAGAAACAAGACCGGAGTCTGTTTGTCCATCTGGCGAATGCGGCGCACCATCTCGAAACCGTCCATCTTCGGCATCATCACATCGGCAACGAGCACATCCGGACGAAGTTCGAAGAAAAGACGTAATCCCTCTTCGCCATCCGCCGCCGTGTGGATAGAGAATCCGTTTTCTTCAAGTGTATCTTTGATAATCATGGCGAGCGTCAACTCGTCCTCCACCAGTAGTACTGTGATTTCTTTTTTGTTCATCATTTTATTTGCTCATTCATATTGTTATGGTAAATGTACTTCCCGTCTCCGGTTCGCTCTTTACGGTGATGCTACCTCCGTGTTTTTCCACCATCGTCTTGACATAATAAAGCCCGAGGCCGTATCCTTTCACATTATGCAGATTGCCGGTAGGAACCCGATAAAACTTGTCGAATATATGTTTTTGCTTATCCGGCGGGATGCCGATTCCACGGTCGGTGATGCTGATTGTAATTGCCGGCCCGCAGTTCTCAGCTCTCCGGCAGCAGATGATGATATCGGCTTGTTCTTTAGAATATTTCACGGCATTATCTATCAGATTACTGATTATATTGCTAAAGTGGGTACAGTCTGCCACAACGGTGATTGATTCCGGTTCTATATCCAGCGTTACGTGCAGAGCTTTGTCCGCTTTTAGTTTGTGCTGCTCCACTAAAGGAGTTATTAGTTCCTTCACATTTATTTCTTCGGGATGGAGCCTGAACGTCTTGCGGTTTTCCATGCTCATCGACAGAATTTGCTCTACCAGTCCGCTCAATCGCTGCAATTGCTCTTGGCTGATACGCAGGTATTGGTCGCGCTTCTTTTTCTCTTCCGCTTGGTTGAAGTTGAGTAGCGCATCGTTGGCAGCATATGCCACGGCTATCGGTGTCTTTAATTCATGCGTAATGTTGTTGGTGAAATCGCTTTTCATCTCTTCCAGCGTCTTTTGCCGCAGAAGCGTGCGGATGAGAAACCAGAAGGAAAAGCCTAAAATGAGGAAGATGATGAAAGAAGTAGTCAGTATACCTGCCATTTGTTTCCAGATACGCGAGTCGATAGGTTCCAGTATCAGTTGGTAGCGTTGGTTGTGATGCGCATCAAAAGCGTAATCATAACGGATTGCTTTTGGCCCGGGGACGTAAGTGCTGTCTCCCGCTATGCCCAGTGTATCTGTGAAAACAGATGTTGAATCCAACACATCCCGTCCGGAATAAATCAATAAAGTACGATGGGGAATATGAAGATTATACTCTTTCAGTTCATTGGTGAGCAGGCTGTCGTATCGTTGCAAGTTGATGTCAATATAAGTATCTACTCCCGAATGGATGCCTTGCTGCACACTGACCAGCAAATCTTTCATCGTGTCCCGTTTCTTTAGTAAGATGTCGAGTCCGCTGGTGCTGGAAGCGCTGGCTGTTGTTTCAATCTGAGTGTACAACGTATCATGCCCGGCGATACTATCATCGTAAGTAATAGTGTTGCTTCTCACCAACGATTCACCGTCCGCCCCGAATCCGGCGGAAACGGCAACGGTGCCATGCTCCACATTATCCTTTTGAAGGTCGTTGACGCGGAGCACTATTTCATTGAAGTCACTTGTGCGCATGGCTTCTCTGATGGTAGTCTCCATTTCCTGCTTCATCGTGCGGTAGAGCCCTGTCAGCCAATATGCCTGATAAACGAAGATTCCCGTCAATGAGCAGATAACCAGAATGATAATATGTTTAAGCGGTAGTTTCATGCCGACAAAGATAGTAGGAAACAATTCTATTTCTTCTCTTTGATAAGACTAAATAACACTAGATAAGCGAGCGATAACGCGAAATCCCACTTATTCTCCCGTATTTTGCAGTGAACTCAAAAACGCATACGATATGAAACGAATCAATCTGATAGTTGCACTGCTTTTTAGCGCATGGATGCCGATGCTGGCACAAGAACCTGCCTCTGCCGACAGTGTGAAAAACGATGCTTACATAGACAGCTTATTCAAGGAACTGCCCGAAGTGATGATAACCGGGGAACGCCCATTGGTAAAAGCCGAACAGGGAAAATTGGTGTACGACCTTCCGCGGATAGTCACCAATCTGCCGGTAGACAATGCTTATGAGGCTATAAAAAACCTCCCCGGCGTGGTAGAATTGAATGACGGACTGACATTGGGAGGGCAAAGCGTCACGGTCATTATCAACGGGAAAGCTACGACACTGTCCATCGGACAATTGAATGATTTACTGAAATCAATACCCGTCAGCCGGATAGAAAAAGCAGAAGTGATGTACTCTGCCCCCGCCCGTTATCAGGTTCGCGGAGCACTGATAAACTTGATACTGACCTCCGGAACAGGTCGAGCCGCTTCTCTGCAAGGAGAACTTTATACTGCATACAACCAACAACACTATGAATCCTTGGCGGAGCGTGGAAGCCTACTTTACTCCGGACATAAATTCTCTGCCGACCTTCTTTACTCTTACTCTTACGGTCGTGACCGCATGAGAACGGATAAAGATGCGCTTCACACGCTTGCCGACGGTTCTGTGCATCCGATGGATATGTCTGAAATGGATATCTCCCGAAACAACAATCATCAGATGCGCCTTGGCATGGATTATAACTTCTCCCAAAATCATCTGCTAAGCCTGGTTTATAACACCGCTTTCACCGATACCAAACATAATGCTGCCGTCACCGGAGCGGAAAACTCCACCACCGACTCCCACGCTGACAGCCAGCTTCACAACGCCAAACTGGATTATCAGACTCCCTTCGGACTGAAAGCCGGTGCTGAATTTACTTATTATCATTCTCCGGCCAGTCAACTGTTAAATAGCACCATGGGCGAGGAAACGCTGGATTTTCTGAGCCGTGACAATCAACGAATCAATCAATGGCGTTTCTATGCCGGACAAGAACATACCTTAGGCAAAGACTGGAACCTGAATTACGGCATGGCTTACATGACAGCTTTGGACAACAGTTACCAGATGTATTATGAACCCGAAACGGAAGCATTGCTACCGGATAATAACATGAAATCCCGCCGCCGCGAACAAACTCTGAACATTTATGCCGGACTGAACAAAAGTTTCGGTCAGAAACTCTCTGCGGATGTCTCTCTCGCCGCCGAGCAATATCATACGCAGATGTGGAATGAGTGGAGTTTCTACCCGGTTGCAAACTTCACCTATATGCCTGCTCCCGGACAAATCTTACAGCTTTCGTTGAGCAGCGATAAAGAATACCCCGAATACTGGAGTGTGCAAAATACAATATCGTATATGGGTGCTTACTCCGAAATCCAAGGAAATCCTTTTCTTAAACCTGCAACGAACTACGAAACCACCCTTAGCTATATTCTGAAAGGCAAATATGTCTTTTCCGCCTACTATAGCTACACGAAAAACAATGAAACGCAAACCCTCTACCAATCGCCCGAACGTCTTGTTGAAATATACAAATGTTTCAACTTCGACTTTTCCGAGCAAGCTGGGCTTATGATGGTAATCCCGTTTAAAGTAAAGAAGTGGCTCGATGCCCGCATCACAGCCATCGGCCTTCGTTATCGCCAGAAGGATAGTGACTTCTGGGACATCCCGTTCGACCGCAAGCTCTATACGTGCGTTTTGACCATGAACAGCACCTTTACGCTTCCCACCAAACCCGATTTGAAGTTTACCCTCACCGGATTCTATCAGAACAAAGCCATACAGGGAATTTACGACCTCCCTTGTTCGGGGAACCTGGACGCAGCCCTCCGCTATACTTTTGCCAAAGGAAAGGCGCAGCTTACACTGAAGTGTGATGATATATTCAATACATCCACCATCTCCCCGCGCATCCGTTTCGCCAACCAGAACGTGACGAATCATTATATCAAGACTACTCGCAATTTCGGCATCTCTTTCAACTATAAGTTCGGAGGATATAAAGAAAAAAAACGGGAAGCTGTGGATACCTCCCGTTTTAAGTAATTCTGTTTTAGCTTACAGACGCCTTCCAAATCTCAGCGTATTCATCCAACACCTGCTTGATACTCTTCCCGATTTTCACATAGTCGGACTCATTCAGATTGGCAAGCGAAACACGGACACTCCATTTAGGACCTGCGAATCCGCCGCCATTGAGTAGCACGAGCGAAGTATCATTGGCAAGGCGGAACACAATATCCAGTGGATTATACGTCTTTTGCAGGTAAGCCACGAAATCATCGCCGTAGAATTTCTTTGCCCAAACCAGCATATCAATCTCCGAATAATATCCTGCACGCAGCGGGTCTTCCACTAAGGTAAATCCCGTGTTGTCCCAAAGCGCGTGCAGGCGACGGTGAATGAGTTCCTGCATCCGGGCTTTGTAGCGGTCTTCCTTATCCAGCAGTGCGAAAGCGGCAAACAGCGTCATTTGCATTTGCTGGGGTAGGGAAAGCCCTGCGGTATGATTCAGCGCAATCTGCCGGCTATCTGCTACCAAGCGGTCGATGAACTTCATCTTTTCCGGGCGCAAAGTCAGACTTGAATAACGTTTGTTTAATTCTTCTTTCTGCTCCTCCGACAGGCGGGCAATCATTTTGTCGTAGATGTTGTCTTCGTGTAAAGCAATTACTGCGTCTCTCCATCCCGTAGCTCCGAAATATTTGGAGAAGGAATAAACGCAAAGCGTATTCTGCGGCAATTCAGCCATTAACGAACGGAAATGGGGAACAAACGTTCCATACACATCATCCGTGATAATCATCAGATTCGTATTGTCATTCTTCACAATATTGACAATACGCTCTATCGTCTCCGGACTCAGCGAATAGCTGGGCGGATTACTAGGATTGGTGATGAAGAGTGCCTTGATTTTCGGGTCCTTCAATTTGTCAATGTCTTCATCCTTATACTGCCAGGTGTGCAATCCATCCTCAGTCATCTGGTTGCTGGCGGAAATCTCCGTCACGTCAAACTGATAGCGGTGCAACTCCGGGATTTCTATATAAGGAGTGAAAACCGGAATCAACAGCGCGATGGCATCACCTTGATTCAACAGGAAGTTCTCCTGAAGCGAATCAAACAGATAACACATGGCAGCCGTTCCGCCTTCAGTAGCGAAAAGGTCGAATGTACCTTTGGGCGGACGGCGGTCGCACATTTCTTGTGCAAGATAATCCTGCACAATCAGCTCTGTGAATTGAAGAATGCGGTCGGGCACAGGATACTGGTCACCGATGACGGACTCAGCCCATTCGTGTACGAGCGAATCGGGATCGACTGCGTGCTCCATCAACATATAATTATACGCTTCTTTCAGCAGATTGGCACCGAAAGCTTTTTCGTTGTCTTTCAGAAAGGCTTCGAAACGCGAAGCAATACCCTCCCGCTGAGGAATACCTGCTACTCCTTCGTCCAAATAAAAGACACGACGACATTCGCACAAACCGAACTGCCCCAGCAGGAAGAATGCTTCCCGAGGTTCGGTAGCTATCCAGTTCGGGTTACCACGCCCGGCATTGAGCATCGTATGTGCCATTTTCTTGAAGCTCTCGTCAGCCATCTCGATGAGCTTGTTCTTAAGCTCGAAGGGGCTGATAGTCTCCATCTTCTTGGCATAACTTTTGGTAATAGCCGGGTTATTTGTTTTCTTTTCCATAATGATTTTATTTATAAATACTTGAAATAATGATTCCACACACGGACTACATGAGCAGCACAATGACAACTCCCCAGATAATCAGCAACGTATTGCCGACAGCATACGTCACGGTGTATCCCAGAGCCGGAACATCACTTTCTACCGCATCTTGGATAGCTCCCAGCGCGGCCGTAGTCGTACGTGCCCCGGCGGTGCATCCCAAAGAGATGGCAGGATGAAACTTGAATATATATTTAGCCATCAGCAGTCCGGCAATCAGCGGAATGGCCGTAGCCAACGCACCTACGATGAACAGACTGAAACCTACATCCTTGAATCCTGACACAAAACTAGGACCTGCGGCAATGCCGACTACAGCGATAAACATATTTAGTCCCACATTGTTCAGCACCCACAATGACGGTTCGGGAATGCCACCAAAAGTAGGATGCTTGCTGCGCAGCCATCCGAACACCAATCCCATAATCAGCGCTCCGCCACTGGTGGAAAGACTGATAGGAACACCGCCCACATGGATTGCCAACGCACCGATAAGTCCACCGACCAGAATACCCAAACCTACAAAAATCATATCCGTCTGATTGGTAGGGCGGTCTACATATCCCATTTGTTTGGCAGCAGCTTCCACTTCTTGCTTCAGCCCCGTCAGTTCGAGCATATCACCGGAATCTACTACCGTCTGTGCCAGCACCGGAACACTGATTCCGGCACGTTTGATGCTGCGGATGCTCACTCCGTGCATAAACTTCTGTGCCCGTATCGTGGCTATCTTTTCTCCGGCAAATGTGCGATGGGTAACCATTACAGGAAGAGTCTCCGCCGGGAAATCGAGCAATTGAGCATCAATCACTTCCGGCCCTATCCAGTCTTCTTCACCGATTACAAACTCGCGGCGTCCGCTTAATACCACTTCGTCGTCCTGTTGGAGTATCAAGTCGGGACTGGCATCTTTTATAGTTCCCTGTTTGCGAATGCGCTCTACGAATAAGCGCTTATCTTGTGTAATCAAATACGCTTCCAGCTCACTGACGGTTTTTCCCGTACCAAACCATTCGTTCGTGATTTTATAAGCACGGAACACCACCGGGCGCAGGGCAGGAGAGAACCCCGGTTCGTCTACTTCCGAGCTTCCCATTTGCTTCTCCAGCTCTTTGCAGTCGGCTTTCACTTTCTCCAGTCCGCCCAGCATCTTAGGACCCAGAGTGGCCAAAATCCATGCGGAACCTGCCGTACCGAAAATATAAGTCACGGCATAAGCTACAGGAATCGAATTGATGAAAGTCGTCTTTTGTTCATCGCTGATGTTGAGTTGATTAATCGTGTCGCTCGCCACGCCGATAACGGCAGATATCGTTTGCGAACCGGCAAGGAGTCCGGCAGCTTCGCCTACATGATATCCCATGATTTTGGCAAGTATCCACGGTGCCACCAGACTGACGATACACATCAAAACAGCGAACCCCACCTGTGGCAGTCCGTCCTTCTTCAACCCGCGAAAGAATTGCGGACCTACTTTGTAGCCTACGGCAAACAAGAATAGGAGGAAAAATACGGCTTTCATCGGACCGTCTACGGTAATGTCCAACTGCCCCACCAATACTCCGACCAGAAGCACACTGGTAACCGTTCCCAACGAAAACTTCCCGATTTTCAGTCTGCCCAGCCAGAATCCGGCGAAAAGTGTCAGGAAAATAGCTAGTTCAGGGTGTTCCCTTAGTTGATTTATAATCCATTCCATAATTAAGTTATTTTTTTAGGTTATGTTATAAACAACAGTAGAAGTAAAAAAGAGTTTGTTACTTTTCCCAAGAAATAAAGTTTATGTACTATATTTGTATCACTAAAATAAAACTAACCATATTCTGTATGAAATCAGACATAGAAATAGCTCGTAGTATTGAGCTGAAAAAGATTAAACAAGTGGCCGAAAGTATCGGAATCCCGCGTGAAGAAGTAGAAAACTATGGCCGTTACATCGCAAAGATTCCCGAACAACTGATTGATGAAGAGAAAGTGCAAAAAAGCAATCTCATTCTCGTAACTGCCATCACGGCGACAAAAGCGGGTATCGGTAAAACGACTGTATCTATCGGTCTTGCTTTGGGACTGAATAAAATTGGAAAGAAAGCCATTGTTGCCCTGCGCGAACCTTCGCTTGGTCCTTGCTTCGGCATGAAAGGCGGAGCCGCCGGAGGAGGATATGCCCAAGTGCTCCCGATGGATAAAATCAATCTCCACTTTACCGGAGACTTCCATGCTATCACTTCTGCCCATAACATGATTTCCGCCTTGTTGGATAATTATCTTTATCAGAACCAGGCAAAAGGGTTCGGACTGAAAGAAATCCTTTGGCGTCGGGTGCTCGATGTAAACGACCGTTCGTTGCGCAGCATCGTAGTAGGTCTTGGCCCAAAGACTAACGGCATCACACAGGAATCGGGCTTCGATATCACTCCGGCTTCGGAGATTATGGCAATTCTTTGCCTTTCGAAGGACGTGACCGACCTTCGCCGGCGTATTGAAAATATCCTGTTGGGCTTTACCTACGATGACAAACCCTTCACGGTAAAAGATCTCGGAGTAGCCGGAGCAATCACGGTATTGTTGAAGGATGCCATTCATCCTAACCTGGTGCAAACCACCGAAGGCACTGCCGCTTTCGTACACGGTGGTCCGTTTGCCAACATCGCCCATGGTTGCAACTCTATTTTAGCTACTAAGCTGGCCATGTCATTCGGCGATTACGTGATTACGGAAGCCGGCTTCGGTGCAGACCTTGGTGCAGAAAAGTTCTATAATATCAAATGCCGCAAAAGCGGACTTCAACCGCGACTGACAGTCATTGTTGCCACCGCACAAGGATTGAAGATGCATGGAGGGGTTAGTCTCGACCGTATCAAAGAACCGAATATGGAAGGACTCAAAGAAGGCTTACGTAATCTGGATAAGCATATTCGCAACCTACGTTCATTCGGCCAGACGGTTGTTGTTGCGTTCAATAAGTTTGCCACCGATACGGATGAAGAGATGGAACTGCTGCGTCAACATTGCGAACAGTTGGAAGTGGGGTATGCCATCAATAATGCATTCAGTGAAGGAGGAGAGGGGGCAGTAGATATGGCTCGCCTAGTGGTAGATACCATTGAAAAGAATCCTTCGCAACCTTTGCATTATACCTATAAAGAAGATGACAGCATACAGCAGAAGATTGAAAAAGTGGCCACCAACATCTATGGTGCTAGTGTTATCACGTATAGCAGTATCGCGTGCAACCGTATCAAGTTGATTGAGAAAATGGGTATTACCCACTATCCGGTGTGCATTGCCAAAACACAATATTCATTCTCAGCCGATCCCAAAATCTACGGAGCAGTGAATAACTTTGAGTTCCATATCAAGGATATTGTTATTAATAACGGTGCTGAGATGATTGTGGCAATTGCCGGAGAAATTCTGCGTATGCCGGGATTGCCTAAAGAGCCTCAGGCGCTGCATATTGATATTGTGGATGGGGAAATAGAAGGTTTGAGCTAAATTTCACCACAGAGTAACACAGGGTTTCACTGAGTTCTTGTTGAAATAACGTAAGTTCGATATTAGCCAGACTAGTACAGTTCCGCACGGTTTCCCCTCCTTCCGGGAAGGGGGAGAGTTGAAGATACTATCGACTTATACTGAATTAACGTTAAATAATACAGAGTAATGATGTTATTCGCCGAGTTCTGATAGAATTAAATCCCCGTCTTTCCCAAACATTAAAATGCGGAAAGACGGGGATGGCTTTATATAGAGTCCAGTGTGTTGCCGGATCTTCTCCAGCGTAGTAACGAAACACACTGTACGATTGAATTACAATGAGAACGAAATTCTGAGTGGATAGTTTAAAGGGAAAAGTTAATTAATAAAAAACATGGGTCTGCACTTTAATGTAAGCACAGGCCCATGAACAAATTAACAAACTAACTGTTAAAATTACTATCCTTACTAATTTCACAATTAGCTCGGTACTAAAAAAAAATCTTTTAATATGCGAAGAGAGGATATTTCTTCATTGTCTCGTTGACACGTGCACGCACTTGTGCAATTACTTCCTCATTCTCTACGTTTGACAATACAGTCTCAATCATTTCAGCAATTTCAATCATCAAGTCTTCCTTAGCACCACGGGTGGTGATAGCTGGAGTACCTAGACGGATACCGGAAGTCTGGAAAGCCGAACGGCTATCGAAAGGAACCATATTCTTATTGACAGTAATATCAGCGGCAACCAATGCTTTTTCTGCCACCTTACCTGTCAAATCAGGGTATTTGCTACGCAGGTCTACCAGCATGGAGTGGTTGTCCGTACCGCCTGAAACGATGGTAAAGCCACGCTCTACCAAAGCCTGTGCAAGCACAGTAGCATTCTTTTGTACCTGTTTTGCATATTCTTTAAATTCCGGTTGCAAGATTTCGCCGAAAGCTACAGCCTTAGCAGCAATCACGTGTTCCAACGGTCCGCCCTGAATACCGGGGAACACCGCTGAATCCAGCAACTGTGACATCATTTTAGTTTCACCCTTCGGAGTCTTCTTACCCCACGGATTAGGGAAGTCTTTACCCATCATGATGACACCACCGCGAGGTCCACGAAGTGTTTTATGTGTAGTTGAAGTGACGATGTGTGCATATTTCACCGGGTTTTCCAATACTCCGGCAGCAATCAGACCGGCAGGGTGAGCCATGTCGATCATCAGTATAGCGCCTACTTTATCAGCTATTTCGCGCATACGCTTGTAATCCCATTCGCGAGAGTAGGCAGAACCGCCACCGATAATCATTTTCGGCTTTTCGCGTAGAGCGACTTCTTCCATCTGGTCGTAGTCAACGCGTCCTGTTTCCTGATTCAGGTTATATTCGCAAGGAGTATAGATGATACCGGAAGTATTTACCAGTGAACCGTGAGAAAGATGTCCGCCATGTGCAAGGTTCAATCCCATGAATTTATCACCCGGATTCAATACAGCCAGAAAGACGGCGGCATTTGCCTGTGCGCCGGAGTGGGGCTGTACGTTTGCCCATTCGGCACCGAAGATTTCTTTCAAGCGGTCGATAGCGATTTGTTCGCTTTGGTCTACAACTTCGCAACCTCCGTAGTAACGTTTGCCGGGGTAACCTTCAGCGTACTTGTTGGTAAGGCAAGACCCCATTGCCTGCATAACCTGGTCACTCACGAAGTTTTCTGATGCAATCAGCTCGATACCTTTCAGCTGACGTTGGTGCTCTTTTTCGATGATGTCGAAAATTAAGTCGTCTCTTTTCATTCTATATATAATAAGATTAAATTTCTAATTCGAGATACCTTATTTAAGCGCACAAAGTTAATGAAAATAACTAAAGAAAGAAGGAAGTAGCAGAAAAATGTTAGGTAAAAGGGGTATTGTGTTAACAATTTATTCTTTTAGAAGATAAATCCGAGCGAGAAACTCAGTGCGCTATCGCGGCGGTCAAAGACAATCCGGCTGATGCCCGTACTTCCGTCCGAATTGATATTATCATAAGTGATGGACTTGGAAATATTTCCCAGCCCTTGCTCGTAACGGAAATCGAAGAAGATACGCGAGATATTGACACCCACGCCAATTACCGCACTTACATTCAGCGGATATAGCTTTTCATGAATGCCTTTCTGGTCAAAATTCTTGAAAGTAATTTCATTCTTCTTTCCCCATAGATAACGGAGCTTGGGACCGGCAAAGATAGACATTCCGTAGGGTCCCTGCTTCACCACATTATAACCATACAGAACGGGGAAATCTATGCTGTGCAATACAGACTGTACCGAAGCGTAATCCGGCTCAATGGCCGGATGTTGAGAACCTAGTTTATCGAAAGTTATCTCACACTTCGTTACATTATACGACACTTCCGGCTGAATGAAATGCTTCTTCATATTAATGCGCATAAAGAGAGCACCGAAATAGCCAATCTTATAATTATTTTGCACTTCGTCGATAGTCACGTCTTTAATCTTCAACTCGGCCACCATAAACATGGAAGAGTTGAATCCTGCCTTAATGCCGAAATTAATTTTCTTCATATTGGGGCGGTCTACTCTTTCTGCATTATAGCTCTGGCCGAAAGCCGTGCAGGCTACTGCCAACGAGATGAGAATAAAGATTTTGCGCAACATAACAACTTATTTTTTCTTTTCCACACTCCAGCCGAACTTACCGATTTTCTCTCCCAAATCGTAGTAACCTCCGTGAACGTAAACCAACGGATTGGCTTCCGCCAGTTCAAACTTACCCGTTTCAGGATTCAGGCATCGTTCGTCGGCACGCACATTTACCACATCTGCGATAAACATATCATGTGAACCTAACGACACTATTTCTTTTACACGACATTCGATGCAAAGAGGAGACTCCTCAATCAGCGGTGCATTGACCACCGTGCTACGTCCGGCAGTGAGCTTCATCTCTTCAAACTTATGATGATCGCGCCCCGAACGAACCCCGCACCAATCGGTAGCAAAAGCCATATCCTTTGTTGTCAGATTGATAACAAACTCCATATTCTTTTTTATAATCTCATACGAATGACGCTCTGGCCTTACAGATATATAGCACATGGGCGGGTTCGTACAAATCGTACCCGTCCATGCCACAGTGATAATATTATATTCACTTTCCTCTTTTCCGCAACTCACCAGCACAGCCGGTAGCGGATAGATCATCGTTCCTGGTTTCCAGTCCTGTTTCATTGGCAATATATTTGTTCACCACGGACTACACAGATTGACACAGATTATTTTGTGAAAATAAGAATTATAAATCCGTGTTATCTGTGGTGAAAAGTATTAGAGAATCGTTATCTCCTCCCTTTTTTGTTCTTTCTCGCAATACTGGCATTTCACGATGCAATTATCCTTGTCTATCACGTGGAATCGTGTAGCCATCGGCTCATTGTTCGTGATGCATTTCGGATTGGCACATTTCACGATACCATGAAGTTCGTCCGGCATCCTGACTTCTTTCTTTTCCACCACTTCATAATCGCGGATAATGTTCAACTTAACGTTGGGGGCAACCACCGAAATACGATTTATCTCTTCGTCGCAGAAAAACTTGTCTGCAATCTTGATGATACCCTTTTTCCCCAATTTCTTACTGTCGAGGTTGAATCCGATAGTAATATTGCTCGTCATCTGCTCCACACCGAGCAGTTGCACCACGGTAAAAAGCTTTTCAGATGGTATATGGTCTATCACTGTCCCATTCTTCAGGGCAGCTACTTGCAATTCTTGTTTATTTTCGTTCATAATAAAATATCGTTTTTAACGTCCTCTAATGTGATACCTAAAACGTCGCAAAGAATAGCTTCGCGGGCATACAGCCCGTTCTGCGCCTGCTGAAAATAATAAGCCTTCGGGCTGTCGTCTACGTCGTATGCAATTTCGTTGACACGGGGCAGCGGATGAAGGATGCGGAGGTTCGGTCGCGTATTTTCGAGCATCTTGTTGCGCAGGATATATACGTTCTTTACCCGCTCATATTCCATCAGGTCGGTGAAGCGTTCACGTTGCACACGGGTCATGTACAGAATATCGGCGTCAGCGATGGTTTCCTCCGTGAAGTCCGTATGTTCGATATACTTAATTTGATGTTCCTTGCAATAGAGTTTGTATTCTTCCGGCATTTTCAGCTCTTCGGGAGCGATGAAGTGGAAGGTAGGGTTGAAGTGACGCATAGCCATCAATAGTGAATGCACGGTGCGGCCGTATTTCAGGTCGCCTACGAGGAAGATGTTCAGGTTCTCCAGTGTGCCTTGCGTTTTGTAGATGGAGTAGAGGTCGAGCATTGTTTGCGAAGGATGCTGGTTGGCACCGTCTCCTGCGTTAACTACGGGCACCGGAGCTACTTCGCTTGCATATCGGGCTGCACCTTCCAGAAAATGGCGCATCACGATGATATCTGCATAATTACTCACCATCATAATCGTGTCTTTCAGCGTTTCCCCTTTCGAAGAACTGGTCGCTTTCGGATCAGAAAATCCGATGACACGTGCACCGAGTCGGTTGGCGGCTGTTTCAAAACTCAGGCGGGTGCGGGTGGAAGGTTCAAAGAACAGTGTAGCTACTACCTTTCCTTGCAATAACTGGCGATTAGGATTCATTTCAAACTGCTTCGCCATCTCGAGCATGTAGAGGATTTTTTCTTTAGAATGTTCGGCAATGGTTACTAAACTTCTGTTTTCCATTTCGTTATATTTTATGTGGATAGAACTTGTTTTACCGGAGCGTAAAGGTACGAAGAATTTGTGAAAAGCACAGTTTTTTCGTACCTTTTTTTATCGGCTGGGGTTATTTCTGCTTGTTGACCAATGCAGCAATAATATATTCTTCTGGTGCTCCGATCTTGCTCTAGGTCGTGTCAGGTAATCCTTTTATAGGTTTCTTTATTTAGATAGTAATCATAAGTTTGAAATGAAGCTATTTTGGAGGCAATACTGTGGCATAGCTGATTCTGTACCCTCTAGAGAGCAGAAGCAGATGGATGTCTTTCTTCAGCATGCGCTGCTTACGCAGTCCCATCACAACTTTGGAGGCGCTCTTCTTCAGACAAAGGCCTATCTCTTCCTTTATATCCTCCGTAAGTCTTTTGGGACGTCGCTTGGAACTGCCATACTTAGGCTCGACAGTAAAAAGGTCACTCAGCGCTTCTTCAGGATTGCCCTTATGAATGGCCGCCTCATACTCCGAAAGGATATTGTCAACCGTATGGCGGCTGATATGCAGTTCACGGGAGATACGGCGTTTGCTATAACCACATACCCTATACATGTGTATAATTGATTGTCTTTCTACCATAGTCTTCATTTTTGCCTCTGTATTTTGATTATACAAAGGTCGTTATACTTATGCTATGGTGGCGCACTTTTCAATTTGTATCTACACATAAACTCTTCCACAGTAATATCCAACTACTTTACGACAGGTTTAGGCATCTTGGTGTACTTAAAAGGATGAATTTCATATTTCACAAGTCCTTCCTGTATAGCTTCATTTATAGAAGCCTTTAGGTGAGTAAGGCGCATTTGCTTCGTTGCGTTACTTAAAATTATTCATCCCCTTTATAAATAAGGCAATAGTGTCAGAAGAGAAACTTTGCAAGGTAATATCTCCCAGTATACTTAAAATCTTCGATAGGGTATAAACATTCATATCTGCATAACTACCTCGATTCTCTTTGCGCAATCTGTTGATTCGCTCAGTCATATACTCACTGATAGTAACCAGACTTTCAGCTTTCATCTTACCGGTAAGCATATTTTTGATTTGAGAGCAAGTATATACTTCTTGCTTCGTTATGGAATCTAGCTTCTCCTGATACTCCGAAAGGAGATATTGCAAACGCTGATTCATGATTTTTGCATCTTTTCGACAGACTATAGTACCAGTGTCAAACTGGTATAAATCATCTATTTCGTATTCTGTTGATATATATCTCACGGCTCTTTTGTGAGTTACAGCTACGTAAATAGAATAAGTCCCTTTTGAATTTTGTCTTGTTTTCAAGACTGCTAAATGAATTGTTGCCATAAGTTTTTGAGTTTTGCGACAAACATTTCGACAAACACATGTACTTATCCGTAGGTCAATTTGTGCTTTTTTTGGCGCAGTAGAAATTTCGTGGGGAGTTCTTTTGTTGTTTTAAAGATAATTCCGATTTTTGCTTTATGGAAACAAATCAATTAGAGGTTTTGGCTCACATCGTGCTTCCCTCAGAAATACTCAACTACTTTTCAGTAGTCGGTGTAAAGCAAACATCGACAGAAATACACATTCATCTCGACGAATTGATGAATTCTGAATTGTCTAATGCATGGCCAGGTGGTACAATAAAGTGGATGAGTCAAGGATAAAATCGTTCAATGTCATAGCCGCTACATTCTATGAACACTATGATGACATACTGAATTTCTACAACAACAGGTCCTCAAATGCGGCAGCGGAGTCATTCAACGCCAAGATTAAACTGTTCAGAGCAAACTTACACGGAGTTGTGGATAAAAGGTTCTTCCTTTTCTTAGAATAGCCAAAATATATACATATCCCCCACTAAATTTCTACTGCCCCAAGATTACTCGCAGTAATTTATAAAAGCTTCTATTAGAATTCATTTGTACAGAACTAGAATTTAGAAGCAAAGATAAATTTCTTTTGGATACCGGCATAATATAACCACAGAGTTTTCGACTTGACCCCCATTTTTTTAAAACTCACACTCTGGAAAGGAAAAGAAAAAGGCTGTATTTTATTGATTTACAGCCTTTTATTAAAGTGATTCCGTTGCGATTCGAACGCAAGACCCACGCCTTAGAAGGGTCAATCGAAAACATATAATACTGTGCTAATAATCAATTCCTTAACTATGTAAATTTTTACTTGTCCGACAAACACTACGACAAACAAAAGGCTTGTTTCATGTTATATCAAGTTAGTAAATCATTTCTTTTAAATTAAAAATTCATTCATATACAAAGTAGTATTTCTATTTCAACCATTTGCCTTAATAGTAATAAATATTCGATATTTTGTACTTTGATTATGTGCGTTTTGGCGAATATGCATTATTGTTGTCTATGCCCATGTTTATAGGCTACTAAACATAATTCATATTATATTTGTAGATTATTATTTTTAATCACTTTTGATATTACAAATGTAATAACTTGTGCAAAGGTAAACGGAAATATGTTTTAAACCAAACGATTATATGTTTATTTTAAACACATAATCGTTATTTAGAATTTGTCTAATTAGTAAATTATATGGAACATACTGTAAATGAGAGGATAAAATGCTTGATAGATTATCTGCAATTATCCGAAACTAAATTCTCCATTGAGATTGGTATAAGACAATCAGTGATTAATTCAATGTTTAATAAGGGAACAGAGCCTTCTATGAAAACAGCTATATCCATTTTAAACACATATACGTTTGTTTCGGCAGAGTGGTTAATGCGTGGAAAAGGAGAAATGATTCTTACCGGTTCTACAAATCCAGAAGATTCAGAAAAGGAAATATTCAGACTTCAAACCGAGAATAAGCTACTACGAGAATTGATTGGATTGAAAAACGAAGAATCAAAAGAAAAAATAAAGAGTGCATAATAATAGATTTTAAAACTAAAAAAAGGGTAAGATGAAAGCCTTAATAAATAAAATGTCCTATGCAATTGCGGTACTAGCATATTTAATCGGAATGTTGAACCTAAATATTAAAGATAGTATATTCTCTACCATTTATTTTTTAATTCTTCCTTTATATGGTGTTGTAATACTACTTTTTCATCTCATACTGGATGTTGATAATACTAAATTGAAAGAAGGGGATTTATTTGTTTTTTTCTATTTTATGATTTCTATGCTATATACGCTCCCAACATTAATTCATAGCGGCTTTGGCATATCACCTACTTTCTTGTTTGTGAGTGGTGTGTTTGCTTTATTGGCTAGTAAAACCGATAAGTATTGGGCTAAAAAGAAAGAATAGCTATAATTAATTTTTAAACTAAAATATTGAAATATGAAAAAGTTCTCACTAATCTTACTATTATTTATATTAGATATTACAATACTATTTGTATATACAGCTTTAACCAATTATTTTTTAGGTTGGACTCATGGAGGGGCTTTAATACCCCAAATTATATTGTGGAGTACTATTGTTCTTAGCAATAGATATATTTATAGAAAACTTTATAAACACAAAAAGGCTGATATTGAACAAGCTAAAGAAATGAAAGCTATGACAGACTCTATACCTACCTCAAAGATGGTTGAGCATGATGAACAAGAATATACATCGAATGAAAACGAATCCCCAAAATCAAATGGAAAATCAGGGTGCTTTATTATAATTGGACTCATAATTTTGGCTATTATATTATATATAATGAACCAGAAATAATGAACTCTTACCCGCTTCTATAATTGAACAAAAGGTTAATCGTTTAAAGAAGTGAGTAAATTTGTGAATAACAAAATGATATAAAAACATTCAAATTGTCAGTTTTTCTAATTGTTTTTATAATATGAATTATGTTAAGAACAAAGAAGAACATTATTAAAAACAAAAAAAACAGCTACAAAGAGGTCGTAACCGTAGATTGGAAAGAAACTTTCAAGATAATGAAAGTAGGTGAGGAGCGTACCTATACTAATAAAGATATATCCGTTCCTCTTGCCCGTACGATAACTTCTCGTTTGAAGAAATCCGATAAGATGTCATTCTCTATTAACTCCGATAGCTTATGTGAAAACTTCGTTATCCGTAGAATTTTGTGATCCCATGATACCAGTACCATCATATTATATAAAACGCTCCGAAGAACTGGAAATAATATATACTGTACTTCGGATACAGAATGTAACTCTTACTAAAACTCTAGCTGCAAAAATAGTAGGAGGTAGGAGAAGGCTTGAAAGTTTAGTTGATGCAAAGAAAATCCGTAAAGTCAAAAAGAATGAGAATCGTAAAAATAGTGCTTGGGAATGTAATGCAGAAGATGTATTCCAGTATGCACATTGCAACAGAAGTTTAAGCACGGAAACGGTCTGATATATTTTTATCAGTGAGGGTTCGAATCCCTCCTGTTGCACTATTCGGGCAACCCGCAGCCCTTACCATTGTCGGGTCAACGTATCTAACGACGTTACAGTAGCGCATACCTCCAATATAGGAGAAGCGATAAATACCCGTGAAAAGCAGATGGATTGACTTGTCTCCTGAGTGCAGCGGTGAAAAGTTAGTTCATACGCCTACGGGCGTTCTATATTTCCCTTCCCGTAAGATTCGGGGTAATAACAGGTTGAAGCCGTTGAGGGGAGCAAATTTTTAAATTAAAATCAGATGAAAGCAATAATAGAAAAAAGCATTGAAATCAAACGCAATCCTCGCATATGGAGAGCAGGATGCAATACGAATGATTATATTGGAATGGAAAGTAGAACAACAATTATTCGTGTCTTTTCCATTCCAATACTAAAGAAAGTTGAATTATTCTCTGATTAATCTCATAAGCGCGTACAAATCTCCCTGTTCTCCAGTGACAGTAATAAACTTACTCATATTTCTTAATTTTTAGTTAGACACTGCAAGTTATGAAAATCCCGGAAATGATTGGTTTTGTTTCCGGGAACTAATTTTTTAAATCATTTAATTATGGAACTATTAATTGAAATTGAAGAAAGTAGAAGAAGCGAAAAAGAAAAGGAGTGCTATGGAAAAGTATATATCCGCAGCTACTTGACATCTCGCGATTATAGCATTTTGAATTCAAGGACCACTAGCGTAGTAGAAGAAGTAACAGACAACCCCTTCACCCAAGCTCTCGAGACAGCCCGGCTAGTGGAGTTGTCCAAAAAGATAGAAAAAATGGTCAAGGAGTACTACGATTCCGAAGCGGACAATTTCAGAATTCTTAAAAAGTCCGAATAGCTGCAGTGAGTAGTATATTCTTTGCCATTGCTCATTAAAAGCTTGGCATGTTTTCCACTACCAGAATCTGCGATACCCACGATACAATCAACATTGATGAACTCAACGTCAGATGGATTATCCATTGACACTTTGATAAAATTACTCATATTCTTAATTTTTTGATTTGACACCGCAAAATTAAGAAAATCCCAGAAATGATTGGTTTTGTTTCTGGGAGCATATTAGTGTTACCGTCCTGTACAATCTCGTACAGGGCACAACAATCAACAATCTTATGACAGAAAAAGACAGAAGTCTCATACAAGAGGCTAACAGCATCGACTACATCTATTGGTCTTCCATCGAATACCTGATAGAACAAGCTGATAGTGATGAAGCGAAAAGCGAGTTAAACCGAATTATGAATCATAAGTATCGCCAAGAAGAATACTTCGCTGGTACTTATTAACCCCATAAAGCAAAATTATGATTAAAAAAATAATGCTGTATTTTCTAAAAAGTAAAAAAATGGAATTACGCAAATGGTGTATAGAGAAAGCGGCGGGTATGTGTGATAGAGAGTCTGTTATTATTTTAGCAGATGAATTATATGAATGGATTACAAAATAAAGATGGCATTTTAAATGCCCTCTCTTTTAATTAAGTTAATTCAAGAATGACTTGTCCTTTGCCAGCTTCTGCAATTTTAATCAGGTCGGAGGTCAATTTGCACCCTGCATTAGCACAAATAAGAGTTGTTCCTTTTTTTGAAGCAGCTTCTGCCATGCCAATTATTTCAGAGGTCAATTTGGATTTACAGTCAATCTTAATACTTCCTCCAGCATTAATAATACTAATAATTTCGCTAGTTAATTTCATAATTGATAAAATTTTAAATGTGACTGCACAAAATTAGTAATAAATGGGATACGTTCTTTCTTCACAAATAGTAAAGTTTTAAATGTGACAATTCATACTTTCCTAAGAAAGCGTATCCCTTTAATCAAAAACAAATGGAAAAAATACAGTTTACTTTATCCCTGCTAGTAGCTATATGTGGCGCAATTCAATTTGGTTCGGCAATAATCAACCCCAGCCCAATGAAAAATATATGGGTAATAGGTGCAGGTATAATGCTATTACTATGTTGTCTTCTCATAAAGATAACATATAAAGAACTTCGTGCAAAAGAATAGTTTTCAGTTTTCATAGGTAGTTTTTTAAGGTAGTCCCTGTCACGAGTTGGCGGGGATTTTTTTGATACATCAATTAAAAATATATAGTAATGGCAAAGCAAGACAAGAACATGGAAGTCTACAATAAAGTGAAGACTGTCCCTAAAACCGCTTGTAAACAGATTACAGGCGGCAGGCTCAATGGTATGACCGACATCAAACCAATGTGGCGCATAGAAAAACTTACCGAAGTATTTGGAATATGCGGCTTCGGGTGGAGATATGAAATAGTAAAACAATGGATTGAAGTAGGAAGCAATGGCGAATCAGCGGCATTTACCAACATCAATCTGTATGTTAAGTACAATGGGGAATGGAGTGAAGCTATTTCCGGTACCGGAGGTAATAAATTCGTCTCAAAGGAAAGAGATACGCTGTACACGAACGATGAATGTTTTAAAATGGCACTTACTGACGCCATTTCCGTAGCCTGCAAATCCTTGGGATTCGGTGCGGATGTTTATATGGGGGGTACAGACCGTAGCAAGTATGATTCATCACAACCTCAACCTGTTCCCAATCAATCTCCAAAGCATACAAAAGCCCTAATTGGTAATACGTCGGCAACTTCTTCTATGGATGATTCTGACAAACGCATAATGCCAAGAGACAAATACAAGGATATAGCTACAATGCAATGGATAGAAAAATATGAGAATCTATCTATTCAGAATGGTAGCACTTTCATTCTTTTAGATTTCTTGAAGAATAACTTAGGGAATAATGAGAGCGATTTAAAAATTATTGTAGGTAATTATAGTGAATATAAATCCAAAATTAAGAACAATGGCAACAAAAACACCAACCCAGCTAACCTTCAACAAGGTTCCAACAACCAAAATCGCCCAGCAACAGTTAGCTGATTTATTAGTAAGTCAGGTAACCGGAGGAGATATATCTCCTGTTGAAGCAGTAGTTAAAGCAAAAGCACTTGTTTCAGTACTGGATACCTTCATCAAGGATAAATCAGTAACTGAACAAGTAATCATTGAAACCGGAAAATACGGTAAGGGAGAGTACCCATCATGGGGTAGTGCAAAAGTAGAAGTTAGGGAGACAGGAGTAAAATACGACTTCTCCAACTGTAACGATTCTATTTGGAATGATCTAAATTCACAGATGGAGAAAATCAAGGCACAGATGAAAGAACGAGAAAACTTTCTTCGTGTCATAACCAACCCCAAAACCGAGTTAGACCCCGACACAGGTGAAGTATTTACAATCAATCCCCCGGCAAGAAGTTCCACGACATCTTATGCCGTTACATTCAATAAACAATGAGAATAGCATGTATGGTTACGGAAAACGGCTTTTCCCCCCTATATCCAAGCGATTTAGACGAAAAGCAAAAACTAAAGAAAGGTAGTGTAATTATGGTAGAATACACACGTCCCCGAAACATTGACTTCCACAAGAAGTTTTTCGCCCTGATTAAATTGACGCTTGATAATATGCCCGAACACTTGCAAAAGAAGTATGCGCTTTATTCGCAAGAACAGTTAATCAATTATCTAAAAAAAGAATTTGGTTTATACCGCATCGTAAACGTTAAGGGGGAAGATATGATAGAGTATCATTCCCTTTCTTTTTCTGCTATGGACCAAGATACATTCGAGCGTTTTTATCACTGCTGTGTGCTCCTGATACAACACAGGTTCCTCAATGTTGAAGAAAGCCAATTTGAAGAAGCATTAATAGATTATTTATGAGGGCTAAATCTAAACGGATAATAATAGAACTATTGGAGGAAAAGATCGCATCTTTCCCTGATACCACAAAAGACTATAACCGTTCCCGTCCCTATCGTATTGCCCTAAAAGAGTTTAAAAGAAATGAGAGTAATAGAAACAGACCTAAATAAATTGAAGGAGCAATATGATGATCTTCAAGAGTGGTTAGGCAATAATCAATCACATCCTGAATGGCATGAAAAAGCGATTGAATTAGCCAATTTAAGTGTGAAAATAGCAAATCTAAGTAATCAATCCCCTAAAAAGAAAAAGAAATGATGCACACATGGTTTGAGTGCAAAGTACGCTACGAAAAAACGATGGAGAACGGCATGAATAAAAAGGTTACTGAACCTTATTTAGTCGATGCCTTATCGTTCACCGAAGCGGAAGCACGTATTATCGAAGAAATGACACCATTTATTTCCGGTGAGTTTACCATTACAGATATAAAGCGTGTCAATTACAGTGAAGTATTCACAAGTAACTCCATATCAGCCGACTGTTGGTTTAAGTGCAAAATCGTTTTCATCACCTTGAATGAAAAGACCGGAGCAGAAAAGAAAACGGCTACCCATGTTTTAGTACAGGCTTCCGACCTTCGGGATGCAGTCAAAAGACTAGATGAAGGGATGAAGGGCACAATGGCAGATTATCAGATTTCCTCTGTGACTGAAACCCCGTTAATGGACGTTTACCCATACACAGTACAGGAGGAGGACGAAACAATACCCAAAGCAACGGATAAAGTTGTGAAACCAGCTTCTCAACCACGCACAAAGCATATCATTGTTCCAACGCATACTCCTGCAATAATGAAATCTCCGGTTCCCGGTTAATATCCAATTATAATGTTACGTAAAGCAAGACCTAAAAAAGAAAAGCAGTCTACAAAGGGCAAACCCGATTTGGTAGAAAAGCTAGATAAGATTTTCAGTAGATATATCCGTTTGCGTGATGCCATGTCAAATGGATATTTCAAATGTATATCATGCGGTAAATACAAGAAGTTGCAACAGGCAGACAATGGGCATTACATCAACCGCAAGCACATGAAACTCCGTTTTAGTGAGATAAACTGTAATGCACAATGTCGGGAGTGCAACCGGTTCGATGAAGGTAATATCATAGGCTATCGTAAGGGACTTATCCAAAAGTATGGAGAACCACAAGTACTATTATTGGAATCAATGAAAAACGAAACCAAGAAATGGGAAGAATGGGAATTAAAGTCACTGATTGAACACTACCAAAAAGAAGTAAAGAGACTGGGAAAAGAAAAAGGTATCAAACTCTAAAAATCATCCCCACCATGAAAGTTACTATTTATTGGGCTACTAAACACCCTGAAACTATTCTCCGAATCAGAGAAAAGTTCAATATCCCATCCTATAAAACAATAAACGGAGAAACTTACTGTGAAATAAAAGATGAAGATATTAAACTTCTTCGTGAAACGGAAAAAAGAGGTTTTATCCAAATCAGAAACAAGTAATTTTAATTAATAGCGAATAATGGAACAGAAAGAAAAGATACTTGAAAAACTTCGCAAGCTGATGAATCTAAAAGAATCAGCTACAGAATTAGGAAACAAAGGAGAAGCGAATGCAGCCGCAGCCGGAATTACTCGTTTGTTGATTGAGTACAATTTATCAGAAAGCGACATTCCAGAACAGGAGAAGATTGAAAATCCTATCATATCACAAGAAATACCGTTCAAAGCAGAAGTTAGCGGAAACTGGCATGGTGATTTAGTAAACGTTGTTTGCGTATTCAATATGTGCTGTTGCCTTATTATTAGAACCCCCAAGAATGGTAGGATGAAACGTAGTAAATATGAGATAGTAGGACGAAAAAAGAATGTCGAAGTAGCCCTGTATCTGGTTTCCTTTCTATCTCACCAGTTTGTTGCAATCGGCAAACGAAGTTATCCACAGTACCAACATGATTGCTTTTGGAAGTATGGCAAACATCCCAATTCTCTTACTATGTATCTGAAATCATTTTTATATGGTTGCGTTATTGGTCTTTATGAAAAGTTTAATGAAACCAAGAAAGCAATGGAAGAAAAATCCGATATTACGGCATTGGTACGTACTTCCAAAAGCGAAATTGATGATTACCTTAAAGATGAAAAGATTGCTAAAGAAAGAGAATCCAAAGCAGAGATAGACGCTTTGTGTGCCATGCGAGGCGTGGAAGTAGGTAAGAATATTGAAATCTACAAAGGTATTCATGCGGAAACAGTCAGTAAAGACCGGAGATTGAGGTAAGCAATTAATTTAAAGCTAATAGTAGATATGAACCTTTTGCTCCCGACATTAATGTCGGGAGCAAACTAAAATCAATATAATAATGAACTTCTTTTATGTTTAGAGTTATATTTATTATCTATTCATTTTGAGTATTTGTTTCAATTCTTTAATTGTCAAAATGTGCTTATTGTCTCTATGGATCATACAATGACAATTGGGGCATACAGGGACCAAATCTGTAATTGGATTTACAGACTGTTCACCAATTTGGGAGAGCGGATTTATATGATGTACGTGGATAAATTGGCGTCCTATTTCTCCATATGTTTCAAGGAAGTTAAATCCGCATACAAAACATGAATATCCATGTATATTCAAAGCTTGTTGCCGCAATTTGGCATCTCTCTCATAACGTATGGACTGGAAATACAGTTTTCTTCCTTCTATATTTGAATAGTTAGGCGGTAAAAATAGATAGTCATCATTTATTTCATTAACAAAAGATATAATATAGTATGTATCAGATATTTTTTTAAATTCTAATGACGGGTAGTCTAAATTGTTTTTGTTAATGCAATTTGGATATAACTGTTTAAATATATTTCCTAAATCTGAGTTCCAAAATATCTGTGATCTTTGAAATCTTGTCTTATCTATGGCAATATAGGACTCATATTCTACCCCTCTATAATTTAAAATAATATGTAATTTTTCTCCAGATGACAAATTATTGATATTCCAATAATATCTGGTTGCTTTTGGAATACCTGAGCCATTGTATTTAAAGAAACTCCAATCAGCTTTTTTGATAATTGTCATTTTATTAGTTATTTCCCAAGAATTGAAAACTTGATTTTCCATTGTTTAATATCATCTTTTTTGATTTTGCAAATATATAAATATAAAATAAATATTATGATAATAGCATGGTTTTCTTGCGGAGCAACTTCCGCAGTTGCTTGCAAAATTGCGTTGAACTTGTATGATAATGTGCAAGTTTACTACATAGATACTGGCTCAGGGCATCCAGATAACGCCAGATTCCTTGCTGATTGCGAAAAATGGTACGGGCAACCTATTCACACTATCAGAAGCGATAAATATACTTGTGTAGCTGATGTTTTGCAGAAAGGATTTATCAACGGCGCCCATGGTGCTGCTTGTACTCTTGAACTTAAAAAGAAAGTCCGGTATAAGTTGGAAAAAGAGTTGCAGCAATGGGACGGGCAAGTTTGGGGATTCGATTATGACCCGAAAGAGATTAACCGGGCTATCCGGTTAAAGCAACAATATCCGGATACAAAGCCATTGTTTCCGCTTATTGAGCGGCAGATAACCAAGTCGGATGCAATGGGGATGCTTTGGAAAGCTGGTATTGAAATCCCAGCCATGTATAAGATGGGTTACAATAACAATAACTGCATCGGTTGTGTCAAAGGTGGGATGGGCTACTGGAATAAGATACGAAAAGACTTTCCTGATGTATTTAACGAGGTGGCACAGATTGAGCGTGATGTAGGCGCAACCTGCCTAAAGGATAAAGACGGGCGAATCTTTCTTGACGAACTGCCAACGTGGCGAGGTGACCCAGTGGAAGAGGTTATACCTGACTGTTCGCTTATCTGTCAGATTGAGTTTCAAGAGATACTTGATAGGCAGGTAGAACGAGTTTTGAAGGGAGAAATTAGTATTAACGATGTAGCCTAAGTAGGCTCAAAACAATTTAGATATGAATCATAATATAATAAATAACTCCCAGTTGTCAGAGATTAAAACCAA
>NZ_URFY01000016.1 GCF_900547205.1 uncultured Bacteroides sp.
CTATGTTCCTAATAATCAAAAGAATAATTTTAATCTTATATCGAACTCACGTTAAATAATGCAGGTTAATATCAACCTGCATATATGATGTTTTTCCAAGAAGAGACAGCTTTCCTTTACGCCCGCCCCGTATGTCCGAAGCCACCAGCTCCCCGTTCCGTTTCATCCAGCACTTCCACCTGTTGCCATTCGGCTTGTTCATGCCTTGCTATCACCATCTGAGCAATCCGCTCGCCATCTTCTATCACAAAAACTTCGGATGAAAGATTGACTAAGATGATACAAATCTCTCCACGATAATCAGCATCTATCGTTCCCGGTGAATTGAGAACAGTGATACCTTTCTTTATAGCCAGCCCGCTACGAGGACGGATTTGTGCTTCAAATCCTTGCGGAAGGGCAATGTATAATCCGGTGGGCACTAAGCAACGCTGCAACGGCTCCAATGTAATAGGTTCCGAAAGATTGGCACGGATATCCATCCCGGCAGATAACTCAGTGGCATAAGCCGGAAGCGGATGCTTCGATTTATTGATAACTTGAATATTCATAAATACACTTTTACTATATTAGCGGGCGAAAATACGCATTTTGAACTGAAATTTAGTTAAGTTTGCAGTTAATTATAAATAATGTGTCAATGCGTTATAATAAGCACATTGAAAAACTACTCACTATGAATTGGAACCAATTAATATCGGCTAAACGTTTCGGAATGGAAGAATTTCACGAACCGCGCCAAGAGAATCGTTCGGAGTTTCAACGGGACTATGACCGCCTTATATTCTCCGCCCCCTTCCGCCGCCTACAGAATAAGACACAAGTTTTCCCTCTACCGGGCAGCATCTTCGTGCACAACCGGCTCACGCATAGCCTTGAAGTCTCCTGTGTAGGCCGCTCTTTGGGAAATGATGTCGCCAAAGCTATCCTGAAACGCCAACCGGAACTTCAGGAATCCTTTCTGCCAGAAATCGGCTCTATCGTATCTGCCGCCTGCCTGGCACACGACCTCGGCAACCCTCCTTTCGGACATTCCGGCGAACGCGCCATCTCCACCTTCTTTTCTGAAGGAAAAGGACAATTCTTAAAAGAGAAACAACCCAGTGGCGAGCAACTTTCTCCGATGGAATGGGAAGATTTGACACATTTCGAAGGAAACGCGAATGCTTTCCGACTGCTGACACACCAATTTGAAGGACGTCGGAAAGGCGGATTTGCAATGACTTATACAACGCTCGCTTCTATCGTGAAATACCCCTTTTCGTCGAGCCTTGCCGGAAAGAAATCTAAGTTCGGCTTCTTCGTCAGCGAAGAGGACAGTTTCCAGCGAATCGCCACCGAACTGGGACTTACCCTGCTGAACAAGCACCCACTGAAATACGCCCGCCATCCACTAGTTTATCTCGTAGAAGCGGCAGACGACATCTGCTACCAGATGATGGATATAGAAGACGCCCACAAATTGAAGATTCTCACCACCGAAGAAACCAAAGCGTTGCTCATGTCCTACTTCACCGAAGAACGGCAGGCGCATATCCGCAAAACGTTCCATATCGTTAGTGATACCAACGAACAGATTGCCTATTTACGTTCTTCCGTTATCGGGCTATTGATACGTGAATGCACCCGTGTTTTCCTCGAACACGAACAGGAGATTCTTGCCGGCACGTTTGAAGGAGCACTCATCAAGCACATTTCCGAACTTCCCGCAAATGCCTACAAGCATTGTTGCGAAGTTTCCATAAAGAAGATTTACCGTTCAAGGGACGTACTGGATATCGAACTGGCGGGTTTTCGTGTCATCAGCACATTGCTCGAGCTGATGGTAGATGCTGTCACTTCCCCCGAAAAGGCTTACTCAGAATTACTGATTAACCGTGTGTCGAACCAGTATAATATAAAAGCGCCTGCACTCTACGAAAGAATACAGGCAGTATTAGATTATGTATCGGGAATGACCGACGTCTTTGCACTCGACCTCTATCGAAAGATTAACGGCAACAGTCTGCCTGCGGTGTAACCACCTTGGGAGTAAACGCCTCATCATCCTCACTCATTTTCAGCGCATCCGGATGGCTCTCTATAAACGTCTGGATGTGTCTGATTCGCTTATCTTCCAGAATTTCATCTACGGCAATCAGGATTCCGGTTTCTTCCACGTCACCAAACTCGTAGTTGATAGCCGTGCCAAACATACGCATCGTAGGACTCAAACTCATGTAAGCATTCACCAACGGAGGAATATTATACCCCAACTTACGAATCTCGCTATTCAGAATCTTATAATCCTCTTTAAATGAATTTTGGCAGAACAACGATTGCAGTTCTTCATCAGAGGTTTCAGGTATTAACGGGTCTATAGGAGTCACCAGTTCGTCTTTATCGCAGAAGTGCTTTCTGAGGAAATAAAGAATCATATCGCGCCCGCGACGATGGTAACTGGGATACATGGTCACCTTGCCAAAGAAATATTTCACGTTCGGCATCACCACCGTCAATGCGCCCAGACCGTCCCACAGATTATCCAGGGCAAACAGCCCTTTGCTTCCGGCACGGGTAGACTGGTACTCGAGCGTCACGAACGAACGCCCCAACTCAATGGTCTGCGGCAAATATTCTTCAATGAAATTATCAGAGAAATGGAACATATGGGAAGTAGCCAGAATAGGAGCACCTTTCTCGTCGAAGCGCACGTCCGTCCCTAGCAAATACCGATAGCCGCCCAAGATTTCTTCTGCCTCCGGATTCCATACGATCAACTGCTTATAAGGATGTTCCATCGTATCGTATTCGTCTATATCCATAGACATTCCTGTCCCTCCACCGGCAGCACGGAAAGCTATTTCACGCAGACGACCAATCTCTCTCATCACATTAGGAGCATTCTGATGAGTAATAATATATATCTGATTATTACTCTTATTAGTCATTCGCAAGCGTCTATCTTCCGTCAGTTCTGCCTTCAGCAGTTCTTTGCTTATCGGTTCAATAATCTCTTCCATATTCCTTATTATAGTTGTTCTTTCAATTACAATTTATATACTATATCCTTCACATACTGGGCCCATTGAGCAGGAGTCTTTGACTTATCGAAGGTCTGCCAGGGGATAGGCTTGCCAAAGGTGACGGTAAAAGTTTTGTGGCGGTTCTTCAGCATTTCATCGGCCAAGTATAGCATGGCGATGTTGAACTTAATACCCAGAGTCTTGCAGGCATTTGCCAGATTATAGAAGAAATCGGAGTTCCGTCCTTCAAAATGCACAGGTATTACATCACGTTTTGCTTGCACGCTTTTCACGATAAATGTTTTTTTCCATTCCAGGTCGCGGATGACACCATTCTGGCGACGCGAACAAAGTCCGGCAGGAAACATAATGAGCTGGTCGTCCGATTTGAATCCGGCTTCCACCATCCGCGGGAAGTCTTTCGCTTGCTTTCCTGTCTTATTAATAGGTATGCAGAGCGGAGCCAATCCACGCAGGTTCATCAACAAATCGTTTACCAGGTATTTCACTTTTCCATTGTAATGGCTTCCCAGGATATAGCCCAGCGCAACACCGTCCTGTCCGCCCAGCGGATGATTGGAAACAAAAGTATACAGACCGTCAGCAGGCAGATTTTCAAGACCTTTGAGTTCTACCTTAGCATCCAGAAAGTCCATACACGCCTCCAAGAAGTCCACCCCTATCCTATCTTTCGATTCTGTCAGGAATATGTTCAATTCGTCCTGATGGACAATCCTTTTCAGATATGAAATCACAAACTTGGGGATGTACTTATACTGCTTCGGAGCTTTCGTCCGAAGTATCTTATCAACATCAATTAAAAATAAAGAGTCATCAGTCATTCTTTTCAAATAAAAATGATGGCACAAAATTAACGGTTCTTTTTTATTAATCGCAATAATTTGGTAGAAAATGCAGCATTTAAGTTGAAGATGATAAAAAAACACCACCCAAAAACTATCAATCATGACCCGAAATCTATCTGCGGTTAGTTTTCGGGCTAAAGTAGGTCTGTTTTTCCCCCATTGAAATCAAAAATAAGCCGTAAACTTGCAACATCGAAATTTACAAACGAGTATTAATCACTTAAAAGCAACACGATATGAAAAGTTTAAGCTTCAGAAAAGACTTAGTTGGAGTACAAGATGAGTTGCTCCGATTCGCTTATAAACTGACAACCGACCGCGAGGAAGCAAACGATTTGTTGCAGGAAACCTCATTAAAAGCACTTGATAACGAAGAAAAATATATGCCCGATACCAATTTCAAAGGATGGATATATACTATCATGCGCAATATATTCATCAACAACTACCGTAAGGTAGTCCGCGACCAGACCTTTATCGATCACACCGATAACCTTTACCACCTGAATTTGCCGCTCGATATAAGTTCGGAGAGTATGGAAAAGGCTTACGACCTGAAAGAGATGAACCGTGTAGTAAACAAGCTCCCTAAAGAGTACAAAGTACCGTTTGCCATGCACGTGTCAGGGTTTAAGTATCGCGAAATTGCAGAGAGGCTAAAGCTTCCGCTTGGCACAGTGAAGAGCCGCATATTCTTCAGTCGCCAGAGATTGCAGGAAGAACTGAAAGATTTTCGCTAGACCTTAACTACATAACACGCCAATTTCAAAACAGATATTTTAAAGCGATTTTTTAGTTGTGAGAAAGGCAGGAGAGCAGTGATACTCTTCTGCCTTTTTGTTGTTACAGGGATAGAAGCCTTGTTTTAGAAGGTATTATTAAGCTCCATTGCTAAGTTTACTTCACCATCTTGCACAGATAAGTCTCCGAAAACACATAAGTTTATTCGTATGACTATAGTTATACGCAAAGATAACTATAGTCTCTCTTGCGTATGACTATAGTTATACGCAAAGGAAACTATAGTCATACGAATAAATTTATGCATTAAAAGTTGTTGGGTTATAGCTACCGGCTGAGTAATTTTACTACAAGCCGAAATAATCTTATAGTATCCTGCAACGCGTTTCATTTTCAAGCAAATAGACATTTAACAATCGGTTGAAAACTTATCTAAAAGTTTTTTAAGGAAAAAGGTGGGGAATTGTGGGGAATTTCATACTTTTACGCTCTCTTATTATAATAAGGTAATGATTCGTTTTTTAGGTAATATTGAAGCCAGGGCCGACGCCAAAGGAAGAGTGTTCATACCCGTTACCTTCAGAAAGCAGTTACAAGCCGCTTCTGAGGACAGGCTCATTATGCGTAAAGACGTATTTCAGGACTGTCTGACTCTTTACCCCGAGAGCGTGTGGAACGAGGAGCTGAACGAGCTTCGGAGTAGGCTCAACAAATGGAACAGTAAGCACCAACTCATCTTCAGACAGTTTGTGAGCGACGTTGAGGTGGTGACACCCGACAACAACGGGCGCATATTAATCCCCAAACGGTATTTACAGATTTGCGATATCCACGGAGATGTGCGCTTTATAGGCATCGACAACAAGATAGAAATCTGGGCGAAAGAGCGGACGGAACAGCCGTTCATGTCTCCCAAAGAGTTTGGTGCAGCATTAGAAGAAATTATGAACGATGAAAATAGACAAGATGGAGAAAAATGAATTGACATACCACGTACCGGTATTACTGAAAGAAAGCGTTGACGGAATGAATATTCGCCCGGACGGAACGTATGTAGACGTTACCTTCGGAGGGGCAGGACATTCGCGCGAGATTCTTTCACGCCTTGGAGAAGGCGGTCGCCTGCTGGGATTCGACCAGGACGAAGATGCCGAACGGAATATCGTCAACGACGCTCACTTCACCTTCGTGCGCAGTAACTTTCGCTACCTGCACAATTTTCTACGTTACCACGACATCGAACAGGTGGACGCTATTCTGGCTGACCTCGGCGTTTCATCTCACCACTTCGACGATAGCGAACGCGGCTTTTCATTCCGCTTCGACGGCGATTTGGATATGCGTATGAACAAGCGCGCCGGACTCACGGCAGCAGACATTCTCAATACTTACGACGAAGAACGGCTGGCAGATATGTTCTATCTATACGGCGAACTGAAGAACAGCCGTAAACTGGCATCCTTCATCGTGAAAGCCCGAAGCGGAAAATCCATCTGTACCATCGCCGAGTTTCTGGAGATTATCAAACCGCTCTTTGGCCGCGAACGCGAAAAGAAAGAGCTTGCCAAGGTATTCCAAGCACTACGCATTGAAGTTAATCAGGAAATGGAGGCGCTGAAAGAGATGCTGCTTGCCGCCACCGAAGCATTAAAGCCCGGCGGCAGACTGGTAGTGATTACCTACCACTCGCTGGAGGACCGCATGGTGAAGAACATTATGAAAACAGGCAACGTGGAAGGGAAAGCCGAAAGTGATTTCTTCGGCAATCTGCAAACACCGTTCCGCCTAGTGAATAACAAAGTAATCGTTCCCGACCAGGCAGAAATCGAAAGAAATCCACGGTCGAGAAGCGCCAAATTACGAATTGCAGAGAAGAAATAAACTGAGATATGGCAGAAGAAGCAGTAAACAAGAAAGCAGAAGAGGGCAAGAAGAGAAAACGCACCTCACTGAAAAGTATTCTGGGTGGAGACATTCTGGCTAACGACTTTTTCCGTCGGCAGACGAAGCTGCTGGTGCTAATCATGGTATTCATCATCTTCTACATCCACAACCGCTATGCCAGCCAGCAGCAGCAGATTGAGATAGACCGGTTGAAAAAAGAATTGATAGACATAAAATACGATGCACTGACCCGCAGCTCCGAACTGATGGAGAAGAGCCGACAATCGCGCATCGAAGATTATATATCAACTAAAGAAAGCGATTTGCAAACATCTACCCATCCTCCCTACCTTATTAAATAAGGGGAGAGTGGAGAGTTTTTTAAAGACAAAATACTGTGGCAGTTAATAAAAAGAATATAATGACCCGTTACTTCTTCGTCATCTTGCTGATGGCGTTGGTAGGAGTGGCAATTGTCGTAAAGGCAGGCATCACGATGTTTGCCGAACGCCAATATTGGCAGGATGTGGCCGACCGTTTCGTGAAAGAGAACGTGACGGTGAAACCTAACCGAGGAAACATTATTTCTTCAGACGGTAAATTGATGGCAAGTTCTCTGCCCGAATACCGTATATATATGGACTTTATGTCCGGTGAAAAGGACGAAAAACGCAGGAAGAAGGATCAGGCGCGCCGTGATTCTATCCTCAAAGTAAACATGGACTCCATCTGCATCGGGCTCAATAAGATATTCCCGGACAAGAGCGTCGCCCAGTTCAAGGCGCATCTCAAGAAAGGACGTCAGGCAAAGAGCCGCAATTATCTGATTTATCCGAAACGCATCTCTTACATACAATATAAAGAGGTGAAGAGGTTGCCCGTTTTCTGCCTGAACAAATATAAAGGTGGTTTTATAGGATTACCCTATAATCAGCGTAAGAAACCTTTCGGTTCATTGGCTGCCCGTACACTGGGCGATGTATATGCCGACACGGCGCAAGGAGCCAGAAACGGTATCGAACTTGCTTTCGACTCCATACTGAAGGGACGGGACGGACTGACCCACCGGCAGAAAGTGATGAACAAATACCTGAATATTGTAGATGTGCCGCCCATTGATGGTTGCGACCTGATTTCTACAATTGACGTGGGTATGCAGGATATTTGCGAAAAAGCATTGGTGGACAAGCTGAAAGAGTTGAATGCCTTTGTCGGAGTGGTTGTATTGATGGAGGTAGCTACCGGAGAGGTGAAAGCCATCGTAAACATGACGCAAGGACGAGACGGAAACTACTACGAAGTGCGCAACAATGCCATCAGTGATATGCTCGAACCGGGTTCAACGTTCAAGACAGCATCCATCATGGTAGCTTTGGAGGACGGAAAGATTACACCCGACTACGTGGTAGACACTGGAAACGGACAGATGCCCATGCACGGCCGTGTGATGAAAGACCACAATTGGCACCGGGGCGGATATGGCAAACTGACAGTTACCGAAATTCTGGGAGTTTCTTCCAACGTGGGTACCTCTTATATTATAGACCATTTCTATGGCAGCAATCCGCAGAAGTTCGTCGACGGATTAAGACGAATGAGCATCGACCAGCCGCTCAACCTGCAAATTTCGGGAGAAGGAAAGCCGAATATCCGTGGCCCGAAGGAAAGGAAGTATTTCTCGAAAACAGCCCTTCCGTGGATGAGTATCGGATACGAGACGCAGGTGCCACCGCTCAACATTCTTACATTTTATAACGGAATAGCCAATAATGGAGTGACCGTGCGTCCGAAGTTTGTAAAAGCTGCCGTGAAAGACGGAGAGATAGTGCAAGAGTTTCCGACGGAGGTTATCAACCCCAAGATTTGCTCGGATAAGACGCTGGCACAAATTCAAGAGATTCTGCGAAAAGTGGTTGGTGAAGGACTTGCCAAGCCTGCGGGCAGCAAGCAATTCCACGTTTCCGGGAAAACGGGAACGGCACAAATCTCCCAAGGAGCTGCCGGATATAAAACCGGAAGAACGAATTATCTGGTAAGTTTCTGCGGATATTTTCCGTCGGAGGCTCCTAAATATAGTATGATTGTTTCTATTCAAAAACCGGGACTACCGGCTTCGGGAGGTTTAATGGCGGGTAGCGTGTTTAGTAAGATTGCCGAAAGGGTATATGCCAAGGACCTGCGACTGCCGCTTACCAATGCGATAGATACAAACAGCGTGGTCATTCCGAACGTGAAAGCCGGAGAAATGAGAGAAACGCAGCGGGTACTGGAAGAACTGGACATCAAGATTCAGGATAAGATAGCCAATTCGGGCAAAGAAGTCTGGGGAAGCGCACACATTGCTCCACAGGCAGTGGTGCTCGAAAGCCGGAGCAATATGCAGAACTTTGTGCCGAGTGTGGTTGGTATGGGAGCAAAGGATGCTGTCTATCTGTTGGAAAGTAAAGGATTGAAGGTCAACCTAGTGGGAGTAGGCAAAGTGAGAAGCCAGTCGATAGCCAATGGAACGATTATCAAGAAAGGACAGACGGTGACGCTAAGGCTTAATTAAAAAATTAAAGATTAAAAATTAAATAGAGTAATGTTACTAAACAAGTTACTGAAAGCAATTCAACCGGTGGAAGTAGCCGGAGATACGGACATAGAAATCACCGGAGTCAACATTGATTCCCGTTTAGTAGAAGCCGGACAACTGTTTATGGCAATGCGCGGCACGCAAACTGACGGTCATGCCTATATACCTACTGCTATCGAGAAAGGAGCTATCGCTATCCTTTGCGAAGATATGCCGGCGGAACCCGTTGTAGGAATCACCTATGTGCAGGTGAAAGACAGCGAAGATGCAGTGGGCAAGATTGCTACAACCTTCTACGGAGATCCGACTTCCAAGGTGGAACTCGTCGGTGTCACCGGAACGAATGGGAAAACGACCATCGCCACCTTATTATATAATACATTTCGCTATTTCGGCTATAAAGTGGGATTGATTTCTACCGTCTGTAATTACATCGACGACGAACCGATTCCGACCGAACATACAACACCCGACCCTATCACGCTCAACAAACTACTGGGACGGATGGCGGATGAAGGCTGCAAATATGTATTTATGGAAGTCAGTTCCCACTCCATCGCACAAAAGCGAATTAGCGGGTTGAAGTTTGCAGGAGGTATCTTTACCAATCTCACACGCGACCATCTCGACTATCATAAGACGGTGGAGAACTATCTGAAAGCCAAGAAGAAGTTCTTTGACGACCTCCCTAAAACGGCTTTCAGCCTTACCAATCTTGACGATAAGAACGGACTGGTGATGACTCAAAACACACGTTCAAAGGTGCACACCTATTCGTTGAGAAGCCTCAGCGACTTTAAAGGTCGGGTGCTGGAATCTCATTTCGAAGGAATGCTGCTCGATTTCAATAATCATGAATTGGCAGTTCAGTTCATCGGTAAGTTCAATGCTTCCAACTTGTTGGCAGTGTTTGGTGCAGCGGTTCTGCTGGGAAAGAAGGAAGAGGATGTACTTGTTGCCCTCAGCACGCTTCATCCGGTGGCGGGACGCTTCGATGCGGTGCGTTCTCCGAAAGGAATCACGGCGATTGTGGACTATGCGCATACGCCTGACGCACTTGTCAATGTGTTGAATGCCATCCACGGAGTACTGGAAGGAAAAGGAAAAGTCATCACCGTAGTAGGCGCTGGCGGCAACCGCGATAAAGGGAAACGCCCCATCATGGCAAAAGAAGCCGTCAAAGCGAGTGACCGCGTGATCATTACTTCTGATAATCCCCGCTTTGAAGAGCCGCAGGACATCATCAACGATATGCTGGCAGGACTGGATGCGGAGGATATGAAAAAGACGCTCAGTATTGCCAACCGCAAAGAGGCTATCCGCACAGCTTGTATGTTGGCGGAAAAAGGGGACGTGATACTCATTGCCGGAAAAGGACACGAGAATTATCAGGAAATAAAAGGCGTGAAACACCACTTTGACGACAAGGAAGAAGTGAAACTAATGTTTAACGATTAGTGATTAGTGATTAACGGCTGTGCAGAATGTAAGCACAGCTACTAATCACTAATCACTAACCACTAATCACTAATAAAAATGTTATACTATCTGTTTGAATGGCTGCATAAGCTCAATTTTCCCGGAGCGGGGATGTTTGGTTACACTTCATTCCGTGCTTTGATGGCGGTAATCCTGGCATTGCTCATTTCGAGTATATGGGGTGACAGATTCATCAATCTGCTCAAGAAGAAGCAAATCACCGAAACACAACGCGATGCAAAGACCGACCCGTTCGGAGTGAACAAGGTGGGCGTACCCAGCATGGGAGGAGTCATCATTATTGTAGCTATTCTTATTCCTTGCCTGCTGCTGGGCAAACTACAGAACATATATATGATACTGATGCTGATAACGACCATCTGGTTGGGATCACTCGGTTTTGCTGACGACTACATCAAAATCTTCAAGAAAGACAAAGAAGGATTGCACGGCAAATTCAAGATTATCGGCCAAGTAGGTTTGGGGTTAATTGTCGGTCTTACTTTATATTTCAGTCCGGATGTGGTGATTCGCGAGAATATCGAAGTCCACAATCCGGGACAGGAAATGGAAGTGATTCACGGCACGAATGACCTGAAATCCACTCAAACCACCATTCCTTTCTTCAAGAGCAATAACCTCGATTATGCCGATTTAGTGTCCTTTATGGGCGAGCACGCACAGGCAGCCGGATGGGTATTGTTTGTTATCATCACCATATTTGTGGTGACGGCTGTGTCCAACGGTGCCAACCTGAACGATGGTATGGATGGGATGGCAGCCGGAAACTCCGCCATCATCGGATTGACGTTGGGGATTCTGGCGTATGTATCCTCGCATATCGAATTTGCAGGCTATCTGAATATCATGTATATCCCCGGTTCGGAAGAGCTGGTAATCTTTATATGCGCCTTCATCGGTGCACTGATTGGCTTCTTGTGGTACAACGCCTATCCGGCACAAGTATTCATGGGAGACACCGGTAGTCTGACTATCGGCGGTATCATTGCCGTATTCGCTATCATTATCCACAAAGAATTGCTGATACCGATTCTGTGTGGCGTATTTCTGGTAGAGAACCTGTCAGTTATCCTGCAACGGGCTTACTACAAGGCAGGAAAACGGAAAGGAGTGAAACAAAGATTGTTCAAACGAACCCCAATTCACGACCACTTCCGCACTTCCATGAGCCTGATTGAACCGGGATGCTCGGTGATGTTCACCAAACCCAACCAGTTGTTCCATGAATCAAAGATTACTGTCCGCTTCTGGATTGTAACCATTGTGTTGGCAGCGATAACAATTATAACGCTTAAAATAAGATAAAGAAAAGGCACGTAATCCGTGTCTCATTAAAAATAGATTAGAGAGTATTAACCCGATTATTAACTTTTAAAGATGTGCACAGCCAATTGGCACATTAGCAAATAGGCACATTGGCACATTATTAGTAATGAAAAGAATTGTAATTTTAGGAGCAGGTGAAAGCGGCTCAGGAGCAGCCGTGCTAGCCAAAGTTAAAGGATTTGAGACGTTTGTTTCGGATATGTCCGCCATCAAGGACAAATATAAGGAACTTCTCGACAGCCATCACATTGCTTGGGAAGAAGGACACCACACCGAAGAACTCATTCTGAATGCCGACGAGGTAATCAAAAGCCCCGGCATCCCGAATGACGCGCCGTTGATCCTGAAACTGAAAGCTCAAGGTACTCCGGTGATCTCAGAGATTGAGTTTGCCGGACGCTATACGGATGCCAAGATGATATGTATCACCGGTTCCAATGGAAAGACGACTACGACATCCCTGATTTATCATATTTTCAAGAGCGCCGACCTGAACGTAGGTTTGGCGGGCAACATCGGCAAGAGCCTTGCCTTGCAGGTGGCGGAAGAGCATCACGATTATTACATCATCGAACTGAGTTCATTCCAGTTGGATAATATGTATAACTTCCGTGCGAACATCGCCGTATTGATGAACATCACTCCCGACCATCTCGACCGATACGACCACTGTATGCAGAATTACATCGACGCCAAATTCCGCATTACTCAGAATCAGACTCCGGACGATGCCTTTATCTTCTGGAACGACGACCCTATCATCAAGCGCGAACTGGCGAAGCACGGCTTGAAAGCGCATCTGTATCCTTTTGCTGCTGTAAAAGAAGACGGAGCTATCGCCTATGTAGAAGATAATGAAGTGAAGATCACCGAGCCTATCGCCTTCAACATGGAGCAAGAAGAGCTCGCACTGACGGGACAACATAACTTATATAACTCCTTGGCCGCAGGGATTTCAGCAAATCTGGCGGGCATCACCAAAGAGAACATCCGCAAGGCCCTTTCCGACTTTGAAGGAGTGGAGCATCGACTGGAAAAGGTGGCACGCGTGCGTGGCATCGAGTTCATCAACGACTCCAAAGCGACCAACGTAAACTCTTGCTGGTATGCCCTGCAAAGCATGAATACCAAAGTGGTACTCATCCTCGGTGGCAAAGATAAAGGGAACGACTATACGGAAATAGAAGACCTGGTACGCGAAAAGTGTTCGGGGCTGGTATATATGGGACTGCACAACGAGAAACTGCACGACTTCTTCGACCGCTTCGGCCTGCCCGTAGCTGACGTGCAAACCGGAATGAAGGATGCCGTGGAAGCAGCCTACAAACTGGCACAAAAAGGAGAAACCGTACTGCTAAGCCCTTGCTGTGCTTCCTTCGACCTCTTCAAGAGCTACGAAGACCGCGGCGACCAGTTTAAACAGTATGTAAGAGAGCTTTAAATCACTAATCACTAACAACGTGGATTTATTAAAGAACATATTCAAAGGCGACAAGGTAATCTGGATTATCTTCCTCTGTCTCTGCCTCATCTCAATAATCGAGGTGTTCTCGGCGGCATCGACGCTGACTTATAAAAGTGGCGACCATTGGGGACCGATTACGCAGCACTCCATCATCTTGATGGTAGGTGCGGTAGTGGTGGTGTTTCTGCACAATGTGCCCTATAAATGGTTTCAGGTATTTCCGGTATTTCTGTATCCGGTTTCTTTGGTTCTGCTTGCCTTCGTCACGTTGATGGGTATCATTACGGGCGATCGTGTGAACGGTGCGGCTCGTTGGATGACTTTCATGGGATTGCAGTTTCAGCCGTCGGAGCTTGCCAAGATGGCGGTTATTATTGCCGTCTCGTTCATACTCTCCAAAAAGCAGGATGAATATGGTGCTAACCCTAAAGCCTTTAAATACATCATGATAATCACCGGATTGGTTTTCCTGCTCATTGCACCAGAGAATCTGTCAACGGCAATGTTACTGTTCGGGGTGGTATTTATGATGATGTTCATCGGACGAGTGTCTTCAAGAAAGCTTTTTGGAATGTTGGGGATATTGGTGCTTGTGGGTGGAGTGGCCATAGGAATACTAATGGCAATCCCTGCAAAGACGTTGCACAACACTCTTGGACTTCATCGCTTTGAAACCTGGCAAAACCGCGTTTCCGGTTTCTTCGAGAAAGAAGAAGTGCCTGCCGCTAAGTTCGATATTGATAAAGATGCACAAGTTGCGCATGCACGTATAGCTATTGCTACCAGTAATGTGGTGGGAAAAGGACCGGGAAATTCTGTACAACGCGATTTCCTCAGTCAGGCATTTTCCGATTTCATCTTCGCTATTGTGATTGAAGAAATGGGATTGGTAGGTGGAATATTCCTTGTATTCCTTTATCTCTGTCTGCTGATGCGGGCCGGGCGAATCGCACAGAAGTGCGAACGGACGTTCCCTGCTTTTTTGGTGATGGGTATTGCTTTGTTGCTGGTATCGCAAGCGATACTCAATATGATGGTTGCCGTCGGATTGTTCCCCGTGACGGGGCAGCCTTTGCCTTTAGTTAGTAAGGGAGGCACGAGTACATTAATCAATTGCGCTTATATCGGAATGATATTGAGCGTGAGCCGATATACCGCTCATTTGGAAGAACAGAAAGCGCACGATGCACAGATTCAACTGCAAATAGAAGCAAATGCGGCTGTAAACTCCGAAGCACAAGCTGCTGCTGAGCCGACAGCACAAATTCTGAACAGTGATGCCAAGTTTGAGGATGAGAATGATTTGAAATAATGAAACAGCAAACAACGGATAGAATAAAGAATTATTATGGATAAAGAACTTAGAATTATCATTAGCGGTGGAGGTACGGGAGGACATATCTTTCCTGCCGTTTCCATTGCGAACGCTATAATAGAGCTGCGCCCCAATGCAAAGATACTCTTTGTGGGTGCCGAAGGAAGGATGGAGATGCAACGGGTTCCCGATGCAGGCTACGAGATTATCGGCCTGCCGATAGTGGGATTTGACCGCAAACGGCCATGGAGGAATGTGGCAGTGATCATAAAGTTGGCGCGTAGCCAATGGAAAGCGCGCAGCATTATTAAGAACTTCCGCCCTCATGTGGCAGTTGGCGTAGGTGGCTTTGCAAGCGGTCCTACTCTTAAGACTGCCGAAATATTGAGAGTACCGACTCTAATTCAGGAACAGAATTGCTATGCGGGAGTGACTAATAAGCTCTTGGCAGAGAACGCCAGCAAGATTTGTGTGGCATACGACGGAATGGAGAAATTCTTCCCCGCTGATAAGATTATCATGACGGGAAATCCGGTGAGACAGAATCTTACTAAAGATATGCCGCCGAAAGAAGCGGCATTGCGCACCTTCAACTTGCAGCCGGATAAGAAAACCATCCTGATTGTAGGCGGAAGTCTCGGCGCAGGAACTATCAACAAGACACTGGCTTTCGGATTGGCTACCATCAAGGAGAACAGCGATGTGCAATTCATCTGGCAAACCGGGAAATACTATTTCCCGCAAGTGATGGAAATTGTGAAAGCTGCCGGAGAACTTCCGAACTTGCACGTGACGGATTTCATCAAAGATATGGCAGCAGCCTATGCAGCTGCCGACCTTGTCATCTCCCGTGCCGGAGCAGGTTCCATCTCCGAGTTCTGTCTGCTGAGCAAACCTGTGATTCTGGTTCCTTCGCCCAATGTGGCAGAAGATCATCAGACGAAGAATGCACTGGCATTGGTGGATAAACAAGCCGCCATCTACGTGAAAGATAGCGAAGCGGAAGCCAACTTGCTGAATGTAGCATTGTCTACGGTCAATGATGACGGGAAGTTGAAAGAATTGAGTGAGAATATAGCTAAGCTGGCATTAGCCGATTCTGCGAGAATCATTGCGCAGGAAGTGATAAAGCTAGCGGAGGCAGAGATGAATAAATAATATAGAAAGCAATGAACATTGAAACAATAAAATCAGTCTACTTTGTTGGTGCCGGCGGCATCGGTATGAGTGCACTTGTGCGCTACTTCCTCTTCAAAGGAAAAGTAGTGGCGGGATACGACCGTACCCCTACTCCATTGACTGAAACCCTGACTGCCGAAGGAGCACAGATACATTACGAAGAAAACGTCGCCCTCATCCCCGAAGCCTGCAAAGACAAAGAGAGCACGCTCGTGATTTACACGCCCGCCGTGCCGCAGGAACACGAAGAACTGGTCTACTTCCGCAACAACGGATTCGAAATACAGAAGCGTGCCCAAGTACTGGGAACCATCACCCGCTCCAGCAAAGGACTTTGTGTAGCAGGTACCCATGGCAAGACTACCACTTCTACCATGACCGCCCATCTGCTCCACCAGTCGCACGTAGAATGCACCGCCTTCCTCGGAGGAATCTCGAAGAACTACGGCACCAACCTGCTGCTCTCGCAGAAAAGCCCGTACACCGTGATCGAAGCGGACGAGTTCGACCGCTCCTTCCACTGGCTGTCTCCTTATATGTCCGTCATCACTTCCACAGACCCTGACCATCTGGACATCTACGGAACAGAGCGTGCCTATCTGGAAAGCTTCGAGCACTACACCACCCTTATCCAACCCGACGGTGCACTGATTATCCGCAAGGGAATCTCCCTGCAACCGAAAGTGCAGCCCGGCGTACGTGTCTACAACTACTCGCGTGACGAAGGAGACTTCCATGCCGAGAACATCCGCATCGGAAACGGAGAGATATTTATTGACTTCGTAGCTCCCGATACGCGCATCAACGACATCCGGCTAGGTGTTCCGGTAAGCATCAACATCGAAAACGGAGTTGCCGCCATGGCCCTTGCCCACCTCAGCGGCGTGACTGACGAAGAGATAAAAGAAGGCATGGCAAGCTTCCGAGGCGTAGACCGTCGGTTCGACTTTAAAATAAAGAACGACCGGATAGTTTTCCTAAGCGATTACGCCCACCACCCCTCTGAAATCAAGCAGAGTGTGCTATCCATGCGCGAACTTTACAGAGACAAGAAGATAACGGCTGTCTTCCAGCCACACCTCTATACCCGTACCCGCGACTTCTATCAGGACTTTGCCGACAGCCTCTCGCTACTCGACGAAGTAATCCTGGTAGACATCTATCCGGCCCGCGAAGCACCTATTCCCGGTGTCACCAGCCAGTTGATTTACGATAACCTCCGTCCGGGCATCGAAAAAAGTATGTGCAAAAAGGAAGAGATACCGAACATTCTGAAAGAAAAAAACATTGAAGTATTAATAACTCTGGGAGCAGGAGACATCGACAACTATGTCCCCGAAATAACTAAAATCCTCGAAAACCGATAGAGATTATGGTAAAGAGAATCCTTCTATCCATTGTCATGTTGGTGCTTTTAGCCTACCTCGTAGTAGCTATCACCGCCCTCAACCGCAAGCCTGCCGACCAGACCTGCCGTGACTTGGAATTAGTCATCAAGGATACCGCTTACGCTGGCTTTATCACAAAAGACGAGCTGAAAGGTATCCTTCAGCACAAAGGCATCTACCCCATCGGAAAAAAGATGGAACGCATCTCCACCAAGTCGCTCGAACGGGAGCTTAGCAAGCATCCGCTGATTGACGAAGCAGAATGTTTCAAGACCCCTAGCGGAAAAGTCTGCGTGGAAGTGACACAGCGCATCCCCATCCTGCGAGTGATGAGTGCCAACGGTGAGAACTACTATCTCGACAACAAAGGAACCGTGATGCCGCCGGAAGCAAAATGCGTCGCACATCGGGTAATTGCTACCGGAAACGTAGAAAAGTCGTTTGCAATGAAGGATTTATATAAGTTTGGTGTATTTTTGCATAATGATAAGTTCTGGGACGCTCAGATAGAACAAATTCATGTGTTGCCCGACCACAGCATCGAGCTGGTGCCGCGTGTGGGAGATCACCTCATCTATCTTGGCAAGCTGGATAACTTTGAAAACAAACTGACACGCCTAAAGGCGTTTTATAAGAAAGGGCTCAATCAGGTTGGCTGGAACAAGTACTCACGCATCAACCTTGAGTTCAGCAACCAGATTATTTGTACGAAGAGACAGTGACTTATGAATAACAACTCTCTCTAAATAGTAAATTGTAAATAATTAAATTGTAAATAAAGAGATGGCAACAACAGAATTTATCGCCGCTATTGAACTTGGTTCATCGAAGATAACCGGTGTGGCCGGAAAAAAGAACAGTGACGGAAGTATGCAGGTACTGGCGTATGCTCAGGAAGACTCTTCTACGTTTATCCGCAAGGGAGTAATCTTCAATCTAGACAAGACGGCGCAGAGTCTCACTTCTATCATCAACAGACTGGAAGGTGAGTTGAAGAACTCAATTGCCAAGGTATACGTAGGCATCGGCGGGCAGTCGCTCCGCACAGTGCGTAATGTAGTAAGTCGCGATTTGGAAGATGAAGCCATCATATCGGAAGAGCTCGTGAGCGCCATCGGCGACGAGAACATCGCCGTTCCGGTGGTAGATATGGATATACTGGACGTAGCTCCGCAAGAATATAAAGTGGGCAACAATCTGCAAGCCAACCCCGTGGGATTGGTAGGCAGCCACATTGAGGGACGTTTCCTCAACATCGTAGCCCGCACCTCTGTCCGCAAGAACCTGGAACACTGCTTCGAGCAGGCTAAAATAGATATTGCCGACCAACTGATAGCCCCATTGGTGACTGCCAACGCCGTGCTGACGGAAAGCGAACGCCGTTCGGGTTGCGCACTCATCGACTTCGGAGCTGATACGACCACCATCTCTGTGTATAAGAACAACATCCTCCGTTTCCTCACCGTACTGCCTCTGGGCGGCAACAGCATCACGCGCGATATCACTTCTCTGAAAATAGAGGAGGAAGAAGCGGAACGCTTGAAGAAAACCTATGGCGACGCCCTCTATGAAGAGGACCCCGAACAGGAAGAACCTACCTGCGAACTGGATGATGACAACCGTACCCTCAAAGTGAGCGAACTCAACAACATCGTTGAAGCACGTGCCGAAGAAATCATCGCCAACGTATGGAATCAAGTTCAGCTATCCGGCTACGAAGATAAACTGCTGGCAGGAATCATTATGACGGGTGGAGCCGCCAACCTACGAAGCTTAGACGAGATACTGCGCAAACGTAGCAAGATTGAAAAGATACGGATAGCTAAACTGCCGCGCAACACTGTTCATGCTTCGAATAATGTATTGAAGAAAGACGGTTCGCAGAACACACTATTCGGTCTACTGTTTGAAGGCAACCAGAACTGCTGCCTGGTGGAAACCGCCCCGCAGACTCCCGCAACCCCAAAGCCGGAACCGGAAGTGCAATCGGCGAATATATTCGATAATGACCCTGAATATCAGGAGCAGACTCGCATCGCCCGCCAAAAGAAAGAAGAAGAGGAACGGGAAGCCAGAGTTGCCGCCAAGGAAGCTGCCAAGGAGAAAGAAAGACTTCGGAAGATTAAGGAGAAAGAAGATAAGGAAAGACGGAAACGCGAAGCCGGACCGGGCTGGTTTAAAATAAAGATGAAGAAAACAATTGAAGAAATGACCAATATCTTCAATGAAGATGATGAGATGAAATAAATTTCCGGAGGCATAGCTTATAATTTGTAAATAGTAACTAGTAATTAGTATAAGATTATGGACGAGATAGTACAATTCGATTTCCCGACAGATTCACCGAAAATCATCAAAGTGATTGGTGTAGGTGGTGGTGGCGGTAATGCCGTGAACCATATGTACCGGGAAGGTATACATGACGTAACGTTCGTTCTTTGCAATACGGACAACCAGGCATTGGCTGAATCACCCGTTCCGGTGAAACTGCAACTGGGCCGTAGCATCACACAAGGGCTTGGAGCTGGCAACCGTCCCGAACGGGCACGCGATGCCGCCGAAGAAAGTTTAGAAGATATCAAAGGCCTGCTGAACGACGGCACCAAGATGGTATTCATCACCGCCGGAATGGGAGGAGGAACCGGAACAGGAGCCGCCCCCGTCATCGCCCGCATTGCCAAAGAGATGGATATCCTCACTGTCGGCATTGTCACCATCCCATTCATCTTCGAGGGAGAAAAGAAAATCATACAGGCACTGGACGGCGTGGAACGCATCGCCCAACACGTAGACGCCTTGCTCGTCATCAACAACGAACGCCTGCGCGAAATATATGCCGACCTTACTTTTATGAATGCTTTCGGCAAGGCGGATGATACGCTATCCATCGCTGCCAAGAGTATCGCCGAGATTATCACCATGCGTGGTACGGTCAACCTCGACTTTGCCGATGTGAAAACTATCCTTAAAGACGGTGGCGTAGCCATCATGAGTACCGGATTCGGAGAAGGAGAAAACCGTGTAACGAAGGCTATCGACGATGCGCTGCACTCTCCGTTGCTCAACAATAACGATATATTCAACGCCAAGAAGGTAATGCTGAACGTTTCTTTCTGCCCGACATCGGAACTGATGATGGAAGAAATGAACGAGATACACGAGTTCATGAGCAAGTTCCGCGAAGGTGTGGAAGTCATTTGGGGGGTGGCAATGGACAACTCGCTGGAGTCGAAAGTGAAGATTACCGTACTGGCTACCGGTTTCGGAGTGGAAGACGTGCCCGGCATGGACAGTCTGCACGCTGCACGGAGTCAGGAAGAAGAGGAGCGCCAACTGCAACTGGAAGAGGAAAAGGAGAAGAACAAAGAACGTATCCGCAAAGCCTACGGCGAAAGCGCCAGCGGCATCGGCAGCAAGAGCCTGCGCAGACGACGCCATATCTACCTTTTCAATGCCGAAGATTTGGATAACGACGACATCATCGCCATGGTGGAGGACTCTCCCACGTACCAGCGCGACAAGACAACGCTTACCAAAATCAAGACCAAAGCCGCACTGGAAGAGGAAGTGGCAACGGAAGAGGCGACCGATGATAACGGCGTGATTACCTTTTAAATGATTTGTAATTAGTAACTTGTAATTATATTATAGAGTAATATGGACTTATTTGAACAAGTCAGCGAAGACATTAAAATCGCAATGAAGGCTAAAGATAAAGTAGCCCTCGAGACTTTGAGAAATATAAAGAAGGTGTTCCTTGAAGCAAAAACTGCTCCGGGAGCTAACGATATATTGACTGATGATGCAGCCCTGAAGATTATCCAGAAACTGGTGAAACAGGGAAAAGATTCTGCTGAAATCTACAAAGGACAGGGACGCGAGGACTTGGCGGAAACTGAACTAGCACAGGTGGCTGTGATGGAAAAGTTCTTGCCCAAACAAATGACTGCCGAAGAACTGGAAGCTGCTTTGAAGGAAATCATTGCTGAAACCGGTGCCACAAGCGGCAAAGACATGGGTAAGGTGATGGGCGTCGCTTCTAAGAAATTGGCAGGACTTGCTGAAGGTCGCGCCATTTCGGCTAAAGTAAAAGAGTTGCTGGGATAAGCTGACGCTCTTCCATAGAGCTTTGTTTTAAATAAATTTGTTGCAGATGTGTTGCGGATGTGGTATCCGGAGCGCATCTGCAACTTCTTTTTTAGCGCCACATACAGAAGGAGAAATAGTTTCCCGGCGTGAAACTGTAGTTCCACCAGTGTGAAACTGTAGTTCCATCGGCGTGAAACTGTAGTTTCAAAGGCGTTGGAACTCTAGTTTCATTGCTTTGGAACTACAGTTTCAAGCAATGAAACACCTCGCATCACCGCTTATCATGAAATCTATACCCTATACCCAGCATCAGATTGTTAGGGTCCTTGAATTTATTCAACTGATATCCTACGTGTAGAAACATATGGCGCGTGACATACGTTTTGAGAGCCAGAATCTGGTAGAAGCCATTCGTGTCGTCTCCTTTGCAAATCATATTTCGCCCAAGACCGGCATTAATAGAGAAAATAGGCATTACCAATTCTGCCCGAAGGGATAATCCCACGGCAAATTGTTCGCGGAAAGGAGGACGATGAAACTTTATTTCGCCCGAGTAGGTGCCGTCCAGTTTGTAGTCTTTGATATTGGCACTTTCGTCAAATTGCGCATCGACAGAAAGCCCCGCGCGGAAGTGTTTGTTAAAATTATACATCGGAGAAAAGTTAAGTCCAACGATACCGAAGGAACCGGGTACTAAGGTCGGCATATAGTCTTTAACGAATCCACGTTTGCGAGTGGCGCCATATATCAGCAGGTCATAGCTGACGTGTGGTTTTATAGAAAGGCGATTGGATTCTTTTACAGTAGACACATCATCGGTAGCGCCAAAAGTGCGTACAACGCCGATTCTTCCACCGATAATATTAAGTCCACCATTAGGATAATGCGTATTTCCATTAGAGAAATGTGTTAAGTCAACGCCTGCCGCGAGCTTCCATTGCGGAAGAAATTGCCAGTTGAGGAGAAAGCCCAGATTGATGTATGCATTGATTTTAGAACCGATAGTCATGTTCTTCGGATTGTATAGTTCGTCATATTTTTTCCAACCGAAAGATGCGCCGAAGTTCCATTCATAATCAATGGACAGGCGACGGGAAAGTTGCACAAGAGGCGCACCTTGAAAGGCATACACAGCCATGGGAGTTCCCAGTTCTTCGGGACGGGAGAATGTGTTATACGAAACACCTATGCCTTGATAGGCGTGGGGATAGAGTTTGCCTAAATAAGAGTTCGGGCTGAAACGGAAAGCGTACTTCAAGTGCAGGGAAAGAGATTGGTTGATGGCTTTCTGCTGGGCATTGTCTCCGGCGAGGAAACTGTTTGTAGGTGCCACATAGCCCGGACGAAAGTCAATACCGATTTGATGGATAAGCGCGCGGCTTGTGCTATCATTCTTTTGTTCAATAGGCTTAGTGGGGTTCTGTGCATTCAGCTTTGAGTCGACTGTCGGGAGCATCAGCAGACAAATGATGCACAGTAGTATGCGTCGGGTATTTATAATTCTAATCATTGGTAATTTTAGGTTTTATGTAGAGGTATGATACAGGCATTTTACCTTGCAGCCTACCTGTTATGTACCTTTCCTTCTTTGTCACCGGATGAACGGCAGTTATGGCATATGTTGTGTCAAACCAAACATATTTTATCAGTAAACTTATCTTCTGCGAGGTCATAGGCGGTATCGTAATTTCTTTCTGCTCTGAATTAAGGAAAGGCAATGTTTGAACCACAGGAGTATATTGAGCTTGGATACCGCTCATAACTAAGCGCTCGTTTTCAACACTTGGTATATCTACCAGATTATCTTTTCCCAACAATTGAAGAGCCTCGGGTTCTTCTAATCTGAACATAACCTCATAGTGAATTTTCTCATAAGGAGAAAGCGTGTACGTATAAGGTTCATCCGTATAGTTATGCAACACAAAAGAGGATACTTCTTCCCATCTTTTCTCAATATGGTATGGATCATCCAAAGGGTAATAGATTTTATTAATCACATACCTGTCCGACGGTGAAATGTCAACGTATATGTCCTGAGATTCATATTCATTGCTCGCTATAAGTACGAAATTTAAAGGATAGGGGCGGGCATTCTCACCAACTGTAATCTTCAGTTCTTTGGGATTACTGCGTTCAATAATGAAATCGGTCAGTTCTTCTTTGCTCACAATCCTGCCTAAGCCTTTCATATACGGGGACGATTCTACAGTAGAACTACCACGCTCATCATGTACTTGGAATGGAGTTCTGAAGCTATCATCATAAATGTACAAGCTTAAATAATCCCAGTTAGAAGATGCAAATTTAATGATTGCCGTATCACCATTCCCGTCCAAAGACAGTTCGGTATCAGCAGTACGGAAGTCGTCAACGAATACGTCGCTATTACAACTATAAAGTCCCGTCAGAATAAGAATATATACCGTTAAGTTTACGAATGTTTTCATGTTGTATTTCCCTTGGCATTTCACAGTGGACAAAAGTAATATATATTTTTAAAAGTCTGTGACTATAAGATGCGTTATTATCATTCTATTTTAATATTCATAAGCATCTTATTGGTACTAATCAAACAATTCTTTCAGCACTTCCAATGACTTCAAAGCCGGAAAGTCCGGCAGATGCAGACGATAATAGTCATTCATTATCGTCAGGCAACGTGTACGCTCCGTTCGGTTCATCGTAAAAAGATGCATTGTTTCGTAATTCATACGCATCAGTTGCCGAAGTCGTTCCGCTTCATCGGGATTTATATAAGATGAATGTAACTGGGGGCGGGTCGGAGTGAAACAAGCATTCAGCAAATCGAAATAATCGCCGGAGTGATAGTCTTCCAAGTTGGGATAAAGCCCCAAGAAACGGGAAAGTCGCATTAAGAAAACGAGATGGAAGTTGGCAAAACCTTCCTTGCACTCGTCAAGCCAAATAATAGAATGTTGCAAATAAGCGAACAGAGGTCGATTCTCCGCCTCTTCACGAATGGCGCGATAAAGAAACTCCGACAGGAAAAGCGCCATGGAAGATTTATACGGATCGTAAGGAATAGAAGAAAACGGATAGAAGGATTTCGCTTCTTTCACCCGATAGAGCGTTGCATTGGGGCGATAATCGGCCTCAAACTCTATAAAAGACAATGGCTGAAACAGCACGGACTTGACCGCCGCCTTCCGCGAACGGGGAACTGCCACAAGAAATGATGCCCTGCCGGACAACTCCGTGTACATATCCACAATGATAGAAGTATCATTATATTTAAGCGTGTGAAGAACTAATCCTTTTGTTTTTTGCAGCATATCTATTCTTTAGTCACTCTAATACGAAGCAAAGCTACTAAAAAATCTGGGAGAATAATGCCTATTAAAGTAGCATTGGCGAAAAATATAAGTTATGAAGTGCTACGATCAACCATGCCTGCCAGCTTCTATATATAATGCAGTTTCTATATATAATAAGGTGTACGAATAGACACTTCTCTCAACACAATTCGAGGAAGAAACTTTTTTTATAAAAAAGAAAGAATCTTATCTCACTGATTTACAACAAGTAAAAAGCCATTAAAAGAAGAAACGCACCGTTTTACTAAAAAAATTCCTATGAATTATTTGTCAGTTTAAAAAATGTTCCTACCTTTGCATCCGCAATCGAGAAACAAACACTGATTCAAGAAAGCAAAGCAGCAGAAATGCTACAACAGGATGGCCCGTTCGTCTATCGGTTAGGACGCAAGATTTTCATTCTTGAAAGGGGGGTTCGACTCCCCCACGGGCTACAAATAATAAGAATAAAGAACTTAAAAAAATAGATTAGTCGAAATGGCAAATCATAAATCATCACTGAAAAGAATCAGACAAGAAGAGACAAGAAGACTTCACAACAGATATTATGGTAAGACCATGAGAAACGCTGTTAGAAAGCTTCGTGCAACGACTGACAAAGCAGAAGCAGTTGCAATGTATCCAGGCATCACTAAGATGTTAGATAAGTTGGCTAAAGTGAATATCATTCACAAAAACAAGGCTAACAATCTGAAATCTAAGCTGGCTCTTTACATCAACAAGCTCGCTTAATAATAGAAATTTAACAATTCTATATAGCATTCAGGCTGAACTTAATAAGTTCGGCCTTTTCTGTTTATAAATCACTGAGAATCAAGCAAGTCTACCTCAAAGATAATCCGCTTCCATTCTTTATTTTTCACTGTTTATTCTTCGCCAAGTCGATAAAAATCACTATATTTGCTCTGTTATTAAAGTTAGAAAGGCAATTATGAGCGAAGAACAAATCACTCCCAATAACGGGTCTTATTCTGCGGATAGTATCCAGGTATTGGAAGGTCTTGAAGCAGTAAGAAAACGCCCTGCGATGTACATTGGCGACATCAGCGTAAAGGGACTTCACCACTTAGTATATGAAATCGTTGATAACTCCATTGATGAAGCGCTGGCTGGTTATTGCGACCATATCGAAGTGACAATCAACGAAGACAATTCAATCACAGTACAGGACAATGGACGCGGTATTCCGGTGGACTATCACGAAAAGGAAAAGAAGTCGGCACTGGAAGTAGCCATGACCGTTCTGCACGCCGGAGGTAAGTTCGACAAAGGTTCGTACAAAGTATCCGGAGGTTTGCACGGTGTAGGTATGTCTTGTGTGAACGCACTGTCTACCCACATGACCACGCAAGTGTTCCGCAACGGTAAAACTTACCAGCAGGAATACGAGATTGGTAAACCGCTTTATTCCGTAAAAGAAGTCGGCACGGCTGAAATTACAGGAACCCGCCAACAATTCTGGCCGGATAAGACGATTTTTACCGATACGGTGTACGACTATAAGATACTTGCATCACGTCTGCGTGAACTGTCTTACCTGAATGCAGGACTGCGCATCACCCTGACCGACCGTCGGGTGGTGAATGAAGAAGACGGAAGCGTTAAAACAGAACAGTTCTACTCGGAAGAAGGTCTGAGAGAATTTGTACGTTTCATCGAGTCTTCACGCGAGCACCTGATTAACGACGTTATCTATCTGAATTCGGAAAAACAAGGGATTCCTATCGAAATAGCTATTATGTACAATACCGGATTCTCCGAAAACGTTCACTCTTACGTCAACAATATCAATACTATCGAAGGTGGTACTCACTTGGCAGGTTTCCGTCGCGCACTGACCCGTACGCTAAAGAAATATGCAGAAGATAGCAAGATGTTGGAAAAGGTGAAAGTTGATATCGCCGGCGATGACTTCCGTGAAGGTCTGACTGCCGTTATCTCGGTAAAAGTGCAGGAACCTCAGTTTGAAGGACAGACCAAGACGAAGTTGGGTAACAACGAAGTGATGGGAGCTGTAGACCAGGCAGTAGGTGAAGTATTGGCAAACTATCTGGAAGAACATCCGAAAGAAGCAAAGATTATCGTTGATAAAGTAGTACTTGCCGCTACGGCACGCCACGCTGCAAGAAAAGCGCGTGAAATGGTGCAACGCAAGTCTCCGATGTCAGGTGGCGGACTGCCGGGTAAATTGGCGGACTGTTCGGACAAGGATGCAACGAAATGTGAATTATTCCTCGTCGAGGGAGATTCGGCAGGTGGTACTGCCAAGCAAGGACGTAACCGTATGTTCCAAGCTATTCTTCCACTACGCGGTAAGATTCTGAACGTTGAAAAAGCGATGTATCACAAAGCTTTGGAAAGCGATGAAATCCGCAATATATATACGGCACTGGGTGTCACCATCGGAACGGACGAGGATAGCAAGGAAGCGAATATCGAAAAGTTGCGTTACCACAAGATTATCATCATGACCGATGCCGACGTCGATGGTTCTCACATCGACACATTGATTATGACATTCTTCTTCCGTTATATGCCGCAGATTATCCAGAACGGCTATCTGTATATCGCTACTCCCCCGCTCTACCTCTGCAAGAAGGGTAAAGTAGAAGAGTACTGCTGGACAGATGCTCAACGCCAGAAGTTTATTGACACTTACGGTGGTGGTGTGGAAAATGCCGTTCATACTCAGCGCTACAAAGGTTTGGGTGAAATGAACGCCCAGCAATTGTGGGAGACAACAATGGACCCCGAAAACCGTATGCTGAAACAAGTGAATATAGACAACGCCGCAGAAGCCGACTATATCTTCTCCATGTTGATGGGCGAAGACGTAGGCCCACGCCGCGAATTTATAGAAGAGAATGCAACGTATGCAAATATCGATGCATAATTTGAATTATACGTATTTATAAACCAACCTCACATCTTACAACGAGGAAGCGTCGGCAGTCGAAGGAAAATCCTTCGTGCCGACGCTTTTCTTTTAGCAATAAATAAACATTTAATTCAAAAGCGATACCGTGCGGTAATGAGCTAAAGTTATACATTCATTTTTAGACGCAGATGACGCGGATAACGCGGATTTGATGAATTTTATAATTTAAAGCTATAATCTGCATAGAGATAAAAAATCCGCATCATCCGTGTCATCTGCGTCTAAAAAATGGACCATTACGCAACCCGATAAATTCTATTTTACTCATAACCGTGCGGGATTGAGCTAAATGCTAATTTATACAGAAGAACAGAAGAACATAAAGACTGCGCTTAGAAAGTTATTAATAGCAATACATTAATCCGATGTTTTATCTTTTGTACTTATGTTCTTATGTCTAAAAATCAATTAGCATCTCGACCGTTCATCTCTTAATAAAAGCTAAAAGCAGAATCGTTTTTCAATCATAATTACTATATTGCATAAAAACAAACGAGAACTGCTTATGAAAAAGAAAATAATGACTCCCAATCCACTGTTTGCAAAGATCAAACTATTCCTTGTAGTGCTGACATCATGCGTTATAGTTACTTGCATTTTTCTGCTCATTATTCATCCGAAAGCATGGGTCACTCCGACTTGTGGAATAGTAATAGCATTATGTATTTTGCTTTATCAGTTAATTTACAACCGAAAGAAGAAGGTTAGATGATTTGCTGCTTTCTTAATTCTTCAACAGCAATTTCCAACTCCTTGTACCACTCTTCACCAAACTTACGGATGAGAGGCTCTTTCAAAAACTGATAGACAGAAACATTCTCTTTCTTCCCAAGCAAGACGGCAGCTTTACATACGTCCCAACGATGGTAATTGACGGCTTTATACGGTCCGTAATCTCCGATACGGATTGGATAGAGATGACAGGAAACGGGCTTATAGAAGCTAGTCTTACCTTCCCGATAAGCTTTTTCGATAGCACAATAGCAGCAGCCTTTCTCATCATAACAAGTAAAGACGCAATCTTTATTATTCACAATGGAGGTCACTAAATCTCCTTCCTGATCGGTATAAACCACCCCTTGCTTCTCAATCACCGCGCGAGCCTCGGGAGCCAGTTCATCCCAAATGAGCGGTAAAACCTCTTCCAGCTTTTCAACTTCTTCCAGTTCAACAGGTGCACCGGCATCACCTTCAATGCAACATTCGCCTTTACAGGCATCCAAGTTACAAAGGAATTTCTCCCGAATTACGTCGAACGATACAACTACATCATTTATCTGAATCATAATTTTAGTCTTATCTTACAACCTGCAAAAGTAAGAAAAAGTTGCTAATGAGCTATTTTATTATTAGATTTGTAGAATACAAAACCCAAAATTATGGACCATGAGAACACTATTTTTGTTTTTACTGCTCGTCTCTTCCCATTGTTGGGGACAAACATGGAAAGAATTATCTCCAAAACTAGGTGAAACAATCGACTTAAGCCGTGAAGGAGAAAAAGCATTCAACGAAAAATTAAAAACTACGGAGCTCCTTGATGGAAAAGAAAGTTATTGGGACATTTTAGGTGTAGGTTGTAGCTTTTATTGCGCGTGTAGTTTGGGAGAAATATCAGCTTCTTCCGAGTTAAAGCCTCAGCATGGTCTTTCGTATCGTGCAGCAAATGCCCATGATCTCAGCTATAGGACTGCTTGGATTGAGGGGGCCAGCGGATATGGCATCGGCGAATACCTAATTTATCGCCTACCACCGGAAAATCCTCGTATCACTAGCGTGATTGTGATAAACGGATATATAAAATCTGATAAGGCTTGGCGCGAGAACTCACGCGTTAAGAAACTCAAAATGTATATTAACGGGCATCCCTATGCCATTCTCAACCTGAAAGACAGTAAACAAGAACAAATATTCAGCGTAAATCCCATAGGACACGGAGAACGTAAGGACTTCGAGAAGCTCAAACAAATGTCGGATATTGTACTCAAATTTGAGATAGCTGAAGTATATCCAGGTGAGAAGTATGACGATACTGCAATCTCACAAATCTATTTTGATGGAATAGATCACCATTGAAACTAATAAGGATGAAAATATTGAAATTACTGTTTCAATTGTTAGATAATAAAAGTAAAAAGGCCATCTCCGAAAGGAAATAGCCTTTTACTTTTATGATTATCGAAATTACTTAATCAATACGCTTCCGCTCATCTCTGCCGGAGCTTCCAGACCCATAATCTTCAAGATTGTAGGAGCAACATCAGCCAGACGACCGTCTTCCACTTTCGCAGCCTTATTCTCTGTTACGTAAACGCAAGGAACAGGATTCAGCGAGTGAGCTGTGTTCGGAGTGCCGTCTTCGTTCAAAGCGTGGTCAGCGTTACCATGGTCGGCAATAATGATTGCTTCGTAATCTTGAGCTTTGGCAGCTTCTACTACTTCTTTCACGCAAGCATCCACAGCTACAACAGCTTTCTCGATAGCTTCGTAAATACCGGTGTGACCTACCATGTCGCCATTAGCGAAGTTCACAACAATGAAATCATATTTGTTTTCGTTGATAGCAGCCACCAATTTGTCTTTCACTTCGTAAGCGCTCATTTCCGGTTTCAGGTCGTAAGTAGCCACTTTCGGAGAAGGAACGAGGATGCGGTCTTCCTGATCATACGGAGTCTCGCGTCCGCCGTTGAAGAAGAATGTCACGTGAGCATACTTCTCTGTTTCAGCAATATGGAGCTGAGTCATACCTTTGGCTGCAAGATATTCGCCCAATGTATTAGTAACATTGTCTTTATCGAACAAGATATGAACACCTTTGAAAGAAGCATCATACGGAGTCATGCAATAATATTGCAATCCCGGAATGGTATGCATACCTGCTTCGGGCATATCTTGTTGAGTCAGTACTACTGTGAGTTCTTTTGCACGGTCGTTACGGTAGTTGAAGAAGATAACCACGTCGCCTTCTTTGATTATTCCGTCAACATTGGCATTTACAATCGGCTTGATAAATTCGTCAGTAACTCCTTCATCATAAGATTCCTGCATAGCCTGAACCATATCGGTAGCTTTCTTTCCTTCGCCGTTCACCAGCAGATCATAAGCTTCTTTTACGCGTTCCCAACGTTTATCACGGTCCATAGCATAATAACGACCGATGATGGAAGCAATCTTTCCTGCCGACTTTTCAGTGTGTGCAGTGAGTTCTTCGATAAAACCTTTACCGCTCTTCGGATCGGTGTCGCGACCGTCCATGAAGCAGTGGATGAATGTATTGTCGATATTATATTCTTTAGCGATATCGCAAAGTTTGAAGAGATGAACGAGTGAACTGTGTACGCCACCGTTGGAAGTCAATCCCATGAAATGAACGCTCTTGCCGTTTTCTTTAGCATAAGTGAAGGCAGAAACGATTTCCGGATTTGTCAGAATGCTATTGTCGGCACAAGCACGGTTGATTTTTACTAAATCCTGATAAACCACGCGTCCGGCACCGATGTTGAGGTGGCCTACTTCAGAGTTACCCATCTGTCCGTCGGGCAAACCTACGTTTTCACCGCTTGCCTGAAGCTGGGAGTGAGGATAATTGTTCATCAGATAATCCCAGTAAGGAGTGGGAGTGTTGAAGATCACGTCGTCTTTCTTTTGGTCGCCTAATCCCCAACCATCGAGGATCATTAAAAGGGCTTTCTTGCTCATAATATTTCAATATTTAAATTATCACTCTAATTTTCGGGTGCAAAGGTACAAAAAAGATGATTACGAAAACGTATAATCTATGTTAAGTTACAATGGCTGAGCGATGGAACTCTCAAACGTTTTCCTTTCTTTGCAAAACAACTTCCAGACATGAAGATTATGAAAACAATTCTACTCAGCTTAGCATTGCTATTATCGGGTGTTTCAATTGCACAAACCACCATTAATAGTTCTCCGGTTCAAACAGTCTAAAATTCTAATCTAACAAATACAACATCTCTTCTTCAAGAAAACCGACGAACCGTAAGATATGGCAGAATGATTTCAGCTTTATTGGAAGAAATCCTAAAAAAACAATGCAAAAGGACGGGATACACTTCATTTTTCCCTACCTTTGCACTGCTTTTATATTAAATCATAGAAATATGGACGATTCAAACCCGCGAACGTGTACTTATAGTATTAATTAAAGCGAACAGAGCCATCGAAGCTGATGCCTCTGCTCGTGACCAAACAACGAAAGGAGGCAATAAGATGAGAACGTATCTTTATTGTGAGGCTGGCTTTGTGGAAAAAGCACAATGGCTTCCCAACAGCTGGGTAAACGTAGTATGCCCAACCAACGACGACTTTGAATTTCTGACCCAAACACTCAAAGTTCCCGAATCATTTCTTGACGACATAGCCGACACAGACGAACGTCCGCGTACTGACACGGAAGGTAACTGGCTATTGACTATTCTCCGCATACCGGTACAAAACAATCAGAATGGCAGTTTGCCCTTCACCACCGTGCCTATCGGTATTATTACGAATAATGAAATTATCGTATCTGTCTGTTATCACGACACCGACCTTTTGCCGGACTTTATCGAGCATACCCGCAAAAAGAATATCGCTGTCCGCAACAAGCTGGACCTCATCTTCCGGCTAATCTACTCTTCTGCCGTATGGTTCCTGAAATATCTGAAACAGATAAATCTGGATATCACCATCGCTGAGAAGGAGTTGGAGCGAAGCATCCGTAATGAGGATTTACTCCGCCTGATGAGACTACAGAAATCACTGGTATACTTCAACACTTCCATTCGTGGCAATGAAGTGATGATTGGTAAGTTGAGAACCATCTTCCAAGATACGGATTATCTGGATAAGGAACTGGTGGAAGACGTAATAATCGAACTGAAGCAGGCGCTTAATACAGTGAATATCTACAGCGACATCCTTACCGGAACGATGGACGCTTTTGCTTCTATTATCTCCAACAACGTGAATACGATAATGAAACGAATGACTAGCCTATCCATTGTCTTGATGCTGCCCACATTGATAGCTAGTTTCTATGGCATGAACGTGGATATTCATCTGGAGGAAGTCCCCTTTGCATTCTCACTGATTGTGACGTTCTCCATCGGATTGTCCGTCCTTGCATTTGTGATATTCAAGAAGATTAAGTGGTTCTGATAATCATAGATAGATATTAAAATGCGGCCTGTCATCTGATTGAATCAAAGATGACAGGCCGTTAATTCTACGTTTTTTCTTCAATAGAGAATTATTAAAAAGAGAATGTTTATAGAGAGAGAATTATTTTATCCTTCTTTACTCGCCTTACTTCGACCCAATGGAATAGATATTCCTACGAATCCATTCACTGCATTAGAGTTCTTTCCTAAGAACATATAGTCGGTTCCGAGGAAGACAGGACCTAACTTCAGACCCAGACCGAAGGATTTACCTGCCGACTGAATTACTGAATAGCTCAATGCAACATTGCACCAGCTTTTCGGACGATAGTTGGCAGAGAAAGTTAATTCGGTAAGAGCATCGGGTTGCACAAAACGGGTAGTTGACAATGCGCCAACAGAGAGTTTGTTTTCGAAGAATCCGTATTCGGCACCTACTACGATGGTAGAGGCAAGGCGTGATTTGCGAGATTTGGTCTGCTCTTCTGTTCTAAGTTGCAACATTTCATAATCGAGAACATCGCCACCGCTCACACGATCCATATATCCGTTAGCATCTGTCTGCAACTTCTTCATGTTATTTTCAATAGCAGTAATACTGCCATCAATGTCAGTAGGGTCGATACCTGCTGTATAATCGCTTCCTTGCATATTAATACTTGCAGTTTTTGTATTAGCAATCTGAGTGCTACCTTTCGACCATGAGATGAATCCCAAGTCCAAAACAGAAGCAGACACAGTCAGATTATCCATTATCTTGTAAGAAGCTCCTAAGTCGATACCGAAACCATAACCTGCAATTCCCATATCTTTGCCTTCAAATTCAAATTCACTGATATAGTCTTGCCCATCTTCTTTATTTAAATTCAATCCTTTGAATGAACTTTCCAAATGAGCATCTACAGCCAGATTAGCATGGTAGTTATTTATTTCTGTTCTTAAATTCGAGATATCCGTTGGACTCAAACTTGCTAAGTATCTAGGATCCTGCAATTGATTGATACGGTTATCGCTCGGCAAATTAGCATTCATCGCTACATTGTTAAGCTTCAGTTCCATATTACCGACACCCAGCAAAGCCTTCACGCGTGCACCCACTGTCAAGCGGTCGTTAATCTGACGCGAAAGTCCTAAGCCCACTTCTGCATAAGCATTGATATTCAATTGTTGGTTGCTAATGTCATAGTTACTGTTTCTCCAGTTATCTTCCACTGTTTCCATCTCATTCAGGAAGCTGAACATCTTTTTCGTCAGGTTCGCACCAATATCCGTGCGTACGCCTACATTAAAAGACCAGAAGTTCTGTCCTTTATACCATCCTGCAGAAAGAATCTCCGTACTGACATTTACATTCAGCTTATTATGTTCTTTCAGTCGGTTCATGAAATCGGGTTTCGTATAGAAATCATCTCCATTATCAATAATGTCGATAATATCCTGATAGCCCAGTGAAGTAGAACCAACGGTTGCACTAATGGCACCGATTACCGGAAGATTAAAGTAACCTTTTGTCGGTGTCAGAGCCGGATTGAGTTGTTGACGATAGTGTGTTCCTTCCATGAAATAGGAAGTACGTAAAAACTGCGCATTTACAGAAAAAGCGCAAAGCATCATAAGAAATAATATCCCGGAAAATTTTGCAAGTGAATGTTGCTTGTTCGTTGCCATGATTTTAAACTTTTTAATTCTTGTTAGTGTTTGCAAATATATGGCATTTTCCTAACAAATAAAAGCACTAGACAACACATTTTTAGTCCAAACGGAACATATTTGGGTTTAAACACGACAAAATCGTGCTTATATTGCAAAAAAATGTAGATTACATCCGGGACTAAGGACGATTTTACCTTAAAAGTCTAAAGTAAGTTGCCCGTCTCCCAAGAGATTGAATGTCATTCGGTGATAAGGAGTAGTGCCACGTTGGGCAATGGCGGCGCGATGTTTCCGGGTGGGGTATCCTTTATTATGGTCCCAATCATAAAAGGGGAACTCTTCGTGGAGACGGTTCATATAATCATCCCTGTACGTCTTTGCCAGAATAGAGGCGGCGGCGATGGAAAGATACTTACCATCGCCTTTCACCACGGTAGTATGCGGGATATCGGGATATTTATTGAAGCGGTTTCCATCTATCAGCAGATGTTGGGGGCGTGTAGTCAGTTGGTCTACCGCACGGTGCATGGCAAGGAAAGAAGCACGGAGGATGTTTATCTCATCAATCTCTGTAGGCGAAACGATGCCTACCGCCCATGCTACCGCTTCTTTCTCTATCACTTCGCGAAGTGCGTAGCGTTGTTTCTCGGTCAATTGTTTGGAGTCGTTCAGCAACTCATTCTTAAAGTCTTTCGGCAGAATGACTGCGGCAGCATACACCGCTCCCGCCAGACAACCACGACCGGCCTCATCGCATCCTGCTTCTATCAGGTTCTCATTTAAATAAGGTAATAGCATCTTTATCGTTTTTACTCTGCCGCAAAGGTAAAGGAAATAATTGAATGTACAATTCAGTATTAGCCGAACAAACTCCCGGCAACCTCTACCACGGTTGTTTTATGCACTTTGCCTCCGAAGTTTCCTTCTTCTACATATTTCTTCGCATTATCCCATGACTACTACAAGTCTCATCAAGGCTCCGCTTCGGAAGGCGATTCGCAGTCCTGCGTTCAATGAGGTGCGAGCGGCGTTGGCGGTACGTGCCGAAGCGTAAGTGGCTGTCTTCATGCCAAGGAAGCCGGAAAGTCCGGAGAAGAATCCGCCCGTAAGGAAAGCAATAGGAACCCAGGCATTCTGAACATGGAATCCATAGGCCATAATTGAGAACAAAATAACCAAGCCCAAGAATACACGACCTACAATCTTGTATTGTTGGCGCAGATAAGACATAGCTCCTTTGCGCACGGCAACGACTATTTTAATCATTTGGGGAGTACCTTCGCTCTCTTTCATCATTTGCTTATGGAAGTAATAAGCAAAGCAGAGGGCTAACACGGATGCAACTGGAACCAGCCAGAATAGAATGCAGCATTCGGGAACCAGCATAATAGTTTCAAAAATAGTTTCTCGGCTTGAAACTTTAGTTTCACCGGCGTGGAACTGTAGTTTCATCGGTGCGGAACTATAGTTTCATCGGTGCGGAACTGTAGTTTCATCGGTGCTGGAACTAGAGTTTCAAGCCTTTGGAACTACAGTTTCAAGCAATGAAACTAATATCCGCCCCATAGGTTAGTGAAGACTGCCCCACAAGTTAAAAACAATCTTCCAGCGTCTCTTTTTAGTTAGTTTTTCAATCTTCCAGCGTCTCTTTTGCATCTTCCGGCAAATAATGAAAGGGTTAATCCTTCCCTACTCCTTCTGCCGATTCTTCTGAATAAACTCCGTAGGAGTAACGCCAAATTGTTTCTGAAACACCTTGGCGAAGTATGAAGGTGACTGGAAGCCCACTCTTTCACAAATCTCATTGATGCGCAATTCTCCCTCCTGAAGTAGCTCGGCTGCCCGTTTCAGCCGGATTACGCGGATGAAGTCGAGAGAAGAAAGGTCGGTCAGCGCTTTAATCTTGCGGTGAAGGCTGGAGCGGGACATATTCATGGCGGCCGCTAATGCCTCCACATTGTAGTTGGTGTCGGCAAGATTCTCACGTACTTTGCTTATCAACTGAGACATCAGTTGCTCGTCCGCCCGCGACATCGCATCTCCCTGCGGAGTGCACGCCGCATAAGTAATCTGATTAATGAACATCTCTTGCGTGCGGTGCGACTCCCGTTCGCGTGCCAACTCCGCAAGAAGCTGCTGTTCGCGAATCTTCTGCACTTCCCTGCGACGATAAGTGCGCAGACTAAGCACGAAGCTGCCGGACAATACGACTATATATATAAGGTATGCCCACACCGTGCGCCACCAAGGGGGGAGAATGCGTACCGACAACGCAGCTTCTTCTTGATTCCAGATGCCGTCGTTATTGCTGCCACGTACACGGAACACGTAATTGCCCGGAGGAAGCTGCGCATACGAAGCCGTGTGTGCATCGGACGTATAATTCCAATTACCGTCAATGCCTTCCATCTTATAAGCGTAGCGGTTGGCTTGGGGCGAAGTGTAGCTCAACGCTACAAAGTCGAAACTGACATTAGAGCGATAGGGCAAGCGCACGCCATCCAGTGAGAAAGGAGTTTCGCGACCTTGCACCCGCATTGCCGTGATGTAGACCGGAGGGATAAACGCATTCCGACGGATGGCAAGGGGATTGAAAGAGACAAGTCCGTTGATAGTACCCATCCAGATGGTTCCGTCCTTGCCTGCCAAAGCTGCTTTATAATTAAATTGATTGTCCGGCAGTCCGTCCGTTCGGGTATAGACGTGCAGGCTGTCCGTCTCCGGATGAAGGCACACCAACCCGTGGTCTGTGCCGAACCAGATGCGGTGGCGGCTGTCTTCCACTGCTTTATAAGTCACATTATCGGGCAGTCCGTCCGCCTTGGTATAAGTACGGAACGTCTCAGTCTCGGGGTTGAAACGCATGATACCGCCTCTATCGGTAGAAAACCAAAGGTAGCCTTTGCTGTCTTCCGAAATGCCCGTCACTCCGTTCGAGCTAACTGTTTTACTCTCACCTGCCGGAATGCTGTCTCTCGAAGGGCAATTGTATTTCACTGTTTCGCCCGTGCGGGGATTATGGCGAAAGACGCCGTTGCCCATAGTCGCCACCCAGATATTCCCGCTTTTATCTTCCAGAATATCGCGCATAAAGGCATAGCCGAATTGTTCCATCTTCTCAAACGTGCGTCCCCGGTCGGTAGAGCGGAAGATATTCCAGCCGTCGCCCAGCCAGATGATTCCCTGGCGGTCGCGATAAAGCGCATAAACGGAGCCTTCGCTGATGCCAAGCTGCTGGGTATAAAGAGTCTGTACGTGACTTTTGCCGGCAGAGTTTATCAGGTCGATTCCTCCTTTGAAGTAGCCTGCCCCAATCAGGTCGTCGGAAGCAAAAAGACTCAATACATTCTGGCGGTCGGGCGATTTGGGGATTGAAGTGAAAGACTGTGTCTCAGGGTTCCAATAGCAGACGCCGCCGTCCTGCGTGCTCACCCATACTCTTCCATCGTTCCCTTCCGCCAGTTCGCTGATGCGTCGCCCGCTCACACTGCCGGGTTTACCGGGAAGATGGACGGAGAAGTCGAGCGTACGGACAGGCAAATAACTGGCTCCGCCAAACTGTGTGCAAATCCACGTTCCGCCTTCGCGGTCGCGATAGATTTTATCGACAATGGCATCACCAAGACCATACTTACCGCCTGCATCGGCAGGGATATGCTGCACGGAGTTTTGTTTCTCATTAATCACGTATACACCGTTCTGCGTCCCCACCCAAAGTTCGTCGCCGAAGCAGATGACGTAACGGATGATTTTACGATGCACTTCGGGCGCAGCGAAGATGCTGACTTCCCCCGTCTTCTTATTAAATCGTTTCAGTTCTTCTTCGTGCACTCCTACTATCAGTTCATCGCCATAGTCGCACATGGAAAAGATGAAATCTCCCTCCAGTGCGTCCTTGGCGTATGCCACGAACTTATCCTGTTGGGGACTGTAACGGTAGATTCCCGCTCCGCAAGTGCCTACCCACATGGTGCCTTCCCTATCCACGCAGATGGATTGCGGGAAGTCTTTGCTTTTATCTTCTCCCGGGCAAGGGACGTAGCGGAACAGTTTCCCCGTCGCCACGTGATAGCGGAAAACTCCCTGATTGGGTGCATTCACCCACACATTGCCTGAGCGGTCTGCCTGAATGTCTTGAATCCAATGGCCTTTGATTTGTTCGCCCGCTTCGGTGCGGGCATCTAGAAAGGTGAACTTCTCCGTAGAGAGGTCTTGGATGTAGACTCCCTCGTCCGTGCCCACCCACAGTTGACGGCAACTGTCTTCGAAGAGTGCGGAAATTACCTGATTGCCGTGTCCTGCCTCCTTGTCGTAGCAGTGATATAGTTTCATCGAAACGCCGTCGTAGCGGTTAAGCCCATTGCGCGTGCCCAGCCAGATGAAGCCGTTACTATCTTGAATGATGGATTTGACGTGACTATTTGAAAGGCCATCCGCACCATCTACACGGATGAAATTATATTGTCCCCCCGCGGCAAAAACCGGAAGCAAGAAGCAGACAGACAGGAGAAAAGATAGGAGTTTCTTTTTCATAATCGGATATTAGACAGCGACAAATATAGTTTATTTTCGTACAAGAGCCGCACGAAGGATGCAACATTTATTGCAACGAATGGCACAAACGTTGCGACACGACGCTCAGAGCACACTTTTGAGACATCTCTTGCACATCTTGACAAGTCAGTGTATAGTCTCTTGTCTGTATATTCCGTACCTTTACTGCCAGAAATCTGATTAATTATTATTTTATACCATGAAGAAACTATTTGTATTATTAGTGGCATTGTTTACACTGGCGCAAGTGAACGCGCAAGAGAAGAAAGTAATCCGCATCTCAACGGACAACACGGACTTGATTCTTCAAGTGGCTCCCAACGGACGTCTTTATCAAGCTTACCTAGGCGACAAATTAATGAACGACAGCGACCTCGACTACTTCTCTCCTTTCGTAAAAGGTGGTAGCGACGGCAGTGTGTCTGCCCGCGGTTGGGAAGTCTACCCCGGCTCAGGCGCCGAGGACTATTTTGAACCGGCCGTAGCCATCACTCACAACGACGGCAACCCAAGTACTATTCTCCGCTATATCTCTTCCGAACAGAAGGACGTGGCAGGCGGAACGGAAACTACCATTTTTCTGAAAGACGACCAGTATCCGGTAGACGTAACCCTGCACTATATCGCTTACCCGAAAGAAAACGTCATCAAAGCGTGGAGCGAAATTAAACATAACGAAAAGAAACCCGTCACCCTGTGGCGCTACGCTTCTACCATGCTCTACTTCTCCAACCATAATTATTACCTCACCGAATTTAGCAGCGACTGGGCAAAGGAAGCTCAAATGAGCAACCAGCAATTGCAATTCGGTAAGAAGGTGATTGACACGAAACTCGGTAGCCGTTCGGCCATGCACACGCATCCTTTCTTCGAACTTGGCTTTGAACAACCTGCACAGGAAGCGCAAGGCCGCGTGATGCTGGGCACACTGGGATGGACAGGTAACTTCCAGTTTACTTTTGAAGTGGACAACGTGGGCTACCTCCGCGTGATTCCCGCCATCAACCCTTATGCATCCGATTATGAACTGAAAGCGAACGAAGTATTCACGACTCCCGAATTTATATTCACCTTCAGCAATAACGGTACAGGCGAAGCTAGCCGCAACCTCCACACCTGGGCGCGCAACTACCAACTGAAAGACGGACTGGGCGACCGTCTCACCCTACTGAACAACTGGGAGAATACTTACTTCAACTTCAACGAAGAACTGCTTGCCGAACTAATGAAGGAAGCCAAACACTTGGGCGTAGATATGTTCCTGCTCGACGACGGCTGGTTTGGCAACAAGCACCCGCGCAACAGCGACAATGCCGGACTGGGCGACTGGGACGTGATGAAGTCTAAACTCCCCGGTGGCATCCCTGCGCTCGTGAAGTCCGCCCAAGACGCCGGAGTGAAATTCGGTATCTGGATTGAACCTGAAATGGTGAACCCCAAAAGCGAACTGTTTGAAAAACATCCCGAATGGGCTATCACCCTGCCCAACCGCGAAACGTACTACTTCCGCAACCAATTGGTGCTCGACCTCAGCAACCCGAAAGTGCAGGACTTCGTGTTTGGCGTAGTAGACAACATCCTGACTGAGAACCCGGAAGTGGCTTACTTCAAATGGGACTGTAACTCTCCGATTACGAATATCTACTCTCCGTACCTGAAGAATAAACAGGGACAACTGTACATCGACCATGTTCGCGGTGTATACAATGTGGTGAAACGCGTGAAGGAGAAATATCCCAATGTTCCGATGATGCTTTGCTCCGGTGGCGGCGCACGTTGCGACTACGAGGCTTTGAAATACTTCACCGAATTCTGGTGCAGCGATAATACCGACCCGATTGAACGTCTGTTTATCCAATGGGGATTCTCACAAATCTTCCCGGCAAAGGCTATGTGTGCACACGTGACTAGCTGGAACAGAAAGACAAGCGTGAAGTTCCGTACCGACGTGGCAAGTATGTGCAAACTCGGCTTCGACCTCGGACTGAAAGAACTCAATGCCGACGAACTAACTTACTGCCAGAATGCGGTTGCCAACTGGACTCGCTTGAAGAAGGTAATTCTCGATGGAGATCAGTACAGGCTGGTTTCTCCTTACGATGGCAACCATATGTCTGTGATGTATGCTACTCCGGATAAGAACAAAGCTCTGCTCTTTACGTATGATATCCACCCACGCTTCAGTGAGAAATTGCTTCCGGTGAGACTTCAGGGATTGGATGCCAAGAAACAGTATAAGGTGAAAGAAATTAATCTGATGCCGAACCAAAAGTCTAATCTGGCTGCTAACGAGAATACGTATTCAGGAGATTATCTGATGAAGGTGGGTATTGATGCTTTCACTACCAACCAGACTTTCAGCCGTGTGATTGAGATTACTGCGGAATAATCGAGTTGTTGTTTTCAGAAGATAACACCAAAAGGGGCTATGCATCACAACTGTGCATAGCCCCTTACTTGTTTCATACAATAAATAATCAATCGTTAATCCTCAATCTTTGCAGCTGTGCCGGTAGTTGTTATTTGCTATTCAATATATTAGACGCAGGTGGGGTTAAAAAGGTTGCAGCTATACCGTAACTTTTTACGATATAGCTGCATTAATGTTAAAGAGAGAGAATTTATATAATATGAGCATGGTCTCACGACCCTCCTGATATTCTTCAAGAATTTATTCTTTTGTATATTAGACGCAAGAAACTCCAAATCACTGCACTTGAGAGCTTCTTTTTTTAGTTAAAGAATAAAAAAAGACTGTCTAAAGAGTCAGTAGTATCTCCAATTCCCCTCCTTCAAGAAGAGGGGTGGCTGAAAGCTATATACTTACCTACCACCTCCCCCTACGGGTACTCCTCCTTCCAGAAGGAGGAGAGTTTGAGATACTACTGACTTTTCAGACAGCTTCTTCTTTTTTATCTAAAACATCTTGCAGATTTATCTTAAAACATCTTGCTCACCCGTTCAATCCCTGCCACCAATGCGTCGACTTCCGATTTCGTATTGTACATGGCAAACGAGGCACGCACTGTTCCCTCAATTCCTAAGCGTTGCATCAGAGGTTGTGCACAATGATGTCCCGTGCGGACGGCAATTCCGAGACGATCGAGCAATGTGCCCAAGTCGAAATGATGAATGTCGCCTATCAGGAAAGAGATTACCGCTCCACGGTCTTCTGCTTCGCCGAATATATGCATATTGGGAATTTCCTTTAAGCGCTTCAATGCATAAGCAGTCAATTCATGTTCGTGCTTCGCAATCTCTTCGATGCCGATGCCGTTCACATAATCAAGGGCTTTTGCCAGTCCGGTGGTTCCTATATAGTCGGGGGTTCCGGCTTCAAACTTAAAGGGGAGTTCGTTGAAGGTAGTCTTTTCAAAAGAGACGTGTTGAATCATCTCTCCTCCTCCCTGATAGGGCGGAAGGCGGTCCAGCCACTCTTCTTTTCCGTAAAGTACACCTATACCGGTGGGTCCATATATCTTATGAGCGGAGAATACCAGGAAATCGGCATCCAACTCCTGTACGTCTACCTTCATGTGGGGGATGGACTGCGCGGCATCTATCAGACAGGGCACACCGTGCGCATGAGCCGTGGCAATCATCTCTTTCACCGGATTCACCGTGCCAAGTACATTGGAGACATGAACTACGCTGACTATCTTGGTGCGCTCGGAGAAGAGTTTCTCATATTCGTCCAACAACAGTTCGCCTTTGTCGTTCATCGGAATCACCTTGATGGCTATTCCTTTGCGGGCAGCCAGCAGTTGCCAAGGGACGATATTACTGTGATGTTCCATCACCGAGAGGATTACTTCATCGCCCGCTTCCATAAATTCATCGCCAAAACTGGAAACCAGCAGGTTGATGCTTTCTGTTGTTCCGCGCGTAAAGATTACTTCATTCGTGCTGCGGGCATTGATGAACTGACGCACCGTTTCGCGGGATGCTTCGTGCAGCTCCGTTGCCTGCTGAGAAAGGTAATGTACTCCGCGATGCACGTTCGCATTGACTGAATAATACTCGTCTACCAACGCATCAACTACCAGACGGGGTTTCTGCGTCGTCGCTCCGTTATCGAAATAAACCAAAGGCTTACCGTAAACCGTACGGCTCAATATCGGAAAATCCTCACGTATCTTTTGAATATCCACGTTATTAGTGATTAGTGATTATCATTTACAGATGGCACAACCCTGACACTTGTTCAGTTCGCCACGGAAACGCTTCTCTACCAACAGGTGCAAACGATCTTTCAACGCATCCAGGCGAATCGTATCTATTACCTCATTGACAAAGGCAAACATCAGCAGCAAGCGGGCTTCCTTCTCGGCAATTCCACGTGCACGCATATAGAAGAGTGCATTTTCGTCCAACTGGCCTACGGTTGCTCCATGCGAACACTTCACGTCGTCGGCGTAAATCTCCAACTGGGGTTGTGTATACATTCGAGCTTCGCGTGTAGCACAAAGGTTGCGGTTCGTCTGCTGAGAACTAGTATGCTGGGCATCGGGACGAACCAGCACCAGTCCGGCAAATGCACCGACAGATTGGTCGTCGAGCACGTACTTAAACAACTCATTGCTGGTGCAATTGGGCACTGCATGGTCGATGCACGTATTATTATCTACGTGCTGGTTCTTATCAGCAATTGCCATACCGCAAAGGTTTATCTCTGCTCCTTCTCCTGCCAAGAGAACTTCCGTTGTATTACGGGTTGTTCCATTGTGCAGCGTCATGCCGTTCAGCAGCACATTGCTGTTTGCTTCCTGCTTCACGTACATATTGCTGATGCGGACAGTACTTGTATGCGTCTCTTCCAACTCGTACATATCGAATACCGAGTTTTCTCCGGCAAATACTTCGATTACTTGTGTGGCGAGGAAGTTCACGCTATCCATCGCATGGTCGCAAATCAACATTCGGGCTTGCGCGCCATCTTCAAGGATAATCAGTACCCGGCGATTCACCATAAAGTTGACATCGGCACGGAGGATATTTACTAGCTGGATAGGTTTCTCTACTACTACGTTCTTTGGCACGTAGAAGATAACTCCGTCTTGTGCGAAAGTTGTATTGAAAGCCGTCACGCCATCTTTGGAAGTATCAGCCAGTTTGCCGTAGTATTTCTTCACCAGTTCGGGGTGCTGTTCGGCTACCGCTTTCAGGCTACCGAAGATAACTCCTTCGGGCAGATGTACGTTTGGTTCAGCTTTCGTATAGAATGCATCATTTACTACAAAGTAAAGCGCAGTGCTCATATTCGGCACGTCACACTTGAATACTTCATAAGGATTGACCGGAATAGCCAGACGATTCAAGTTCAGGCCGAAGTCCGGTTCAAAGTACTTGCTTACATCTGTATATTTGTACTTCTCTACTTTACGGGTCGGGAAACCGAGGCGCTCAAAATCGGCGAAAGCAGCAGCACGAGGCGCGTTCAACGCTTCCGCACTATGCTTGCAGATCATGGCTTCCGTCTGCGAGAAGAGGTCTATATATTGTTGTTCAACTATCATATTTTATATTTTTATCATTCTCCTACTTCTTTCTTAATCCAATCATATCCCTTTTCTTCCAGCTCCAGCGCAAGCTCCGGTCCGGCAGTTTTCACGATACGACCTTTATAAAGTACATGAACGATATCCGGCTTGATATAATCGAGCAGACGTTGATAGTGAGTGATGACGATAGTACTTGTTTCAGGAGTCTTGAGTTTATTCACCCCTTCCGCCACAATACGGAGCGCATCAATATCCAGACCGGAATCTGTCTCGTCGAGGATACTCAAACGCGGCTCCAACATAGCCATCTGGAATATCTCGTTGCGTTTCTTTTCGCCACCGGAGAAGCCTTCATTCACCGAACGGTTGGCAAGTTTATTGTCCAACTCTACCACAGCACGCTTCTCACGCATCAGCTTCAGAAACTCACTGGCAGTCAGCGCCGGCAGACCTTTATACTTGCGTTGCTCATTCACAGCAGCACGCATAAAGTTCACCATACTTACACCCGGAATCTCCACCGGATACTGGAAACTAAGGAAAATACCCTCATGACTACGGTCTTCGGGGCTCAGCTCCAACAGATTCTTTCCATAAAAGGTGACTGAACCTTTCGTTACCTCAAAAGCAGGATTACCCACCAGAACAGAAGAAAGTGTACTCTTACCGGAACCGTTCGGTCCCATAATTGCGTGTACTTCGCCCGGTTTCACCGTCAGGTTGATACCTTTCAATATCTCTTTGCCATTAATGCTGGCGTGCAGGTCTTTTATTTCTAACATGATTCTATTTACTATTTTTCCATTTACCATTGACTATTTAAAACCCATACTACCGACAATTTACTCCCCATAAGCGCACGGCCAACTAGTAAATCGTAAATTGTCAAATAGTAAATCACCCAACGCTTCCTTCCAACGAAATGGTAAGCAACTTCTGTGCCTCTACCGCAAATTCCATCGGAAGCTTATTCAATACTTCTTTCGCATATCCGTTCACAATCAATCCGATAGCATCTTCCGTGGGGATTCCGCGCTGATTGCAATAGAATATCTGGTCTTCACTAATCTTGCTCGTCGTAGCTTCGTGTTCCACTACCGCCGTTTCGTTGTGAATATCCATATACGGGAAGGTATGCGCACCGCACTTATCTCCCAGCAACAGCGAGTCGCACTGGCTGTAGTTACGTGCATTATCCGCCTTTTCCGCCACACGAACCAGTCCGCGATACGAGTTCTCACTATGTCCGGCAGAGATACCTTTACTGACAATTGTACTACGGGTATTCTTACCCAGATGAATCATCTTCGTACCCGTATCCGCCTGCTGATAGTTATTGGTTACAGCTACCGAGTAAAACTCTGCTGTCGAATTATCACCCGAAAGGATACAGGAAGGATACTTCCATGTAATCGCCGAACCGGTTTCCACCTGCGTCCAAGACAGTTTACTATCCACTCCTTTGCAATTACCGCGTTTCGTCACGAAGTTGTATACACCGCCTTTACCTTCGACATCTCCCGGATACCAGTTCTGAACAGTGCTGTATTTCACTTCCGCACGGTCGTGCACGATGATTTCCACAATAGCAGCGTGCAATTGATTTTCATCCCGCATCGGAGCAGTGCATCCTTCCAGATAAGACACATACGAATCATCATCCGCTACAATCAGCGTACGTTCAAACTGACCCGTGTTGCGCGCATTGATGCGGAAGTAGGTTGAAAGTTCCATCGGGCAACGCACCCCTTTCGGGATATACACGAAAGAACCGTCGGAGAACACTGCTGAGTTCAATGCTGCAAAGAAATTATCTCGGTAGCCTACTACCGAACCCATATATTTCTTCACCAAGTCCGGATGTTCTCTCACCGCTTCGCTGAACGAACAGAAGATAATTCCTTTCTCCATCAGCGTCTCCTTGAAAGTAGTCTTTACGGAAACCGAGTCCATCACGGCATCCACAGCCATTCCACTCAAAGCCATCTGTTCTTCCAAGGGGATTCCCAGCTTATTGAATGTTTTTATCAGTTCAGGGTCTACTTCATCCATGCTTTTCGGCCCTTCTTTCTTCTGAGTAGGGTCCGCATAGTAAGATATTGCCTGATAATCGATTTCAGGGATACGAAGGTGCGCCCAAGTAGGCATCTCCAGCGTAAGCCAATGGCGATACGCTTTCAGCCGGAACTCCAGCAGCCACTCCGGTTCTTCTTTCTTCGATGAAATCAAACGAATCACATCTTCATTGAGTCCACGCTCAATGATGTCTGTATGCACTTCCGTGGTGAAGCCGTATTTGTACTTCTCCTGCGTCAGTTCCTTTACATATTTATTGGGTTCTTCTTGTTGCATCTTTATTGTCTAATATATATTGTTGCGTCATATTCTTAGCAGCGGGGAAAAACATTCCCGCAAACGTCTTCATGGGATAATATAACAACGAGTCACTCTTTTTTGTTGCGCTAATCAACTTATTATCACCATCCATAAACTCCATCACACAAATCACCAGACTTGTAATCAGCAGAAATTTAAGTGCTCCCAGTCCGCTACCCAGCCAGCGGTTCAGCCAACCGAGCGAGACGGCCTCTATCGCCTTGGTGAGCAACGAAGCCACCAGCGTAAATATCAGCGGCACGGCAATCCAGATGATGATAAAAGCCAGCACCTGCGCAACTGTCATCGAATCTGTCAGCGCCGGACAAAGCTTTTCCGCCAACGTGGCATACAAGGCTTTCGCTGCCAACAAGCCGACTATCAACCCTAGAATAGAAGCCAGCTGACGAATGAAGCCTTTGATAAAACCTACAATCGCGCCCGCACCTATTATAATAAGGATTATTATATCAATCGTTGCCAAGTTCATTATGATTAGTGGTTTAGTGATTAGTGATTAGTGATTAACGATGGCTAGATAATGAAATATAAAAAGAAAGAGATAGTAAGGTGGTGTCCTACAAATAAGTACCACATTACCACCTCTTTCATGTTTTATTTCAACCGTTATTGAATTAGATTGTAACAGACATCTGTTAATCACTAATCGCTAACCACTAATCACTATCAAAGTGTCTGTTTCACTTCTATCTCTTCGAATGTCTCGATCATATCGCCCACCTTCATGTCGTTGCAGTTCACCAGACTGATACCACACTCGAAGTTTGTACCTACCTCCTTCACATCATCCTTGAAGCGTTTTAGGGCATTGATGTTTCCGGTAAAGATAACGATACCATCGCGAATCAAACGAGCCTTGTCGCTCCGTTTCACCTTTCCGGTCTTCACCATCGCTCCGGCCACTAAACCTACCTTCGTGATATTGAATACCTCGCGGATTTCGATGGTTGCCGTAATCTGTTCTTTCAGTTCCGGAGCCAGCATACCTTCCATAGCAGACTTCACCTCTTCGATTGCATCGTAGATGACAGAGTACTTACGGATATCGACACCTTCCTGTTCTGCCATCTTAGCAGCAGCGCCCGAAGGACGTACCTGGAATCCGACGATAATTGCATCCGAAGCGGCAGCCAGAGATACATCCGACTCAGAGATTGCTCCCACACCCTTATGGATTACATTTACCTGAATCTGTTCAGTAGACAACTTAATCAACGAGTCGCTCAATGCCTCAACCGAACCGTCCACGTCACCCTTAACGATGATGTTCAATTCCTGGAAGTTGCCCAGAGCAATACGACGGCCCAATTCATCGAGCGTAAGAATCTTCTGCGTACGCAAGCCTTGTTCGCGAGCCAACTGTTCGCGCTTGTTGGTAATCTCACGAGCTTCCTGATCGCTTTCGACTACATGGAATGTGTCGCCCGCAGCAGGAGCACCGTTCAGTCCCAGTACCAATGCCGGTTCGGAAGGCCCTGCTTCCTTGATGCGCTGATTACGTTCGTTGAACATAGCCTTCACACGTCCGTAGCTTGTTCCGGCGAGTATGATATCTCCCACTTTCAATGTACCGTTGGATACCAGCACTGTAGCTACATATCCACGTCCCTTATCCAGTGAAGATTCAATGATGGAACCCGTAGCGTTACGGTTCGGGTTTGCTTTCAAGTCGAGCATTTCGGCTTCGAGCAATACCTTCTCCAGCAGTTCTTCCACTCCCATACCTTTCTTGGCAGAGATATCTTGCGACTGATACTTACCACCCCAGTCTTCAACCAGGTAATTCATGGCAGCCAGTTCTTCTTTAATCTTATCGGGGTTAGCAGTCGGTTTATCCACCTTATTAATTGCAAATACAATAGGTACACCCGCTGCCATCGCGTGATTGATAGCTTCCTTCGTTTGCGGCATCACGTTATCATCGGCAGCCACAATAATAATGGCGATATCCGTCACCTTCGCACCACGAGCACGCATAGCGGTAAACGCCTCATGACCCGGAGTATCGAGGAAGGTAATGCGACGTCCGTCTTCCAATTGCACGTTGTAGGCACCGATGTGCTGTGTGATACCTCCGGCCTCACCGGCAATCACATTCGCCTTACGAACATAGTCGAGCAATGAAGTCTTACCGTGGTCAACGTGTCCCATCACCGTAACAATCGGAGCACGTGATTGCAAATCTTCCGGTGCATCTTCTTCTTCCACGATGGCCTGAGCCACTTCCGCACTTACATATTCGGTCTTGAAACCAAACTCTTCTGCCACCAGATTAATGGTTTCCGCATCCAGACGTTGGTTGATGGAAACCATGATACCGATGCTCATACAAGTGGCAATAACCTGATTGACGGTGACGTCCATCATTGTTGCCAGCTCGTTGGCGGTCACAAACTCTGTCAACTTCAATACCTTGCTGTCTGCCATTTCTTGGTCTTCCAGTTCCTGCATACGGTTGGAAACCATTTCACGTTTTTCCTTACGGTATTTAGAAGTCTTATTCTTGCCTTTAGTCGTGAGGCGTGCCAAGGTTTCTTTCACCTGTTTTGCTACGTCTTCCTCGCTGACCTCCTGCTTGATGACCGGCTTCTTGAAGCGATCTCTATTATTGTTGCTATTATTTCTTCTGTTATTGTTGTTTCCCTGGTTGTTACCACCACCATTGTTTCCATTACCACCGCCGCTATTGCCGCCTTTGCCTTGCACATTGGGTCGGGGAGCAGCAAAGTTGGAAGTTGCCACATTGTTGACATCCACCTTCTCCTTATTGATGCGATTGCGCTTTTTCTTTGCGGCAGCATCATTGTCTTTTGTTCCCGGTCTTTGGGGTTTGTTGGGATCATCCTTACGGATTTCCTTGATGATAGCTTCCTTCATCAACTTTTTCTGGTCCTGACGGATCTTCTCTTTCTCTTCCCGTTCGCGACGTTTCTCTTCCTTCGATTTCTTCTTCGGACGAGTAGACTGATTCAATGCAGCCAAGTCAATCTGGCCGATTACATTAATCTTTGCTCCAAGCTCGGTCTGACGGATTTTAAATACTTCGTCTTCCTTCGGAGCTTCTTTCTTTTCGGGAACTACTTCTACCGATGCTGCTACCACAGGTTTTTCTACTTTACGTTCTTCCGCCTTCACAGGTACAGCTTCTACCTTCGGTTCTTCTTTAATCACTTTTTCCACTACTTTTTCAACTTCTACCGGTTTCTGTTCTACAGTTGGTTTCAATACTGTTTCCGATTTCGTTTCTACTACAGACTCCGGCTGTTTCACTGGCTCGCGTTGTTGAACCGGTTCCAGCTGTTTCGCAGGTTCCGGTTGTTTCACAGTTTCGGGTTGTTTCACCTCGGGTTCGTGCTGAACAGGTGCTACCACCTCTTCCTTCTTCACTTCGGGTTCTTTCTTCACCTCACGTTCAACAGCGGGCTTTTCTACAACAGCTTCCTTCTTTTGCTCCGGTTCTTTTTCAACTTTATCGGTTTTACGACCGCTCAAGTTATTCAAATCAATCTTCCCGACAGGTTTAAACTTCGGGCGCGACTCCTCAGGTACGACCGTCTTAATGACATCATCCGACTTCAGTTTGTCCGGCTGTTTCTCAAAGCCTTCAATAGATACCGATGCCTTATTACGTTCCTTATTCTGACGTTCCTGAATGAAACGCTCCGATTCAAGTCTAAGGTTCTTATCTGTACTAAACTCTTTTACGAGTATAGCGTATTGCTCCTCGCTAATTTTTGTATTAGGATTTGCCTCAACGGTATACCCTTTCTTTTGCAGAAACTCAACTACCGTTGCTATTCCTACGTTTAAATCTCTTGTAACTTTGTTTAACCTTATCGTCATATCTAAAATTTAATGAATAAATGGAGCGAAGAAAACTCAATCGTAATACATATTACTCTTGCTTAGGTTCTTCTTCTGATTCTTGTTCGGGTTCCGGCTCAAATTCCGGTTCCGGTTCCATCTCCGGTTCTTGTTCCATTGCCGGTTCCGGTCCAAACTCTGCCTCAGGTTCTTCTTCAAACTCCGATTTTAAAATGTGTATTACCTCGTCCACTGTCTCTTCTTCCAAATCCGTCTTTTCAACCAACAATTCGCGAGGAGCATTCAACACAGCCTTCGCTGTATCTATGCCGATAGCTTTGATTGCATCGATCACCCATCCGTCGATTTCATCTCTGAACTCGTCGAGATAGATATCTTCATCAGCCACATTCGCATCCAACTCACGGAATACGTCGATAGTGTACTCAGTCAACATACTGGCCAGCTTGATATTCAAACCGCCTTTACCAATAGCCAGCGATACTTCTTCCGGTTTGAGGAATACCTCCGCTTTCTTCTCTTCCTCGTTCAGGCGGATAGAAGAAATCTTTGCCGGGCTCAAAGCGCGCTGTATAAACAATGAGATGTTCGATGTGTAATTGATTACGTCGATATTCTCATTGCGAAGTTCGCGGACAATGCCATGAATACGACTTCCCTTCACACCTACACAAGCGCCTACGGGGTCGATTCTGTCATCGTAAGATTCTACCGCAATCTTGGCACGTTCGCCGGGGATGCGGGCAATCTTCTTGATGGTGATCAGACCATCATTAATTTCGGGTACTTCCATCTCGAAGAGACGTTGCAGGAAAACGGGAGAAGTACGTGACAAGATAATCTTCGGATTGTTGTTCTTGTTATCCACGCGGGCAACCACTGCACGGGCTGTTTCTCCTTTGCGATAGAAATCGCTCGGAATCTGTTCAGTCTTGGGCAACAGTAATTCGTTTCCTTCATCGTCGAGAAGCAGCATTTCTTTTTTCCAGATCTGATATACTTCTGCATTGATGATGGTACCTACCTTATCTATATATTTATTATAAATACTGTCTTTCTCAAGTTCCAGAATCTTGGAAGCCAGTGTCTGGCGGAGATTCAGGATAGCGCGACGTCCGAACTTGGCAAAGATAACTTCATCCGTCACTTCTTCACCCTCTTCGTAGGAAGCATCGATTTTTTGCGCTTCGCTCAGGGAAATCTGCATATTCGGGTTCGTCAAATCTTCGTCGGCCACAACTTCACGGTTACGCCATATCTCGAAGTCGCCCTTGTCCGGGTTCACGATCACGTCGTAATTTTCATCGGTGCCAAACATTTTCGCGATTACACTACGGAACGACTCTTCGAGTACGCTTACCATCGTGGTTCTATCGATATTCTTCAGTTCCTTAAATTCCGAAAATGTATCAATCAAGCTGATTGTTTCTTCTTTTTTGGCCATAACTATTTAAAGCTAATTAAGTATTTAGTATATTTTATTTGCTCATAAGTGAAGGTTTCGTCCTCTTCCACCAGCTTGGGTCGCTTGGAGCCTTCGAGTTTCACCTTCTTCTGTACGGATACCGTAAACTTCTCTTCGTCGGCATCCTTCAGCACGCCGGCAAGTTTCTGTCCGTCGCGGGTCATTACTTCCACTTCTTGTCCAATGTGGATGTAATACTGTTGCAGCACTTTAAAGGGTTGTCCGATTCCGGCTGAACCCACTTCCAGTTCATAATCTTCCTCCTCACGGTTCAGTTTCGACTCGATGAAGCGGCTCAGCTCCACGCAATCTTCAATCCAAACACCTTCTGCATGGTCAATTTCGACCACAATTTTGTCATCCGGGCTTACAGTTACTTCTACCAGAAAGTAGTCTTTTCCTTCCAGCCACTCATCAACAATCTGACAAACAGTTTTCTTTTCTATCATTTATTAGCTATTAAGAACAAAAAAAGGAGCTTAATTGCCCCTCCACCTTTCATCCGTTTTCGGTTGCAAAGATATAAATAATCTATTCGACTACAAAACATTAAAGAAAAAAAGTATGAATTAACGCTGCTATATTCGTATCTTTACGCCGCAATATTAAAAATAACAACTATGGCACACCGTCTCAACACCAACAAACAGTTCATGCTTGGCAATGGAATCCTTGCTTTTGCCGTCATTTTTGTCGTCGTTATCTTTATCTACATGAGTTTGCGGATGCAGCGGGAGCAACAGACCGAAAGGCATTTCATCGAAACATATACGTTTAATCTGGTTAAAGGATTTGCCGGAGATTCCATCTCTTTATTTGTCAACGATAGTCTTATTGCTAATAAGACGATGACGGAAGAGCCTTTTGCTATAGAAGTAGGCCGTTTCGCCGAGCAAAGTGCATTGATGATTGTGGACAATAAGACGGAACTGGTATCTACGTTCGACCTTAGCGAAAAGGGAGGAAGTTATCAGTTTGAGAAGGATGCTGACGGGATTAAGCAATTGGCGAGGTAGGAAGTTATTTTTCTCCTTTCGCTTACTCTGCTTCTTTTTCTTCTTTGACTATCATCTTATCGTAATATGACATTCGCGCGGCACACTCACGGATAGTCACCTCACGCAGAACTTCCGTTCGTGCAAGCATATACTCGTATTGTTCTTTGCTAACAGTAAACTCCCGGCTATATCGTGCCTCGATATATGCACGGCATAGTTTATCGAACGATTCTTTTTCTTCGGGGGTATTTACAGGAAATACATAAGCGAATTCTCGCGAACGACTTCTTGCCATTGCTCCCAGTACTTCCAGTTTATGGGATTTAGGGCGACTGGCACTATGGACAAGCATATACGTCTTGTAGTAACGTTCGCAGGCTTGATGTAATAAGAAAGAACCTAATTTATAATCTGCATCCTTGTAGGATAATTTGCCATGCTTTAAGAATCCTTCTCCCATACGGAAACATTCGGCGTATTCTTCCTCTGCATATTTCTTAATTTCCCGATATGGCAACGTCTCCGGTTTGCCAATATGAAACGTGCCGCCGTCATAAAACAGAATGCCTTCTTTTAGAATCTCATAAAAGAAATAATGCTTCCTCCTTATTGCCCGGTTTATGGTCATCGTATTTTCTACAATGATTTGTGGCGGTGCCGGATGGCGTTTACCTTCCATTCGTTTATCATACCTAGCAGTAATAACGTCACGGGCATATCTCTCCGCTTTTGTTGTATCGCCCGTATCGCATATCACCAGAATATCCAAGTCGCTCTGGTAGTAAGTTTGCACCCCATGTTCGTCGTATGATTCGTCCCAAATAACGTGTTCTCCACGCGCATAACTCCCGTACAGGATAATCATGTGCACATTCGCAAGATACTTCAATATCAGTTCTTGAAGCACTGCCAGTTCTTCTTGCGTGCGTTTGGGTAGACGTTTTATGGATTTTTTCATATCGTTGGGCTATCTGTTTTTTGCATAGTGCGGTTGTAATGCGAGTTCTTTATAGCTTTTGGATTTCTTCGGGTGTCAGACCGGTAGCCTTATGGATGGCAGCCACATCGAGCCCCATTGTTTTCAGAGTACGGGCTATCCCGATTCGTTCTTCTTCACGACCTTCCTCGCGGCCTTTCTCTAATCCTTTTTCTAGTCCTTCTTCCAGCCCTTCCTCCTTTCCTTCCATTCGGGCAGTATTTACTGCATTCACGATATCACGATACGCTTTTACGCTATCTTCATATTCGCGCAACTGCTTAGGCGTGAAACGAGCTATCGAAGCGGCTTCAAACAAACGGTTGAATACACGTTCCTGCAACGCCGCAGGGCGCTCCAACAGTCGGGAAAGGTTCTTCAGCACAAAGACCCACTTCTCGAACAATGTTTCCAGTTCATGTTCCGTCTTAGTAAACTTGGGGAGTTCAAGATAGATAAACGTCAGTTTATCATAGAAAACCTTTTTTGTATTGACATCCATCAACTTAACCTCGTGGTGGAAATAGTCTTTAGAGTTCTTGTCTTCATCGAACACGAAATTGAGTATACCTATTGTATATACAGCTTCGAGACGATACTCCCAATCTCCCCGTTTTGCCTGCTCGCGAATGGGGAAGGTAGAGTAATAAACGCTACGGTCTTTAAAGAATTGTTGGAAAACATTCTGCATCTCGACGATGAACTTATCACCGCTCTCGGTTTCACAATACACATCAAAGATAGCACGGCGGTCCTCTTTACGAATGCCAAGCTGCTCGCTGTTGAGGTAAGTAAGGTCCGTAATGGTATGCGTTCCGTGGAAAAGCGCATTCAGAAAGCCAATGAGCAGTTCTTTGTTCATCGGCGTTCCGAAAAGATACTTAAATCCGAAATCGGTACGGGGGTCTATATATAGTTCCTTCAATTCATTTATTGGCATACGTGTGAGATTTAAATGATTAGATAACAAAGATAATCGTTTTAATTTGAAATCGGATAAAGTAAATCAAAGATTTGTCGACTGATACACGCCAAACTGTTTATAAATAGAATGAACTCCGCCAGCGGTTTAATCTATATCTCAGTATGATACTTCTTTATCTCTTCGCGTAGAGCCAGCGCCTTACCCTCGGTAAATTGATTGAGCAATGCCCAGAAACGTTCGCTATGATTCATCTCGCGGGTATGGCATAGCTCGTGCAGAAGCACATAATCAATCAGATGAGAAGGCAACAGCACTAAAAAGTAGGATAGATTAATATCTTTCCGCCCCGAACAACTCCCCCATCTTCCCCGGCTGGAGTTTATCTTGACTCTTGCATAGGGAAGCCCCCACTGCTTAGACAAAGCCGCCAAACGCGGAGGGAGTATACATTTCGCATTCCGTCTCAAAGATTCTTCAATGACTTTACGCAACCAAGCTTGCAAATTTTCATCCGTAAAGTCGGCATGAGGGGGACAAACAATCTCCATGCTTCCCAAACGGGAGTTAGCAAGAAACTTATCTTTTCCTCCCGCCACCAAGGTGAGTTTGAAGTGTTCGGCATCAATCTTATAATTCAAGTCTATCAGTGGGCGTGACAACTTCTGCCGGGATGCCATGAGTTTGCTGCGCAAATCTTCAATTGCCCGTTTCACGTCGTTCATCGTTGCGCCGGGAGGTACTGAGACATACACTGCATCGCTCTTCGTACGGAACACAAGGCTCTTCGCCCGTGGATTGGCACGGATTATCAGGCGCCCGAGTTCGTTATCTTCTATTATTGCTTCTTTCATCACTTAAATAAAAAGTCATTTACCATCACACATTGCCCCACTGTTAGGTCTTACAAAAGTAATCATTCTCTTTGGAAGTGCAATCAAATCGGACTGCCTTATCAAAAGTTCGATTAGTCGGATATACGTATCCAAGCTTCTTCATACTGACTTGCAATGGATCATTAACAGCTCTCATACCCATTCTATGGTTGTTTTCACACATAGCCCACTCCAGTCGTCCGATTAGACAACTCCAGTCGACTAATCAGACAACCTCAGTTGACTTCTCCGCCGACTCCAGTCGGCGGATATCCCTAAAACCGGGTGCAGCTATAATTTCATCTGACACCGGATAGGGTTCTATACTAGCCAGCCCTTCAAATAGTAGCTATATTTTTTTGCCGGAATAGAATATTATGTATCTTTGCGCCATGACAAGAACATTTATATCGGATTTGGTTTGATAAACAATCTGTGCTTTTGACACAGATTGTCCCTTTCGTTTTCTCTCGGATATTCCTTCCGGGAGGTATTCTTTATACTTACAACTTTAGTTTTTTAACCCGCATACACAATGTGGCGGAAGCAATGTTATGCTTTTCACGTGTATGCACATATATACTTTAAAATAATGAGTAACGAAAATAAAACAATCAGCCAATTCGATTTAAGTTTAATCTGCGAATATTTCTCCAATATGGAACGTCAAGGACCCGGTAGCCCGGAAGTAACCATCAAGGCACTTAGCTTCATTGACAACCTGAACGAGGAATTGCTCATTGCCGACCTCGGCTGCGGCACGGGCGGACAGACCATGGTATTGGCGCAACACGCCCCGGGAAAGATTATCGGACTCGCCTTTTTCCCCGAATTTATCGACCTCTTCAACAGCAATGCCGAGAAACTCAGCTTGCTAGAGCGAGTGAAAGGCATCGTAGGTTCCATGGACAACCTGCCCTTTGAAAAAGAAGCTTTCGACCTTATCTGGTCGGAAGGGGCTATCTACAACATCGGCTTCGAACGAGGACTGAACGAATGGAAGCAATATCTGAAAACAAACGGTTATATCGCCGTAACGGAAGCATCCTGGTTCACCGACGAACGTCCGGAAGAGATTCATGATTTTTGGATGAAAGTTGAACCCAGCATTGATACTATTCCGAACAAAGTTGCCCAGATGCAGAAAGCAGGTTACGTTCCCGTAGCCACTTTCATCTTGCCCGAAAACTGCTGGACGGAAAACTATTTCGCTCCGCAAGTGGAAGTGCAAGAGAGACTTCTCGAAAAGTATGCAGGGAATAAGGCTGTTGAGAGTTTCATCGCTTTTGCCCGTCAGGAAAGAGAGCTGTATGCAAAGTATAAAGAGTTCTATGGCTATGTTTTCTATATCGGAAAGAAGATTTAGTCAAAGAGTCGTCTCTTTCTTTAGGAAACGGTGAAGGATGTGAAAAAAGAGGAATCCATCTTTAATTTAAAAGGGCTACTGCATCTCGCGGTAGCCCATTTATTTAGTTAGTTTCATTTATAGAAAATTGAGAGAATTGAAAACTTCACAGTTTCGCCTTCGTTGTTGTTTTAATTAAGCACACTAACTATATTATATGTTTAAAGCAAATGAAAATGTCTATTCGTTCATAACACCCACCTGCACCTTGGGATTGATCTTCGCCAAGCTGTCGGCCAATGCCTTATCCGCTTTCTCGTTGGAGAGAGCAACCGACGGTGCTGTTACTTGTTTACCAATGGTATCCGTTGCCAACACACTTTTGTCGTCTCCGGTGAAAGAGTGCTGCGCCACATTTCCTAACGTAAGGATTAGTGCAATCACGGCAGCGGCTTTAAACAGAGGTATGAAACGACCCGTCAATGTCAGGCGCTTTGCCTTCACCACCACTGGCTCCACCTCTGCAAGAATACGTGCATCAAAGTCTTCGCCCAGCCCTACTTCCTGCTGAACCTGCTGATAAACAAACAAGTTCTTATAGCGGAGCAAGTGAGCCGGCACGTCTTCTTTCGAGAAGAAGTCGCGCAACAATGATTCCTCCTCAACGGAAGTTTCGCATTGCCAGTATTGCTCCAAAAGCTGTTCTATATCCTTATAATCCATATTCGTCAATTTCTAAATACCTTTGTTTTACTTTTTGCCTTGCTCTGAAAAGGTTCACTTTTACCTGTTCCTCAGTCAGATTCAGCAGGGTTGCAATTTTCTTATAGCTTTCTCCCTCAATGTCCCTCAGTTGCATGATGAGCCGCTGTTTCTCGGGAAGTTCGTTTACCAGTTTATTAATCAGGTTCATTTTCTCATCATGAACCATCTGGTCATACGGACCGTTTGCATCAGGTTCTTCCTCCATTTCCGGCGTGATACTCACATTCTGGGCTTCTCGCTTCTGACTCCTGTCTATCGCCAAGTTCTTTGCCACAATCAGACAATAGGCCTCGACCGAATCAAATTGATACCACTCATCACGCTTGCTCCACACTCTAATCATGGTGTCCTGAACGACATCCTCGGCTTCGGCCCTATCCTGGGTGATTCGGAGTGCCAATCTAAAGAGTTTATCCTTCAGTGGCAATATATCGTTTCGGAAGCTGATTTCTTGCATCTCTATATTAATGACGGGCTAGGATTTGAAAAGTTACAGTCGCCCACTACTTTTTTTTGATTTATTTCTTTATTCTTGTTCCACTATTGCCGTTAATTGCTGACGCCAAGGTAATTACCACTTCAGACACTCCTGCATTTAATGCTTCAAAAGAGTTTTCTAATTTAGGAATCATACCTCCTTGAACAACACCCTCTGCTACGTATTGTTCAAACTCGGCGGGGGTAATCTGAGGGATTACGCTATCGTCGTCGTTCTCATCGCGCAACACACCTTTCTTTTCAAAGCAGTATACCAATGTGACATCAAACAATGCCGAAAGTGCTTTAGCCGTCTCTCCGGCAATGGTATCGGCATTGGTGTTCAGCATATTGCCTTGTCCGTCGTGCGTCAAGGGTGCCATCACCGGAACGACTCCTTTGTGTATCAAGTCGGACAGAAGCGAAGCATCCACCTTTTCCACATCGCCCACAAAACCGTAGTCCACATCTTTCACCGGGCGCTTCACCGAACGGATTACATTCATATCCGCTCCGGTCAGCCCCAGCGCATTGACGCCACGAGCTTGCAGACCTGCCACGATGTTTTTATTCACCAGTCCGCCGTATACCATTGTAACGACTTTCAGCGTCTCAGCATCCGTAATCCGACGGCCATTTACCATTTTGCTTTCAATGCCCAGTTGTGCAGCAATCTTCGTAGCCGAACGGCCTCCGCCATGCACCAGCACTTTGTGCCCACCGATAGCAGCGAAGTCGTCCAACAACTGACGAAGGGTAGCTTCCTCTTCTACGATTTTGCCACCCACCTTGATTACAGTAAGTTTTTCTCTCATGATTAATAATTATTCAATGTGATAATATGCTAATTAGCCAATGATAAGAATGTGCCGTATGCTGCAAAGAATTAGCATATTGGCACATTGAGACATTGGCAAATTATTCCAGATAAGTATACCCGTAAAGCCCCGAACGGTAGTTGGAAAGGAACTCTTTTCCCTCTTCCACCGTTATCTTTCCTGCTTTCACCGATTTCGTCACCCATGTTTCGAGTGTACGCACCAGCTTCTTCGGGTCGTATTGAACGTAGTCCAGCACTTCCGCCACTGTTTCTCCGTCGATAATCTGTTCTATATTATATCCCTTATCATTCACCGACACGTGAACGGCATTCGTATCACCAAACAAGTTGTGCATATCTCCCAGAATCTCCTGATAAGCGCCCACCAAGAAAACGGCTACATAATAAGGTTCTGTTTTCTTCAGCGAATGCACAGGCAGATAATGTGCCACATTACGGGTAGAGATAAAGTTTGCAATCTTTCCGTCCGAGTCGCAAGTGATGTCCTGCAACGTTGCCGAACGGTCCGGTTTTTCATCCAACCGCTGAATAGGCATTATCGGAAAGATCTGGTCAATCGCCCACGAGTCGGGTAACGATTGGAACAGAGAGAAGTTGCAGAAGTATTTATCAGCCAGGAGCTTCGACAATCCGCGAAATTCGTCGGGTGCGTGTTTCAGTCCGCCGGCTATCTGATTAATCTCACGTGTGATAGACCAATAGAGCCGTTCGATTTGTGCACGTGTCTTCAAATCTACAATTCCGTGACTGAACAAATCCAATGCTTCCTCACGAATCTGCTGCGCATCGTGCCATGCTTCCAGCATCTTATTTTGGTTCAGCGTATCCCATATTCCATATAGTTCCTGCACCAGTTCGTGCGCATCGGGAGCAATTTCTTCATCATCATCCCATTCGGGCAGAGTAGCCGTTTCGAGCACTTCGAAGATAAGCACGGAATGATGCGCCGTCAATGCACGTCCGCTCTCGGTTATAATGTTGGGATGGGGAATACCATTTTTATCGCTTACGTCTACGAGTGTAGAGATGGAGTCGTTCACGTATTCCTGAATGGAATAGTTCACGCTACCTTCGCTATTGGACGAACGGGTTCCGTCGTAGTCCACTCCCAGCCCGCCGCCAATATCTACAAACTCCACTTTGAAGCCCATAGCATGAAGCTGCACATAGAACTGGGACGCTTCGCGCAAAGCAGTCTTGATGCGACGAATCTTCGTCACCTGACTGCCAATATGAAAATGAATCAGTTTCAAACAATCTTTCAGTCCTTTGCTCTCCATGAAGTCGAGTGCTTCGAGAAGTTCGCTGGAGGTGAGGCCGAATTTACTCGCATCGCCACCCGATTCTTCCCACTTCCCGCTGCCGGAAGAAGCCAATTTGATGCGGATACCGACATTGGGGCGCACATTCAACTGTTTTGCCATCTTCGCAATCAGCTTCAGTTCGTTCATCTTCTCCACAACGAGGAAGATGCGCTTACCCATTTTCTGGGCGAGCAACGCCAGTTCGATATAACTTTCGTCTTTATATCCGTTGCACACAATCAATGAGTCAGAATCCGTATTGACGGCAATCACCGCATGGAGCTCGGGTTTGGAACCTGCTTCCAGTCCGAGATTGAACTTCTTTCCGTGGCTGATAATCTCCTCCACCACCGGTCGCATCTGGTTGACTTTAATAGGGTAGATAATAAAGTTCTCTCCTTTATATCCGTACTCCTCGGCAGCCTGCTTGAAGCAGGACGACATCTTTTCAATACGGTTGTCCAGAATATCTGGGAAACGCACCAGCATGGGGGCCGCCACATCCCGCAACTGTAACTCGTCGACCAGTTCTTTCAAATCGACAGCTACTCCGTCTCTCCGAGGTGTAACAACAACATGACCTTCGTCATTAATACCAAAGTACGAGGTACCCCAACCTGTGATGTTGTAGAGTTCCTCAGAATCTTCAATACGCCACTTTCTCATTTTCTGTTATTCGGTGTTTTTAGTAAATAATCGAATGGCAAAAATACTGATTAATCTACAGGCTGCCAATTAATCAGCCATTATTTCTTTCAATCGGTCCATATATCCGCTATTTCCATTACGGGCGTCATACCGCTGTGCCAATTCTTCCGCCTGCTGATAGAAATAACGGCGAAGCTCATCGACTATATACACGCCATCCTGTTGATAAAGGGGAAATTCTTCCGGCAAAGATAGGCTGACTTCCGGACGAGTCTCGTACTTCAAAGCTGCTACCATATCGCAGGAGAAACGATATCTTTTCATCGCATTGGTGCGCAGGCTCCAAGCAATACACCGTTCGGCATACTCCCAACCACGGTCCGGCTTCGTCATGAAATTATAGGCAACAAAGGGAGCTATATACAGCAACATATATTCGTCTTTCTCTCTTCCCGCCAATCCCTCTTCGGCACGTGCGCACATATCGGCGGCAATCTCCGGCTTACCGGCTTTCTGCGCATAATATGCCAGTTTCAGATAGGCACGCAGATTGGCTTCATAGCAAGTGAGTTGTTTGTTAATCAACGGTTGCGCACGGCTGTATGCTTCGTCAAACTGTCCCTGTTCCAGATAATAATCCAACATAAAGTTCAGTTCGCAAGCCTCGCACGTCTGGTCGTCTATCTTCTCGGCAAGCATCTTGTCGATAAATTCTTTCGCCTTGTCATACTGCCGCATCCTTGCATACTCTACCGACCAACGTTGATAATAGCTCCGCAGGGAATATCCGTTTCTAAGGATGCGCGTCTTATAATCCTCACCTACCGCTACTATCTGCTCCATCGGAATCTCTGGCATATCGAACGTGCAGTTCCATATCCATTTATATTTCCACAGCAGACTGTCTTCTTTGATGACGTCCTTATTATTCTCATAATCATCCAGTATCTTGGAGAATACGGCAATCTCTTCCGCATCTGCCGAAAGAAGATTCAGTTCATAGATAAGTTGAAGCCTCATCTCCGTGGCCCACTCCACATCTTCGTTTTCATCGGCAATGCGGATTGCTTCCCTCAGCAGGTTTGCTTTCTCACGGGGGTGCAGGTTATCGTTCTGAGCCTGCAATAGCAGTTTTTGTATTTCAAGTGTATATCTCATATTCTTTCTTTCAATTCAGGAAGTTTAAAAAGTCATTCATTTTAGCAATCATCAATTCGCTGAGGGAATGATTGAACAGCTCCATCTCTTCACTGTTCACCGGATATTTTCCCTGAAGGAGCGACTGTACATATAAGATATGCACCACGTGCTGAAACAGTTTATTGTCGCCTTGTATTTGCAGCAACGTCTTCACCATTTCATTATCGGCATTGAACGTTAGTGTAGGAGGTATTTGCTTGGCAGTACTCACTGAGCCTAGCACGGCAGCCAACGGATTATTAGCGCTTTTCGTTGTAGTCTCCTTTTCTTCCGCCACAAAAATCACCGGGATATCCACCGGAGTAAAATGCTTCAAGCGACAGACACAGCCGAATCGCTTCAACAATTCATTCGCTTTCGTTTCAAAAGACCGATACTCTTTACTCGACTCCACCTCTCCGAACTGTTCCAATAGCCGCGATGGAGATATCTCGTCCAAAGTCAGCTCCTGAGTGAGGCGGACATACTTTTTCAACAGCACTTCGTCGAAGGTATAAGCGGCATTCACCACCAACCATCCCTGCGCTCCGGCTATGCGGCGCACCTGCCGGAAGTCCTCCAGATTGCGGGTATAACATATCACATTGCTCGCCGAACGGATACTGCTGAAGCTGCGCAATCCTTTATTCGTCTCAAAAGGAAGATAATCCATAAATAAACGAAGCAATTCGTTATCTTCCGAAGCAATCGCCTTGATGTGGAAGTAGTGCACATCGAGTATCTTATTAAACATAGGACGGTCATTCTGCACCAATCCCCGCAGATAGTCCTTAATAGCCACCCCTATCTCTTTGCGGGCATCCTTCAGCAAATCATTGCTCACTAATGACTCGCGTGAAGCAGTAGACAGCAGCCCGTCTGCGTTCACCAGGCAACGGATAAAGAAAGCCCAGGGCGGCAACAAGTTGCAATCGTCCTCGCTCAGCAACATACGTTTCAGATATACCTTATGGGAATTGCGCACCGAAAATTGGGTGCGGAACGGCAGCACATACAGTACCCCTTCTACCCGACCGCTTTCCGTACGCACCCGAAACACGTCGAGGGCGGAGGACTGGAATATCTTTGCTCCACAATCGAGCAATTCCTTGCGGGTTGCTTTCGGATTGAGCCACACGGGGGAAGGTGTATTTACCAACTCCTCTTCTTCCTTATAATGTAAATAGATGGGATAGGGCAACACTTCTCCATAACCGACCAGTATCTTCTTGAAGGTTTCGTACTCAAAAAGATGCAGCCAATCGGATTTAGGACGCAACACAACCTGTGAGCCGATGGGGCGTTCTTCGTCGGAGGTAGTCAACTGATAAGTGCCGTCCACCTTGCCGCGCCAGCACACAGACTGCCCTCCCATTGCCGAACGGCTCTCCACAGTAATCTCATTGGTCACCACAAAACAAGATAGCAGACCTATGCCGAACCTTCCTATGAAATCATCCGCATCGGGTGTATCCCGCTTCGAGCTTTCTCCGATGACGGTGAGGAAGCGATACACCTCCTCTTCTTTCAGCCCGATGCCATTATCCCTGAATATCACCGTCCGGTCCTCGTTCAGGAAGACGTCGATACGTCCGTCATAGTTCTCGTCAATATTGTGCAGTGCCGTAATAGCATCCACGCAATTCTGCAACAACTCGCGGACAAACGTATTCGGATTACTATATATGTGCTCTGACAACAGGGCAATCATTCCTTTAAGATTGACCTGAAACAGATTATTCCCTTCTTTCTCCATGCTTATCTTTTATTTTTTCTTCTTCCGGTGATTTTAAGAGCTTTCTCATTGCCGTTCTCGGCAGCTTTCTCAAACCACTCCATTGCTATTTCATCGTTTTCTTCTACGCCTTTCCCCATCAGGTAGGCGTTTCCGAGTTCGAATTGTGCTTTATCATTCCCCCTTTCGGCAGCTTTCATCAGCCATTGTACGCCAGTCTTCGGATCGGGTGTGCAGCCTTCGCCATACATCATCATTTTACCGAGATAATAAGCGGCACCTATATTTCCGTTTCCTGCCGCATCCGTGAACCAACGGTAGGCTTCGGCTTTATTCTCTTTCACGCCTACCCCGTTGTAATGGCAGAGTCCGATACGAAACATACTTGTCACATTCCCGTTTTCAGCAGCCAAAGAATAATACTTGAATGCTTCTGTCTCATTTTCCTCTACCCCGATACCCATCTCATAGCAGATGCCCAGTCCTTCGCTATACCATTCGTGCTCGGTCGCTTTTTTGAAATAAGTGAAAGCCTTTTCCGACTCATTGATTCCGTCGTAATCGTACAGGTAATATTCGCCCATACGTATCATAGCCATTGGTATATTGTTTGCTACAGACTTCTCATACCACTCCACTGCCTTCTTGTTATCTTCCATGCAAGGACCGTAACCAAAGAAGTAATAGTCGCCCAGTTTATACTCGGCATAACCATAGCCTTGCTCTGCCGCCTGAGTCATATACGCAACTGCCTGTTGCGGATTCTCTTCTACTCCATTGCCATTCTCGTAAGCCATTCCCAATTCGGTCAGGCAACTTGGATTGTTCTTCTCCGCTCCTTTATTGAACCATTCGATGGCTTTATCCCAATTTTCTTCCGTGCCTACACCTTGTTTGTAGCAACGGCCCAGAGCGAAGATGCTTTCATTATCTCCGGCTTCGGCAGCTTTTTCATAGCAAGCCAACGCTTCTTCCAGCTTCTTTTCGCCAAGCACACCTCTCTCCAGATAGAGTCCGACCCGGTACATAGCATACGGATAGCCTTCTGCGGCGGCTTTCTTAATCAGTTCAAATGCTTTTTCGTAGCTTTTCTCTACACCATCTCCCTGCTCATACAAGAACGACAACTCTACCAATGCAAAGCCTGAACCCATCTCTGCGGCTTTTTCATAATATTCCCTCGATTTCACGGCATCCGTCACACCGCTATATCCATTGGCCAGATAAAGCGCTGCACGGCAGTAACCATCGACATTGTCCAGTGATACCGCTTTCTCGTAATATTCCATAGCCGTAACATAATCCGGTTTCTCCGTCAAGAGAGCACGTTCGTACATCCAGCCCAACCGATAGGCTGCACTTCCGGAACTCAGTTCGATAGCCTTTTCAAGCAACTCCTTTGCCCGATTCATGTCCTCTTCCACTAGGTCGCCATTGAAGTAAACATTGGCCAGAGTTTCAAAAGCGTCTACATAGTCACCCTCCACACAACGTTCCAGACACAACAGCCCACGTTCCACATTCTTATAATCATCATTATACAGATAAATCAGTGCAAGTTCATAGGCGCTATACAATTCACAATAGAGCATCCCCTTCTCCAGCCATTCTATCGCTTTGGGTATATCCAGCCATTCCTCTTCCTGATAGTTATATCCCAAGAAGTTAGCAGCCGACCACACACCGGCGTGCCAAGCTTTCTCCCAAAGTTCAAAAGACAGTTCTTTCGGTTTGTTCAATTCCGGATTGCGGAAGTATACAGTAGCCAGACTTTTGAGGGAATATAGATTAGGAACTATCTCCAATGATTTCTCGTAGCAGGCAGCAATTTCGGCTACGTCACCCTCTTCACTGTCGAGCGCATCGCCCATAGCGGCATACACATGGGCCTGCAATCGATCTCCTTCCGGCAGTTCATCGAGCAATTCCCGGCGCATCTGCAATGCCTTCTCCTTGCTTCCGGTAAATTCTTCGGCAAAAGCCCGATAGTGTTTTCCCCAAAGAATCGCATCGGGCGAAGAAAGAGCAGCGAAACGACGCTCGCCCTCTTCTTTATCTTGTTCACAATAGAAACCCATATACAGCCAGTAGGCAATGGATGCTTCCGCTTCTCCCCATCCCATTTCGGCAGCCTTCTTATAACAAAGAAACAATTGGTCCATATCCCGCTTCCCAAAACGGGCTTCGGAATACTGCGCACCTTTCTGCGCCCATCCCACTCCACTGAATGCGCCCACACGGTCGCATATCTCCATCACCTTCTCCCACCAATATTCATATTCTTCTTCGTTAAGATCGACTTCCACATTGCAATCGAATGCACTGAATATCAGTTCAAAGAAACTTTCTATCTGTTTTTCATCTGCTTGGCTATCCAATGCATATTCGCATACAGCCAATGCTTCCCACCAATTTTCCGCATTCAGCAACGAAGCGGGCGTATATTGCGGAAACCATGCCGCAGCAGGCTTCCCTGATGATTTTACCCTGGCGGACAGTTCTTCGTACTTTTCTTTTAATGTTTCCATAATATAGATATTATCATTATTTGCGTTTATAATCTTGCAATTCCAGTAGCTCTTGGAGTCGTTGCACGGATGCATCAATCTGCCATCGGTCTTCCAGTTCATCGGCATTGAATACATGGTGTGCCTGAGTATAGAAAGGTGCACGCTTCTCCAGCGCCTGAACGATGAATGCTTTCAGTTCTTCATCCTCCTTCCCTCGAAGGATAGGCCGTTGCTGCTTGGCTACCCGCAAGCGTCTGAACAACACGTCGGGATGAACATTCAGAAAAACAGTCTTCCCCACCCGGTTCATGAACTCCATATTATCAAAAAAACAAGGCGCCCCACCTCCCGTGGAGATTACTACGTCTTCGAACTCGGCAACTTCATGGAGCATATTCCTCTCCAATTCCCGGAATCCGGTTTCGCCTCGTTCAGCAAATAGTTCTCCAACAGTTTTGTGAAAACGCTCTTCAATATACCAGTCCAAATCAATAAACGGTACATTCAGTTGACGGGCAAACGCTTTGCCCAATGTCGTTTTTCCGGCACCCATATAGCCGGTAAGGAAAATACGAACCATAAATGATTAATTTTGCTCACAAAATTAATCATTTAATTAAAATAGAAGAATTAATAACGAAGTTTATCTAAAGATTTTCACCCGCTCCTCCAGTGGAAGATATTCTTTCTCGCCCGGTCCACCCACAGGAATCCCGAACGGCATTTCCGCCACCAGATGCCAATGGTCGGGCAGGTTCCAAGTCCGGCGCACTTCATCGTCAATCAACGGATTATAATGTTGTAGCGATGCTCCAAAACCAACATCTTCGAGCATCACCCATACAGCAAGCTGATGCATTGCCGATGTCTGCAAAGACCATCCCGGAAAATTCTCCTGATAAGACGGAAAAGCATCCTGAAGCCCTTTTACTACCGACTGGTCTTCAAAGAAAAGTACAGTGCCGTATCCGCAACTGAATGAGTTGTCTATTTTCTCTTCGCTCTTCGCATACACTTCCGGGGGCACAATCTTCTTCAAAGCTTCTTTTACTATTTTCCAGATTTTCTTGTGAGACTCCCCTAATAGAAGCACCACTCGTGTGGACTGCGAATTGAATGCCGACGGCACGTGGCGCACAGTCATATTAATAATGCATTCGATCTCATAATCTGAAATAGGCGATTGATTGGTAATTGAATAGTAAGTCCGACGGTTTTTCAAAGCTTCGCTAAATGATCTTTCCATAATAGTTCCTTTCTTGATGTTATATTCTTAAACTCTCTTATATTTAAAACAAGTATCTCCCCCGACTTGTTCAATTAGAGAATATATTTGTACCTTCGCGCCGTCAACATATTGACACTCATTAATTCATCGTCAAGAAATGGCTAAACAGAAATATTATGTAGTATGGGAAGGCGTCACGCCCGGGGTCTACACGTCCTGGACCGATTGCCAGCTTCAAATCAAAGGATACGAAGGCGCCAAATACAAATCATTCGACACCCGCGAAGAAGCGGAACGCGCACTGGCAACTTCCCCCTACGTCTACATCGGTAAAAACGCAAAGAAGAAACCGGCAGGCGAGAAAGTATCTTCGGATACATTGCCCGCCTGTGTAATCGACAACAGTCTGGCGGTAGATGCGGCCTGTAGCGGCAACCCCGGTCCGATGGAATATCGGGGAGTACACATCGCCAGCCGGCAAGAGGTCTTCCGCTTCGGTCCGATGAAAGGAACCAATAACATTGGTGAGTTTCTTGCCATCGTTCATGGACTGGCGCTATTGAAACAGAAGGGATTCGATATGCCGATTTACAGTGACAGCGTGAATGCCATCAGTTGGGTGAGGCAGAAGAAATGTAAAACCAAGCTTCCCCGTACCGACGAGACGGAATCTCTCTTCTTATTAATAGAACGCGCAGAGAAATGGCTGAGAGAGAATACCTACACCACCCGTATCATCAAATGGGAAACCAAGGAATGGGGAGAGATTCCAGCCGACTTTGGCAGAAAATAAGAAACAAAGATAAAACTCACCAAAATATATTCTTATCTTTGGGCACTAATAGCATTTTATATCTATAACACATTATAACTATATGAAAAATAAGTACTTCATCTTTCTGGCTGTCATTTGTGTCGTTACCCTTCTGCCCTTTCTGGGCTTGACCGACTTCCACACAAAAGGAGAACCTCGCGAAGCCATCGTTTCATATTCAATGCTCGAAACAGGCAACTGGATTCTGCCTGTCAACAACGGCGGTGACATTGCTTACAAACCGCCTTTCTTCCATTGGTGCATCGCTGCCATCTCTTCCATCGCCGGTAAAGTAACGGAATACACCTCACGTATGCCGTCCGCCCTGGCTCTGATAGCAATGGTATTGGGCGGGTTCCTGTTTTATGCCAAACGCAGAGGTATCGCCATCGCCTTCCTCATGGGGCTGATTACACTTTCTAATTTCGAAGTCCACCGTGCCGGAATGAACACCCGTGTGGATATGGTACTTACTGCCTTCATTGTGCTGGCACTCTACCAACTCTACCGATGGTGCGAAAAAGACCGACAGGGATTCCCTTGGATAGCCACCTTGCTGATGGGTTGCGCCACACTCACCAAAGGTCCGGTAGGTATCATCCTCCCCTGCTTGGTGACCGGAGTCTACCTACTCCTGCGCGGCACTAAATTCTTTAAAGCTTTCTTCTCTATGGTGCTGGTAGCCATTGTTTCTTGCATCCTGCCTGCCATCTGGTATATTGCCGCCTACCAACAGGGAGGGGACAACTTCATCTCACTGGTTATGGAAGAGAACTTCGGCCGTTTCATGGGGAAAATGAGTTATGAATCTCACGAGAACCCCGCCTACTACAATATCATTACAGTAGTCTCCGGCTATGCGCCTTATACCTTATTAGTGCTGCTATCCCTCTTCACGCTGACTTACAAGAAAATCACCGGTAAGCCCCGCGAATGGTGGCAGAGATTCACAACATACATCCGCGAGATGGACAATGTACGCTTGTTCTCTTTATTAAGCATCGTATTGATTTTCGTATTCTACTGCATCCCGAAAAGTAAACGTAGCGTTTATCTGTTGCCCATTTACCCGTTCATCGCCTACTTCCTGGCAGAATATATCATGTATCTGGTGAAAAGAAACTCAAAAGCGATAAAGGTGTACGGCGGATTCTTGTCCGTAGCCGCTATCCTTCTTCTCGCCACCTTCATCGCCGTCAAGATGGGAGCAGTGCCCGAAACTATATTCCACGGGAGACACGCTGCGGACAATATAGCTTTTTTGAATGCGCTGAAAGATATATCGCTCAACATTAGACACATCATTGCAATAGCCCTGCCGATAGTGGGTGCCATCTATTTCTTCCTGACCGTAAAGAAGAAGGAGCCGGGCATGAAAGTGGTATATGCCACTCTTTTCGTCACGTTCGCACTCTTCATTTCGCTGGACGGTGCTTATCAGCCTGCCGTGCTCAATGTGAAGTCGGACAAAGGGATGTCTGAAGATATACGGAAGATAACTTCTGCTACGGACGGAAAGATATATTCGTACGTAGGAGTAGATATGCTACGTTTCTATACTATCAACTTCTACCACAATGACCAGATCGGATTGTTTGAGAAAGATATGCCGTCGGAAGGATATCTGTTGGTGGGACGACATGACTTCGAGAACTTCAAACCCAAATATGAGTCGCAGTATGACTTTGAAGAAGTATATCAAAGCACAAAAAGAGGATGTGATATTCGCGATATCATTTACTTATACCGCTTCAAGAAGAAATAAAATCAATAAAGCAAGATAGAATCAATCCGGAAAGAAGTAAACCCGTAAAGCTACAGGTTTACTTCTTTTTCTATTAAGTAGCGCGGACGGCGTTTCACCTCCTTATATATTTTGCCGACATATTCACCAATCACACCGACGGCTGTCAGAATAGCTCCACCGATAAACCAGACAGAGACAAGCAAAGACGTCCAACCCGGAATTACATCTCCTATTATAAACTCCGATATGGCATAAATGATAGCAACTAGCGCAACAAGCAGGAACAGTAGCCCCGACAGGGTTATCAGCCGCAGCGGTTTTACCGAGAAAGAGGTAATCCCATCCAAAGCAAAGTTGAGCATCTTCGTAAACGGATACTTCGATTCTCCCGCAAAACGCTCCTTGCGGTCATAATAGACCGATGCAGAAGAATATCCCAGCAGACAAACCATCCCTCGAAGGAAAAGATTACGTTCGGGAAAAGAAACCATCGCTTTCAACGTTCGCTTGCTCATCAGGCGGAAATCCGCATGGTTATAAACCACCTCTCCACCCATCGTTTTCATTAGTTTATAGAATAGCTGTGCCGTATGTTTTTTAAAGAAAGTATCCGTTTTACGTTCTCTTCTCACACCGAACACGATGTCTATTCCTTGATTGTAGTAATCCACCATCTCGACGATGGCATTCACATCATCCTGCAGGTCGGCATCGATAGACACGGCAGCATCATAATCGCTTGCCGCCACCAGTTCCAGTCCCGCCCATAGCGCCTGCTGATGTCCCACGTTATGCGCAAGTTTCAGTCCCGCCACACGGCTGTTGTCGGCCTGAGACAGTTGTTCGATAAGCGTCCACGTGAGATCCTTGCTTCCATCGTCCACATACAATATCTTCCCCTTCGCTATCTTCCCCTCCTCCTCCATCCGGAGCAGGACGTCCGACAACTGACGAGTCGCTTCTTTCAAAACCGCTTCCTCATTATAACAAGGAACTACAATCACAAGTCTCACGTCATTCATAGTTTTTTATGTTTAAATACGAACCGAACCAACAGGAAATTAACGGGAATCGCTATCGCAAACACCGGAATAGGCGCCCACGTTTTAGAGATACCCCAATATAAGAATATATTCAGCAGCACCATGTGCAGCAGATAGTTCACCAGATGCGCCCCTCCCATTCCTATCAGCTTCTTCCACGAAGGAGCAGTGCCGAAGGTAAAGTAAGAAGTCAGGTAAAAGTTGACGATGAAGCAGAGAACGTATCCCGTGGTGTAGGCAACGTTGACATTGATGAACCGCTGCAACAGGTAATAAATGCCATAGTGCAACGCCGTAGCCAACACGCCAACCAGGCCGAAACGTATAAACTCCTTAATCACCGGCTTTGTCATCATCATAAAGCATCTATTTCTTGACGGAAACCTTATCTACTGTTTTATGCTCTTTCACCAGACATTCGGCACTTTGCAGCATAGAGAAACAATAATCCTTCAACTTACTGAAAGCCTCCCCGTCGGTAGAAGCGTGCAGTTTGCCATTCTCCAGTTTATACTTAAATTCTTGCTGGCTATCCGGAGAATAAATAAACATATTCACCGAGTCTCTGGCTCCTATCAAGTTGTCTGCCGTAAAGAACATACAAGGACGCTCTTCTTTCAACAGGTCCACTCCGAAATTGTTCTGTAAATAGCTCACATTCAGCAGCCCTAGCAAAGTAGGCGATACATCTATCTGTCCGCCGAAACCGTCGTTGATATCAGCTTGAATATCTTTCCCGTAAATCATCAAAGGAATGTGATTATAAGATTGCGGCATCTCACATTCGGGAGTTCCCACCATCTTGCCATGGTCGCCCAAGAAAACGAAAATCGTGTTATCAAACCACGGCTGTTTTTCGGCAGCTTCCATAAACTGCCTGATAGACCAGTCGGCATATTCTACAATCTGTTCTTCCGGCACACTGCTGTGAGGATGAAAGTAAGGCGGAATCACATAAGGAGGATGATTGCTGATAGACAGCAATACACTAAAGAAAGGAGTATCCGCTTTTGCTTTTTCATTCAGAATGGGAAGCGCGTACTGATACATGAAATCATCCTGCACCCCGAAGCTGTTCACCACTTTCTCCGAAGGATAATTCTCTTGAGCATAGATTTCATCAAACCCATTGGTGCGAAGGAAAGCATTCATATTATCATATTGCGACTCATGCGTCATGAAGAACAGGTTGCAATATCCATTCTCCTGCAACACGGTAGGCAAGCCCGAATAGACAGGGATGACCGAACCTTTCATCGCATTCCGCTTCATGATGGCGGGAAAGGAGAAGAGAGTGGAATAAATGCCGTGATTGGTATGTATGCCCGACGAATAGAAATGGCTAAAACTCAAAGAACGATGGTAAAGGCTATCTAAATAAGGAGTCAGTTTCTTTTCCGAGCCAAACGCCCCCATCAGGTTGGCGGACATGGACTCCATGAAGATTAGGACTACATTTTTGCGGTCGGGTTCACCTTCGCGTTCCACTTTACGGGCTATCGGAGAGAGGTTGTCAATCCCTTGCCTGTGCAGGTATTTCTGCACATTCGCTATCGCTTCTTCTTCGGGCATGAGATGCAGCGTCCGGTTCTCTTTCCGATTGTCATCCAAGGTGCTGGTCAGCAGATTAAAGACCGGATTAACGCCCAACTGATTCAAGAACGGGTCTTCGCAATAATAAGCTTGACTGACTTTTATAGGATTGTAGCCTGTACGCCCGCGAATGCCGAACATACAAAGCCCTACGCAAACGGCACCTGCCACCAGCACAACTACACGGTTCATCAAGCTTATCCGTGGAGCTGTCTTTTCTGCCCGCCGATAGAAATAGGATGCCAGCAAAGAAGCTATCCATCCGAAGGCTACGATAGACACTAGTCCGAGGAATATAGGGAAGTAGTATGCCGATTCGCCGAATACCATCCCCGCAGTCGTTCCGCCATAGCCAAACCAATTGTAGATAGAAGAGTTTATCGTTTTGAAGAAATACTCGAAATAGGGTATGTTGGCAGCAGCAATGACGAATGATATCGAATAAAAACAAATAAAATAGACCGTGATTGCCCGAAACAGCAATTTGGCGGTATAGTTGCAAAGAGCCGCTATCCACAATACCACTAGAGGCAATAGCAGGATGTAGCAGCCAATCACATTGTCAAACCAAAGCCCACGGAGGAAGGCGACGGACTGCAAAGCAAAGTCGCCTTTAATCTCGTCGGGAAACTGATAATCGATGGAACAGAACAGCGTGAACCTAAAAATAAAGAAGATGAAGAGAGCTACTATATGTATTGACAATAAATATAAGAAGTAGCACTCAAAACGCTTGATAGAGATCCCTTTCATTTAGATTCAACTTAAATATGTTCAATTATAGTTATTCCATTAAAGTTGCTGCATATCGTGCAGACGCTTGTAGTAACCGTTCAGTGCAATCAAGTCTTCGTGCTTGCCGCGTTCCACAATTTCTCCCTCATAGAGCACGCAGATTTCGTCTGCATTCTTGATAGTAGAAAGGCGGTGGGCAATGGCAATCGTCGTACGTGTCTTCATCAAACGCTCCAATGCTTCCTGCACCAGACGTTCGGATTCGGTATCCAATGCCGAGGTAGCTTCATCGAGAATCAGAATCGGAGGATTCTTCAGGATGGCACGGGCGATACTGATACGCTGGCGCTGTCCGCCGGAAAGCTTTCCGCCACGGTCGCCGATATTCGTATTGTATCCGTCGGGCTTCTCCATGATGAAGTCGTGTGCATTGGCAATCTTAGCGGCTTCTATCACCTGCTCCATAGTAGCGTTTTCCACTCCGAAGGCTATATTATTGAAGAACGAATCGTTGAAGAGAATTGCTTCCTGATTCACATTACCAATCAGCGTACGCAAATCGGCAATACGCACATCGCGGATACTCGTTCCATCGATTGTGATATCTCCTTCCTGCACATCGTGATAGCGTGGCAACAAGTCTACCAGCGTCGATTTTCCCGAGCCCGACTGTCCCACCAGCGCAATTGTCTGTCCTTTGGGAACAGTCAGATTGACGTGTTTCAGCACTTCACGCTTGCCGTCATAGCTGAAACTGATATCTTTAAATTCTATTTTTTCATTCAGTCCGTTCAGCGACTTCGGATTTGCAATTTCCTTAATTTTATTCTCAGCTTTTAAAATCTTGTCTACACGTTCCATAGAAGCCAATCCCTTAGGGATGTTGTATCCTGCTTTCGCAAAATCCTTTAATGGGTTGATTATACTATACAAAATAACCATGTAGAATATAAATGTAGAAGCATTAATTGACGAGCTATCACCTAAAATTAAAGCACCACCAAACCATAATACAATCACGATAAGAAGTGTTCCTAAAAATTCGCTCATAGGATGTGCTAAAGCCTGACGTATCGCAACTTTATTGGTTGCATCACGAAGTTCATTGCTACAACTCACAAAACGTGCAATCATTTTATTCTCGGCAATAAATGCTTTTATAATGCGTAGCCCTCCCAAGGTTTCTTCCAATTGCGACATTGTATCACTCCATCTTTCCTGTGCTTCACGTGAATCTCTTTTCAAGCGTTTGCCAACTTTTCCCATTAGCCACCCCATGCCGGGTAATACAAGCATAGTAAACAAGGTCAATTGCCAGCTAGTCACCAATAAGGTAGCAAAATAGAAAAGAATTAAAATTGGATTCTTCATTAGCATATCCAAAGAGCTAGTCACGGAGTTCTCTACTTCATTTATATCACCACTCATGCGAGCTATAATATCCCCTTTACGCTCTTCCGAGAAGAAACCTAACGGCAGATGCATAACTTTCGTATATACTTTTACGCGTATATCACGTACAACTCCCGTACGCAATGGAATCATTATAGCTGAAGAAGCAAAATAACATGAAGTCTTTAATAGAGTCATAAATGCCAAGAACAGCCCCAAAAACAATAAAGTCATTGATGGACCATACGACTGAATAGTTTGTGATATATAATAATAGAAATTATTTATTGCCACGTCTTTAATATCCCCACTTCCCCATTCCATAAATGCATAAACTTTATCGCTACCCTCTGTCTTAAATAGAATATTGAGTATGGGAATTAATAAAGTAAACGAAAATACATTGAATACAGCAGACAATATATTGAGAATCACCGCCCAGCCGATAAACTTTCTGTAGGGCGACACAAAACGTCGCATTAGTTGTAGAAATTCCTTCATTATGAATGATAAAATGAGTTAGGTCGCAAAGATACAACAAAACTGATTATCAGATAGCAGTTTCAGGCAATTATTAACGCGAATTATCGAAATGAGCTTCTTCATTCATAGTAAATCGGCATTCATAACTATACGGAAATGAATCAATGTGCTAATGTGCCAATATGCCAATTACCGTGCGGCACACAGCGCAGC
>NZ_URFY01000017.1 GCF_900547205.1 uncultured Bacteroides sp.
GGGTGGGATGTAATAGAGTAGGTGTATAGGGGTGTCTTTATATTCTCATATAGATGTATCAATTAATGACTAAAAGGCATCTTCAGTTTATCATCTTTCTATCCAATTCTCAAGTTGGATATTAGACAAGTTCTTAAAATCCTTTAGATTCTCTGTAACCATAATCATGCCGTGAGATATAGCAGAACATCCTATGAGTAAATCGAAATTATCCTCGGCAGGCGTTCCAGCCAAACGCAATCTGACTTTCTCGGTTGCAAATAAATCAAGTGCTCCAGTTATAGGTAAAACATGAATAGAAGCAATGAATTTATCTAAGTTCATTTGGCGATCTTTTAACCCTTTCTTTCGCCCTAGTTCAGCGCCATATTTCAATTCAGCAACAGTTATCTCGGATATATAGCAGTCTTCTAGCCCTACGCTATCTATCATTTTATCCACGTTATATTTCCCACGTAGAAGATGGATACATATGTTTGTATCAAGCAAGAATTTCTTCGCCATTTTAGAAAGCTTCTATATCATTTTTGAATTTGCGAGATGTTCTGATTTCCTCCTCCAAATTATCATTATAGTCACTGTCTTTCCACACTCCATAGAAATCACTAGCTGAAGTTGTTTTCACTTCTTCTTTGTGAAGTAAAGAGTTGCTCAATCGGGCAATTAGTTCTAATTTAGCTTCATTACTCAAGTCCTTCAACACATTCCAGTAACTGTTTGCATTCGGGAAATTTAAAGTATCATCCATATTTACCTCCATTTTTTATATAACAAAGATACATCTTTCTATCCAACTATCCAAAATAATGCAAAGTCTAAATGGAAAGTTCATTCAATAATCAAAATCTCATAATTGATAAAGTCTTTTAGCAATTGATTTGTGAATCATTAATTGGTAAGAATATTCACGCAGGATATCGGTCAATTTCCCTTTTTGTTCGAGCTTGTTTTTAAATCTTACTCTGATTATTAAGATGTTATCAACGGAATTTTCGAATTTTCTATTTACGATTCTTTAGCATTTTATCAACTTTTCTTCTTTCGTAATCCTCCATCAATTTATTCAAGTTTTCAACTTCTTTTTTCTTACTGTCATCTGCATAGATTTCATTATCTCGCGATGACAATAATCTAAACTCATCATCATTTTTTTAATAACCCCTTTGAAGTATTTTAAACAAACGCTTGATATTTAATTCACGCATCTTTTTTCCGCAAAAAACAAATTTGTTTTTCCAATGTATGTATCTCTTCTTTTGTATAAATACTATCAACATATTGATTCAAGACCTCACAGTTTTGCGAGTTCGCATTTGGACATATGGAAAGCAGTATAAATACACAAATACAGATGAATGTGTTTTTTTCTTTCATGGTTGTTTTTTTAGTTCCAAAAATCATCTTTATTGTAGTTCTGATACTAAGGTCACACAACTATTAATTAAAAATATGAGTTTACAGTATATTGATTAATGATGATACAAATATAGCAAATAGTATCATATATTGGATATATTTTAATCATGAATATGATAAAAAAAGAATGTAGGTTTCGATTCTTAGTGAATAAGAGATTTAACAAACATATACTTGATATACAAGTGATAAAACCTCTCATTACTTATTCTACTCTTCATCCTTGTTTAACTGAAATTCACATCCTTCACCTTTCTCTTGAAACACCTATGAATAAGGCGATTACGGGTGAATGGGAATGTGCTTTTAAGGTATAAGTAACGGTTTCACCGCTTTCACCCTAGGCAGTTGATAGGCATTAACACTTGTTTTGCTGGATCTATATATCCAGCACACAGCATCTATATGTCCAGCATTCAGCATCTATATTCCTATCAATCAGTTTATTAAAGCAATCGTCTTTTAGCCTGATTATTTGAATGAAAGGCAGTGAAAGAGGTGAACCTCGAAAACAAGCGTAAAAACAGGAAGGCCTTCACCCTGTATCTCCTTATTCATCAGTGTTTCAAGAAAAAGGTGAAAGGGTGAACCCGGGAAATAATCAATAGTAAGAATAGCTTTGAAATGGTTGATAAAACAGCCATTAGTACTTTCCGACAAGGATAAAATGAGTATAATAACAAGCATTGTTACACTGCATAACAAGCATTGTTAACTGTGATAACAAGCATTGATAACTGTGGTAACAAGCATTGATAGCTGAGTATAATCATTTACGTACAGTTATGAATAAAAAGGGACTCGTCAGTAAATCATATTTTTATATATCTTCCATTTAGTCAGCCAGTTACAATGATTGTGTCTGTTTTATATGAGAAAGTAAGCATATTGGCTGCTGATTCCGATAGATAATATCAGATATAAAGAAAGATAAATCCTATTATTGTTTATGAGAGAAAATGTGATGTAAACAAAAAGAACCTTCATTGTATTGCTTTGTATAATAAGTAGTTATGGGGAAATATGACGATGACTAAGTTGTAATAAGATCATCCTATTCACTCAAAAAAGGTGTAGCATCTTTGTAGAAATCATTGCAGTGTTTGGATTCAAACCTCTCAATGTTTATTTTAAACCTCCCAAAGAAAAAACAACCTATTCCATACTGATTTGGTTGGAGATTGAGGGAGCAAGATGGAAACTTTATTCCAAGGGGAGAAGCAGGATGAATATGCTATGCGGAAAAATTATAAATAAGAAAGTCTACTCACTACTTTCATAATTCGGAAAAAAATGCGAAATTTGCAACGCTTTTCAAGTTTAGCAAGAAACTTACTAACACCTTTAAATAAAAATAAAGAAAATGACTAAAAGTGCATTGCAAATCGCAAGGGCTGCCTATCAGCCCAAACTTCCGAAAGCATTGGCATCAGGAGCTGTTAAAGCTGTAGCAGGAGCTGCTACTCAATCCGTGGCCGATCAGGAAGCTATCAAAGCATTATTCCCTAACACGTATGGTATGCCGTTAATTACATTCGAAGCCGGTGAAGCTGTGGCTCTTCCTGCCATGAATGTAGGCGTAATCCTTTCCGGCGGACAGGCTCCGGGCGGACACAATGTAATTTCTGGTTTGTTCGACGGTATCAAGAAACTGAATCCCGAAAACAAACTGTATGGTTTCATCTTGGGCCCCGGCGGCTTGGTAGACCATAACTATATGGAACTGACTGCCGATATCATCGACGAATACCGTAACACAGGTGGTTTCGATATCATCGGTTCGGGACGTACGAAGCTGGAAGCTGAAAGCCAGTTCGAACAAGGACTCGAAATCATCAAGGAACTGGGCATCAAAGCGCTGGTTATCATCGGTGGTGACGACTCTAACACAAACGCTTGTGTATTGGCTGAATATTATGCTGCTAAGAATTACGGTGTACAGGTAATCGGTTGCCCGAAGACTATCGACGGTGACTTGAAGAACGATATGATTGAAACATCATTCGGTTTCGACACTGCTTGTAAGACGTATGCCGAAGTAATCGGTAACATCCAACGTGACTGTAACTCTGCTCGCAAATACTGGCACTTCATCAAATTGATGGGTCGTTCGGCTTCTCACATCGCACTGGAATGTGCTTTGCAGGTACAGCCTAACGTATGTATTGTTTCTGAAGAAGTGGAAACAAAAGATATGTCTTTGGACGATGTAGTGACATACGTTGCCAAAGTGGTGGCAGAACGTGCTGCACAGGGAAACAACTTCGGTACAGTATTGATTCCCGAAGGTTTGGTAGAATTTATCCCTGCCATGAAACGTCTGATTGCTGAATTGAACGACTTCCTAGCTGCAAACGCCGAAGAGTTCTCTCAGATTAAGAAGTCTCACCAACGCGACTATATCATCCGCAAACTTTCTCCGGAAAACTCTGCTATCTATGCAAGCCTGCCGGAAGGTGTTGCCCGTCAGTTGACGCTGGATCGTGACCCGCACGGAAACGTACAGGTATCACTGATTGAAACAGAAAAGCTGTTGTCGGAAATGGTGGCTACTAAGTTGGCTGCTTGGAAGGAAGAAGGTAAGTATGTAGGTAAGTTTGCTGCACAGCACCACTTCTTCGGTTACGAAGGACGTTGCGCTGCTCCGTCAAACTTCGATGCTGACTACTGCTACTCTTTGGGATACACTGCATCTATGTTGATTGCCAACGGTAAGACTGGTTATATGTCTTCTGTACGCAACACAACTGCTCCTGCTGCCGAATGGATTGCAGGTGGTGTGCCTATCACAATGATGATGAACATGGAACGTCGCCACGGTGAAATGAAACCGGTAATCCAGAAAGCATTGGTGAAACTGGATGGTGCTCCATTTAAGACATTTGCTGCACAACGCGACCGTTGGGCTGTTGAAACGGATTATGTATATCCGGGTCCGATTCAGTACTTTGGTCCTACAGAAGTTTGCGACCAGGCAACTAAGACTTTGCAGTTGGAACAAGCTAAATAAGTGTACTTCCGGTAAACTGTGATAAGTAACAGTAACTGTGAAGGAGTATTTTGACGCGGATGACGCAGATAAACGCGGATTTTTTGGAATCCGTGTCATCCGCGTAATCCGCGTCTAAAATATACCATATAGCTTTGCTAAACATCTTTAATAACTATCGTTTAAATTAATGCCATCACGCAACAATCCGATTTCCGCTGTACAGAAGAAAAGAACAGTTTCCGCTACAAAGAAAAAAGGAACATCATCTTCTTCCAAATCCCCCCGTACCCCGAAAAAGGTGCAGGCGAAGCAGGCCCATTCAATGCCTGTTTGGCTTCGCAATACTTTGGCGGTGATTATTGTCGGTTGTTTCTCTCTTATCTTTTATTATTTCTTTATCCGCCCTTATGCTTATCGGTGGAAACCTTGTCATGGCCGTAAGGACTACGGAGTTTGTATCCCCGTCGGATATGATATTCATGGCATTGATATTTCTCATTACCAAGGCAGCATCGATTGGGGCAGGCTTATGCAGCATCAACAAGCGGCTACTCCTTTGCACTTTGTCTTTATGAAAGCAACGGAAGGTGGAGATCATGGTGACAGCACATTTACGGCTAACTTTGCCAATGCCCGTACTCATGGGTTTATCCGCGGTGCTTATCATTTTTATGTTCCAAGTACGGACGCACTGAAACAGGCCGATTTCTTTATCCGTACAGTGAAATTGGATTCCGGTGACTTGCCTCCAGTTCTTGATGTGGAACTCACCGGACGCAAAGAAAAGAAAGATTTGCAACAGGACATCAAGCGGTGGCTGGACCGTGTGGAGGCTCACTATGGAGTGAAACCTATCCTTTATACCTCTTATAAATTTAAAACCCGCTTTCTGGACGATTCTATTTTTAATACCTATCCTTATTGGATAGCGCACTATTATGTTGATTCGGTAAGGTATCGGGGTAAATGGGACTTCTGGCAACATACTGATGCCGGGAGTGTGCCCGGCATCAAGGAAGATGTAGACTTGAATGTATTCAATGGTACGTTGGAAGAGCTAAAGAAACTAACGATAAAATAACCGATACCCTTCCCTTAACTCTTATATCGTGAAGTCCATTTTATAAAATGAACTTCACTTCTGCCCAACGATTCTTCTCCTTATAATGTACGAAGGTCAGTCCGTTCTTCTCGGCTTCCTCGCGAATGATTGCAATATCTTCCACATAGAATCCGCTCATATAAAGTTCGGACCCCGGATGCATACAGGCAATGTATTGCTTCATGTCATTCAGCAGAATATTGCGGTTGATATTGGCGATAATCACATCGAAAGGACCTTTTCCGGCAAGGGAAGAGGCATCTCCCTGTGAAACGGAAATTTCATCTACATGATTCAGTTCAATGTTTTCGATTGAGTTTCGTACGCACCATTCGTCAATGTCGATGGCAGTGCAGGGGCGTGCTCCGCGCATACGTGCGAGGATGGCAAGAATGGAAGTGCCGCAGCCCATGTCCAGCAATGATTTGTCTTTCAGTTCGCAGTCCAGTAATTCTTCGATGATAAGGCTGGTGGTTTCGTGGTGTCCTGTGCCGAATGCCATTTGCGGGTTGATGACAATGTCGTATTCCGCTTTCGGTACATCCTGATGGAAAGTGCTGTGAATAACGCATCGGTCGCCAATGATAATCGGTTGGAAGAAGTTCTTTTCCCATTCCTCGTTCCAGTCCTTGTCTTCTGCTTCTTCTATTGCATACTCTATGTGTGTCTCCGACAATGGAAATTCTGCCAGCATCTCTTTCAAAGCATTCTCGTCGAATAGCGCTTGTTGCACATAAGCTTGCAAACCTTGCTCGCATTCCACAAAACTTTCGAATCCTATTTCTCCTGCCAGAGCGGATAGCACGTCAGTCACTATCTCATCCTTGGGCGTCACTGTAAAGGTTACTTCTAAATATTTCATTTGTTACTGATTATCTGTTTAGAGGATGCAAAGGTATAAAAATCCGTTGGTTTTATTTGGCAAGCAGATTATTTAAATAATCTATCGATGCTTGTCTGCTACTTAACGCTACTTTTAGGGATTTCCCTATTATCCTATGGGGAAAATCTCCCCCGAACAGCAAATCTCTTCGTTATCTTTGTAACGTGAATAAGTTTAAGTAATTATATAAACCGAGATGATATGAAAAAGATTGTTTATTTCTTGCTATTTGCCCTGTGCCTCCCGATAGGCTTGATGGCACAAAGCGTTGATGACGACCTTTACTTCGTACCTTCCAAAGACAAGCAGGAGAAGAAAGAAACTCCCGTGAAGAAGGAACCGAAGAAACAGGTGACGACAAACATCTATACTTCACCGGGTACTACAGTTGTGGTTCAGGACCGCAAAGGAAGAACACGGGATGTGGATGAATATAACCGCCGTTATGATGCACGTGAAAATGAGTTCGTAATGGATAATGATACCTTATATATTAAGGAGAAGTCTCAACCCGATTTGGATGGAGAATGGGTGACCGGTGAATTTGACGGTACGCAAGAGGACTACGAATATGCCGAACGCATTATCCGTTTCCGCAATCCGAGATTCGCTATCAGTATCAGCAGTCCGCTGTATTGGGACGTAGTCTACGGTCCTAATTCTTGGGATTGGAATGTATACACTGATGGCCTGTATGCATATGCATTCCCTACATTCAGTAACCCGCTCTGGTGGAATTGGCGTTATAGCCCTTATAGCTGGGGATGGAACTATGGCTGGGGATGGAATCGTCCTTATTATAGCTGGGGATACTCTCCGGGTTATTGGGGCGGCTGGTATGGCGGCTACTGGGGTGGCTTCTATGGCGGCGGTGGCTACTGGGGACATCATCACCACTGGGGTAGTCCTAGCTGGGGCTGGGGCGGCGGTGGAAACCATTGGGCTCGCAACACCTATTATAATAACCGTCGTTCTAATTTCGGCAATAGCGGAGGAAGTGCCCGTCGCTCTTCTTACTCAACTAGCGGAGATAGAAGAATCGGCACAACTGTAGGAACGCGTCGTACGAATACGGGAAGTTCCAGTCAGTCTGCACGTCGTGGGACAACAGGAACGTATAATTCTTCAAGAAGAACAGTAGGTACTCGTACTTCGGATTCAAGGGTAGGAACCAGTTCAGGAGCAAGTTCTACTCGCCGGGGCACTTATACTCGTCCGAGCAGTACTCGCAGCAATACGACATACGATAGCAATCGTTCAAGTTCTTCTTCCCGCCGGACTTATGATTCATCAAGCAGGACGCGAACTTCTTCGCCAACATATAATCGTGGAAATTCGTCAACAACTACACGCAGCTATACGCCGTCAAGTAGTAGTCGCCGTTCATCTTCAAGTTCTACTTATACCCCGAGTCGTTCATCCTCCGGTTCCAGTTATTCTCCGAGCCGTTCATCTTCATCATCCTCTCGGTCGAGTGGTTATTCAGGTGGCGGAAGTAGTTCCCGTTCCTCCGGTTCGTCTGGTGGAAGCAGCAGGAGAAGATAATAGGGTTGGTTGTATTAAAAAGATATATGTATGAAGAATATAAGAATTGTAATTGGGATACTGTGTACTTTGTTTGGTACTACTATCGTAAGTGCACAGAATTTATATGATGCTGCCCGGTTTATGGGAAGCGACCTGAATGGAACCGCTCGGTTTGTTGGTATGGGAGGTGCTATGGGAGCATTAGGAGGAGATATCTCGACTATGGGTACGAATCCGGCAGGTATCGGCATTTATAGAAGTAGTGACGTGATGACTACGTTCGGCTTCAGCAATATAGGCATGAAGTCTAACATGAATGGCGATAAAAACAAACTTGATAAGTTTCAAGGTTCATTCGATAATGTGGGATTTGTAATATCAAGTCGTATTGGTAATGAAACACCGCTGAGGTTCGTGAACTTCGGTTTTAATTATCGCAAGGTGAAGTCCTTTGATAAAAACATGGTGATGAATGGATTAGTAAAAGATCAGTTTGGAACGGCAATGAGTCAGAGCGATTTATTTGCTACTTTATCAAAAGGTCTTAATGTTGATTATTTGGAGTCTAATGCTGCTTTTACCGATGGAGGACCTGATGCAGCTCCGTGGCTGGGAGCTATGGCTCTTAGAACCAGAGTAATTGGCCTAGATAAACCTGATGGTAATTGGTATGCTAGTAATGTAGGCTATGTAATGGATAGTGAAGGTAAAAAAGACTTTTTGCCTGTGTTGGGCGACTATTCTTCTAAAGAAAAAGGTGGCATACATTCCTACGACTTCAACGTTGCGTTCAACTTCTACGACAGAATCTATTTGGGAGCCACAGTAGGAGCTTACAGTGTAGATTATTCAAGATACTCTATGTACAGAGAAAGCTATCCGGGAGAAGTTTCTACCTATTCTTTGGAGAACTGGTTTGACACAAGTGGAACCGGAGTTGACTTTAAGCTTGGACTAATTGTGCGTCCGTTTGAATCTTCTTCATTCCGCATCGGTGCTGCAATCCATACACCTACTTGGTATAATCTGGAAGACCGTGCTTCTGCTCTCATGCTTTCTGATATAGATATGAATAGTGACGGTACTATTGATAATAAAGAAGAATTGTTTGAATATGATACGATGGAATTTCCCGGTGAATCAAAAACGAAATATCATTTAGTGACTCCTTGGAAATACAACCTTAGTTTAGGATATACCATCGGTCGTTCTGTTGCTTTGGGAGCAGAATATGAGTATAGTGACTACTCTTCGGCTAAGTTGAAATATGACGATGGCTTGCAGATGGAAGATGAAACATCACAGATTAAAACCGGATTGAAAGGAGTACATACACTACGTGTAGGAGCAGAATTTAAACTTGCACCAGAGTTCTCTTTCCGTCTAGGTTACAACTACGTGACAGCAGCTATGTATGACGATACATTCAAGAGAATTGCCATGAACAGTATCAGTACAAGCACAGAGTTCTCCAATCTGAAAGCAACTAACAATTATACTGTAGGATTAGGATATAAAGGTTCTGTATTCTATGCGGATTTGGCTTATCAGCTGCATACTTACAAGGAAGACTTCTATCCATTCTATAATGAAGTAGGTGCACAGTTTGAAACCATCGTTGTGCCTAATGCTACCAAAGTGACCAACACCCGTAGCCAAGTACTACTGACATTGGGAATGCGTTTCTAAACTAACCAAAGACAGTTTTCAATTTAAATAATAACTTTTGTGTGTGAAAAATCCCTGGAATGCTGAGTGTCTACAGTCGTTCCAGGGATTTTTATTTAAGGAGTATCCAACTATCAGTTCTCAATATTCAATCTTATCTTCCTTAGCCGTCCATGCCTCAAAAGCCTTGATTGCTTCATTGTGCAATAGGATTTCAGAAGGCAGTTTCCTGTCCTCGGGCTTCAGTTCCAGTTCGTCATATATAAAAGAATCATCGAAGCCGATATCTTTGGCGTCAGTCTTGTTATTACCATAATACATCTTATCCAGTCGCGCCCAGTAAATGGCCCCCAAGCACATGGGGCAAGGTTCGCAGGAAGTATATATTTCGTAGCCGCTGAGATCGAACGTGCCCAGTTTGGCGGCAGCGGCACGTATAGCGCTCACTTCGGCATGGGCGGTAGGATCACAAGAGGCAGTAACGCGGTTCACTCCGGTAGCAACTATTTCACCGTCTTTGGTAGCGATTACCGCACCAAAAGGACCACCACCATTCTCAATATTCTCCTTTGAAAGCTCAATCGCTTTTCTCATTAGTTCCTCTTTCGTCATGGCATTCATAAATATCGTTATTTAGTTATCGTTTTCTATTAGAGTTTACCGAGAATCTTATCCATCACCCAGTTGGTCAACGTTGCACTTTCGCCGTCGCAGGAGCAGATGGATTTTCCCAACAGGTGGTCTACCACCGCCTGAATGAGGGGTTGCTGCACGTGTTCGGGATTACCGATACAAATTTCCTCCCGTCCATTTTCGGTGTGCAGTCCGATGGGCTCATAGGTGAACACGGAGAAACAAATCATTCCCTTGTCACCGATAATCTCTATGCGGTCTTCGCGGGCTGACTCGTGGGCGACGAAGCACCACGAACCGCTTCCCACTAATCCATTGTCGAACTGGAAGCAAGCGCTCAGTGTATCTTCGGCAGGATAGAGTCCTCCGCGATTGCTCTTAAAACCGCTGGCTTCGAGAATGCATCCGAACATATCCTGCAATAAATCTATCTGGTGCGGGGCAAGGTCGTAGAAGTAACCACCTCCGGCAATATCAGCCTGCACGCGCCAAGGGAGATTCTCGCGATTGTAATCCAAGTCGCGGGGGGGCTGTGCGAATCGAATCTGCACGTTGATAACATTACCGATGGTTCCGTTTTCTACCAACTCTTTGACTTTCTGAAAATAAGGAAGGTAGCGGCGATAGTATGCTACAAAACAAGGCACTCCCGTTTCGGTGGATATACGATTGATGCGGGTACATTCTTCGTAGGTGACCGCCATCGGTTTTTCTATGTAGGCAGGTTTCCCCGCTTTCATAGCCATGATGGCGTAAGTGGCGTGCGAGGAAGGAGGAGTGGCTATATAAACAGCATTTACATCCGGGTCGTCTATCAGCTCCTGTGCATCGTCATACCATTTCTTTATTCCTCTTTCTTTGGCATAGGCTTTCGCCTTTGCACCGTCGCGACTCATCACAGCTACTACCTCAGAATGGTCTACTTTTTGAAAAGCAGGACCGCTCTTTGTCTTAGTTACTTCACCGCATCCGATGAATCCCCATTTAATAATCTTTTCACTCATAATCTGTATTACCTATTGTGTCTGTTTAACAACGTCCAAAGATAAAGCTATTTTTTGTCAAGAGCAACTTTATTGATTATTAACTTCATATAGCAGTATTTGAAAACACACGCTCCGTATTGACTAAACAGAAGGTGCAATTGGCAGCAACAGACGCTTCGTTTTGTACAAACGCACGCTCTATTTCCCCTAAGAAGCAAGGCGAACGAGGGTAAGATGTGGGCTGAAAGGAGATAACCCTTGGGGAGAAAGGACATAAAGCCTTGGGTAAGAAGTATAACCGGGCAGTGGGGAAAAAAGAAAGGAGGGAATTGCGGTTCCCTCCTTTGCGTGTAGTTTAACTGAAACTACTTAATCATTTACTCCGTAAAGATACGACATCCAAAAGGGAATGTCAAGTCTTTGGACGATTATTTTTATCGTAGTATTTCTTATAAATCTGCCGATATTCCTTCTTTTCCTGAAACCGATTCAACCATGTATTCAAGCTGTCGAGCAAAACGGGAGATTGCCTGCTGACTGCCCACGAATAGAACTGTGTGAAACTGATGGCTGTATTGATATCTATCTGTGGTAACGAGTCTGCCGCAGCCTCCGCAATGCTTTCGTCGCACACGGCATAGTCAATATCTTCGTGAGCTACCATGGCTATCAACTGCTCGTCGCCATACTTCTCCACCTCTTTTATATATATAGTATCGCCTATTTCATTTCCTAGATTCTGGATGCGCAGGATAGAGGGCGAACCTTTTACCACGTGCAGTGTCCGTCGGGCTAAATCGAGTTGGTTACGGATATAGAGCGAATCGTTTTCGCCGTTCTCTTTTCGCTGCACCAACACTTGTTTGTTGAGTACGATAGGCGAGGTGAGAAGCAGGGAGTCTTTCAGTTCACTCGTGGCGAGTATTCCGTAGGCAATCACATCATAGAGTCCTTCGCTCAATCCTTTGAGTCGATCCTCGAAGCTCATAAGCGGATAAATCTTTATCTTCAATCCCATATCGCGGGCAAATGCCTCTATCAGTTCGTAATGAAAACCGGAGATGGTATCGCCGTCTACAAAGAAACTGATTGAATTGTATTCGGTCGCTACACGCAACGTGTCTTCTTTGGTTATTGCTGCATAATCGCGCGGATGTCCCGGCAGCTTTTCCTGCCTGCCGCAGTTGCGCAAGGAGATGATAAGTGCCAGTACTACGACTACAGGCACTAAATATCTGAACACTCTCAATTTGGGGCGTGACTCCATAAGCCGTGAAGGTTTAATTAATCATAGAAGTTCCATGAAAGTCCGAATTTCAGCACACGCGGGTTGATGGGGTAGTGGGGAGACAGGAAGTAATCGGGTCTACTCATACCTTGATTCACGTGATACATCATTACGTAGAAACGTGTACGTTTCAGATGCAGGTTGGCATACACATTCACAATCGGATAACCGCCTATCTTCACTTGGTTGTCGGTAGGTTGCAAGTGGAAATTCTGGATGGCAGGCATATAAGCTGGAGCATTGTATTTGGTGAAGTATCTCACATCAGCACCTAGCTCCACACTCAATATTTTCTTCGCCAGTTTAAAACTCATATAAAAGTTATGATACAGCGAGAGATCCGGCAAAGGAAGCACTGCCTGATCGCTGGATTTCTGCCAAGTCACTTCATTGTCTAAGTGGAAAATGCCTAACTTGAAGTCCTGATTGAGACTGGCGGACAGTACTTGTAGACTTCCGCTCTTCTGTTCGGGTGTCGCTTGTTGGTTGAAGTATGTGTAATTCTTGATGTTTTCAACTCCCGCCCTTAAGCGTGTTCTCCAACGGGCGATGCTCAATTCGCCTTCGATGCGGGTGCGAAATTCCTTATCCATATCATTGTCCCACCAGAAATGCTTGGAGTGGTAATGGCGCATATAGAACGGTGCAAGCTGATTGCTGACTTCGCCACGTGCGATAAGGCTGACGGTATCTTTCCATAAAGGGAAGTTCAGGTCGATGTCTCCCTTCACGTTGAACTGCCCGATAGCAGTTCCCACAAGTCCCACTTCGCCGATGGCATGATAATGGAGCACATTTCCTTCGCGTTTGGATAATTCTCCACCCACAAAAAGTTCATTTTCATCATATTTATCGGCACGTAGTCCTTCCAGATTCATCAGTGAATATTTGCTTATCTTATAGGAAGCGAAGGCTGTCAATCCGGCTTTGGCGTATTTATTGAAACCTTCGAGCAGAGAAATACCAATTGTGTTTTTAATTCCAACATAGGTAGTACTGTCTCTTACTGCCGGATTCTCGGAGTCGATATATGTATTCTGATAATACCCCTCAACATTGTCATCGGAATGGAAACCATGTCGTGCCCGTTCCACTTGAATGGTGTGGATAAAGCTCGTCACCGGCACAAATTCCTGTTTGGCAGGTGTCGTATCATTTTCAGCTTTCTCTATCTCACGTTTGAACCCCAAGTTGTAACGTTGGGTCAGGAATATATAAAAGTCATGATTACGGTTCGTACTTGCATTCAATACAGTGGGGATATTGGTTGATTCATATTCCCTCCTGCCTTCTGCCATCTCTTCGGGAGCGGTGATATAGCGGTCGTCGGTGATACCTCCGTTTTCATTCGTCTTGAGGTAGTTGTTGCTGTAGATGCCCTGCACTTGATAGCGGTCGCCGATATAACTGCCGAAAAGTGCCGCGTTGAAGTAGGCTGTATTCTGGCTGTTATAGTATCCGCGTCCATATAGATAGTCGATGTTGAAACCGAAAGCTAACTTCTTATTCACGTTTACGGAGAAGTAAGATTTGAAACGTTCTTCCCCGTTCACCTTGTTGCCTGCTTTATGATACGTCAGGTTGGTAAAGGGAACATTACTATTCGTGAAGTTAAATTCCGTGGGACGGACGAAGAAACTGGAGAAAGGCTCCATGAAAATGGTAGGCTCCGGATAACGGCGGTCGAAGAAGACGCGCGACTGACGGGGAGAACCCATATTGGCGAGGTAGTTGTAGTGCCCGTAGATTCCTTCAGTGAGGTTTGTATTCTGGAAATAGTGGAAAGCGGTATCGGCCGGAATCATGGTCCGGTCGCCTAGCTGGTTCTTGATGCGCCACATATATAAAGTAGGAGGTAGTCCCTTCACTTCCACGTTTGCACTGTCCAGTCTGTCCGGAATCATGGCCGGGTCCACCTGGTTACCGTATTGGTCGCGTCCGTCTTCGTCAATTAGCTGGCGATCCGGGTTGAACTGCGCATGAAGGGCAGTCAAGCCAATAACGAATAGTAGTATATTAATAAGTAAGATTCGTCTCATAATTGGAGGCAAAGATACTTACTTTAATTGATTAATTGATAATGGATAATTGAAAATTATGTTGCATCCGTATTTTACGTTGCTAATAAATATCAATTATCCATCCAATGTTATTCATTCATTATACCTCACGGATGAGTTCCATGCCTTTCTTGATGGCTTCCTCATTCATCGGAATCAAATGGTGGTGGCGTTCCGGGAGTGTCTTTCTCAATCCTTTGATGACGCTTTCCAAAGTTACGATGGGGCTAAGTTTCAATAAACCGCCAAGTACAATCATGTTAAATGCTTTGGCATTGTTCATTTCGTTGGCAGCGTCCATCGCATCGATGCGGTATACCTTGATATCTTTACGGGTAGGAGGGTTGATAATTCCGTATCCGTCGTAAATCAGGATGCCGCCCGGTTTCACCTTGCTTTCAAACTTTTCGAGTGAAGGTTGGTTCAAGATGATGGCTGCATCATATTTACTTAGAATCGGCGAGGATATCTTGTCGTCGCTTACGATAACCGTCACATTGGCTGTTCCACCACGTTGTTCGGGACCGTATGCAGGCATCCAGCTCACTTCTTTGCCTTCCATCAATCCGGAATAAGCCAGAATCTTGCCCATAGACAATACGCCTTGTCCGCCGAATCCTGCTATAATTATTTCTTCTTTCATTTTAAAAATTTGCTAATGTGCCAATTTGCTAATGTGCCAATGATAGGTCACATTTGCTTTTTGGCAGAATTAATAATGCTAGTTAATAATCTCAATATATCACGAAGGTCGTCCAATAATTTGTTGTTAAATGGATAATTGTCTGCTTCTTGGCAAAGAAGTAACCAATATTTTGTTTCTTCAGCTTCTTTTGCAGCAATTTTCAATTTATGAATAAAGTCTGCACGACTTTCACTTCCTTGTGCTTCATTTATATTGGCACCAATGGATGTTCCACTTTTTAGTAGTTGATGGGATATAACAAATTTCTTGCTTTGTTCCAGTAATTCACAAAAAGCAATAATGGATAACGCAAATGCGAAACTTTTATCTAAAACAATATTCCCTGTCTTCATTGGCATATTAGCACATTGGCATATTGGTTCATTATTTATCTTTCAAATCACCCAATGGGTAGAATGGGAACATATTTTCTTCCATCCACTTGTTCGCCTTTTCAGGGGTCATCTTCCAGCCGGAGCTACAGGTCGATACGATTTCCACCAAATTAGAGCCCTTACCGTTCATTGAGTTCTCGAATGCCTTGCGAATTGCTTTCTTTGCTTTGCGGATAGCAGGCACAGATTGCACGGACTGGCGGGTTACGTAAGCTGTTCCTTCCAGTTGGGCGGCAATTTCGGTAATCTTCAGCGGATAGCCGTGAAGTTCTACATCACGTCCGTAAGGACAAGTAGAGCTCTTCATTCCCACCAGTGTGGTAGGTGCCATCTGACCACCCGTCATACCATAGATAGCATTGTTGATAAAGATAATCGTGATGTTTTCACCACGGTTCAAGGCATGGATTGTTTCGGCAGTACCGATACAAGCCAAGTCACCGTCGCCTTGGTAAGTGAAAACAAGACGGTCCGGCCATAGGCGTTTCACGGCGGTTGCCACAGCGGGAGCACGTCCGTGAGCAGCTTCCTGCCAGTCAATATCCAAATAATTGTAGGCGAAAACCGCACATCCTACCGGAGAGATTCCCACCGTTTTATCTTCCATGCCCATTTCCTCTATCACTTCGGCAACGAGCTTATGCGCCACTCCATGACTGCAACCCGGGCAGTAGTGCATGGCATTATCGTTCATCAGAGTCGGTTTCTTATAAACCAGATTCTCGGGTTTGATTATTTCTTCTTTAGTCATAACTTCTTCTCCTTATCTGTTGGTGAACCGTATAAAAAACTCCATCAGCTTGACAAAGATTGCCGCGCCGCATACATATATAAACACCGTGAAATCTTCCTTTCCTACTACGAAGTATGTGATAATGGCTGCCAAAGCCAGTATCAGGAACAGGATGTTCAGTACGTTTCTTATTTTATCGGGATTCATCGTTTCGTTATTTGATTATTTTTTCTTCCAAAGCAGTAACTATTTCATCCGGGTCGGGAACGATGCCGCCGAGACGTCCGAAATGTTCTACCTTCACTTTACCGTTCACAGCAAGGCGGACATCTTCAATCATTTGTCCGGCATTCAGTTCAGTCACAAGCATACCTTTCACTTTGTCGGCATAAGCGACAATCGCTTTCGTGGGGAACGGCCACAAAGTGATGGGACGGAGGATACCTACTTTGATTCCTTTCTCACGAGCCAGCTCCATTGCTTTCTGACCAATGCGTGCCATTGAGCCGAATGCAATAATCAGGTATTCCGCATCTTCGCAGTCTATCTCTTCAAAGCGTACTTCGTTCTCTTCTATTTCCTTATATTTAGCTTGGAAACGGATGTTATTGATTTCCATCGCTTCCGGCTTCAACTCCAGCGAAGTTATGATGTTCGGTTTGCGGCCTTTCGCTTTTCCGGTCGTAGCCCATGGGCATTGTTCAATCACTTCAGCATCCGTGCGGCGAGGCTTTTGTGCGGGAAGAACCACCTTTTCCATCATCTGTCCGATGACACCGTCGGCAAGGATAATGGCTGGGTTGCGGTATTTGAATGCAAGTTCGAAGCCCAGTTCTACGAAATCGGCCATTTCCTGAACGGATGCCGGAGCAAGCGCAATCAGTCTATAGTCACCATGACCACCACCTTTTACAGTCTGGAAATAGTCTGCCTGGCTTGGCTGGATTGTTCCCAATCCGGGACCACCACGCATCACGTTCACAATCAGACAAGGAAGTTCGGCGCCTGCAATGTAGGAGATTCCTTCCTGTTTCAGACTCACACCGGGGCTCGACGATGATGTCATCACCATCTTTCCGCTACCTGCACCTCCGTATACCATATTGATAGCAGCCACTTCACTTTCTGCCTGAAGCACTACCATGCCTGTTGTCTCCCATGGTTTCAGCTCGGCGAGTGTTTCCAAAATTTCCGATTGGGGAGTAATAGGATAACCGAAGTATCCATCCGCACCGCAACGAATAGCTGCGTGGGCGATGGCTTCGTTTCCTTTCATTAATACAACTTCTTCTGCCATATTCGTTTCTTTTATTCTACTTTTACTTTATACACAGAGATACATCCGTCCGGACAAACCGTTGCACACGAGCTGCATCCGTTGCAGGTATCTTCTTTCACTTGCCAGGCATAGTTATAGCCTTTCATATTTACCTCTTTATTGAGGGAAATTACATCGAGCGGACACGCCACTACACACAGGTTGCATCCTTTGCAACGCTCTGTGTCGACTACGATAGCTCCTTTAATTTTTGCCATAATCTTTATCTTTATTACGTTATCTTTGAGTTCGATTATTGATTAAACATATCTTTATTGTAGAAGTTCAGGATATCCATTGCCATTGTTCGTGCCTGAACGGCGGGACTGTTAGGATTGAGATCGATAGCATGCTGATAATTATCCAGCGCCTGCTTCCAATCTCCTTTTTTTCGGTAGGCATTTCCCCGTAAATAGAAGAGCATATCTTTATCTTTTCCGACAGAATTGCCTTGGAGAAGTTGGTCTAATTGCTCAATGGCTGCATCCACATCTCCCTGATTGATAAGCTCTTTTAAGTTGTCTATTTGCTCCATTTCTTTCGTCTTTCGGGATTCTTAGTCGCAAAGATAGTTTTTATTTATGTAAACAGGGCAAACGTGGGCGGAAATTTGCATCGTTTTGTTTTTATTGGATGTTGATAGATTGAGAAGAAACTCTTTTGTTTTTTTATGGAAAATATGGGTGTTTAACTTAAAACAGTGAGTAAACATTAAATAGTATGCGGTGTTATTTAATATCTTGCTATATTCAACCAAATTATATTATGAACTTAATATGAAGTAATTTTTATGGAAAAGAATCTGTTTACTATTTGTGCGAACAATTATATTGATCGTTTGCGCAAGGAAGGCCGTTTTGCAACGGCCCATGTCTACAAAAACGCACTTCGTTCTTTTTCGCAATTTTGCAGAACGCAGTCCATTGCGTTCAGTAGAATAACACGTGAAAACCTGAAGAGGTATAGTAATTATCTGATGGTGTCCCATCTAAGACCTAATACTATATCGACGTATATGCGTATGTTGCGGTGTATTTATAATCGGGGAGTTGATTCAGGTGCAGCACCTTATGTACCGGGATTATTTCGTGACGTGTTTACCGGAGTCGATACCCGTCAGAAGAGAGCAATTCCGCTACCTGAACTTCACACCTTATTAAGTAAAGAGCCTCGGACGGAGAAACTTCGTCGTACGCAGGCAATTGCCAGTTTGATGTTTCAGTTTTGCGGTATGCCATTTGCTGACTTGGCTCATCTGGAAAAAGCGAATCTAAAGCAGAATCTTCTGAAGTATAATCGTATCAAGACAGGAACCCCAATGAGTGTAGAGGTTCTGGATTCTGCAAAAGGCATCATCTCTTCGCTTTGGAATAAAAAAGATGCCGGCAGCCCGGATTATCCCGACTATCTCTTCCACATATTGAGTGGAGATTATAAAAGAGATGAAGAAGCTGCCTACCGTGAATATCAGTCCGCTTTGAGGCGTTTTAATAACCAACTGAAAAGCTTATCACGGGAATTGAATATACGCTCATCCGTCACCTCTTATACTCTTCGTCATTCTTGGGCCACTACGGCTAAGTATAGAGGAGTTTCTATCGAAATGATCAGCGAATCATTGGGACACAAATCAATCAAGACTACTCAAATCTATCTAAAGGGATTTGAACTGGAAGAACGTACAAAAGTAAATAAGCTGAATTATTCTTACGTTAGTAGATATAAGATACTCTAAAGTGGTATAGCTAAAGTGTTGGGGATTAGGGACTTTGTGATACTGTTACTTCTTAGGTAACGGATAATTAATCGACGCAAAGATACGCAAAAATATAATTAGCATACAAGCAAAATTTCCTTTTTTTTCTGTTTTGCAGCAATATAGGGCAAAAATCTACTAAGGTATGAAAAAGGCGTTTCTTCATACCTGTTTTTTTTGCATCCTATGTTTAAGTATGTTTTCCCCTTCGCATAGGCTGAAAACACCTCATTGTACCCCATTAGACTAGATTTCCCTATCATTTTCATTCATTTTCATTAAAAGCACATATTTCCGTTACCTAAGAAGTAACGGAAAAACATGGGGTAAAAATAGTATGATTTTAAATAAATCGAAATCGATTAATGCTGGGCCTAGCAATGGGACAGGGGAAGGCGTAGCACACTCAAAACGCTGGTATGTTGCAATGGTTCGTATGCATCATGAAAAGAAGGTTGCCGAGCGTTTAGGGAATATGGGAATAGATTGTTTTGTTCCTGTTCAGCAGGAAGTTCATCAATGGAGCGACCGCCTCAAGAAGGTGGAATCTGTTCTACTGCCAATGATGGTTTTTGTGCATGCTAATGCGAAAGAGCGGAGAGAGGTTTTAAGCTTTTCTACAGTTAGTCGCTATATGGTGATGAGAGGTGAGAGTAATCCTGCTGTGATTCCTGATGAGCAAATGGCTCGTTTCCGTTTTATGCTCGATTACTCTGAAGAAACTGTTTGCATGAATAGTGCTCCGTTGGCACGTGGCGAGAAGGTACGTGTTATCAAGGGACCGTTGACGGGACTTGTTGGTGAACTGGTTACGATGGATGGCAAAAGTAAAATAGCAATCCGGTTGAATATGCTTGGTTGCGCGTGTGTGGATATGCCGGTTGGGTATGTGGAGCCCATTGGAGAAAAGAATTAAACTATAACTACGGTAAAACAATTATGATGTATATTTATATTGGAGGTACATTTTTACTTTCCGTATTATTAGCTACTATCGTCATTCCACGCATTATATTTATTTCCTACAAGAAACGTTTGTTCGATGTACCCGATTCTCGTAAAGTGCATAAGACTCCTGTTCCTCGACTTGGTGGATTGGCCTTTTTGCCTGTCATATTAATATCATTGTGCGTGATTACGGGCATTCGTTATTATATGAATGATACGGTTGCATCGGGATGGTCGTCTTGTATACTCATGCGCTATCTTTTCCTTATTGCTGGCACTACTTTACTTTATCTGATTGGTGTGACAGATGACTTGGTGGGAGTGGGGTATCGTTATAAATTTGTGGTCCAGATTCTAGCCGCTTCCTTTCTTCCTCTTTCGGGTCTTTGGATTAACGATCTAGGAGGATTATTGGGACTGTATGCCATTCCTGCTTATGTGGGTATGCCGCTAACTGTATTTCTGGTTGTGTATATAACTAATGCTATTAATTTGATTGATGGTATAGATGGTTTAGCTTCCGGGCTTACTTGCATAGCGTTAGGGCTATTAATCATTGTCTGTGCATTTGTAGGACATTTGACTCATGCTCTTTTGGCTTCTGCCGCATTGGGTGTAGTTGCTACCTTCTATTATTATAATGTATTCAGTATGTCCGGCAGGAAATTATTTATGGGCGATGCCGGAAGCTTGACGCTTGGCTATATCCTTAGTTTCTTGATTCTCCATTTCTGGACACGGCAAGAAGGTTGGGACCCATTCAGGATGAATCTTAATATGGTGACTATCTCTACATTACTTATTCCTTTGCTAGATGTGGTCCGTGTATTTTATTCACGTGCCAAGGACGGACGCAATCCGTTTCTGCCGGATAAGAATCATATTCATCACAAATTGTTGCGTACAGGAATGAGGATACGTACTGTTATGATAACGTTGTTATTATTGTCTTTGTTTCTGGTAGCATCCAATTTTATATTGTCTTTTTATATCAATGCTACTTTTATGCTTCTTTTCGATTTGCTGTTTTGGTGTACGTCGCATCTCGTTATAAATCGAGCTATTGTGAAGCACGAAAAGCTGACTGGAAAAAAATGGTATACAACTTATTTTCATTTGTGATAAAATCTTGGTTACAACACCCGAGCTTAAATATTAAAATATAGTAGAATTATGGCTTATAAGCATTTACATTTCCACGAGAATTCTCTATTCTTAGTGACCGGTGCTGCTGGTTTCATTGGCAGCAATTTATGTGAAGCTATTCTGAACATGGGTTACAAAGTCCGTGCTCTTGATGACTTGTCGACAGGTAAACAGAAAAATATTGATATGTTTTTGGATAATCCCCATTATGAATTTATCAAAGGGGATATTAAAGACCTTGATACCTGTATGAAGGCTTGTGAAGATGTGGACTATGTTCTTAATCAAGCCGCATGGGGCAGTGTTCCACGTTCTATCGAGATGCCTTTATTTTATTCACTTAACAATATTCAAGGTACATTGAATATGCTGGAGGCAGCTCGTCAAAAAGGGATAAAAAAGTTTGTTTACGCATCATCCAGTTCCGTTTATGGTGATGAACCCAATCTCCCCAAGAAGGAGGGAGTGGAAGGTAACCTTCTTTCTCCGTATGCCGTAACAAAACGTTGTGATGAAGAATGGGCAAAACAGTATACGCGACATTATGGGCTTGACACGTATGGTATGCGCTACTTCAATGTGTTTGGTCGTAGGCAAGATCCGGACGGAGCTTATGCTGCCGTTATACCTAAATTCATCAAACAACTTCTCAACGGGCAAAAATGTCACATAAATGGTGATGGCAAACAAAGTCGTGATTTTACCTATGTGGAAAATGTAATAGAGGCTAATCTTAAAGCGTGTTTAGCTTCTTCAGAAGTGGCCGGACAAGCGTTCAATATCGCTTATGGCGGTCGGGAATACTTAATAGATATTTACTGTGGACTCACAAAAGCGCTTGGTATGGATACAGAGCCTGAATTTGGACCTGACCGTGCGGGAGATATAAAACATTCTAATGCGGACATCAATAAAGCCAAAGAACTTCTAGGCTATGATCCGGAATGGAGCTTTGAGAAAGGAATCGAGGCGGCAATAGAATGGTATAAATCAAACTTATAATTTTTCAAGTATAATATAAACGATGAAGCAAACTAAAATTTGTGTGATAGGCCTTGGATATGTAGGTCTGCCACTTGCCAGATTATTTTCTACTAAGTATTCTACCATCGGCTTCGACATGAACTCCCAACGTTGTGAAGCTTTGATGAACGGACATGATGCAACTCTCGAAGTTTCAGATGAACTACTTCAAGATTCTATTAATAATCATGGCTTTAAATGTACAGCTAATATAGAGGGCATCAAGGACTGCAATTTCTACGTTATAGCTGTTCCTACCCCTGTAGATGAGAACAATAATCCCGACCTCACACCCCTATACGGTGCTTCTACTACCGTTGGTAAGGTCATCAATAGAGGCGATGTTGTCGTTTACGAATCTACCGTTTACCCTGGTGTAACAGAGGACGAGTGTATCCCTGTTGTAGAGAAAGTTTCCGGTATGAAGATGAACGTTGACTTTTATGCCGGATATTCTCCTGAGCGTATCAATCCCGGAGATAAACTACACACCGTAGAACACATAAGGAAAGTTACTTCCGGTTCCACCCCCGAGATTGGTGTCTATATCAATGAGGTTTATTCTTCTGTAATTACTGCCGGAACCCATCTTGCTCCTACCATGAAGGTGGCGGAAGCTGCCAAGGTTATTGAGAATAGCCAACGAGATATTAATATAGCTTTTGTCAATGAGCTGTCCAAGATTTTTAATAAAATGGGCATCGATACTCTTGATGTTCTCGAAGCAGCAGGTACTAAGTGGAATTTCCTCCCTTTCCGACCGGGGCTTGTAGGTGGTCACTGCATTGGTGTAGATCCGTATTATCTTGCACAATGCGCGCAACGTCATGGTCACAATCCTGAAATTATCCTCGCAGGTCGTCGTATGAACGACGGTATGGGTGAGTATATAGCTATCGAAACCGTTAAGCATATGCTGAAGAAAGGTATTCAGGTGCTTGATTCACAAATAATCATCCTCGGATTTACATTCAAGGAAAACTGTCCTGATGTTCGTAATACTAAGGTGATTGATATCTATCGTGCATTGAAAGAGTACAATGCTAACATTACGATTTACGACCCCTGGGCAAATCCGGCTATAGCCAAACATGAGTATGGTATAGAGGTTACCAATGAACTTCCCAATCAGAAATTCAATGCAGCTATTGTTGCTGTTGCCCACAAAGAGTTTGCGGACATTGATGTACTTGCTCTTCTAAAGGAAAAACATGTACTCTTTGACGTAAAGTGTACTCTCGATCGAAATATCATTGATGGACGTCTGTAAATATTGAAGGAAACCATAATAGTATGACGATAAGTATAAATAAGCACATTAATATGTGCAACATCTTTATCCTTGCATATTGTGGTCGTGTAGCAATTACAGCTTACGAGGCAAATAGATACTCGGCTCTATTGTTGGGAGTTGTAATTGCTATATCTTTATATTATTTCATCTATGCTAATCGATATTATCATCTGCCAAAATTTATGAAGATACTCAATGTGCTTATTTGTATATTAAGCATATACGGTATATTTCATATCATGTTCGATCCTCCAGTGAAAGACATTTCCGGAAATTTGGAAAATAAATCCTTATATCTTCAGACGGCGCTTGAATCGCTGCTTCCCATATATGCTTTTTATGTATTTACACGCAAAGGGCAATTGACTTTAGAGAAGATAAAATTCTTGATACCTTTTTTTATCGCGTTGAGCATATTTCAATTCACGCAGATGCATCAGAAACGCCTTCTACTTGCTATCCTTAAAGGATCTTCACAGGAGGAGTTTACTAATAACACCGGATATATATTTGTTTCATTGTTACCGCTTTTAGCTCTTCCTTTCAAGCGAAAGTGGCTGCAATATTTATTTTGGGGCATCTGTATTGTATATGTGCTGATAGCGGTAAAACGAGGAGCTATTTTGATTACAGGTATTAGTGTGATTTTCTTCCTTTGGTATTCAATGAAAACTGCTTCATTAAAGAACAAATGGAAAATAGTGATGCTTTCGGTTGTGTTACTTGCCGTTGGATGTCTCGCTTTAATGAAGCAGTTGGAAAGTAGTACATATTTTCAAAATCGTTTAGAATCGACGCGCAAAGGTGATCTTAATGGCAGAGAAATGGTATATACTCCTATAATAAACAATTTTTTCGATGATACGGGAATAGTTGGTGTACTCATTGGCAAAGGTGCCAATAGTACTATTCCCATCACAGGTTTCAGGGCTCATAATGACTGGTTACAGTTTCTCTCCGACCAAGGTATTTTAGGAGTGATATTATATTTGATTTACTTCATTTGTTTATACCATCTCTGGAAGAGAAATAAAAAGGATCAGGTTGTGGGTATTACAATAGGATTATTTTTTCTCATCAATTTCCTCCGTACTTTATTCTCCATGTCGTATGCAGACTATAGTATGTATGCTACTATGGCCATAGGATATAGTGTAGCCTATTTGGATAATAAAAAAATCAATAAAAATATTTGTTATGAAAATTGCAATACATTATCGGAAAGATAGTTTTAGCGATCGATGGATTTCGTATTGTGAAAAAAGCAGAATAGCATATAAGATAGTGGATGCTTATTCTTCCGATATTGTTAATCAAGTGAGCGACTGTGATGCCTTTATGTGGCATCATCATCACACCAATCCAAAAGATGTTCTTTTTGCCCGTCAACTTTTGTTTTCTTTAGAGACGGCAGGAAAACGGGTTTTTCCGGATTCTCGTACTGTGTGGCATTTCGATGATAAGGTGGCACAAAAATATCTTTTAGAATCGATAGGTGCACCACTAGTTCCATCTTATGTCTTTTATGATAAAAAGGAGGCTATGGCATGGGCTGATGCAACTTCTTTTCCTAAAGTATTTAAACTACGAGGCGGCTCAGGAAGTTCTAATGTAAAACTTGCCCGTACAAAATTGGATGCATTTAAGTATATTCGTAAGGTATTTGGTAAAGGATTTTTGCAGTCTCGCTTTACTGATTGTATCCACGAACAATATCGCAAGTATAAAGAAGGACTAATTTCCTACATGAATTTTATTAATTATACTGTTGGACTTTTGTTTATTCGAAATTCTTTTGGCAATGCAATTCATCCGGAAAAAGGCTATGCCTACTTTCAAGATTTTATTCCTCAAAATGACTTTGATATTCGTATATGCATCGTTGATAATAAAGCTTTTGCGATTAAACGATTTTGTAGGAAAGGAGATTTTCGTGCTTCAGGTAGCGGTCATATTTCTTATGCTAAAACTGATATCGACAAACAATGTGTAAGAATTGCATTTGATGTAGTTCAGAAGTTGCGGTGTCAAAGCATCGGTATCGACTTTATTTTTGATCAAGAAGGTAGTCCTCGTATTGTGGAACTGAGTTATGGCTTTACTGCTACAGGTTATGATAAGTGTGAGGGTTATTGGGATACGGATATGAATTGGCATGGTGGCAGTCATTTTGATTTCTGTGGTTGGATGGTTGAAAATGTAATCAGGAATTTATGAAAAAAGCACAAAGAATACTTATTTGGGATTCTTCAGTGTGTGATCTTCTGAATAACAGAGTTTTCGGAGGAATAGCTGTTCAACTCTATTTCTGGGCACAGATTTTTTCAGAACAGGGATGGAAAGTTTATGCACTAACCAAACATCGGTCATATACAAATAATTTCATGGAATTCAAATTCATAAAACATTTTCGTGGCATTGATTTTATCTTTGAGTGGTTTTATATCATCTTTTATATTTTGACAATAAAACCCGATGTTGTTATGGCGCGGGGTGCCAAACGGCATGTGCTTCCCCTTGCTGTATGTGGGAAGCTATTGGGGACTAAGGTTGTGTTTTTCGGGGCTAGTGACGCTAATTTCACACCGGGTAAAGAACTGTGTGGTAACAAGATAAATAAGAAACTTTATCAAAAGGGAATAAGGCTTCTTAAGTACATTGTTACTCAAAATTTATATCAAACTAGTACACTCAATGAGAATTACGCTAAGACATCATTACAAATGTATAATATTTGGGGTAAGACTGATGGATTTAAAACTGAATATTTTCGTCAATCTAGGTACGATGTTGTGTGGATAGCTAATTTCCGTAAGCTCAAACGGCCTGAATGGTTTGTGCATCTTGCAGAAGAAATCACTGAAGCATCTTTTGCCATAGCCGGATGCACCAGAGATAATGATTATTATGAGAATATGCGTATTCGGATGGAAAAAACAGCGAAAGGTGCGTTTTTGGGCGCCATACCGTTCTATGCTGCAAATGAATTGGTTCGACAGGCTAAAATCTTGGTTTGCACCTCTGAGTTTGAAGGTTTTCCTAATACTTTCCTTCAGGCATGGTCGAGCAATGTTCCGGTAGTATCCACAGTTGATCCCAGCAGAATAATTGAAAAGTACAATCTGGGGATTGTTGTTAGTAGCGAACAAGGACTTCATGATGCTGTAAGAAAGTTGCTTTATGATACAAAGTTGTATAAAACGATGCAATCATGTATACAAGCATATTTTACCGAGAATCATTCGGCTATTATAGGATTCGAAAGATTAATTAATTATATAAAAGAATAGTATGAATATTCTGCAAAAAATAGTCCGTTTCTTCTTGCGTTATCTTGTGTCACCTGAACACTATGCCAGATACATAGGGGTAAACATAGGCAAGAACTGTTTTATATTAACACGTGAATGGAGTTCAGAACCTTATCTTGTTACTGTTGGTAACAACGTTCAGGTGACTAGTGGTGTGGCTATCCATACGCATGGAGGTGCAAATGCTATTCGTAAATTAAATCCAAAGTTTGATGTATTCGGAAAAGTAGTCATAAAAGATTGGGCGTACATAGGAGCTTTCTCGCAAATTATGCCAGGTGTTATTATCGGTGAGGGTGCTCTTGTTGCTGCTGGATCTGTTGTGACTAAATCGGTACCTCCTTATACTGTGGTTGGAGGAAATCCGGCACGCTATATCTGTACGACTGATGAATATAAAAGTAAAAATGAGCATCTGAATATCAATACAAAAGGAATACCTTCTAATGAGAAAAAAAAGATACTTTTAAAACTATCTGATGATAAATTCATTTGTAAGCCTTATATTAAAATAATATAGTACCTTTTGTAATACGTTTGATTTAATTTATATTCAGGGTGGAAAATTTGACATCTAAGGTTGCAACCGCAACCAAGTGGTCAGCAATGGCTGAGGTGCTGGGAAAGCTTATAGCTCCCGTTTCTACTATGGTTTTGGCACGTGTTCTGACACCAGAAGCTTTTGGTGTAGTGGCTACGCTTACTATGATTATTTCATTTGCAGAGATATTTACTGATGCGGGCTTTCAGCGCTATATCATTCAGCATGAGTTCGCAGATGAGAAAGATTATGAAGAATCGACAAATGTGGCTTTCTGGTCGAATCTGATAATGAGCTTAATGATATGGGGAGTGATATCCCTATTCGCGGCCCCCCTTGCTGCTTTAGTCGGAAATCCGGGACTTGGACATATACTTATTGTGTCATGTGTTTCTATTCCCATTGCTGCACTCTCTAGTATCCAAATGGCGGTTTTCAAGCGTAAACTCGAATTTAAAGCGCTGTTTTATCGTCGGTTGGTAGCTGTCATTATCCCGTTAGTTGTCACCATTCCTTTGGCATTGTGGATGCGGTCATATTGGGCTCTCGTCATCGGTACTATAGTTGTCAATTTATCCAATGCGCTGATCTTGACATTGCAATCTCCTTGGAAGCCCAAACTATATTATAATAGAAAGAAACTAAGGAGTATGATCTCATTTAGCGTTTGGTCAATGTTCGATGCAATACTAATTTGGGCTACAAGCTATATAGAAATATTTTTTATAGGTGTCATGATGAGTGCATACTATTTAGGATTATATAAGACGTCTATAAGTACTGTCGGACAATTTACATCATTAATCACTGCTGCTATATTACCGGTTATAATGCCTACACTATCTCTAATACAAAATGATCATGCTGCTATGCGTGAGATGTTACTTAAGTTGCAAAAGTATGTCAGCGTACTCTTGCTACCTATTGGATTCGGTATTTTTATGTTCAGTAAGTTTGTAACATATATATTACTTGGCAATCAATGGGATGAGGCTGTAGCATTCATTGGTATTTGGGCCTTAATGGAGGTTGTGACAATTGTTTTTTCAAGATTTTGCAGTAATATATATCCTGCTATCGGAAAACCTAAACTATCTGTGGCTGTTCAGATTTTGCATTTGGTGGTTCTCATACCTGCTATTTTTATATCTATAAATTATGGGTTTACTGTTTTTTTTTATACACGTTCTCTGATACGATTACATTTAGTTATTGTCAATATGGCATTTGCATATTGGTGTATTAGAATGTCTCCATATAAAATGATTCTCAATGTCATGCCAGAGTTTTTAGCTTGTATAGTAATGTGTTACGTTGCATCGAGATTACTTACAATGAATGATGGCATTGAAATTTCCATTATATGGATTTTTATTTGTGCAGGTGTTTATTTATGTATTTTATTGTTGTTCAAGAAAGAGAGAGCTATAATTAATTTAATGCTTGCAAAATTACTGATACCAATAAAATTAAGGTTAAGAATAAAATAAAATATTAATATGAAAATTTTAATATCAGGCGATTTTGTTGAAAATTGTAGAATAGCAGAATTGTTTCAAACAAAAAGATATAAAGATGTTATGGGAGATATTTTGCCTTATACATCTGAGTCTGATTATTCAATTGTGAATTTGGAATGTCCTGTGGTAGATTCGGAGTCTGTTAAAGGAATAAATAAAACGGGACCCAATTTGAAAGGAACAAAAAATATATTAGAGGCGATGAAGTTTGCAGGTTATGATTGTGCAACCCTTGCTAATAATCATTTTAGAGATTATGGTGATGCTGGAGTAAATTCGACATGTCTCTATTTGGAAAAATATGGAATAGATTATTGTGGAGGGGGACGCACGAAAGAAAAAGCAGAGGAAAATCTATATAAAAAAATTAATGGTGAAACTCTCGCTATTATTAATGTGTGCGAACATGAATGGTCTATAGCAGAGGACTCATGTGGTGGTTCTGCAGGAATCGATATTATAAAAATGTACAATCGTATACAGGAAGCAATGAAGCGTGCTGACTATACTTTGGTAATTGTCCACGGTGGTATAGAACTTTATAGTTATCCTACAATTAGAATGAAGAAATTATATCGCTTCTTTATAGATAGTGGAGCTTCTGCTGTGATTAATCATCATCAACATTGTATATGTGGATATGAAGAATATAAGAAAGGTATTATATTCTATGGGTTGGGTAATTTTATCTTCGATTGTGGCGGTAGAAAAAATAACGGTTGGAACCGAGGTTATTCAGTTTTACTGTGTTTTGATGATGATATAAGTTACAAGATAATACCACATGAACAATGCGCAGAAAAGCCTAAGCTAACCATTCTGGAAGATACAGAAGAAATAAAAAATGAGTTTCGTAAACTTAATAATGTATTGGCTGATGACGAATTTCTCAAAAGAAATTTCAGAGATTTAGTATCAAGGAGATTAATCTATTATGTGTCGGCTCTCGAACCTGATTTTCGTATATACAAAATACTTCGTTGGCGTAAGTTTATTCCGTCTACATTGACGCGTTCTATGCTACTTAGATTATTCGCATATCTAAGGTGTGAGTCACACTATGATGTTATGATGGAAACTTTGAGAGTGAAGTTGTGGAAATAATCGCAATTTTGTAATAATCGGATTTTGAAATATGTTCATAAGGATCATAACTTTTTTCAATGAAAAGAATACTCTGTTTGATAGATACAATAGGATTTGGTGGTGGAGCAGAACGACAAATGGGAGGACTTGCCGGATTTCTGTATGCTCGCGGTTATGACATTACGCTGGCAACATATCATAAGCATGATTACAATCCGGTGCTTAAAAAGAAATATGGCATTGAATCTATCATAATTGATTGCGGTGACAGTTCTTGGAGTAAATTAATATCTGTGAAATCTTTTATAAAGAAAGGTAACTTTGATTTGGTGATTGCTTTTAAAGGTAACACGAACAGATTGGCATGTATGGTGAGAATACTTGGAGTGAGATTTAAACTTATTGTGTCTGATAGAACGACTATCCAATCCATAGGAATCAACGAGAAGGTGTCATCTTTCTTGTATAGATGGGCGGACATGGTTGTTGCAAATTCATATGCTCAAGGTAATATTCTAAAGAAAAATTTTCCGAATTTGGAGAACAAGGTTCAAGTGATCACTAACTTTACTGATATTGAAGAGTTTAAGCCCGTAAAAAATGTTGGATTATGCACCAAAACTATACGAATACTTTTGGTAGGTAGAATAGCTGGTTCTAAGAATATCATTAGGTTTATGAATGTTGTGAAACGTTTGAAGGACGAAAAAGTTCCTGTTGTATTTGATTGGTATGGAGCTAAATTTGCTATTAATAACGCTTACATAAATAGGGTAAAACTCCGCTATGAAGAATTGGGTATTGGTGATGTACTTCATTTTATGAAGGCAACTCAAAGTATAACTAAAGCTTATCAAACTTGCGATGTTTTCTGCCTTCCCTCTCTTTATGAGGGTTATCCAAATGCGGTTTGCGAAGCAATGAGCTGTGGTAAGCCTGTATTGTGCAGTAACGTTTGTGATAATCCGCGTATTGTAGAAGACGGAATCAGCGGTCTCCTGTTTGATCCAAAGAATGAAGAAGATATGTATTTGAAGATTAAGATGGTGTGTGATTATTCATTAATGGAAAGAAATAGAATGGGAGATCAAGGACGTAGGATAGCTGAAGAAAAATTCTCGAAAACTGTATTTACAGATAAGTACATAAAACTTATAGAATCATTATAATGGCAATAAATATAGTGGTAATTGGTGGTGGAAACCATCATAATACATTAGGGGTAATCAGATCATTAGGAAGAGAAGGCTATGGTGTTGATCTGATAACCATAAGGAACATTAGGAAGCATTATGTTTCTTATAGTAAGTATGTCACAAGACATCATGCACTTGCGGATATTTCGGAGCTAATAGATTATCTGGAAAAACGGGAATGTGTCGAAACGAAAGAGATTGTTATTTCATGCTCAGATGCAGTAAGTGAACATCTTGGTCTTCATAGAAACAAATTGTCTGAAAGATACATTCTTCCCGGAGTACCGGAGGAGGGGAGAATAGTGGAGCTTATGGATAAAAAAACTATGATTAAGATGGTATCTGAAAGAGGTATTTTTGCTCCGGAGGTGTGGTGTATTCCTTTAGACATAAAGAAGGTTACATACCCTTGCATTACTAAGGTCAATATAAGTAGCCACGGTGGTAAGGCTGATATAGTTATTTGTAATTCTCAAGAAGAACTCGACATTTTTTTGCAGAATAAAGCTGATGAGGTATTTATTCAGAAGTTTATAATAAAGAAGGAAGAGGTACAATTTATCGGATGCTCTCTGAGAGCTGGTGAAGAAGTTATTATCCCTGGAATGAGCAAGATTCTACGTTCTCAACCTAATACAAATACAGGCTTTTTGGAATATGGACCTGTAGATTCTTTTTATAATGACATTTTAGAAAGAAGTAGGCTTTATATTAAGGATTGTAGGTACTCAGGTTTATTTAGTATTGAATTTCTCAGAGACGAGGATGATAAAGTATATTTTCTTGAAATCAATTTTCGCAATGATGGTAATGCCTATTGTGTTACTGCAGCAGGAGTCAATCTACCTTTAATATGGGTGAAAGCTAATCTTGGTATTGATTATAAGGGGGATATAAAGACTCCTTGCAGTATAGTTGTGATGCCTGAGTTTCAAGATTTCAAACTTGTTATTCAACGTCGAATATCATTGTGGCAGTGGACTAAGGATTGGAAGCGAACTAATGTGTTCTTAGAATATGCAAAGGATGACAAGAAGCCTTTCTTTAAATATTTGGCAGATAAATTTTTATGGTAAGGAAGTATTTAATTAGGCTGGATGATGCATGTCCTACAATGGACAAAGCCAACTGGCAGAAGGCATTTGATATATTCGATAAATATGGAGTGAAACCTATGATAGGTATCATTCCTAATAATTGCGATCCTATGCAGCAGGTGGATGAATCGGATCCTGATTTCTGGAATAAGGTGAGTAGGTGGATAGAAAAAGGATGGACTATAGCTCTGCATGGTTATAATCACTGTTACCTATCGAAGTGTGCAGGCATCAATCCTTTTTGGCGTAAGTCGGAGTTTGCAGGATTACCTTTGGAACAGCAGCGTGAGAAAATCCGTAATGGAATGGCCATACTTCATGAACATGGTATTGATACTAACTATTTTTTTGCTCCCAGCCATACAATGGATATGAATACACTGAAAGCGTTGAAGCAGGAATCTGATATTCGGATAGTGAGTGATGGCATTGCACTAAAACCTTATAAAATTGATGAGTTCACATTTATTCCGCAGATTGGTGGTCGTGATAGAGGTATGCCTATAGGAGGTTTGTACACTTTCTGCTATCATCCTTCTGCCATGAAGGATATATCGTTCTACAAAATGGAGGCATTCATAAAATCGTATAGGGAGCAGATTGTAAGTTTTGACAGTATAGACATATCTAATGCAAAGGAAAAAAAAGTATGTGAGGACATAATGCATACACTATTTTTTTTCCAACGCAGAGTGAGAGGTCTGTATTAATAGTACATGGAAGATAAAAAGATAGAAGAACTCAGCGAATATGAAAAGAAACATATTGATTGTTTTTCACAACCCACAAGATAATGGAGGTGCTGAAAATGTATTGCAGCAAATAGCATTTGAATATGTGAGACAAGGGGATATTGTATACATTTTATTTTTTTATTCTCGAAAAGATTTCCGTTCGATAGAGATTATTAATTCGGCTCATTATGTTTTATATGGATATAGTGGCATTTTAAAGTTGCGAAAAGTCAAGTTTGACTATGCATATTCTTCCTTGATAAAGTGCACATTTGGTATTGGTGTTTTGCGTAGAATGCGATTTCTTCAAATTAAAAAATTTGTAGGAAGAGAATCAACTTCTTTCTTTGTACGGTTCAGCGGTATTAAAAGGATAATAATCAGATTTATGTATAAAATAGGATACAAGGCAGTAGACTTATTGATTTGCCAGACAGATTTTATGCGAAATCAATTACTTGATAATATGCCTGAAATCGAAAGATATTCAAAAGTGGTTGTATTACCCAATCCTGTTTCACTTGAACACATGAATGAATTGGGAATGATGAATATTAGTGAAGTAAGAATGAATGCACCATATATTGTTTCTGCCGGAAGAATGATTAATGAGAAAGGATTTGATATTTTGATTAATGCATTTATAAAGTTCCGACAAATTCATCCTGATTTTAAGCTCTTATTACTAGGAGATGGTTCATTAAGAAAAAATTTTGAAGATCAGGTAAGAACATTAGGAGCAGAGGACCATATACTATTTTACGGAATGCAGGCCAATGTGTTCCCTTATTTCCGAAATGCCAGAATGTGTGTGGTGTCGTCTCGTATTGAAGGCTTCCCCAATGTTTTGCTTCAAATGATGTCGCAAAATAATAATATTGTCAGTACTTTGTGTGCAGATGGAATTGAAAAGATAATTGGAGTTTATCCATGTACACCTGATGATGAACAGTCACTCTATAAAGCGATGTGTCAATGTGTCAATGTAGATAATAGTAACTTCCGTAATTCTTTTGATCAAGAGCTATCCGCCCGTTCAATTGTGAATTTTGTAAAAGGCATGGAGCGTATTTAGGATATGATTGTAAGGGGGGCTTGGGTTGGATATTCCCAAGTGAAAATGTATAAATATGAATAGATGAGAATAGCAATTGTTACAAACCATGACTGGTTCTTCATCAGCCACCGACTCCCTATTGCATTAGCGGCACTGAGAGAGGGACATGAAGTCTACCTTCTTGCTATAGATACTGGCAGACGAAAAGAATTGGAAGATATTGGTATCAAATTCGTAAGTATCTCGCTTAATCCAACGGGTAAGAATCCGGTGGAGGAGATGAGGACGCTATGGGAGTTGCGTAAGCTGTACAAGCGTATAAAACCAGACGTGATTCATCACGTTACGATGAAAGTGACACTTCTGGGAAGTCTGGCGGCGAAATCTTTGGGTATAAAAGCGGTGGTAAATGCTATTAGTGGCTTGGGTTTTGCCTTTACTGATGGTCGTAAAGGATTCTTACAGAAGATTATAAAGGCGGAGATGTTCTTGGCCTACAAGAGTCAAACTGAACATTTTATATTGCAGAATCCTGATGATTTAAGACAAATGAAAATACTTGGGTATGTTCCTGAGAAGAATGTACATTTAATAAAAGGGTCAGGTGTGAATCTTAACCTTTTCGCTTATAAATTGCCTCATAATAAGGAGAAGCAAATATTGCTGTTCCCTGCTCGAATTTTAGGTGATAAAGGGGTGTATGAGTTGATTGAAGCAATGAGAAGTATTCGTGAAGAAATTGTTACGAAGGCAAAGCTGCTACTGGCTGGTGACTGTAGCTCAACTAATCCAACGGTCATAAAAGAGATGGAATTGAAATCAATGCTTGAGCCGGGGTACATAGAATGGATTGGTTTCCAAAAGGATATGGCTTCTATATATGCACAAAGTGACATAGTAGTGCTTCCTTCGTACCGAGAGGGGTTACCGAAATCGTTAATTGAAACTTGTTCAATAGGTCGTCCCATTATTACAACCGATGTGCCCGGATGCCGTGAGTGTGTCATTGAGGGTTATAATGGGATGATAGTACCGGTGAAAGATCCTATTTCTCTGGCAAAGGCAATCTTAAAGATGGTGAACAACAGAGATCTACAGTTGAAGATGGGATGTAACAGTCGCAAGATGGCGGAGCAGGAATTTAGTATAGATAAAGTGATAGACAAGCACTTTGAGATTTATCGCAAAGCTGTAGAAGGAATTTAAATTCTTAAAAATGCTGATAGCAAGTAGTGCTTGTTATTTCCGAACTGATGTAATATTTTTAAATAGAATTTACTAATTATACATTATTATATGAATAGACCAATTTTTCTTTGCTTTTTCAGTTTGAGAGGCAATATTGTATTTTTATGCTTAGTAGTGATAATAATCTTCACTTCTTGTCAATCGTACAAAAAAGTTCCATATCTGCAAGATTCAAAATTTGTGGATTTAACAACTCAGCAAGAAGATCAGTATGATGCCAAGATTATGCCGAAAGATTTGCTAACTATCGTTGTGTCGTGCACTAGCCCCGAATTGGCTATGCCATTTAACTTGACAGTTGCTCCTGCCAGTATGTCTGCTACCAATACACAAATCAGTAGCCAACCTGTCTTACAGCCCTATTTGGTTGGTAATGATGGGAAAATTAATTTTCCAGTTTTAGGTGAACTTAAAGTCGGTGGCTTGACAAAGAAACAGGTTGAACAATTAATTGTGGAAAAATTGAAGCCTTATATCAAGGAGACTCCGATTATTACTGTTCGCATGGTGAACTACAAAATCTCTGTAATTGGAGAAGTGGCGCGTCCCGGTACATTTACCATTAACAATGAGAAGGTGAATTTGTTGGAAGCTTTGGCGATGGCGGGTGATATGACTGTCTGGGGGCTGCGTGACAATGTCAAGTTGATTCGCGAAGGTGCTGATGGGAAGCAACAAATAGTGACATTGGATTTGAATAAGTCGGAAACAATACTTTCACCCTATTATTGGTTGCAACAGAACGATATAATCTATGTGACTCCCAATAAAGCGAAAGCGCGAAATTCTGATATAGGAAATAGTACAAGCCTTTGGTTTTCAGCAACTTCTATACTGGTGTCTTTGGCTAGCTTGTTAGTAACTATTTTTAGATAATATGTAATTATGATTGAAGGAAAAAAAATAATAAAATCAGGAGAAGGCGATGAAGAACAAATTAATCTTCAAGAACTACTGTTTCAATATCTGATTCATTGGCCGTGGTTTGTTGCTTCGGTGATATTTTGTGTAATTCTAGCATGGGCTTATTTATACATCGCTACACCGGTCTATAACATCTCTGCCACAGTGTTGATAAAAGACGAGGAGAAGGGCGGAGGAGCCGGCATGAGTTCAGAACTTGAGAGAATGGGACTTGATGGTTTCATGTCGTCATCTAAAAATGTAGATAATGAAATAGAAGTGCTGCGCTCCAAATCATTGGCACGTGAAGTCGTGAATCAAATGAATCTTTACGTCACTTACAAGGATGAAGATGCATTTCCTGCCAGAGATTTATATCGTTCCTCCCCTGTATTGGTGAGCTTGACGCCGCAGGAAGCAGAAAAGCTTTCTGAACCAATGGAGATAGGAATGACTTTGTTACTTACAGAATCTGTAGATGTGCAGATCAGAATAGGTGAGAAAGAATATCAGAAACATTTTGATAAACTTCCTGCGGTTTTCCCTACGGATGAAGGAACGGTAGCTTTTTTTGAGAATAAGGATACGCTGGCTGTATCTCCTCCTAAAGAAGAGGGTATGGAACGACATATCACAGCCTTCATAAACCGACCGATGTCTGTAGCTAAGAAATACAGCGAAGCTTTATCCATTGCACCTACTTCAAAAACAACTTCTGTTGCTGTCATCTCTTTGAAGAACTCTAATACACAGCGTGGAAAAGATTTCATCAACAAACTACTCGAAGTGTATAACATCAACACCAATAACGACAAGAACGAAGTAGCCCAAAAAACTGCTGAATTTATCGATGAACGTATCGGCATTATCTCCAAAGAACTGGGTAGCACCGAGCAGGACTTGGAAGATTTTAAGCGTAGTGCCGGTATCACCGACCTGTCTAGCGAAGCCCAAATCGCCTTGACCGGTAATGCCGAATATGAAAAGAAGAGTGTTGAGAATCAGACTCAAATCAATCTTGTGGCGGATTTGCAACGCTATATGAAAGGCAATGAATATGAAGTACTGCCTACCAACGTTGGTTTGCAGGACGTCGGACTTGCAGGAGCGATAGACCGTTATAACGAGATGCTGGTAGAGCGAAACCGTTTGCTGCGCACATCAACGGAAAACAATCCGACGATTATAAATCTGAATACCAGCATTAAGGCTATGCGTTCAAATGTGCAAGCCACACTGGATGCTACTTTGAAAGGATTACAGATTACAAGGGATGACATTGCTCGCGAAGCGAAGCGTTACACTCGTCGTATCAGTGATGCGCCTACCCAAGAACGTCAGTTCGTCAGCATTGCCCGTCAGCAAGAGATTAAAGCAGGGCTTTATTTGATGCTGCTCCAAAAGCGCGAAGAGAACGCAATAACCTTGGCTGCTACTGCAAACAATGCTAAAACGATTGATGAAGCATTGTCTGATGATAAACCGGTTTCTCCTAAGAAGATGATGATTTATCTGGCTGCTTTAGTGCTAGGGATGGGATTACCAGTAGGCATCATTTACTTAAACGGACTTACGAAATTTAAAATTGAAGGTAGGACGGATGTAGAGAAATTAACTACTCTCCCGATTGCAGGAGATGTTCCGCTGGCAGATGAAAAGACAGGCTCTATCGCAGTCTTCGAGAATAAGAATAATCTGATGAGCGAGACTTTCCGAAGTATTCGAACTAATCTTCAGTTCATGCTTGAAAATGGTAAGAATGTGATTTTGGTCACTTCCACTGTCAGTGGAGAAGGTAAATCTTTTATCTCAGCTAATCTGGCTATCAGTCTTTCTCTGTTGGGAAAGAAGGTGGTGATTGTGGGTCTTGATATTCGTAAGCCTGGGTTGAATAAGGTATTCAATCTTCCTAAAAGGGAGCATGGCATCACTCAGTATTTAACGAATACAACTACAAATCTAATGGACTTGGTGCAGCCTTCGGATGTCAATAGGAATCTTTTCATTCTTCCTGGAGGTACAGTCCCACCTAATCCGACTGAGCTACTTGCCCGTGACGGACTGGATAAGGCAATCGATACATTGAAGAAGAATTTTGATTATGTGATATTGGATACTGCTCCTGTGGGTATGGTGACAGATACTTTGTTGATTGGACGTGTAGCCGACTTGTCTATATATGTATGCCGCGCCGATTATACGCATAAGGCAGAGTTTACGCTGATTAATAATCTAGCTGAAGAAGGAAAGCTACCCAATCTTTGTACCGTTATTAATGGCATGGATATGAAGAAGAAAAAGTACGGTTACTATTATGGTTATGGCAAATATGGCAAGTTTTATGGCTATGGTAAACGTTACGGTTACGGATATGGCTACGGAGAGCAGCAGAATGATAATAATAAATCATATACAAATACGTAAGTCCCTAAGTTCATGCTAACCGCATGGATTCTTACGTTTGTTGATCGGGAAGCGTACAGCGGTATGTTACTGATCTACGCCCTCATGTCGGCGTAATGCCGGTGTGATTTTCCTTAATATATCAACTGTCTGTGAAGATCGTTGGTATATTTTTTGTATATAACTTAAGCATCTTTAGATTGATTTGCTGAATTGTAATATCCCATTTATTCCATCAATTACAAAGATAACGCAACTTAAAGTAGTTCTATATGTTAAATTAGTAAGGTACGTTTTAAGAACAATTTATTGAATAGTTTCCAATGAATTGTTACCTTTGTGCATATTGCTACTTAACCGCTTTATATGAAAGAAAATAGATAGACTATGCTGGACGTTATTTTGATTGTGATTAGTGCCATTTGCCTGATTGTGGGATTGGCAGGTTGTTTGCTTCCGATGATTCCCGGTCCGCCGGTTGCATATTTGGGATTGGTGATTCTTCATTTCACTGATAAGGTGCAATATACTACGACGCAACTGATTGTGTGGCTACTGATAGTGGCTGCTTTGCAGGTGCTCGATTATTTCACCCCGATGCTGGGTAGTAAATATAGTGGCGGCAGCAAGTGGGGCAACTGGGGCTGCATCGTCGGCACTCTGCTCGGACTTCTATTCTTGCCTTGGGGCATCATTCTTGGTCCGTTTCTGGGGGCTGTGATAGGAGAGCTGCTGGGAAACAAGGAATTTTCGCAGGCTTTGCGATCGGGAGTGGGATCATTGATAGGATTCTTACTGGGCACGTTGCTCAAGTTTGCCGTTTGTGGCTATTTCTGCTATCAGTTTATTGCCGGGCTGATACGTTAATCTCTCTGATTATTTCTGAAACTTTAGAGTACTAAATCAATGTGCGTGCGTCTTTAATAAAGCTGCACATTGATAATTAGTACCATGAAGAAGACTTTTATAGCTTTTATTTTGCTGGTTTCTTTAGGGATGGTGACTTCTCTGTTTGCCGGAGATATCTATGTATCACCCTATGGAAGTGACAAAAACACCGGAACGAAAGAAGCTCCCTTTCATACATTAGACCGGGCAATGAAACAGGCCCGCGAATGGCGAAGGCTTAAACACCCGGAAACAACTGGCGGAATCTTTATCCGGTTGACCGACGGTGTGTATCCCCAGCATACTCCTTTATTTATAAGACCCGAAGATAGCGGTACACCCGATTCTCCCACTGTGATTTGTGCTGTGGGGGATGGTGCGCAGCCTGTCGTTAGTGGCGGAGTAGCCGTCACGGACTGGAAGCAGGGATGCGAAGACTCAAGAATGAGAAAAGACTTACGTGCAAAGATATGGACTGCACGCGCACCGTTAGCAGGCAACAGACTAGTTGAAACCCGCCAACTGTGGGTGAATGGCAACAAAGCTCTGCGAGCAGCTCTATTTCCTGATGGAGTGATGGAGAGGATGATTGATTTTAATCCGGAGGAACAGACGATTACCATTCCTACAGCTTCTATTCCTGTTCTTTCAACCAATAATGCACAGAATACTAAAGACTTAGATTGGCTTAAGAATGCCAGTCAACTTGAAATGATGGTGCATCAGCGTTGGGCTATTGCCATCCTCCGCATGAAAAGTATAGATGTGAAAGGCGAACAATCTGTCGTTCGTTTTCACGACCCCGAAAGCCAGTTGGAGTTTGAGCACCCTTGGCCTCAACCTGTCATAGGAGGGGAGAAGGGAAACTCCTCGTTTTGCCTGATGAATGCATTGGAATTGTTGGACAGCCCCGGTGAATGGTTTCAGGAATATCCTTCGGGAACAATCTATTATTATCCCCGTCCCGGCGAGGATATGAGGACAGCGGAAGTTATGATTCCTACTTTAGAAACTCTTATGATTGTAGACGGTACGCACGAACGCCCCGTGGAGCACATCAGATTTGAAGGAATCACCTTTGCACATGCTTCATGGATGCAGCCTTCCCGTCAGGGACACGTGACTCTTCAAGGCGGATTTCCTCTGATAGATGCCTACAAACTTCATCAACCCGGGCTTCCGGAAAAAGCGGAGTTGGAGAATCAGGCATGGATAGCACGTCCCGAAGCCGCGATACGTGTCAGGGGTGCGAAGAATCTGAACTTCAATCACTGCACATTTCGGCAGATGGGTGCCACTGGACTGGATTACGAATGGGCTGTATCTGCGTCTACTGTAGAAAATAGTTTGTTTACCGATATCGGCGGCACGGCTTTGCTGGTAGGGGCATTTCCCGGCGGTGGTTTTGAAACCCATGTTCCTTTTATTCCTCTCGATAAGCGCGACTTGTGCACGGGCATTACCATCAAGAATAATCTCATAACTGATGTGACTAACGAAGATTGGGGCTGTGTAGGCATTGGTGCCGGATATGTGAAGGAGATTGATATTTCTCATAACGAAGTTTGCCACCTCAATTATTCGGGAATCTGCGTAGGCTGGGGGTGGACAGCACTTGAAAGCGGAATGAGAAACAATCGTATTGAAGCGAACTATATACATCATTTTGCTCGGCAGCTTTATGATGCGGGTGGACTGTATACGTTGTCCAACCAGCCGGGTTCGGTGATGAGAAACAATCGGATAGAATATCTGACGGATGCACCTTACGCTACCAACGACAGGGCTTTTTACATCTATCTGGATGAAGCGACGGACGGATATACGATGGAAAATAATTGGTGTCCGCAGGAACGATTTGATTCTAATCGTCCGGGTAAGAAGAACGTGTGGAAGAATAATGGACCACAGGTGCCGGACAGCATTAAATACAAGGCAGGAACTTATTCATCTCATCAATGAACTGATAATAATCATCCGATAAATAATTAATCAATAAAATAAATGAAACCCACGAATTACCACTTATTTGACTTCCTTGATTTTGATACAGAATTATCAAGGGACGAATCGCTTTGGAAAGCATATAAGCCGACGGCTATTTACGAGAAGGATGGAGATATTTATCTAACCGTTCCTTTTCAGAAGCAACAATTAGCCAATGACATGGCTGCTGATACCACAGTTCCGCAAGAAGAATATACCTTAATTATCCGTCAGTATAATATAGGTATCACCCGTCTGTTTCTCGGATTTGGCGACTATGAGTTGACAGACCGTTCGGAGATGTTGCAATTCAGCAGCCGGATACAGAAAGTACCCTTAAGCATAAAGGAAGAGAAAGGCAAATGGATTCTCGCTACGAAAGACGGAACCCAGCGTGCTGTTATCAATGTGGAAGAACCAGTGCTGGACAGATGGAGCGAACTGCTTCCCGACCCGCAAGAGACACTGGATATCACTCTCTATCCCGATGGAAAACGTGAAATTCGTTTGGCAGCCTACGACCATTTCTCACCTCCCCGATACGATGCCCTGCCTGTTGCCTTCTGCAAACGCGATGGGAAGAAAGAACGCGCCACCCTTTCTTTCGAATCCAAGCCCGACGAGTGTTTTGCCGGAACAGGCGAACGCTTCTTTAAGATGGACCTGAGCGGGCAGACTTTCTTCCTGAAGAATCAGGACGGACAAGGAGTGAATAACCGTCGTACCTATAAGAATATTCCTTTCTACCTTTCGAGCCGGATGTACGGAACATTCTATCATACCTGTGCGCACAGTAAACTTTCCCTTGCCGGACACTCCACCCGTTCCGTTCAATTCCTGAGCGACCAGGCGTTGCTGGATGTATTTGTGATAGCCGGAGACACGATGGAAGATATTCTGCGCGGTTATCGTGACCTAACCGGATATCCGTCTATGCCACCCCTCTGGAGTTTCGGTGTTTGGATGAGCCGCATGACATACTTCAGTGCCGACGAAGTAAACGAAATCTGCACCCGTATGCGCACCGAGCATTATCCTTGCGACGTGATTCACTTGGATACCGGATGGTTCCGCACTGACTGGCTTTGCGAATGGAAATTCAATGAAGAGCGTTTCCCCGACCCGAAAGGATTCATCCGAGGATTGAAGAAGAACGGCTACCGGGTATCCCTGTGGCAACTTCCATACGTGGCAGAGGATGCAGAACAAATAGAAGAAGCGAAAACGAATGAATATATCGCCCCGCTGACCAGACAGCAGGACACCGACGGCTCTAATTTCTCGGCACTGGATTATGCCGGAACGATAGATTTCACTTACCCGAAAGCCACCGAATGGTACAAAGGATTACTGAAACAACTTCTCGACATGGGCGTGACGTGCATCAAAACCGACTTCGGCGAGAATATCCACATGGATGCTCTCTATAAAGGGATGAAACCGGAGTTGCTCAATAATCTCTATGCTTTGCTTTATCAGAAAGCAGCTTACGAGATAACGAAGGAAGTGACGGGCGACGGTATCGTCTGGGCACGTGCCGCATGGGCAGGATGCCAGCGTTACCCCCTGCATTGGGGAGGAGATTCGTGCAGCTCATGGGATGGAATGGCAGGTTCGCTCAAAGGTGGTTTGCATTTCGGACTGTCGGGCTTTGCTTTCTGGAGCCACGATGTCCCCGGATTCCATACGTTGCCCAACTTTATGAATTCCGTAGTGGCAGACGATGTGTATATGCGTTGGACACAATTCGGAGTGTTCACGTCGCACATCCGTTATCATGGAACGAACAAGCGTGAGCCTTGGCATTATCCTGCCATTGCCCCGATGGTGAAGAAATGGTGGAAGCTGCGCTATGCACTCATTCCGTACATTGTGGAACAAAGTCGGCTGGCGATTGAAAACGGTAGTCCGCTCTTGCAGGCGCTCATTCTCCATCACCCGGAAGATAAACTTTGCTGGCACATTGACGATGAATATTACTTTGGTAATGATTTTCTTGTCGCTCCCGTGATGAACAGTGAAAACAGACGGGATATTTATCTTCCCGAAGGTCGGTGGGTGAATTTCTTCACCGGAGAACGTCAAGAAGGAGGTCGATGGCTGAAAGATGTGTATGTGCCGCTCGAAGAGATGCCGGTATATATGCGCGAGAATGCTGCCATACCCATTTATCCCGAAGAGGTGGAGTGCACGGACGAGATGGATTTAAGCAAAAGTGTGTCCTTAAGTATAAATGAGGATTTCAAAGGATATTGGAATCGGTAAAGTTTGACAAACAGATTCTTGAAATATACAATATAGATAACTATAAAAACTTGGCAGAGTATGAAAACATGGAAAAGTAATCTTGAAGAGACGAAACAACGTTATATAGACTGGTGGAATCATAAAGGAATCATTCTCAATATGTGGGAGCACTTTCAGGAAGGGGTGATGCCTCATGCAGACGTTGCTCCACCTGCGCCGGCAAAGAATTTGTCGCAAAAATGGTTCGACCCGCAGTGGAGAGCCGAATATCTGGATTGGTATGTGGCACACAGTAGTTTGAAAGCCGACATACTGCCGGTTGCGAATACACAACTGGGTCCCGGCTCGCTGGCGGCTATCTTGGGCGGAGTATTTGAGGGTGGAGAAGACACAATCTGGATTCATCCCGACCCGGACTTTAATGATGAAATCGTATTCAACCCCGAACATCCGAACTGGATTCTTCATAAAGAACTGCTGAAAGCCTGCAAAGCGAAAGCCAACGGCAACTATTTTGTCGGTATGCCCGACCTGATGGAAGGACTCGATGTGCTCGCCGCTCTGAAAGGAACGGACCGTGTATTGCTGGATACGGTGATGCAGCCCGAAATCCTCGAGCAGCAGATGCAGCAGATTAATGATATTTACTTCAAAGTGTTCGATGAACTCTACGACATCATCCGCGAAGGTGACGAAATGGCTTTCTGCTATTTCTCTTCATGGGCACCGGGGAAAATGAGTAAGTTGCAAAGTGATATTTCGACAATGATTAGTGAGGAAGATTATCGACGTTTTGTGCAACCGTTCATTCGTGAGCAATGCCGGAAGATTGACTATACGCTCTATCATCTGGATGGAGTGGGAGCCATGCACCATCTGCCTGCTCTGCTCGAAATAGAGGAATTGAATGCTATTCAATGGACGCCCGGAGTGGGTGAGCCGCAGGGTGGTTCGCCCAAATGGTATGACTTGTATAAGAAGATTCTTGCAGGTGGAAAGAGTGTCATGGCTTGCTGGGTGACGCTGGACGAACTGAAACCTTTGCTCGACAATATCGGAACGGATGGGGTTCATCTTGAGATGGATTTCCATAACGAGAGAGAAGTGGAACAGGCTATGAGAATTGTAGAAGAATATACGGGAGCTTCATTGTTTTCTTCTGCTTCTACTGCTGATGCTGCTACGGTGAATGCCGGTAAACATCAACAAGTAGCGGATAAGGCTCTTGAAAAGGATGGCATTCGTATAAAGGAGGAACAGCAACCGGAAGAGGATAAACTGCAACCACTTTACGATGCTATCGTTGCCGGGAAGCTGGAACCGGCGGTGGAAGTCACTAAACAGGCTATTGCTGACGGAGTGGTTCCGCAGGATATTATCAATAACTACATGATTAAAGCGATGGGCGAAGTGGGGCAGCGATTCCAAGACGGAAAAGCGTTTGTTCCTCAATTGCTGATGGCAGGACGTGCCATGAAGGGTGCTTTGGAATTGCTGAATCCGCTGTTGGCTGGCAGTGCTTCGACGACTATCGGTAAGATTGTTATCGGAACGGTGAAGGGCGACCTACATGATATCGGTAAGAATCTCGTTGCGTCCATGCTCGAAGGTTGCGGCTTCGAAGTTATCAATATCGGCATTGATGTGACTTGCGATAAGTTCGTTGAGGCTGTGAAAGAAAGCCATGCCGACATCTTGTGTATGAGTGCTTTGCTGACTACGACCATGACTTATATGAAGGACGTGATTCAGGCATTGGAAGAAGCAGGAATCCGCAATCGGGTGAAGGTGATGATTGGCGGTGCTCCCGTCAGTCAGGGATTTACGGACGAGATAGGGGCGGATGGGTATAGTGACAATGCCAATACTGCCGTAGCCGTTGCTAAGGAGTTGATGAGGAAAAAATGATATGAGGCACGGATTTAGTTACTTATTTAATACATGAATTATGCACATTAAATTCTTAGAAACACTGGATTGGGGCATTCTGATTGCTTACTTTCTTATATTGATAGCCATCGGCGTATGGGCGAGTTCCAAACGAAAGAAAGGCAGTAGCCTCTTTATGGCGGAAAATTCGTTGAGATGGTATCACATCGGTTTTTCCATGTGGGGAACCAATGTGGGGCCTTCCATGCTGATTGCATCTGCCAGTGCCGGATTCACTACCGGCATTGTTTCGGGCAATTATGCCTGGTATGCGTTTGTTTTTATCTGTCTGCTGGCTTTTGTGTTTGCTCCGCGATACTTGGGTACGCGAGTCACTACACTCCCCGAATTTATGGGAAAGCGATTCGGGCAGTCCACACGTAACATACTGGCGTGGTACACTATCATCACGATTCTGATTTCATGGTTGGCACTGACATTGTTTGCAGGCGGCGTATTGATTCGTCAGGTATTCGATATACCGATGTGGCAGTCTGCTTTGTTGTTGCTCATCATCTCCGCTTTCTTCACGATGCTTGGAGGATTGAAAGCCGTGGCGTATACCAATGTTTATCAGATGATATTGTTGATTGTGGTATCCGCCACATTGGCTATTATGGGTATATATGAGGTAGGAGGAATAGGCGCGTTGGCGGATGCTGTTCCGGCAGATTTCTGGAATCTCTTCCGTTCGAATGACGATCCGGCTTTTCCGTGGTTGCCTATTATCCTGGGCTATCCGGTGATGGGAGTATGGTTCTGGTGCACAGACCAGTCGATGGTGCAACCGGTGCTGGCTGCTAAAAGTCTGAAAGAAGGTCAGCTAGGAACGAACTTCACCGGATGGCTGAAAATATTGGATGTACCTCTTTATATTCTTCCGGGCATCATTTGTCTGGCTCTGTTTCCTCAATTGGAGAATCCGGATGAGGCGTACATGACGATGGTCACTCATTTGTTTCCCGTAGGAATGGTCGGGCTGGTGCTAGCTGTATTGACGGCGGCGCTTGTTAGCACTATCGGCTCTGCGCTGAATGCATTGAGCACAGTGTTCACAATGGATATCTATGTGAAGAGAATCAGACCGCAGGCTCCGCAAAAGGAGATGATTCGCGTCGGACAAGTGGTGACTGTGGTAGGTGCGCTTATATCCGTTATCATCACAATTGCTATCGACAGCATTCACGGACTGAATCTTTTCAATGTGTTCCAGTCCGTGCTGGGATTCATTGCTCCTCCGATGGCAGCGGTATTCCTTTTCGGAGTTTTCTGGAAACGCACCACTACACGGGCAGCTAATGCCGCGCTGACCATAGGAACTGTTTTCAGCATTGGGGTAGGGGTATTGTACCTGTGGGTGTTTCCGGCAGAGCAATATACGGCTTGGCCTCATTTCATGCTGCTGTCTTTCTACTTGTTCGTAATTATCAGCATTGGTATGGTGGTGGTAAGTCTGTTGGATAAGACTCCTCAGATGGGAATTTTGAATATGGAAAAGGTAAATGAGAAGCCGGCGCGAGTAGTGCTAATATTGTGGGGATTGCTCGTGGTGACAATGATTGGACTTTATGTCTTCTTCAATGGACACTAACGCTTTCTCTTACGAAAGCAGTTCTCGTAGGTACACAGTCCGCAAGTATATTCCAGCTTGCGGACACTGGAACCTATTCCGATAACACCGCTTACCGATTTAATGGGAATCATCAGGCTGGAATCCGTCAACCGGATGCCGCAGGGAGAAGTGACGGGAAATAAAGAGAAGAGTTTCTGCTGTTCCGAAACGTGCCATCCGCAATAGCCGGGACTGTATCTGTTGGTATGTTTCCAATCTTTTTCTTCAATATAGGCAGCCAAAGCCTTTTCCATACAATCGGCTGCTTTCTCGGCAATAATGCTTCCTAAAGAATCTGTAATGTACGTTTTCACCATATCGTCTTCCTGTTGAAGCGTATGCTGGAATGTCTCAAATTCACTTCCGGCAGTAGCTGCAAAAAAGGCAAAAGCTTCCGAGCCTCGTAATTGGCGTGCAATGATTTTGCCGATAGAGAAGACAGTATCTCCTACGGTCAGTGTTTCCTTTTTCGTGTCGAGTATCCCGTCGGTAATGAAAAAGAAGAATCGGGGGCGGAGAGAGGGAACGATACGATTGAGTAATGTGTCTGTCTCTTCCACTACCGTTCCGTCCGGTGTAGAATCTTTATATCCCATCGCCTCGTCAATTTCGGACGATGGGATATTCAAATCTTTATAGCTCAGTTCCTGTTCAAGCATTTGCAAGTTATGGTTCAAAGTAAATACTCCTGCTCGATTAAATTAATTGCGCGTCTTGTTGAACTTTTCCAGTGCCGTGTAGAAAGCGTCGATATTCGCTAGCGGTGTATATGGCGGAATATCGCAACCACTCGACAGTACGAAGTTCGGATAAGCGCTTGTTGCCTCCAATAATTGGAGCGTAACCTTTTTCATCTCTTCCGTCCCGGCCATCTTAAACAAACTCATCGGGTCGAGATTTCCCATAGCCAGTGCATCGGCGGGAACTTCTTTCAATGCTTCTACCATATCAATCTTATTTCCGAAGTGATATGCCGCTGCTCCGGTGAATACCATTGCTTGTGTGCAATTGCCTGTGTTTCCGCAATTATGAAGCACTACCGTGAAATTATCATCCTGCACTTTCTCTACAATTTCCTTCACGAATACCGAAGAATAATTGAGGCAATCTTCATTAGACAGTAGTCCGGCAGCAGGTTCCGCTATCACCACTCCATTCACTCCGGTGGCTTTCAGCGCCATGCAATAGCGAGTGATAAAGTCGGTGCACTTGCGCAAAAGGGTAGTTGCCGCTTCGGGATTAATATAAATCAGCATCATGATTTCCGACATATCATACAAGCGTCCTGCCAGTGAATAAGGTCCGATGCAGCCGGCAAATACCGGACGGTCTGTGATGTTTCTGGCTGCCAGCATATTGGCTTTCAGATATTCGGGGATTCGTCCTTTGTTCAGAGCAGGAATCTCCAGCTTTTCAATAGCGTCTTCATCGGCAAGCAACCGACCGGATACACTCGGCACTTCATTCTCCGGAAAGATAATCTCCGCCCCGAAGGCCTCTGCTTCTACCGTGAGGTCCATAATGACCGTTGCAGCCGCCGCAGGATATTTATCGCAAAGCGCCTTGATGGCTTCGTAATGCACCTGTCCGTTAGTCACCGCATCACGCACTGTCTTTCCGATAAATTCGATACCCGGATGCGTCATGATAGGAATAGCCGCAGTCTCCTTATTTTGAATCGTTTGACTGATCCATTCTTTCATATTCAGTTTACTCATAATTTCAGTTTTACATTTCGACTTCTATATAAAGACGAACCATCTCCTTTTTTGTAATCTTGAAACTCACTTAAATAATATCAGTTAGCAGAATTTATTCATAAAAGTGCGGAAATGAAATTTAAATCCAACCTACTCCTGACTTTGATATAAAATACTCTCATAGTTGCTGATACGAATATTCAGACTAAAGTCTACAGACAAGATATTCCAAATGGGAATCCAATAGATATTTTTGGACCATTTTCATACAAGATACACATATAAATGTTATTTTTGTCAGCAGAAAGTAATATGCTATTTGATAATGAAAAAAATCTTTATTTCCAGAACTGTACTTTTGATTGTTGTTCTGTTTTCATACGCGGCATCAGTTTTCGGTAACGGAGGGGGTGTTTACGCCACATCAGCGACGGTGCGTTCAAGTGATCCCATACTCCGCGAAATAAAGGATATCACTTTGTTGAGTGAAAAATTGATTATCAATCTCAACTCCAGATATAGCGAAGTTGTTGTAAAATATGTGCTGTGGAATGGTTCGGACAGGGATTATACGGATATTGATTACGCTTTTCCCATAGATTATATAGTCGATGAGAAGGTTCCACCCGAAATAAAAAGAATTGCATTTTTTTACAATGACCAGCAACTTGATTTTACTCAATCACAAGATAAAGAACTTGGCCAAGCCGCAATCAAGGCATTATCTAATCCGATATTTGCTACCTCATTTCTCGAAGAAAAAGGTGTGCGTAGACGCTGGTATTATACGAAGTTCAGTGTGAAAAAACATTCGTTTGCTTGTTTGGAGGTACGCTACTCTCTTGCCAATTTGGGTCTTTGCGACGGCATATCTCCATATAATATCGATTATTTCGACTTATGTTCTAGAAAATCATTAGTGTATGATCTATCACCGGCATCCAGTTGGGGGGATGGTGTTATACGGGATTTCCATGTAGAAATAAGTTGGAACAATTTATTACTCGCAGGGGATGACCTAATTATAGATATGTATTCGCAATTCAACACCGGACAATGCGACGTTCAGGCCAAGGGTCTCGCTTTTGAACGGCATGACGATAAATTAGTCTACCATACCCGCAATTTTGATCTAAAAAAGGCAGTCCCGCTTTTAATAGAGTATAGTGCTACGTCGGTCAACTCCATGGAAACTCTTTTCCGGCATATGCTCGCTCCGCAGGAATACTCCTTATCCGTATCTGATGAGCAATCAAGGTATCCGCAAGCAAACCTAAGCGATTTGAATCTCGAAACAGCATGGGTGGGTAAAACCGGTAGCTATATCGAATTTTCATTCCGTGACACTTGGAGTTTATACGGATTCCTCATTGTGAACGGTTATCAAAAATCGGCTGAAACATACGGAAATAACAATCGTGTGAAAAGGTTGAAAATCGAATCTGTAAATGAAGAGGGTAAATACTATGTTCTAGACACTTTACTTCTTGAAGATCTACTCTACTACCAGCCTATATTTTTCGAAAACTTATTTTACAGGGCTAGTTATTACGATCTTTTTGATAGGAATCAATCTGATCGTAACAAATTGAGACTTACGATCGAAGAAGTGTATTCTGGAACGAAATACGACGATACTTGTATTTCAGAGATTATATGGCTCGGAAGCAAACAGAGAAAGGAAATCATCAGCAATTGAACCTTAACCGAAAACATAGAATCCGATTAGTGTCCGTATGGTTCGGCGCAATTTCCTTGACCTGCTGTTCGTGCGGAGGCGGATTCCGAAGTGGGGTCTCTACCACCTGTGTTTCGTCGCCTGTGGTTGCGATAGACAGTGCGGTATCGTGCCCGATTTTCGACCGTGATTCGCTCTATGCCGTTCTAGTTGCGAGACTGGGCGCGGAGACACATTATGCTCCCGTAATCCGCTTTTTGGTGGACAGTCTGGTTCCTCAATATAATTTTTATGAATTTGAAAATCACTCCGAGTACCTTTTCGCCGAACCGCTGCGATTTTTGACTCGTATGGAACTGGACGGAGGTCGTTCTTTGGTAACGTTGGCCGAGGGTGCTAGCGGAGAGTTTCATTATCTGCTGCTCGATGCGTCCGATTTGATCGTCTCGCACCAATATTTAGACCTCTATCGCACACTGATTTTGAAACGGGAGTTCAAGGATTGGGACGGAGATGGTAAAAAGGAGATTGTGGAAGTAAGGGAAAATATAGTTAGTGGGTTTGTCGGAACTAAAGAATACGTTTTTTCGATCGGGGAAAAGGGACTGGAATTACGGTTCTGCATTGCACTTTCAGAAGCGAATTATATTGGCATCGATTCATTGGGTGGTTACCTGACCTTGCGCAGCTATGAACGTCTCGGCGGCGAACTGTATTGTATTATAGAGCAGAAAAGCCGATGCGATGAAGACGGAAACTCACGCGGAGAAAGATCAATTGCCCGATATACGATCTCGGCAGATTCGCTGATAACACTATATGATGGTGGAAAAAATTGAAACAATATTGATTTTATTGGAACAAGAGTCATCAGAGGATGTGTTTTCTACAGAAGTGAAAAAAGATAAGTTCAAGATTGAATCTCAATATGAGTTTGTTTCTAAATAAATTAGTGGGTATTCATGCTTAATTGCTAGATATTCATTTATGAATGAGTAAAACAGTATATTAGAGTTTATCAGAAAAATGAGCTCCGTTTTCTTTAAACTCTCAAGGTTTTTATAATAAACTCAAAAGAAGTTTGTGTGTAAACGTTATATTGGATACATACTTTCCTATTTGGAAAGCCGCTGCTTTTCTGATGAAAACGAAAGGCAGCTATACGATTGTGCGGCAGAACCGCAAATCATATAGCTGCCTTTTTATTTTTATTTCAGGCTTTTACTTTACCGGAATCTTATCGATACGATTCTGATGTCGCCCGCCTTCAAACTGTGTCGAGAAGAACTCTGTCAGAATCATATCCGCTTCCGCAGTACTGATGAAGCGTCCCGGCATCACGAGGATATTGGCGTCATTATGCTGCCGTGCCAGATGTGCAATTTCTGCATTCCAGCAGAGAGCTGCACGGATACCCTGATGCTTATTGAGCGTCATATTGATTCCGTTTCCGCTGCCGCAGATAGCAATACCGGGATAACATTCACCCAATTCCACTGCCAAAGCCAGCGGATGAGCGAAGTCCGGATAGTCCACACTTGCGGGAGAGTACGTTCCGAAATCTTTGTAACCCCAACCTTTTACTTCCAGCCAGCCACGAACATATTCTTTTAGTTCAAAACCGGCATGGTCGCATGCTAATCCGATTGTTTTCATTAGAGCATTGCTTTTACTTGGTTATATACGTTTTCGGCAGTGAATCCGAGTTTCTCGTCCAATACGGTGTAAGGAGCAGAAAAACCGAAAGATTCCAATCCCCAGATTTTACCGTGGCAACCTACCAAACCTTGAAGGTTGACAGGCAATCCGGCAGTCAGACCGAATATCTTAGCTTTTGAAGGAAGAATAGACTCCTGATATTCTTTAGATTGGCTACGGAACAAACCTTCGGACGGAGCAGATACGATACGCACCTTCACACCATCTTTGCGAAGCAATTCAGTTCCTGCTACCAATGTAGCTACTTCAGAACCCGAAGCTACCAAGATTACATCTGGGGTTTCGTCCGAGCCGGCTACGATGTAAGCACCCTTAGCTGCTTGTTCGTAATCTGTACCTGCTGGCAGGCTGGCAATATTTTGACGAGAGAAAATCAAACCTGTCGGAGTAGACATATTTTCCATGGCAAGTTTCCATGCAATAGTCGTTTCTTCTGCATCAGCAGGACGAAGCACCAACATAGAGTTGTGACCCTTGTGGTTTTTCAGCTTTTCCATCAGGCGGATCTGAGCTTCTTGTTCTACAGGCTCATGAGTAGGACCATCTTCACCTACGCGGAAGGCATCGTGAGTCCAGATAAACTTCACGGGTTGCTCCATCAAGGCAGCCATGCGGATGGCAGGTTTCATATAGTCGGAGAATACGAAGAAAGTTCCGCAAGCAGCGATTACGCCACCGTGTAGTGACATACCGATGCAAACGCAAGCCATCGTCAATTCCGATACACCGGCCTGGAAGAAAGCACCGCTGAAATCGCCTTTCTTGAAGGCATGAGTCTTTTTCAGGAAGCCATCCGTCTTGTCGGAGTTGGAAAGGTCGGCAGAGGCAACAATCATGTTTTCTACCTGAGTAGCCAATGCACCGAGTACTGTAGCGGAAGCGGCACGTGTCGCACTACCTGCTTTTTGTTCGATGGCAGCCCAATCCACTTTCGGAGCTTTGCCGGAGAAGAATGCTTCCAGTTTGGCAGCCAATTCAGGATTTGCTTCTGCCCAAGCAGCCTTAGCGGCATATTTACCGGAAACGATTTCTTTCAGGTCTTTAGCACGTTTGGCATACAATTCGGCAACTTCCGGGAAGATTACGAACGGATTGGTAGGATCACCACCCAAGTTCTTAATTGTATTTACGTAAGCGTCTCCACCGAGCGGAGCACCGTGCGTAGCTGTATTAGCTTCGTAGCTGCTGCCGTCTGCTTTGCGTGCGCCTTTACCCATTACGGTTTTACCGATAATCAGTGTCGGACGGTCTTTTTCAGCTTGAGCCTCTTTGATAGCGGCACGAATCTCGTCCGGGTCGTTACCGTTGATGCTAAGTACATTCCATCCCCAAGCCTCATATTTCATGGCAGTGTCTTCGATGGTCACATCTTTCGTTTCGGTAGAAAGCTGGATATCGTTAGAATCGTAGAACATGATGAGGTTATCCAATCCCAGTGCACCGGCAATACGTCCGGAACCTTGTGAGATTTCTTCCTGGATACCACCATCGGAGATATAAGCATAAATAGTCTGATTCATCACTTCGTTGAAGCGGGCTTTCAGGAACTTCGCAGCGATGGCAGCACCAACGGCAAACGTGTGTCCCTGTCCCAACGGACCGGAAGTGTTTTCTATACCGCGCATGATGTCTACTTCAGGATGTCCCGGAGTAGGGCTTCCCCATTGGCGGAACTCTTTCAGTTCGTCCAACGTGAATTTGCCTGTCAGCGCCAAAGTAGAATAAAGCATCGGAGACATATGTCCCGGATCGAGGAAGAAGCGATCGCGTCCTTCCCAACGAGGGTTCTCAGGATCGTATACTAGAAACTCAGAGAAGAGTACATTTATAAAATCAGCACCACCCATGGCGCCTCCCGGATGACCGGAATTGGCTTTCTCAACCATTGAAGCTGCAAGAATACGGATGTTATCCGCTGCACGATTCATAAGTTTGTTGTCGTTCATATTTAAAATAATTAATTAATTTGCTAATTTGCAAATGTGCCAATTGGTTGTGCTATACTGCAAAGCAATTGGCACATTAGCACATTGGCACATTGTTACATTATTGATATTGTTGGCAAAGATAACTCTTTATGTGCAATTGACAATCCCAAAGAGCTATCTTTTTTGTTGCCCATTTAACAGCGTTCTTGTTTACAATACAATAAGTATTTGCACATGAATTACTGTAACTCAAGAGTAACAATAGACTTGGCAGGAAGTTTTACCTTCATTACACCTTTATTGATTTTTACCTCTTTGAAGGGTATCGGTTTCACAATATTAGGCTTTTCAAAGGAATTGTAATCAGTCAGCTTTGCCGAAGTCAACACTTCGCCGACTGCCTTTTTCGCTTTCACATCTCCCAGATTGATTGTGATTTCTTGTGCATTATCTGCATCAATATTAGAAAGGGAAATATGCATGATGCCGTTCTTATCTTTGGAAGCGGTTGCACTAACCATGGGTACGGTGCGGTTGTCGCGTACAATCATCTTTTCGCAAGTCAGGTCGATAGGGAGATAGGTAGCATCCTGATGCACTTTGTACATCTTGAATACGTAGTAGGAGGGGGTAAGCACCATCTTTTTATCCTTCGTCAGAATCATAGATTGTAGTACGTTGACTACCTGTGCGATGTTTGCCATCTTTAGGCGGTCGGTATATTTATGGAATACATCGAGGCTCAAAGAAGCTACGAAAGCATCGCGCAGTGTGTTCTGCTGATACAAGTGTCCGGGAGTAGTGCCCGGTTCTTCATCCCACCAAGTTCCCCATTCGTCGAGTAGAAGGGCGATTTTCTTGTCTTTATCATATTTATCCATGATGGCGCAATGTTTCTTCAGTACGTTTTCTACTTCAAGGCATTTGCCCATTGTCCAGTAATAATCGTCTTTATTGAATTGAGTAGCGGAAGTTTTGCTGCCGCTCCACCCGGTCACGGTGTAGTAGTGAAGAGAAAGACCTTGCATCCGATGTCCTACACGGTTCATCAATACGTCTGTCCAGTTATAATCATAGTCGCTTGCACCACTGGCAATTTTGAACAGACGGTTGCCGTCATAATCGCGGCAATAAGTGGAGTAACGACGATAAAGGTCGGAATAATATTCAGGGCGCATACTGCCGCCACATCCCCAGCTTTCGTTTCCCACACCAAGATATTTGATTTTCCATGCTTTGTCGCGACCGTTATTGCGGCGAAGATTAGCCATTGGAGAGTCACCGTCCGAAGTCATGTATTCCACCCATTTGGCGAGTTCTTCTACTGTGCCGCTACCTACATTTCCACTTACGTATGGTTCACAACCCAGCATTTCGCAAAGGTTCAGAAATTCGTGTGTGCCGAAGCTATTGTCTTCAATGGTTCCACCCCAGTTGTTGTTCACCATCTTCGGGCGGTTCGCTTTCGGTCCGATACCGTCCATCCAATGATATTCGTCGGCAAAGCAACCGCCCGGCCAGCGGAGAACGGGGACTGCCAAGTCTTTCAACGCATTGAATACGTCGGTACGGTATCCATTAATATTTGGAATATCTGAGTTTTCTCCTACCCAGAGCCCACCATAGATACATGAACCCAGGTGTTCGGCAAACTGACCGTAGATTTCTTTCGGAATAATTTCTTTGCCTTGGTCGGCATGAACGGTGATGGTAGCACTTTTTTGAGCAGAAAGAGATACTGACGCTGCCAGAAAGACCGTGCTGACTAATAGTTTTGCTTTCATAAGATAAATGGTATTTGTTTGAATGATTATTTCACTGTGGTGAACTTTATTTGAGTAATCGTACTTCATAAATAGCTGAGGTCCATTCCGTTCCATCGGGGCTGAATCGTATCGGGCTATTGCCGACTTTCAATATCTGAGGTAGCAGATAGGTGAGGGTGATGAAACCTTCTTTGTCGGCTCCACTGACAGACATAGGATGGACTGCCAAATTCTTATTATTCAAGAGAATGGCTGTTTTGTTGCGGTCGTCCTTATGTATCGTAATCATGAGTCGGCTTGCCTCTTCTTTTACTTTCAGATGGTAGCTGAACCAACCTCTGGCACGACGAAAATGTCGGTCTTTGTATGTTCCAGCTTCTGCCTGCTCGTATTGGATGCCATGATCGGATTCCGGTTGTTGCTCGCCGGGGAAAATATGATCAATGGTCTGATTGGCTAGTTCTGTTGCCTTCTGTTCGGCTACTGCCATTTCTTCTTGAATAGCTTTGAATTGCTCTTCACTGGCTTGCGGGAAATAAACAGCATAGCGTGCGTCGTGCAGACGGAAGAAAGGAATAAGTTCAAGAGGTTTATTCCGGTTAGGATAGACGTTTCCATCAAAGGTGAATGCCAGTTGATTGGCATCTTTCTTGTGCAGAGAATTACGAATGGACTCAGGATTGCCTATCAGCATCGGCACTTCCTGCAGAGGAATTTGTTGACCGTGGGCTATGTGCCCGCCACGACTGTCGTCGGCATAAAGGCCATCAAGATGTTCTGTTCCTGTGGAAGCAGCGAGGACAATAGGACCGTATAAGAAGGCGTAATAGTCTTTCTTGTCGGGAATCTGCTCCATACGGACTTTCATAGGTAGATGGATAGTGATGATATCACCTTTCTTCCATTTGCGATGGAGCGGGATGTAACAACTGCCGGTTCCTGTTGCAGACTGTTCTCTTTTGCCATTGATGCTTATCTGATAACCGTCGTTGGATTGATTGGCCCATTCAGGGATTCGTATCATTACGGTCAGTTTTTTCTTGGATGCTTTATCTATTCGCAATGTCACTGTGCTGTCATCGGGAAAACGGGTTTGCTGTGTCAAAGTAACTCCTTGTTCTTTCCAAGTCAGTTGTGAAGGAATAAAGAGGTTGACATACAGAGTGTCTTTTTGATGGGCGTAGATAAACTCACCATATTTAGTGTGGTTCTCCAACCCTGAACCTACGCAGCACCACATGGAAGTCTCCGGTTGTGAATAAACGCGGTAATGACCCGGGCGCATAGGGGTGAAATATACAAATCCGCCTTTATCCGGTTCTTGTGATGAAAGGATATGGTTGTAAAGTGCTCGTTCGTAATAGTCTACGTATTGCGGGTCGGGAACATTAGGTTGTTCCGTATCCATTTGCGAGTTTTGGTAGAGCATTTTAGTAAGCCGGAGCATATTGTAGGTGTTACAGGTTTCCGGTCCCTGCACGTCATTGAGCATAGACGTGAAGTCGTCTGACGGATGGAAGTGCTCGCGGACACTGTTTCCGCCGATGCAGACGGAACGGTTGTTGACTACGGTATTCCAGAAGAAGCGGGCGGCATGATCCCATTCGGCAGCGTGGTTCCAGTCTTTGTCGTTCAGTGAAAGTTCGGCCACTCGTTTGTATCCGATGACTTTGGGTATCTGTGTATTGGCGTGCATACCCGTCAGTCGGTCTTGATTTTTGATAAGCGGTTCGAGGATTACTTCGTGGGAGAAGCGACGAGCCAGTTCAAGGTATTTCTTATCTCCTGTGATTCCGGCTACATCGGCAAATGTTTCATTCAATCCGCCGTGTTCGCTGCGAAGCATATCCTGCATTTGTTCGTCGCTGAGGCCGGAGGTGATGTCGATCATCCAGTCGGTGAGGGCGACGAGCATTTGTCGGGCGAGGTCGCTGTGGGCATAGAGATAGGCATCTCTTAGTCCGGCATAAGTCTTATGTATGTTGTAGAGTGGCACCCATTTGCCATTGAGGTCGAAGCCTCCGGTACGGATGTCTCCTGCTTTAATTTCTTTCCATAGTTGAAGGCTGCCCGGGGTTCCTCCGATGAATCCTGTGCCGACAGTTTGTTGTACGCCGTAGAGTTCATTCAGCATATAGTTGAGGCGATGATATACCGCAGTGTCTCCGGTGGCGGCATACATCATAGAGAGTGCAGAAAGATAATGTCCACCGATATGGCCGTCAAGTCCGGTGTTTTCCCAGTTAGTGTAGCTGGGGGCTTTGGGCGTCAGTCCCGCTTCGCGGAGGAAAGGGGCGAGCAGACGGTCGGGGTTCAATGCAAGTATGTAATGTAAATCTGTTTGTTGGGCTTGCAGGAAAGGGCTGTCCAGCAGTTTCACATCTTGAAGGGGGAAGTAAGAAACTTGCTGCCGATTTTGTGCTTTTCCGATTGAGACGGATATAATGAGGGCTAGTATAAATGAGGTGGTTTTCATGGCGGTAGCTTATCATTCCCCCTCCATGGGAGAGGGAATGAGGTTAGACTATATTAATACTTAATAGTTGGAAAGGGTGGGGAGATTCCCTCAAAGAATCTTATTTAAACTTGATGGCTGCTTCCTCGATGGGCAATCCTGCCTTGTAGCTTTCGATGTATGTGTTAAATCCTGCCACATCTTCCGGTGTAGGTGATACCTCGATACCGGCATCCTTTAAAAATACACTTTCATCCAGGAAATCGGCAAGCGATTGTCTCTTTGCATAGTTCACAAGATAAGAGCCTAGCAGGGCGATACCCCATGCACCACCTTCACCGGCTGTTTCCATCACGGATATAGGCGAGTTAATAGCTGCTGCAAGCACTTTTTGACCGACTCCCGCTGTCTTGAACAATCCTCCGTGGCCAGTAATTCTGTCTACTTTGACTTTCTCTTCGTTAAACAGGATATCGTTACCAATCTTGAGAACTCCAACTGAAGCATACAAATGAGTCCGCATGAAGTTTGCGAGGTTGAACTTATCATTAGCCGAGCGTACAAAGAGCGGTCTTCCGTCAGCAAGTCCGGTGACGGGCTCACCTGAGACGTAGTTGTAGGAGAGCAGTCCCCCGCAATCGGTATCCCCTGTAAGCGCAATGTTGTAGAGTTTGCTATAAATCTCGTCCATATCTACCGGGGTACCCAGAAGTTCCTGATATTCTTTGAACAAGCCCACCCATGCATTGAGGTCGGATGTGCAGTTATTGCAATGAACCATGGCTACGGGACTTCCGTCGGGAGTAGTCACCATGTCGATCATTTCGTATGGTTTCGACAGTTCTTTCTCCAATACAATCATAGAGAATGAGGAAGTACCTGCCGATACATTTCCGGTGCGCTGCTTCACGGCGTTGGTTGCCACCATTCCGGTACCTGCGTCTCCTTCTGGCGGGCAAACCGGTATTCCTGCTTTCAAATGACCGGATACATCGAGCTTTTTACTTCCTTCCGGCGTGAGAACACCTGCATTTTCACCTGCCGACAATACTTTAGGCAGAATATCTTGTAGTTTCCAGCTATATTCCTTCGGCGCAATCAGGTTATCGAATTTATCTACCATTTCGGTAGAATAGTTGTTGGTAGTCGGGTCGATAGGGAGCATACCCGATGCGTCGCCTATACCCAATACCTTTTCGCCTGTTATCTGCCAATGCACATAACCTGCAAGGGTTGTCAGGAAGTTGACGTCTTTAACGTGCGGTTCGTTGTCCAGAATAGCCTGATACAAGTGGGAAATGCTCCATCTCAAGGGGATGTTGTAGACAAACAGCTCGGACAAGGCTGCTGCTGCCTGGCCTGTATTCGTGTTTCTCCAGGTACGGAAAGGCACAAGAATTTCTTCTTTTTCATTGAAAGGCATATAGCCATGCATCATAGCGCTGATACCGATGGCTGCCAGAGTTTCAATCTCTGTATCGTACAGTCTCTTTACGTTAGCACGAAGGTCGGCATAGCAATCTTGCAGTCCGGTCCAGATAGCTTCAATGCTATAAGTCCACAGCCCGTTGACTAATTGATTTTCCCAAGTGTGGCTACCTTGAGCAATGGGTTTGTTATCTTGGTCAATCAGGACGGCTTTTATTCGTGTCGAACCGAGTTCGATGCCAAGGATGGCTTTGCCTGCCTCGATGGTTGATTTTGCATCTAATTTCATGTGGAGTAGTGATTAGTGGTTAGTGATTAACGATTAATGGTTAGTGATTAGCGATTAATTGAATGTTAATCACTAATCACTAACCCGTTAACCGTTAACAAAGTGCCTTATTCAGCATATAGTAAACTTCATTCATGCGCAGCTCTTTCTTGAAGCAGCTAATGGTGGTATCTTTGTTGATATGTACCATTTCGATGCCTGCAATTTCAGCATAGTCTTCCCAGTATTCAGCCGTGAGGTCGTAAGAGAAGCAAGAGTGGTGTGTGCCACCTGCCAGAATCCATGCGCCTGCACCTACTTCGAGGTTAGGCATCGGAATCCAAAGAGCGGAAGCTACCGGAAGTTTAGGAAGCGGTTTCGGTTCGATACACTCTACGTCGTTCACAATCAGGCGGAAACGGTTACCCATATCTACTACGGTAGCTGTGCAACCTGTACCGGTCTTTGAAGTGAATACCAAACGTGCAGTCTGGCTCTTGCGGATACCTATGCCAAGGAAGTGTACTTCCAAGCGAGGCTTGTTGGCTGCAATGAGCGGACAAACTTCGAGCATATGTGACTGCAAGATAGAGCTGTTGGCACCATCGAAGTTCAAAGTATAATCTTCGAGGAAAGAGCAACCCTTCGGAAGTCCCTGATTCATTACCCATACTGTGCGGTAAAGAGCAGCCGATTTCCAGTCACCTTCGGCACCGAATCCGTAGCCTTCTGCCATCAAGCGTTGAGAAGCTAAGCCGGGGATTTGGTCGAAGCCGTTGAACTCCAGGTCGCCAAGGTCGTCGAAATTGGTTGTGAAACCTTTAGCACCTTTGACTTTGAGAATAGCGCGCAGGGCAAGTTCAGCCTTTGCAGCGTTCCATACTTTTTGGTAAGCTTCGGTCGATTTATCTTCGAGGGTAGCTTCATGATCGTATTCCTTGAAATAAGTAGCTACTAATGCATCTACATCAGCATCCTTGATATCCTTGTGATATTCCATCAATTCGCTTACCGGACAGTAGTCTACATGATAGCCCATGCGCATTTCGGCTTCCACCTTGTCGCCGTCGGTCACTGCTACATTGTTCATCTGGTCGCCAAAACGGATAATAAGCATATCCTGAGAATCAGCCCAACCGGCGCAAACACGCATCCAAACGGCAATCTTATGCAATGTGTCTTCTTCTTTCCAGTAGCCTACCACTACTTTGCGGCGGATACGCATACGGGTGCAGATGTGTCCGAACTCGCGGTCACCGTGAGCCGATTGGTTGAGGTTCATGAAGTCCATATCCATTGTATCCCAAGGAATCTCTTTGTTGAACTGAGTGTGCAGGTGCAGTAAAGGTTTCTTCAACTGTTGCAGACCGTGAATCCACATCTTAGCAGGAGAGAAAGTATGCATCCAAGTGATGACGCCTACACATTTCTCATCGTTGTTGGCAGCTTTGAATATGGCTTCCACTTCTTTGGAAGAGTTAGCTGTTCCTTTATATACCACCTTTACGGGGAGTTTGCCGGATTCATTCAGTCCGTTTACCATTTCATTGGAGTGTGCGTCTACTGCTACCACTGCGTCACCTCCGTACAGAAGCTGTGCTCCTGTTACGAACCATACTTCATATTGGTCAAATACGTTATTCATACTGTTATTGCTTTAATTTTTAATTTATAATCTTTAATTGTTTACTGTCCATAATAAGCATTCGGACCATGCTTGCGGCTGAAGTGTTTCTCTACCAGCAGCGGGTTCATTGTTAAGTTTGGATTGACGGCATAAGCAATGCTTGCCATCTTGGCTACCTGCTCCATCACCACGGCATTGTGAACCGCATCGTGAGCATCTTTTCCCCACGAGAAGGGACCATGATTCTTCACCAGCACTCCCGGTGTGTGTACAGGATTCAATCCTTCGAAACGTTTTACTATCACATTTCCCGTTTCCAGTTCGTAGGCGCCTTTCACTTCGGCTTCCGTCATATCCGCCGTGCAGGGGATGGCGTCGTGGAAGTAGTCGGCATGAGTGGTCCCGATGTTGGGAATATCACAACCGGTTTGTGCCCATGCCGTGGCATAGGTAGAGTGCGTGTGCACCACTCCGCCTATTTCGGGAAATGCTTTGTAGAGCACTACGTGAGTAGCAGTATCTGAAGATGGTTTCAGCCGTCCTTCAACGACTTTGCCTTCCAGATCCACTACCACCATATCTTCCGCTTTCATATCATCATAACTTACACCACTGGGTTTAATCACCACCAGTCCCGATTCACGGTCGATGGCAGAAACGTTTCCCCAAGTGAATATGACCAGTCCATGCTTTACCAATTCGAGGTTGGCATGGAATACTTTTTCTTTTAATTCTTCGAGCATACTGATTATAATTTAAACTTCGGGTCCTTACGGTATACCTTGTTGTTGAACTGATACAAGGCGGCACCGCGTTTCGAGCCCGTTTTATCTATCATATCTGTTTTCTCTATATAGTCCATTTCAGCCACACGCTTGCGGAAGTTCCGCTTGTCGATCTCTTCGCCGTAGATGGCTTCATAGAGACTTTGAAGTTGAGTGAGGGTGAAGAGCTTCGGCAACAGGTTGAATCCGATAGGTTCTACGGATGCCTTCTGCTTCATTGCTTCCCGCGCCTTGTCCACCATCTCCGGGTGGTCGAAAATCAAGGGGGGGACTTCGTTAATATTCACCCAATAAGCATTGTGCTTCTGCACCAGTTTACGGTCGTACTCGTTGATGTTGATTAGTGCATAGTAGGCAACGGAGATAACCCGTTCGCCCGGATCGCGGTCGATGGCTCCGAAAGCGCCAACTTGCTCCATGTATACGTTCTTGAGTCCCGTCAAATCGGCGAGTACACGCTTGGCTGCATCGTCCACACTTTCGTTTTCTTGCACGAATCCTCCCATCAGTGACCATTCGCCCATTGCTGGTTCGAAGTTCCTTTTCAGTAGCAACAGGCTCAGTTCACCTTCGTTGAATCCGAAGATGATGCAGTCGATGCCGACGTAGAAGGTGGGGTTAGAGCTATAATAGTTGTTCATCATTTGTCTGTATGAGTTAGTTTGATTACCAGAAATACCAGTAGAATGCACCGGTGATGGCAAGGATGATTACTGTATGGATAATATCCCAGTGATTCCAGCTTGCGCGGGTAGCTGCTTTCTGTTCAGGTGTTGCTGTACCGAATACCAGACCTTGAATCTTCTCGGCAGTAGGAGCTGCGGTAGAAAGGCTGACAACAATAACGACAATGATGCAGAACAGGAACATCCATCCGCAGAAGAACAGCCAGTTCATATCATAGAACAGGTATTTGAATGTGGAATCAGCTACTTCGCCGGCGTTGCTGTAATATACTTTAGCACCAAGACGAGTCAGACCAATTACCATACCGGAAATCAATCCCCACATACCGCCCTGTGCGGAAGTACGTTTCCAACAGATACCCAGCAAGAAAGCAGCGGCGATGCCCGGAGCCAATACTGACTGAACATCCTGCAAATAAGTATACAGTACATCGCCCACACTACGCATGATAGGAATCCAGAGAATACCCAAGATAACAATCACCACCGTTGCAATCTGACCGATACCTACCAGTTTCTTCTCCGAAGTCTGTGGACGGAAACGTTTATAGAAGTCTATTGTGAACAGCATGGCTGAAGAGTTGAACAATGAAGCTAGTGAACTCATCAGGGCAGCGAGGATACCACATACCACAAGTCCTTTCACACCTGCGGGAAGCAGTTTGGCTACCAGTGTCGGGAAAGCGGCATCGGCATTGGCGGAACCATTGGCAAGCATCGGGAGGAAGCCTTCGCCACCGGCACCGATATATTTCTGATGAAGTGCGAATGCAATCATACCCGGGATGAGGAACAGGAATACAGGCAGCAGTTTGAGGTAAGCTCCGAAGATTGTACCGCGACGGGCTTCTCTTTCGTTCTTTCCCGAAAGTACACGTTGTACGATAAACTGGTCTGTACACCAGTACCAGAACCCGATGATGGCGGAGCCTATTAATGCACCCAACCAAGGGAAGTTCGGATCGTCATTGCTGCGAATGAGGTTGGTCATCGTATCGCCATGTTCGTTGACGCTGACAGCGCCACAGATGCGTATCATTTCGTCCCATCCCCCCAACTCTTTAAAACCGAGGACAAGGATAATCAATGAACCCAACAGTAGGATAGGAGTCTGGAGAACAGACGTATAAAGAACAGACTTCATACCTCCAAAGATGGTGTAAAGTGCTGTAAGCAATACCAAGCCGATGGCGGCAATCCAGAAGAAATCGATGCCCCAGAGCTCCTTGATACCGAATACCTGTTGGAATACCAGACCACCTGCATATACTGTTACGGCTACTTTAGTCAGTACATAACTAACCAATGAAATGACCGACAGAATAGTACGCGATTGTGGATTATACCGTCGTTCCAGAAACTCAGGCATTGTGTATACCATGCTTCGTGTATAAAAAGGTACGAATACCCATCCCAGAATCAAGATCATCCAACCTTGAATTTCCCAGTGAGCCATTGCCATACCACTGGATGCTCCGGCTCCGGCAAGACCTATGAGGTGTTCCGAACCGATGTTCGAGGCAAATATTGAGGCACCGATAGCAAGCCACGTTGCGTCACGTCCACCTAAGAAATAATCTGCTGAGTTATTCTGTTTCTGTCTGACTACCCAGACGATAATACCGATTAGAGCCAAGAAGAAGACTCCAATTACTACCCAATCTAATGCTTCCACAATAAATATGATTTAAAAGTTAATATTACTTCTCTACTGAGAACTTGAAAACACATTCGCTATTGTAAGTTTCTCCCGGTTCGAGCACTACAGAAGGCCAGTCTGCCTTGTTGGGGCTGTCGGGATAGTGTTGAGTCTCCAAGCACACGGATGCGCGTTGATTATAGACAATACCTTTCTTTCCGGTCACGGTTCCATCGAGGAAATTGCCGGTATATACTTGTATGCCCGGTTCGTTGGTGTAAACCTCTACGGTTATTCCACTTTCTGGAGAAGTCAGTCGTGCGGCTACTTGAGAGATGTCTCCGCGAGTGTTCAGCACCCAGTTATGGTCGTATCCATTGCCGTTTTTCAACTGTACGAAGTCGTAGTTATTGATGTCTTGACCTACGGGTTTGGGAGTAGTAAAATCCATCGGCGTATCCTTTACCGAAGCTATCTCACCAGTCGTCATGAAGGTACTGTCCACCGGTGTGTAGGAGTCGGCATTTACATATAGTAGATTATCTGTTGAGGCTTTCGACGGGTCACCGGCAAGGTTAAAGTAGGAGTGGTTGGTCATGTTAATGATTGTTTTCTTGTCGGTGGTTGCGCTATATTTAATGTCGATAGCGTTGTCATCCATCAGTTTATAGGTCACTTTGGCTGTTACGTTTCCGGGGAAATTAGCATTGCCATCAGGTGAGTTGAGAGTCAGTTCAAGTGTGGTTGGGTCGATAAGATTAGCCTCATATACTTGATATTGCCAGCCTTCGGGACCGCCGTGCAGGCAGTGTCCGTAGTTGTTTTTGGGCAATTGAATAGTATCGCCATCGAGCACAAAGCGTCCTTGGTTGATTCGGTTGGCATATCGTCCGATAGATGCTCCGAAGTCGCTCGGTACATTAATATAATCGGCAATACTATCGAAACCTAGGACAACGTCCTGCATTGTTCCGTTCCGGTCGGGCACCATAATAGATACGATACGACCTCCGAAGTTTGTGATGCATACTTCCATGCCTGCCTTATTCTTTAAGGTATAAAGATTTGTTTTGGCATTATGCACTTCTGTTTGAAATTTTGCTGGGTCGAGTCCGGATAGAGTCAACTCCGTAGCGGGCTTGTTGTTGCACGAAGCAAGCATCAGTGCGGCAATTCCTGCAAGTAGAAAATGTTTTTTCATGGCTATGTTTTTAATGTAAATGAGATGCTTATCTAATTTTGGGTGTAAAAGTAACACTTTTATTTGGTGTATCAAATACACTCTTATATGTTGTGCAGCATAAATACAAAAAAACTGCGCCAATTGCTCAATATTTTAGAAGACACTTTCCGACACTGACTGCTCCATACCGCTTTAAAAATCATCCCTGGCGGGCGGGTACTGAGCATTGCGGAGAACGGGGCGCGCACGGGCGAAACAACCGATGAGGGATGGAGAATCGTGCATATGAATGGAAATTACTCCTTTTTGAATGATAAGCGACTATTAATGCTGAATCTGGAGAATGAGAAGATTGAGAATCTGATTATCTTTGCAAGACACGATTGGGAGAATAAAATGGATACGATTCTCTCCACCGGACTCGATTAGCCGGGGACGTTCTATCTGGAAAAAAGGAATCAAATAATCAACTATAATTTTATATTGAAAACCATGAGAAGATACACAGAATTATTGGCTGCACTAGCCTTATCTGCCGGCATGGCACTTCATGCGCAAACCAATGAAATGGTGATACAGACAAAGAAACTGGGCGCAGAAATCCAACCTACCATGTACGGGCTTTTTTTTGAAGACATCAACTATGCTGCCGACGGCGGACTTTATGCCGAGTTGGTAAAGAACCGTTCATTTGAATTTCCCCAACACCTGATGGGATGGAAAACCTATGGGAAAGTTGCCTTGATGGACGACGGCCCTTTCGAACGCAATCCGCATTATGTGCGTCTTTCCAATCCGGGACACGGTCATAAGCATACCGGACTGGATAACGAAGGCTTTTTCGGCATCGGAGCTAAGAAAGGAGAGGAATACCGCTTTTCCGTGTGGGCACGATTGCCGCAAGGAAGTGCGAAAGAAACATTGCGAATCGAACTGGTAGATACCAAATCAATGGGAGAACATCAGGCATTCGCTTCTGCAAATCTTACTGTCGATTCTAAAGAATGGAAAAAATATCAGGTAGTTCTGAAACCCGGCATCACGAATCCCAAGTCTACCCTTCGCATCTTCCTTACTTCTAAAGGAACGGTAGACTTGGAACACGTTTCTCTCTTCCCGGTGGATACATGGAAAGGACATGAAAACGGTCTACGTAAAGACTTAGCGCAAGCATTGGCAGATATTCATCCGGGAGTTTTCCGCTTCCCCGGTGGTTGCATTGTAGAAGGAACAGACTTGGAAACCCGCTATGACTGGAAGAAGTCGGTGGGTCCGGTAGAGAATCGTCCTCTGAACGAGAACCGTTGGCAATATACATTCACTCACCGTTTCTTTCCTGACTATTATCAAAGCTACGGATTGGGATTCTATGAATATTTCCTCTTGTCGGAAGAGATGGGAGCCGCACCGCTTCCGATTCTGAATTGCGGGCTTTCCTGCCAGTATCAGAATAATGATCCGAAAGCTCACGTAGCAGTTTGCGATTTGGATAGTTATATTCAGGATGCTCTCGACCTGATTGAATTTGCGAATGGAGCTGAGAACACAACTTGGGGTAAGGTACGCGCCGATATGGGGCATCCTGCTCCGTTCAATCTGGAGTTTCTGGGAATCGGCAACGAGCAATGGGGTAAGGAATATCCCGAACGTCTGGAGCCGTTTATTAAAGCAATCCGCAAGGCTCATCCAGAAATTAAGATTGTCGGCAGTTCCGGTCCGAACTCCGAAGGGGCAGAGTTTGATTACTTATGGCCTGAAATGAAACGATTGAAAGCCGACTTGGTAGACGAGCATTTCTATCGTCCTGAAAGCTGGTTCCTGAGTCAGGGAGCTCGCTATGATAACTACGACCGCAAGGGTCCGAAAGTATTTGCCAGTGAATATGCCTGCCACGGAAGTGGAAAGAAATGGAATCATTTCAACGCTGCTTTGCTCGAAGCTGCATTTATGACCGGACTGGAACGCAATGCCGATATCGTCCACATGGCTACCTATGCGCCGCTCTTTGCCCATGTGGAAGGATGGCAGTGGCGTCCGGATATGATTTGGTTTGATAACCTGAACTCGGTACGTACCGTAAGCTACTATGTACAGCAACTATATGCGCACAATAAAGGTACGAATGTACTCCCGCTCACCATGAACAAGAAGAACGTGACCGGAGCCGAAGGACAGAACGGACTCTTTGCCAGTGCGGTGTATGATAAAGATAAGAATGAATTGATTGTAAAGGTTGCGAACACTTCGGATACAGTTCAACCCATCTCATTGAACTTTGAAGGTTTGAAGAAACAAGACGTATTATCGGACGGTCGTTGCATTAAGCTTCGCTCACTTGATCTTGACAGTGATAATACGCTTGAACAACCTTTCGCCATCACTCCGCAGGAAACTCCTGTATCCATCGAAGGACGTGTATTCACTGCCGACTTGGAGCCAAAAACATTTGCAGTTTATAAGTTTACGAAGAAGCGATAAAATAGGGTTAGTTCGTTAATAGGTTTGTTAATTTTGCAAGAAGAAAGGGCGGTTTCCATTCCGGAAGCCGCCCTTCTTTAGTTATTCAAAACAATGAATTTCTTATTCAATTCTGCGAGAACCGTCACCGATTACTACATCGTAAACTTTCGGGTTTCTGCCGAATTTAGCTTTAAACTCTTCTTTTGTCTTTTCGATGAAGTTGTCATACAGCTCTTCTTTCACAAGATTGATGGTACAACCACCGAAACCGCCACCCATTACGCGTGAACCGGTAACACCGTATTTCTTAGCGCAATCGTTCAGGAAGTCGAGTTCTTCGCAGCTTACTTCGTACAACTTGCTCATACCATGATGTGTCTCGTACATCTTCTGACCTACTGTTTCGTAATCGTCTTTTTCCAAAGCCTCGCAAACGTCAAGCACGCGTTGGATTTCTTCGATAACGTATTCAGCACGCATATAGTCTTCGTCGCTGATATTAGCTTTTGCTTCCTTCAACATATCCATTGTGCAGTCACGCAGAAATTCTACGTGCGGATGATTCTTCTGGATAGCAGCCACAGCAGCTTCGCAACTCTGGCGACGCTTGTTGTAAGCAGAAGAAGCCAATTCGTGTTTCACAACCGAATCAAGCAATACCAGACGGTATCCTTCCGGATGGAATGGGAAATATTGATATTCCAATGAACGGCAATCCAGACGAATCAAGCTGCCTGCTTTTCCGAATACGGAAGCAAACTGGTCCATAATACCGCAGTTCACACCGCAGTAGTTATGTTCTGTAGCCTGACCAACCTTAGCCAATTCAAACTTGTCAATCTTACCTTCGCCAAACAATTCGTTGATAGCAAAAGCATATGTACTTTCCAAAGCAGCCGATGAAGACATACCGGCACCCAGAGGCACATCGCCTGAGAAAGCAGTATTGAATCCCTTCACGTCAACGCCACGCTTAATCATTTCGCGGCATACACCGAAAATATATCTTGCCCAGCTAGCGCGTGGAGCATCTTCTTCGTTCAAACCAAATTCTACATAGTCTTTCAGGTCGATTGAATAAGCTCTAACCTTGTCGGTACCGTTTGGTTTGATTTCGGCAAGCATACCTTTGTCCACAGCTCCCGGGAATACAAATCCTCCGTTGTAGTCAGTATGTTCTCCAATCAGGTTGATACGGCCCGGAGAAGCATATATAAATCCTGTTGTACCGTCAAAATGCTTAATGAAGCGACTTCTTACGTGTTCTATATCCATGATAATTATATTTTAAAGGTGAATAAATTAATTCAGATTTTTATTATTCCACTGGGATATCCTTATTGACATTCTTGCAACCTACCAATCCGTAGAACAACATATATACCAATGCAGCGATAATCAGCCAGTAGCTAGCCATGTATCCGGCAGCGTCAGAGATAGACTGTTGGATCAGCGGCAATACGCCACCACCTACTACCATCATCATAAAGATACCGGAAGCTTGTGCTGTATATTTTCCTAAGCCTTCAACAGCAAGGTTGAAGATACCACCCCACATTACAGAAGTACAAAGACCGCAAAGCACGAGGAACAAGGCACTGATAGGCACCTGAGCCATCATGAAACCTTCGCCTACCGAGTAACCCGGCATAGAGATTGTTACATCTTTCGGAGTGAAAATAGCGATTAATACGAATACGATAGCAGTAGCCGATACGACGATCAACTGCGTACGGCTTGAAACCTTACCGCTGATAGCACTACTTGCAGTACGACCCACAAGCATCAGCAACCAGTAGATAGCAGCAATTGCACCACCGATAGCGGCACCGTTGGTCAAGATACCTGCACCTTTGTCAGAAGGGTCGGCAAGGTAGAAGTTCAACGTACCCGGGATACCGATTTCGATACCCACATAAATAAAGATACCGATAACACCCAATACAGTGTGACGGAAGCTCCAAGGACTGTGAGTGAACTTTTCTTTCACTGCTCCAGCCTTCTGCAGATGAGGCTCGGGGATTGAAACGAATGAAATAATGATGAACGCAGCTACGAATACACCCATTGCAACGAAGAGCAGGGGAGCCACGTCGGACATGGCAGTTTTGTCGGTCACCGTACCAATCAAAGCACCCACGAAGAGCGGAGTCAGCGTACCTGACAGAGAGTTCAAAGCACCACCAGTCTGGATTAATTGGTTACCCTTGTTACCGCCACCTCCAAGAAGGTTCAACATCGGGTTTACTACAGTGTTGAGCATACATACGCAGAAACCGCAGATGAATGCACCGAGCAGATAGATGACAAAGTTTAATTTGATGGCATATTCTCCGAATGCGAAAACATCGGTACCTGCACCGAATACGCTGGAAAGATACTGGATGAACAATCCGATGACACCTACTGCCATTGCGATAAGAGCTGTCTTCTTATAGCCAATCTTGACAAGCATATTACCTGCCGGAATACCCATAAACAGATAGGCGAGGAAGTTCATCATATTTCCCATCATACCTAATGTGCTCGAACCTGCGTATTCATTTTTCCAGATTGTACCGAAAGGTGCAGCGAGGTTGGTCACGAAAGAAATCATCGCAAATAAGAAGAACATCGTAATAATCGCGATGAGATTACCGTTCTTTTTTCCTTGATTCATGGTTGTAATAAAAATGTTAGTTTATAAAATTAGGTTAGTTGTTTTCTACATTTTATTTCTCTACACCGAATTTGTAAATCGTTACCTGCTGGTATTCGTCGCCCGGCAATAACGTAGCCGAGGGGAAATGAGGTTTGTTCGGAGTATCGGGGAAACACTGTGCTTCGAAGCAGATAGCGCTTCTTGCAGGGAATGTTGCGCCATGAGCACCTTCAAATCCGTTCAGCCAGTTGCCGGTATAAAGCTGTACTCCCGCTTCGGTGGTATACACTTCCATCGTACGGCCGCTGTTCGGTTCAAAGCAAGTGGCAGCCAGATCCAGTGAACCCGATTCAATCTTGTTCAGTACATAACAATGGTCATATCCTGCACCATATATTAGTTGCTGGAATTTGTCGTTGATACGTTCACCTACAGTGTGCGGAGTGCTGAAGTCCATCGGCGTGCCTTCCACTTTGGCAACTTCGCCCGTCGGGATAGAAACTTCATCAATAGGAGTATAGAAATTGGCGTTGATAGTAACGATATTGTTTTCGATGGTGGGAGTAGGATTGCTGATACCTGCCAGATTGAAGAAACCGTGGTTGGTCAGGTTGACAACAGTAGCTTTGTCGGTTGTTGCACGGTATTCAATCACCAGTGCGTTTTCGTCATCTTCCAGACGATAGACCATTTCTACTTCCAGATTGCCGGGGAAGCCTTCTTCACCGTCAGCAGAAACATAATTGAATTGGATAACGTTTTCCGCCAGTTGTTCGGCATCCCATACACGGGCGTGGAATCCGGTAGGACCTCCATGCAGGGAGTTGGGACCGTTGTTGATGGTGAGTTCGTGCTCTTCACCGTACAAAGTGAATTTTCCTTTGGCGATACGGTTGCCATAGCGTCCGATGGTCGTGCTCAGGAAAGGTTCCGGGCTGTTAATCACATGGTCGATGCTGTCGTGTCCGAGAATCACGTTGGCATACTTACCGTCTTTATCCGGTACCATAATAGATAGAATGGCGCACCCGTAATTGGTTACGGCTACTTCCATTCCCTTTTTGTTTTTGAGGATAAATAAGTCTGTTTTCTTATCGTTTATATCCTTTTGAAAATCTCCCCGGCTGAGCCCTGAAAGATTTCCCTCTGTTGGGAATGTGTTATTCATGCTGGTATTATTAAAATTTTCCTGCAAATAAAGGCAAATTCTTTCTGACTCACAAATATTCCGATTAAATATAGTATAAAAATCGAACTATTTTTTGTATGTTTGCTGCCGGATTATAACAATCCAGGCGAATTTAATCTAAGTTTATAACAAGAAAAACTAAAATGTATCCATTAAAATTCGAACCGATTCTGAAGCAGACGCTTTGGGGGGGAGACAAAATTATTCCGTTCAAGCATCTGGATGCTGACATGAAAGGAGTAGGAGAGAGCTGGGAGATTTCCGGTGTTGAAGACAACGAGTCCGTTGTGGCAAATGGTCCGGATAAGGGTTTAACCTTGGCTGATATGGTAAGGAAGTATCGCGAGGAACTGGTAGGTGAAGCGAACTATGCCCGCTTCGGCAATAAGTTTCCGTTGCTTATCAAGTTTATCGACGCCAAGCAGGATTTATCCATTCAGGTGCATCCGGCAGACGACCTAGCTAAGAAACGCCACAATTCGATGGGAAAAACCGAGATGTGGTATGTGGTAGATGCCGACAAAGGAGCTAAATTGCGTTCAGGATTCTCTGAACAAATCACTCCCAAAGAATATAAGGAACGCGTACTGAACAATACAATTACCGACGTATTGCAGGAATACGAAGTTCGTCCGGGAGATGTGTTCTTCCTGCCTGCCGGACGTGTGCACAGTATTGGTGCCGGTTCGTTCATTGCCGAAATTCAGCAGACTTCCGATATCACCTATCGTATCTACGACTTCAACCGCAAGGATGACAAAGGTAATACCCGCGAACTTCATACCGACTTGGCGCGCGAAGCCATCAACTATGAAGTGCTGGACGATTATCGTACGAAATACGAAGCAGTGAAAGATGAACCTGTAGAATTGGTTGCCTGCCCTTATTTCACGACTTCCCTGTATGACATGGCCGAAGAAATCAGTTGCGACTACTCGGAACTCGATTCATTCGTAATCTTTATCTGCATGGAAGGCTCCTGCAAGATGAGAGACGACGAAGGTCATGAACTGACTGTGAATGCCGGCGAGTCTATTTTGCTCCCCGCCACTACCCAGGAGGTCACCATCACTCCCGAAGGAGGTAGCGTGAAACTGCTGGAGACTTACGTTTAATGAAATAATCTTCTTTACGAGGGTGCGCCGAAAACAGACTTTCGGCGCATCTTTCTGTTTTTAGAATATGGCTGTTTTCCTTGTTTTCCTCATCCCTCGCTGAATTCAAGTTATCACTCAACTGTCGCATTTATAACTTGAATTCAGCATTTTTTTCAATTTTGTTCTCATGTTCTCATGATTTTTAGCTAATCATTTGGTAGTTAGTGGTATGCATTATGAGAACAAAAATATAAACAGGGCATTTCTCATAGTATTTAAGGTCTCTTAACTTGAAAAGGGCGATATTGCCCTACTTTTTGGGGTATTTCTCATAGTTGTTCTCATACCCTCTCTTTGATTGCGTATCAGAAAGCCTATCCCAGCATTTTATAAAGCAGATATACGTGTGTCATCTTACTGATATAGCATTCGTTCCACTCCAGTAGAAAGGTCTTTCCACTGGAGTAGTGAGTACTGAGCACTAGAGTGCAAAGGCCTGTGCACTCCAGTGGAACGAACCGGATGGTTGCTTAATAACACTATAATACAGCTTATAAAACATTGAAACATAGGGATATTTACATCCAGATAAGCTATACATCACATCAAAGATATTAATTATGTAGATGGAAGGGATGTTTAGTGTACATCTCATATTCAGTAGTTGTATATTTGTTAATAAATTATAAATAGAAGCTTTAATCGGATGAGAGATCTCTGAACCTGCGAAAAGATTCGTTTTTTTGTCGCTTGTCAAATGGTATAATAAAAACTATTTCGTTATGCAAATGATGAACAAAAATGGATTTAGCCGATGTGCGGAGACGTATATCGGTAAATTACAGGAGGAGGGGCGTTATTCTACGGCGCACGTTTACAAAAGTGCAGTCCTTTCTTTCACTACTTTCTGCGGCACACCCACTGTGTCGTTTGGTCAACTCACTCGTGAGCAGTTGCGGCACTATAGCCAGCATCTTTATGAGTGTGGGTTGAAGCTCAATACGGTATCTACGTATATGCGTATGATTCGTTGTATCTACAATCAGGGGGTGGAGTTGGGTAGGGCTCCTTATATTCCCCGCTTATTTCATGATGTCTATACAGGTGTGGATGTCCGGCAAAAGAAGGCGTTGCCTATAGTTGACTTGCATAAACTTTTGTATGATGATCCCAAGTCGGAGCGTTTGCGTCATACGCAAACCATTGCGGGGTTGATGTTCCAGTTTTGTGGAATGTCGTTCGCCGATTTAGCCCATTTGGAAAAGTCGGCGTTAGAACAGAATGTGCTGCGCTACAATCGCATCAAGACGAAGACGCCTATGAGTGTGGAAGTGCTGGATACTGCGAAGGAGATGATTAATCAGCTTTGGAACAATCAAGACTCTAAGCCCGATTGTCCCGATTATCTGTTTGACATTCTTAGTGGCGACGTGAAACGGAAGGATGAGCGTGGATATCGGGAATATCAATCCGCCCTGCGAAAGTTTAATAATCGCTTGAAAGATTTGGCACGGGTGTTGCATATCAATGCTCCCGTCACTTCCTACACGCTCCGCCATTCGTGGGCTACTACCGCGAAGTATCGGGGAGTGCCGATTGAAATGATCAGTGAATCGCTAGGTCATAAATCTATCAAAACCACACAGATCTACTTGAAGGGTTTTGGGCTTAAAGAACGTACAGAGGTAAATAGAGGGAATTTATCTTACGTTAGAAATTGCTATGTAGGCAGATGATTGTAGTGCAAGGTATTAGTAATCAGTAAAGATGTGTATGCGTTACTTCTTAGGTAACGGAAAATGCACACAGGAAACACACAATAACAATGAAAAAGGAAATTACACAATCAGAAAGGGCAAAAAGTGAAAAATGCCTGATATTCAACAGCCAAGTACTTGGATTCAGACGATAAAATCATCGAGCATGAAAATAATGATATTTCATGTTCCGACTTTTTTTTGGCTTATGTTTCAGATAAAACTAAAAAAAGTGATGGAATATTTGTTTGCTATCTGTGTTTTTGTCTATCTTTGCATCGAATTTATTTCCGTTACCTAAGAAGTAACGCATACACATCTTTACTGATTACTAATACCTTG
>NZ_URFY01000018.1 GCF_900547205.1 uncultured Bacteroides sp.
TTGGTTTTAATCTCTGACAACTGGGAGTTATTTATTATATTATGATTCATATCTATTCTTGATTTGAGCCATACGGCAGACATCTAACCACCGTATGGCGGTTCTTTTATTTAGTCATTTTCAAAAACTCTGGCACAATGCCATATAGAGGTGTTTTTCCATCCCATCGGTCTATGAATTGTTTATAAAGAATCTCTTTCGTCAATCCTCTTGACCTGATAATAGCCTGCTCGGTTTTCAGTTGCTCTAGTTCATTAAGTTTCTTCTGTTCCTCGATCTGCTGGTCCAAGACTGAGATATTAGTATTAACCTCATTGCGGCTATCAATCTTTTCCTTTACTTTATCTGAGAACTCCAATTGTGCAGAGAAGGTTAGTAATTGCAGACCCCGTTTCTCAAATTCTTTTTCTACAATTTGCTCCAGACGTTTTTCGAAGATGAGCGACCCGCCATCAGCCATAAGACTATCGGTCTTGTGCTTCCGGCTCTCTTCTTTTATAAGGTCATAGATTCGCGGTTCAAGTATATTATCTTCCAATGACTGCATGAATCCGTCTTTCCCCGTTTCCGTTTCTGCTTTGTCGATATGCTTATTATCAAACACGACATCTATAGCACGATTCTTGATTACTTTGTATGAGTATGAAGGGCGGGCGTTAAATTCTGTGTTATCAGCCGCTTTCAATGTTACCGGAGTAGTGAACTCACCGCGCTGGTCAAACAACGGAACCTGAAACAACTCTGTTCCCCATTCCCACGTAGACACTTTGCCGGATACTACCTTGAAGTCTTCCTTTCCTTGCTTACCGTAATTTTCCATGAGGACACCGGCGTAATTAGGGGCAACTCTCTCACATGATGATAAAAGTACAATGGTTACAAGAACCAACACTAGATTAATTAATCTTTTCATTTTTAATAGTTTTAATTAGTTTGTAAATAAAGTAAATTGTTGTGGCTGCAATTATTGCCACGCCCAGCCATGCGTGTAAGTGGTTAAATACTCTGTTACCAATAGCAATACCTATAATCAGTATTGTTAATAATTTGAGATACTTAGTCATGATGCTTTATGCTCTAAACTAATCCTTTAAATAATAATCCGTTATATAACCGGCTCCTTTAAGCGGTAAATCTTTAGCCCATGGAATAGGTTGTTTAAATACCTCCTCCACTTCTTCGAGCGTCTGACTCCCGTCTGTTCGGGCTTCGATAATTACTTCATCGTGAACATGAAAGACAATGGGGTAACCGCATTTTTCCAATCGTAATATAGTCAGCGCTAGACAGTCACGAGCAATAGCCTGTACGATATTCTCTACGAGCTTACCGCCATATGTCTCTTGTTTCCCCCATTGTTTAGTCGTTTGATTCAAACCTTCATAACAGATAGACCTAGACCCGAACCGATTCTCACCAATGAATGGGCGAGGATATGAAAGACTTCTTCCAGAAGGCAACTGTATCATCAAAGCACCGAGTCTCATACAGAAACTTATGCCATGTTCGATAATTGTTGGGCTTTTAGATTCAATACACACCATTGCGGCTTCCTGTACTTTATCCCAAAGCTTCACTATCGCAGGATTGGCTTTTCTCCAGTGCGTGACTATCTCCTGCATTTCTGCTTCGGATAATCCCATCTTTTCACCTCCCATGGTTTTCATGGCCCCGACGCCCCCTTGATATCCTAAAGCTAACTCAGCAATCTTTCCTTTTTGACGACGAGGGTCAGTTTTAGTAATCTCTTCGACGGGCACATGAAACATCATAGAAGCAGAAGCTTCATAAATTTTTCCATGAGTACGAAATACATCAAGTCTCCACTGTTCACCAGCCAACCAAGCTATTACGCGGGCCTCTATAGCGGAGAAATCGCAAACCAAGAAAGTATATCCGGGTTTGGCTATGAATGCCGTACGGATGAGCTGTGACAGTGTATCAGGTACATTCCCGTACATCATCTCAAACATATCCAAGTCACCTTCTTTAACCAAGTTCCTAGCGTAATCGATATCATCAATATGATTTTGCGGCAGGTTCTGTACCTGTACCAACCGCCCTGCCCATCTACCTGTCCGGTTAGCCCCGTAGAATTGAAGTAGACCTCGTACGCGATTATCTGCGCAGGCAGCTTTCTCCATGACTTCATATTTTTTAGTTGATGTCTTTGCCATTTCCTGACGGATACAGAGCATACGTCCTACAATATCGTTATCAGCAACTTTTAAGAGATCCGGAATATCTTTCTTCGATAAAGTCGCAATCTCGTTACCCGTTTCCCTTTCCAGCCACATTTTAAGCTGGGCGACACTATTAGGGTTGTCTAATCCCGATAGTTCAACGGCTTCAGCATTCAATCGGCCTTTATAAAGGGTATCCATCCGAATGGCGTGCTTTACAAAGTCCATGTCAACCAACACACCGCGGTCGTTTATACGCTGGTCGAAAAGATATAGTTCCTTTTCACCTTCTGGGATGGAGTAGGCTTTTGTCTTACTCCTGATTGTTCTTTCTACCTCAACATCACGGATGCAATAACGTTTAAATGTATCCCACTTATCTGGTGCGTGCTCGGGCAAATTGCGAGTTCTTCCGCCATTTGTCTTAGTAGACTTACAGGGGCAAGAAAAGTATTTGATTAGAGCTTTACCTTCGTTCATCTTCTGATCTTCCAGATTCAGGACCTTTCCGACTTGGGCCAATGAAAGGGGTAAACCTAACATGGCAGATCGCACCATTGTACATTCCCACTGTTCTATAGGCAATTCAATACCATAGTATCGCCCGATACAAATACGTTCAAAAGTGGCATTGAATGCCGTTTTCAGTATTTTAGGATCGGTCAATGCTTGGAAAATACGATCCGGTAGTTCTTCGCCGGAAGCTAAGTCCACCATCTGCACAGGCTTGTCATCGCAAGCGTAGGCGAATAACAGAATCGTAAAATCATCGGATTCTGCGTATTTGTATAATCCACAACTGGCAATGTCAATAGAACTAAACGTCTCAATATCTATACCCAATACTTTAATAGGTTCCCTGTCATATTCTGCCGCCTTCCCGTTCAATCTTACAGCAATCTCGTTACAGATGATTGAAAAGCCTTTTGCCAGCCGGACATTATATCGAACTTCAATTGGTGACAGACCGATTAACTCACTCCAAGTCTCAAAAGTCTCTTTGTAGCTTGTGGCAATAATATTCAATTGCTGAAATTCAGCTTCCGAACAATCAATTTTAGCATAAAATTCACCTGTGTGAAAATTATTCAGGTATTTGGCAAGAATGAGAAAAGCCTTCGTCAACTCTTCACAATCTTGTTCAGACGCATCTTGCCGATAGCGCCGGATTACTCCGGTCGCTACAGTGGCAAGTTGTTCCTTTGGTATCAGGTTAGAATAAATCATCGCCGTCATTTTCTGTAGGGGCATCAAACGGGACCTCGATATCTGCGAAATCACTTTCAGCAGTTGAACGACCTCCCAGTGGTTCGCCGTCGGCAATCTTCATCAGATTGTTAAGACCGCAGGCAATGCCTTTATTACCGTTCGTATTGAAAGCGTAGAATGTAATGGACGCATAACCATAACAACCGCTATACAATTCATCTTCAACTACGATTGGTTTACGCATGGCGTTTACCACACCCGGTTTGGTCTTACAATTAGCGTTCACGAAGAAGGCATCTTTATATGCTTCGTCGTCCGGACGTTCTGCGTCACCATCACGGAGCGGGTTCTTGTATACGGAAGGAATCTTGCCACCGAATTTTCCGACACCTGCTTTAAGGGCATTCTGAATAGCCGTCTTAACGGCTTCGACAGTCTTAGTATCACTTTTGGGGATAATAAGGGAAACGGAGTATTTTTTCTCTCCACCATCTGAAATGGCTGTGGGTTCCCATACGTGCAAATAGCTGAATCTTGCTTTTCCTGTAATGACTTTGGTATTCAAATTTTCGTTCATAATCGTTATTTTTTTACGTTAGTTAATAGTTTAAATATTACTGATTTCCTGTCCGGCCGCTTATGTGCCATGCAACTGTCCTTAAGGGCGCATTCTACTGCACCACCATCTTTCTGGAATATGCATTCCTGACATCCCGGGTTATTAGCGTTATCATAAACTCTGGGTCTATGGGCTATTATTCTGGTACCTTGAATATTGGCAACATGGCCCAATTTCAAAGAGGTTAAAACTTCGATTAATTCCACTTCTACACATTTTTAAAGTCATTCTCCGCCGAGTTCCATTCTTGGCGTTTGTCGGATACGGGAACTAATGTGGGCTTACCTTGAGGTTTAATTATTAAGTCACCGAGAATAGCTGCAAACGCCTTCTTAGTTACAAGTTTCTCCATTGCGGTGATTGTCTTAAGCTTTGCGGGTTCATAGATTAAATCAGATTTGTATCCGTTTTCAAGCAATCGGTCGGCTACTTTCTTCTCATCCGCATATTTACGAATACTTCGACCTTCTACTAATTTAAATCCCGGGAACACCTTACCACTAAGGGCCGCCTGTAGAGCATACTCTTCGACTGCTGACATCCAATTCTTTATAATATCCATTTGTTCCAGAACCTTGGATATCTCATTGTCAGAAAGAAGGGAAGCATCATCAAACTCATGTTTGGCAACTTCCAGATTCTTCTCGGTAAGCGCCCGGCATTGGGCTTTTGCACGGCAGAACTGGCAATGTTTACCAGGAACAAAACTGCCTTCACCCGCATACGCCATTTTAGCACGTGGAGCAAGCTCACTTGTTCCCCACATTAGTAATTCTTCCACAGGTATCTCCCATTCTGAGACATTATCTAACCGTGGCTGGTAGATAGTCATGCGTACTGTATGAATCGCGTACATGAAGCCGAACATATCCAACGCACCAAGTGCGTATAGCATCATTTGTTTATTCTCGGCAGCCGAAACGCGTACACCTTTCCCATATTTCAAGTCAATGATTTCCATCGTACCATCCGCGAGGATAACAGCGTCACCCGTCCCGAAACCTTCTGGAACATATGCTGTCAGATCTATTTTTTCCTCAATTCGTAGGACCGCATCCGAGGTTGTCTTTTGGGCTAACTGGTATTTCTCCCAAACGAAATCCGCGTAGCCACCTGTATACTCTTCCAGACTTTCGCTATAAAGAGGGTCTTTGCGTAACTCGGAAATTCTTTTAGCCCACCTGACGTTATCGATAAGCTTGGAATGTATCTTTAACCAAAGTTCCCCGAACTCATGCGCTAAGGTTCCTTCTTTTGCAAAGTCTCCCGCCTTGTCTGGATACTGTGTCTCCAATCGTGCCGATGGTGTACAGGACAGCCATCGGCTGGCGGAAGAAGGTGATAAGATTGCGTGGCTCATAAGGCATTTACTTTATCGATGAACGCTTGGCGTTGTTCTTGTTTCAAGTCAGGTACCCGTTTTACTCCAAACTCGTCAAGTATCTTGAAAATAGCATCTTTCCCTTTGTCTTTAGATTTCGGTCCAACAAACTTTCGGAGCATTTCATCCGTAATTTCATCCGTAGTTTCTTTAGCGGTCTGTTCTGCTACATCAGATGCAGTCATGGCGGCTTGTGCCTGTTCTTGAACAACTGGCGCTTTATCTTCTTCTCGCGGAGATATAACAGCCGGAGCCATGATGGCGGGTTGCATTACTTCTACAGGCTTAAGGGCGCCTACCAATGTTGATACTACTCCGGTCAATGCGGGCGTAGCATCGAATTTCACGTTTACATTTACATTAAAATCCATATCAATAATTTATTAAGTGATTATTCTGAAACTCCGGCTTTCGCCAACTCAATACGTCTTTCAAAGAATTTAACACGTTCGTGACTTTCCATAATCTCAGTCAGTGTTTTTACAATTTCAAAAGTAGTATATGCATTACCCAATAATCCGTGTATTTGTTTCTCCGACAATTCAATGTCAGCGACTTTACCATCTTCCGTGAGGGTATCAACAAGTTTTGCTTGAAACATATCCAGAAGGGATAACAAAGAGGTATTATCTATAGCATATAGGCATTCTGTTATAGTTTCCATTATGTTTTCTTTCTCGTCAGCTATTTCAGGCAGACAAGAATTTATAACCGGAATTAAGCTACTCGAAGAGTACCCATGTACTTTTGCTACAATGGGCTTATTTGACAATTCTTGAAATTCATTAAGTTCTGTATCGGTGAACCATTTGTTTACCAATGCCTTTTTCTGTTCGTAATTACGTTTAAATCTCATATTCGTTTATTATTTAATCTATTTTTGAATTAGTTGACTTTGTTTTTAAGGACAAACCGATCAATACTCGCTAAGTCATACCAAATCATTCTACCATCCTGTGAGAAAGATATCTTAGCTTCATTCCTCAATTTAGTTAGGTAGTCCTCTCCTACTCCTAAATACGCCATCGCTTCTTCTTTATTAAGCCAACGTTTCGGTGCTGGTTCTACTTTTGCTTGCAACTTTGTACGTCCCATGGCTATTCCTCCTTGAAGTTGTTCTCCAAATAGTTATTAAGATAATCTCGGAGACGACGAATTTCATCTTTATCGTGCATATAGATTCTTAATTCGTCATCAGAGCAATCACTACAGAGGGATACGCTCAAAGAATCATGCCGGCTATCAGGATTCAAATTACCATTAGAATCGGTACTGTAAAAGTCTGCTATATAGCATTCTAACAAAGCTCCATTACCGCCCTCTACAGAAACGCCTTTATTCTCTTTTTCCCATTTATGCGTTTCTTCAAGTGTCATACCCAATGTCTGAATATATTCTAGTCTATTCATAAGTTCCATTTTTATTTTGATAGTCAATGAATTTAATTATTAGCCTCTTTTTGACGCTCTGTTTCGAAAACCTCATCCAATATTTCATCAGGGTAAACTTTTACTGAACCCCAGCGGGGGTCATTCACTTTAGAAGGTTCAATACCACGTTTTTCGCATATACGGCTACATTTCCTTCCGATAGCACCGAAACGTTTTACATCAAGATTGATGTTATTGCGGCTAACATAGGCAACTACGGTACTATGTTTTAAATCAACGGTAGTACGTTGTGTCAACTCTAACATCTCATTCTTTAACTGCTTCATTTCCTGTTCCTGCTTCAATAATAGTGGTGCAGATTGTGCTAATATCTCAAGTTGAGATAAAGGACGTTGCTTTTCGGTTTCAAGCCGTTCCCAACGAAGAACTAACTTCGCACGTGCTTCGTCATTGAACTTGGTAGCGACATATAGGCATTCGGTTTTTGTAAGTTCATAGCATGGTCTCATCTCTCCCTTTTTATCGGCATATTCAACCAGCTTAAATTTAAGCCCGTTAATTTTTTCCCACGCCGGCTCCATCGAACGAATGGCCGCCATAACATTCTTGTGTTCTTTACCTGTGAGTTCAGCTATTTCAATTGAACTCATCGTTTCTTTGATAATTGATAAATCTTTCATATCTTTGTCTCGTTAAAATTGTTTTTAATTATATCCCCATTAGCGTCTCTGCAAAGTCGGCTTTTGGGGATTTTGTTTATTATAGGTATTGTAAATATCCTCTTCTCCCTCTTGCAACTTCCGTAGCCAAAATTCACAGCCGGAACGTAGCTCAGCCTTGCATCTGCTATTCTCAATAGTAGAGATGGACATCCCAGCTTTACACATTGGGCGACGGCCGTATATATCGGAAGCACTAGTTAGCATGGTGTGTCTCGGATCAACCTTGAACAGTTCTTGAAAAAGGTAGGCGCAAGTCTGGCAAGACTTGTTAGCGGGGTTGAGTGCGCAATTCTCTTCATGGTAGTGCATCTTCTTTCTATTAAATCCACCTTTACCACAAAACTCACATTGATACAGTTTTTCTGCTTTCATAAATATCCTTTCTTTAATAAAATGAGCTCTAATCGTTCACGGGTACCTATTGTGACTGTTAATACCCGCTACTGGAATAGAGCTCGATTTCTAATATCTTCTGGCGAATACAGTCACGAAACCGCCATTTGTGCCGTAAAACATTCACATAACTTTGGATATTAAAAAAGGACTGCCTATCTTTGCGCATGGTAAATGAACAGTGATAGGATTAGGGACGCTTCTCTAACAGCCCTTTTCGTGTCCGTTCGTTTTATGAACTGAATTACAAATGCAAAGATATAATTGATATATCAAATGATAGCTATTTTAAATGTTAAATATATCATTTGATATATCAATTTAAACTTATTCTAAATTATGAACCAAGATATTATTCAGAGAATCAGGGAGATAATGGCCTGTTTTAAATATAACATATCCAAACTATCTCATAGGCTAAATATATCTCAATCCAATATGTCAGCAATACTGTCAGGCAAAAGATCTATCGGAGTTAACATGATTAATAGAATCAGTTCTTCTTTGGGAATAAATGAAGTATGGCTTACTACAGGCATTGGTGCTATGTTTAACATTGATCCAGATGGGATAGGAAGAAGAATGCAAATTATTAGAGATGACATTGGAATGACAGCATCCCAAGTAGCCGTAGCACTAAATATCCCTGAGAAGACATTGAATGATATCGAATCGGGAACAACAATTCCAGATGAGGATATAGTCAGAAAATTCATAGAGCTAAGTGAAGCCGATCCCGCTTGGGTGTTTAGAGGAATCGGGAAAAAAATTGAGGGTCCATACCATTTAACAGCCATAATGAATTTTAGTGGGCAACCAACCACAAATATCACATCTAAAAAGGCTTTTTTAGAAACTGATTCTAGCTCAGCAAATGAGAGTGACATATCTGAAAGAATACTCAATATCATTTATGATCTTTACAATAAAGATATAGAAAAAGTTGCTAAAGAAAGCCATATTTCAATCGATAGGCTAAATGAAATTGTATCCGGGAAATCTCCTACAAACTTAGAAGCATATCAAATCTCTAAACTAAAACAAGTAAATCCCGATTGGCTATTTACTGGGAAAGGTGAAATGCTTAATATCGATACAAATAGCTTTGACAATTATGTATCTTATAAGCTTGTACCACTTCTCAACCTTGATGCAGTTGGTGGGATGCACAGCCTTAACACCATTGATGGTACTGAATACACAGAAAAATTAATCCCGTTCACGGATGCACAAGAAGGTGATGTAGCACTTGTTGTCTCAGGCAATAGCATGGACCCTACTTGCCCCGCGGGAAGTAAGGTTCTACTTCGGGAAGTTGTGAACTGGAATGAGTACTTTGGCTTTGGAAACATATTTGTAATTCACCTTACCGACAACAGGCGAATTTTGAAGGAAGTGCAAAAGTTTCCGGAGGACCCCAAAAACTATGTACTATGCAAATCACATAACGATAAATATCCAGAAGAAGAACTCCCCAAAAGCATGATTAAAAGTGTTTGGAAGGTAGTTAAGATATTGAATGAAAGAGGGTGGTGACCGATATTTATACCGAATACAACAATGAAAAATGTTCTAGCGCTCATTATACTATTCTCTTGCCTTATCTGTATTAATGCACAAGAGAATGATAATATTGGACTTTACATGAGGGCAGCCAAAGAAATGATAAATATCATGCCTTCAACAGTAATAGACCAGAAAGCAGATATATCATTATTTGGCTGGGAAAAGCCCTGTATCTCCATGTTTATAAAAGAGGAACTTTCAAGAGTCTACACTAAGAATAGACAGCCTGAGTTTTTCTTCTTTTTCCCGAATAAGTCAGAGACAACATCAACAAGTACGAGTAAGATTTCTCAGATTATAATAAATTACCCTTTCGTTTATGCTAAATCACCTGATGATTTTACGCTTATAAGATTATTTAAAATAAAAAACGAACGGGCTTATAGATTGGAGAAGACAAAGGCGCTATCGTCTAGGAACGATTTCAATGTTTTAGATATTGATACTATACCATTTACAACTATACCTATCTCTGATACAGCTTATAAAATAATTCTGGATTCAGAATTACCTGTAGGCGAATATGGTTTTATACTTAAAGAAAAAACTCCATATAAAGAGATTGTATATGATTTTAGTATAGAAACCCTAAAGTAGATGTGAATGCCACATTGCCATAGCAGTAATATTGCTGCTACTGTTCCTTTTGAGTTAAATAATCGACTTACAAATATGAATAAGAATCAATCAGAACATTCAATACTCTACAAATATCTCGATATTAAAGGAGCTAACAAGATGCTTTCGCATAGTAATCTCCAATTTACTAATGCAACCCAATTTAACGATCCATTCGATTGCCATCCGAGCTTAATAGACTTTTCAAGAGTTCCTCGTGAAAAATGCAAAGGATGGACGCCGGGCATTATCGAACTGGTTGAATCGGACCGATACAGAAGATACCGGGAAAACGCTTGGATATGTTGCTTATCGAAAGTTTTTGATTCGATATTAATGTGGAGTTATTATAATAGTCATAAAGGGGTATGCATCGGCTTAAACAGAGAAATAGTCGCAAATTATCTCAATATATCACAAGGAATGGTGGTTGCCAATTTTGGGTATGATGTGCTATATCGTGATATAATTGAGAAACCTGACTACTTCCATGACGAGATAGATTTCTTTCATTATCAGATATGTACTAAAGCTAAGGATTGGGAACATGAGCAAGAGGTACGTATGTTTATTTTAAACCCCTCCCTTAGCTGTATGTTGCATTATGAAGATGATAATCATAATGATGGTAAAGATGAACCAATAATTTTGAAAGAAGCAAAGGCATATATAGAAATTGGAGGAGAATGTTTTGAATCCATACATCTTGGTGTTAACATAAACAAAAAGGAGAAAGAGGAGATAATCAAAGCTGCAAGAAATCTAAACCCTGATATCAAAATCTATCAGATGGAATTAGATGCGAATGCTTTCAGGTTAAGATACAAACCAATTATGAGTGAGTTAGTATAGGGAGCAACTCACTCATAATAATCAAAAGTCTGCGCTATAATCTTAAATTTCAACCCTCACACTATTCAAATAGTCAATCACCTTCCGATTAGCCTCATCTATTTTCTTCCGGTCGAAGTTAATATAGATAGACGTGACCTCTGATCCAATTTCATGACCAAGAGCCGCGGAGATAGTTTCTTTCGGGATGTCGAGTTCTGCCGCAATAGTCGCCCATGTGTGACGTGCCCAATAACTTGAAATCTCAGGTAAAATAGGTTCCCGGTCTTTTCTCCCGCCTAGTCCTGCCCGGGTAGTCGGTCCTATCTGTTTCAACCCTATTCCCATGCGATGGAGGAAGTCTTTGTAATTCTTGTATTCGTCGAGAACATTTAATAGATACTCCTTACCTCGGTATCTTTCGATAATCTCCAAGGCTTCCGGTTCTACTTTTATAGAATACAATTTAGATGTTTTGGCTCTGTTATATTCTATCCTGCCGTTAATTATCTGCTTTAGATTGAATAGGTCTACCGCATTTATCCCTATAAGATATATCATTAGTATGAAGATATCGCGGTAGCGTGTCTGGTAATCCTCGCAGTCGTAATCACGCAACAAGGCAACTTGATCTGCTGTTAACGACCGTTTAGCTGTCTCCTCCTTCTTTATCTTGAACTTTCGAAATGGATATAGCGTAGTTAGTTCATTGTCAATGGCATAGTTAAATACAGCACGTATGTTACGCAGATGTATGGCATAAGCATTTGTCTTCATGCCGGAGTCTTTCATATACTTCTCAAAGCGTTTCAACCAGTCGATATCCATTGTATCAAAAGTACAAGTCTTATCAAACTGAGCTATCTTATTCAGCGTCGATGTGTACACCACCTTAGTACCGGCCTTATCCTTCTGGTTTATGAAATCGGACACATAATCAACAAAGCACTTTGATTTCTCCTGCACATAGCCCGGCAGGCACTTTTCAAGAATAGCCTTTAATGCCTTATCGGACATCTCTTTTAACTTGCCATCCATCTCTAGCCGGAAGATAACATTTTCCATATCGCTAAGCATTTTGCGCAATGCCGCATTCTTTGTCCGGTAATTGGGTTCCCTGTTGGTAAACTCACTACCGGTCCACCTCTCTTGTAATGCAGAGTATCCGGTAGAAAGAAAAAAAGTTCCCTTGTTATGAACGTTAAGCTTCAAAGGAAACAATCCATCTTTCTTTGCCCTACGAGTGTCTAAGTAAAATTTGACGGTTACCATATCTTCATTTTTTAGGTTCAACCCGCGTCCTTTAGTCCATATGGGCTAAGTGGCGTGAGTTCGTTTGCAAATTGCAAATATGCGCAAGGAATTTGCAATGCAAATATAAGAAACAACCGTTAAAACACCCCTAAAACGGGATTTAATTAAAACTAAGAACATAAAAAAAGCACTTACTATTATCGTAAGTGCTTGATTTTCAGTGGAGCGGTAAGCGAGACTCGAACTCGTGACCCTTAGCTTGGGAAGCTAATGCTCTACCAACTGAGCTACTACCGCAACATTACACCGTTTCTAAGCAGAAGCCTGACGAAACGGTGATGCAAAAGTAAGCATAATTTTTATATCTCAAAAATATTTCAAGATTAATATAGTTTTTCCTTCAACGATGATACTTTCTGATAAACTTCGCGATAAACATTATCACCCAGTTGGAACAGAAGTATCAATTTATCTTTTTCTATTCGATAAGAAATAGGAATCTGCGCTTCTCTGGTAGGATTGCCACAATAGAATTTTGTTTTTTCATAATAGAGTCCTTTAGCTATAATATGATAACTTCCGGAACGAGTAATCTTGTATGGATAAAGCACATCTAAAATTTTAGAATTGCGCTTAGGAACATCATAAAAGCTACTTTGTGCATTCTTGATAATTGCATCCAGATTGTAATAATTACCCTGTTTATCAAATACTTTATATCTGATATTTTTCGAAGTGTTTTTAGAACTAATTAGCATCCATATACCCTCCAAATCTTTACTCAAACAGAAGTTGGGAATTAAGAAGAGAAATGAAACTGCCAATAGAATCTTACATAATAGTTTTGTTTTCATAATAATTTGATTAAAGTTATACTATATATTACATTTTTGCTGAGTCGTTTACACAAAGATAGGCATAATCTTTATAAACCCTATTTTTGCCCTCAATATTTTATTTATTGGAGATAATTACACCTTACTTATTTATTAGAATGAACAAACTTATCTTTTCATCTGTTAGAAAGTCTCAAAACCAGATATAACCTAACCAGCATGAAAAGAAATAAGCTACTTTTTGCACTATTGACTTTGTATTTTCCCGTTTCTCAGGCAGACGCACAGACACCATTAAGTTTTGAAGAATCACTGTACCTGCTTAAACAAGGAAATCAGAGCATGAAGATAGCCGATAAAGGTATTGAAATTGCCAAAGCAGAGCGGGACAAACTCAATGCTTTCTGGTACCCCAGTCTGCAATCTACAGGGGCTTTTGTGCATATGTCGGAGAAGATTGAAGTGAAACAACCTTTGTCTCAATTCACAGATCCGGCCAAAGACTTTGTGCATTCTATTATTCCCAACGACCAAATAATCTCATCTATTCTGGATAAAATAGGAACGAATACTCTCGTATTCCCATTGACTCCCAGAAACCTAACTACCATTGATTTATCTGCAGAATGGGTGCTCTTTGCCGGCGGCAAACGGTTTCGCGCAACTGAAATCGGACGAACGATGGTAGATATGGCACATGAGAATCGTGCACAGACCGCTGCCACCCAACTGAATCTATTGGCAGAAAGTTATTATGGACTGAGATTGGCACAACAAATTGTAACTGTGCGCGAGGAAACCTACAAAGGTTTACTGAAACATTATGAGAATGCCTTAAAACTGGAAGCTGCCGGAATGATTGATAAAGCAGGACGTCTTTTTGCACAAGTAAATATGGATGAAGCCAAACGGGCGTTGGAAGCAGCTAGAAAAGAGGAAATTGTAGTGCAAAGCGCCCTTAAAGCCTTGTTGAATAAGAAAGATACAGACGATAATATCGTCCCTACTTCTCCCCTTTTCATGAATGACTCCTTACCGCCTAAGATGCTTTTCGAAATGTCGGTAACTAGTGGAAACTATGCTCTTAACCAACTACAACTACAAGAGCATATCGCCCAACAAGAAATACGAATTGCCCAAAGCGGTTATTTGCCGAATATAGCTTTTTTCGGTAAACAGACGTTGTATTCGCACGGCATTCAAAGTAATTTGGTGCCGCGCACAATGATAGGTATTGGTTTTACATGGAATCTGTTTGACGGTCTGGATCGTGAAAAGAAAGTCCGCCAGTCCAAACTCACACAGCAAACTTTAGCTTTGGGTAAAATGAAAGCACGCGATGATCTCGCTGTTGGCGTAGACAAGCTATACGCACAGTTACAAAAAGCTCAGGATAATGTTAAAGCACTAAATGCAACCATCGCTTTGAGTGAGGAATTGGTACGTATCCGAAAAAAATCATTCGCCGAAGGAATGGCAACCTCCACCGAAGTCATTGATGCCGAAACCATGCTGTCTACAGTGAAAGTTGCCCGTCTGGCAGCCTATTATGAATATGATGTGACACTTATGAATTTACTTTCACTCTGTGGCACACCGGAACAATTTGTAAACTATCAACCTAAACCATAACGAACAATGAAACCAACCAGTAGAACCCTTTCGTGGGCTTTTATCATTATTTTGCTAATCGTCGGCATTTTTACGGCTCTCGGAATACTGTTAATGCACAAGCAGCCACTCGTCTTGCAAGGACAGGCAGAAGCAACTGAAATCCGTATCAGCGGGAAACTTCCGGGACGTATCGACACCTTCTTCGTTCGGGAAGGCGACTGGGTACGCCAAGGCGATACACTTGTCGTTATCAACAGCCCCGAAATACACGCAAAGTATCAACAAGTCAATGCTTTGGAACAAGTGGCAGTGCAACAGAACAAGAAAGTGGATGCCGGAACCCGCAGACAAATAGTGGCTACGGCATTGCAACTATGGAATAAAACAAAGAGCGACCTCACTCTGGCTCAAACGACTTACAACCGTATTCTTACCTTATATAAAGACAGCGTAGTCACCTCACAAAGAAAAGATGAAGTGGAAGCCTTCTATAAAGCAGCCGTAGCAGCCGAACGTGCTGCTTACGAACAGTATCAAATGGCTATGGACGGTGCACAAAAGGAAGATAAAGCGTCCGCAGCCAGCATGGTTGATGCCGCACGGAGCACGGTAGATGAAGTCTCCGCTTTACTGGTAGATGCCCGGCTGACTGCACCGGAGGACGGACAAATTGCCACTATCTTTCCTAAACGCGGTGAACTCGTAGCACCGGGAACTCCTATTATGAATCTGGTAGTGATGGACGACGTTCATGTGGTTATCAATGTTCGCGAAGACCTGATGCCTCAATTTAAAATGGAGGGAACATTCTTTGCTGACGTACCCGCTATCGGCAAAAAGAATATTCAATTTAAAATATATTATATCAGCCCGTTAGGTAGCTTCGCCACTTGGAAATCGACCAAGCAAACTGGTAGCTACGACTTACGCACATTCGAGATTCATGCACGACCGACACAAAAAGTGGAAGACTTGCGTCCCGGCATGTCTGTATTGTTGACACTAAATTAACTAAGGAATGAGTTCATCACAAACAACATATCATTCTCCATTCCGTTCCGTATTGCTTCGGGAGTGGCAACGGATGACATCACGCCGTTTGTATTTTGGCGTGTGTATTGTCTTGCCGTTATTTACCCTCTTCTTTATGGCAACGATATTCGGCAACGGCCAGATGGAGAATATCCCTATCGGAATTATCGACCAAGACAATACCACTACTTCCCGAGCCATCGCCCGGAATATATCTGCCGTACCTACCTTTAAAGTGACAAAGCATTATGTAAATGAGGCAGCAGCACGAAAAGCGGTACAGAAGAAAGAGATTTATGGCTACCTATCCATCCCACCTAAGTTCGAACAAGATGCCATATCAGGAAAGAATGCAACTCTTTGTTATTATTACCATTATGCCTTGTTGTCGGTAGGCGGCGAATTGATGGCTGCATTCGAGACTTCATTAGCTCCGGTGTCCCTCTCGCCTATTGTTATGGAAGCTGTAGCTCTTGGGGTGGAACAAGAAGAGATTACTACATTCCTGTTGCCAGTGCAAGCCAACAATCATCCTATTTATAATCCGAGCCTTGATTATTCCATCTATTTGAGCCAGCCATTTTTCTTTGTATTGTTTCAAGTTCTGATTTTACTGTTTACCGTGTATGCTGTCGGCATTGAAATCAAATTCCGCACGGCAAATGACTGGCTGGCTACAGCCAAAGGAAATATGATAACCGCCGTATTTGGAAAGCTCCTGCCCTACACCCTTATATTTATACTGATAGGATGGCTGGGCAACTATGTTATGTTCGGCATTCTGCATATTCCTTTTCAGGGGAGTTGGTGGGTGATGAATCTGGTGACTGCACTTTTCATCATCGCTACGCAAGCCCTCGGGTTATTCCTTTTTTCATTGTTTCCGGCGATATCTCTGGTCATTAGTGTAGTTTCGATGGTAGGTTCTTTGGGAGCCACTTTATCCGGGGTTACTTTTCCGGTTTCCAATATGTATCCGATTGTGCAGGGCGCATCCCATCTTTTTCCTGTACGGCATTTCACGGAAATAATGCAAACCATGATCTATGCCGGCGGGGGATTTATATATTTCTGGCCATCGGTTGTAATACTCTGTATTTTCCCGTTGTTAGCCCTACTGCTACTTCCACATTTAAAACGAGCCATAGAAAGTCATAAGTATGAAAACATTAAGTAAATTGCAACAATTATCGTTCATCATCCGCCGTGAATTTCTCGCTATCAGTACCAGCTATGCTGTACTGTTGGTGCTCATGGGTGGCATCTTCTTATACGGATTGCTTTATAATTATATGTACGCGCCCAATATCGTAACAAATGTCCCGGTTGCCGTTGTCGATAATTCGCGCAGTGAATTGAGCCGCAATTTTATCCGTTGGCTAGATGCCACTCCACAAGCGGAAATCTACAAGCAGGCGATAGATTACCACGAAGCAAAAGAATGGATGAAAGCAGGAAAAGTAGAAGGGATATTATATCTTCCCCACGATTTTGAAGAACGCGTATTTCGCGGAGATGAATCTGTCTATTCACTTTATGCGACAACAGATGCATTTCTGTATTTCGAATCTTTGCAAGAAGCAACTTCACGTGTCATGTTGGCTATTAACGACAAGTACCGACCGGATGTAGCAGTATTACTGCCACCACAAGGATTACTTGCAGTAGCTATGGCTCAACCCGTAAGTGTGGTAGGAACAGCCATCTACAATTATACGGAAGGATATGGTTCTTATCTGATTCCGGCAGTTATGATGATTATCATCTTCCAGACACTAATGATGGTCATCGGTATGGTGACAGGAGAAGAACACAGCAGCGGAGGAATCCGTGCTTATGCGTCATTGGGGCAGAGCTGGGGAAACTGCCTACGCATTGTGGCAGGAAAAACATTCGTGTATTGCAGCCTTTATGCTGTCTTTGCTTTCTTCTTATTAGGATTGTTTCCCTACTTTTTCAGTATCCCCAATATCGGAAACGGATTTTACATCATACTCCTGATGATACCCTACCTGATAGCAACTTCTTTCTTCGGCTTGGCAGCCTCCCGCTATTTCACCGATTCTGAAGCACCACTACTTATGATTGCTTTTTTTTCAGTCGGGTTAATCTTCCTTTCCGGTGTTTCATATCCAATAGAATTAATGCCTTGGTATTGGAAGGTTGCACATTATATTCTCCCGGCGGCACCGGGTACGTTAGCGTTTGTTAAGCTTAATTCTATGGGGGCAACGATGGCGGATATCAAGTCGGAATATATCACTTTGTGGGTTCAAACGATTATATATTTTATGCTGAGTATATGGGTGTATAAACAGAAAATATGTTCAGATAAATCAAGTTTCAAAAACTAATAGTCAACTTTGGAAATAAAATTCTTTTAAAAAGATTATTTTAAACAGTATTCTTTGTATATCTCATTGCTTTTGTCTAGTTTCGTGCTATACTTAGTATCAAGTACATTTCTGGAATAGTTTAAAAACATATATACTCATGAGATACATTGCATATTTATTCCTTTTATTGCCTTTTTTAGTTTCTGCACAAACATACAGATACATAGGGATAGAAGACGGACTGAGCAACCGGAGAATCTTTAATATTCAGAAAGATATCGAGGGATATATGTGGTTTCTTACCAATGATGGAATGGATCGATATAATGGTAAAGATATAAAGCACTATAATTTGAATAAAGAAAATAATATTATAGATTATTCTCCTATTCATCCCGGATGGATGTTCACCACTCCTCAAAAAGGGATATGGGTGGTAGGCAAAAAAGGACGCATCTTTCAATATGATACTAATCATGATGACTTCCGGCTATCATATAAACTACCCGATACTTCATTAGCTGTCAATTATGGTTATATAGATCGCAAGTATAACATCTGGTTGTGCCGCCGAGATTCCATCTCATTATATAATATCATAGATAATCGTGTCATACAATTCCCTAATATACTCAACAATAATATTACAGCCATTGAACAGGTAGACGACAAACATTTTTTTATATCAACGGAAACAGGCCTTAGGTATGTCAGTCTGGAAAACGATATGCTACAATTTGTCCCTATTGAGATGCTTGATAATTTTCGTGCACAGGTGAGTGTATTGTATTACCATCCACAATTACAAAAGCTATTTATCGGCTCTTTTGAAAGGGGAATTTTTGTATATGATATGCATTCGGAAGAAATTATCCATTCGGATGCAGACCTCAGTGATGTAAATATTGCTCGAATCACCCCTTTAAACGAGAAAGAACTATTAATTGCAACCGAAGGGATGGGAGTATATAAACTGAACGTAAATACCTGCGCATTGGAGCATTACATTAGAGCAAATTATCAGAGCTATAATGCAATGAACGGAAATAATATTAACGACGTATTTGTTGATGAAGAGAAGCGAATATGGCTTGCCAATTATCCTACAGGTATCACCATAATAGACTACCGCTATATGAACTATCACTGGATAAAACATTCGATGGCAAATAAGCAATCATTGATAAATGACCAAGTGCACGCAGTGATCGAAGATAGTGAGGGGGATTTGTGGTTTGGAACCAGCAACGGAATTAGTCTCTACAATTCAAAAACAGACCAGTGGCATTCATTTCTCAGCACTTTCGATCATCAGTTAAAAGATAAGAATCATATTTTTATCACATTATGCGAGGTATCTCCAGGCATTATATGGGCGGGAGGCTATACTTCCGGCATTTATAAAATAAACAAGAAAACAAAGTCTGTTGAGTACTTCTCCCCTTACCTGCTTTCGCACATCAATATGCGCCCGGATAAATATATCCGTGATATTATAAAAGACTCAAAGGGTTACGTTTGGTCGGGTGGATACTATAATCTGAAATGCTTCAATCCGGTGACGAACGAAGTCCGTTTATATCCCGGAGTAAGTTCAATCACTGCCATTGCAGAGAAAGATAGCAATAATATGTGGATTGGAACAGGCACGGGACTTTATTTATTGAACAAAGATTCTGGTAAATACCAATATATTGAAATGAAAGTAGAAGCTGCTTATATCAACACACTTTACCAGACTGGCGATGGACTGCTTTATATAGGTACAAACGGAGCAGGTTTACTCGTTTACGATATAAAGCATGAAACCTTCACACATTATTATACGGATAATTCCGCTCTTGTATCAAACCGGATATTTACGATATTGCCTGAAGTTGACGGACGCATCATGATGAGCACGGAGAATGGAATAACCTGCTTCTACACCAATGAGAAAGTATTTCGTAACTGGACGAGAGGAGAAGGATTACTACCCGCTTACTACAATGCAACATCCGGCACACTACGTAAGGATAAAAGTTTCGTATTCGGCAGTATGGACGGAGCGGTCGAGATTCCTAAGGATATGAGGTTTCCTGAATATAAATATTTAAAAATGATATTCAGCGACTTCAGTCTATCCTACCAGCCTGTCTATCCGGGCGATGCAGACTCTCCTTTAAAGCAAAGTATTAATGAAACTCAGGTATTGGAACTAAAGTATAATCAAAACTCATTCTCATTCAACGTTTCTACCATCAATTATGATTCTCCCGGAAACACGTTGTTTACCTGGAAACTGGAAGGCTTTTATGACGAATGGATACAGCCGGGTTCCACCAATCAGATTCGTTTCACCAATTTGTCTCCAGGAAAGTATACTCTTCGTGTTCGTGCCATATCCAGAGAAGAACATGATATCATTTTTGAAGAACGCCTTCTGGAAGTAATCGTCGCACATCCTTACTGGGCTACTTGGTGGGCTATCATAGCATACGTTTTACTTGGATTTGGGGGATTTATCTTTGTGCTACGCATAATAAACTTAAGAAAGCAAAAGAACATATCGGAGGAGAAAACTCAGTTCTTTATCAATACGGCTCATGACATCCGTACGCCGCTTACTTTGATAAAAGCTCCTTTGGAAGAATTGCTGGAGGAAGAGAATCTCTCTGAAAACGGAATCACCCGTACGAAGACTGCCTTGAAAAATGTAGGATCTTTGTTACACCTGGCCGATAATCTCATAAACTTTGAGCGGGCGGATGTATATTCTTCTAAAGTTTGCGTTTCCGAGTATGAGTTGAATACCTATATGCATGAGATATACAGCACTTATGCTTCTTATGCTGCCATTAAGCACATCAACCTTACTTACAACAGCAATTTCAGTTACCTCAATGTATGGATTGATAAAGAGAAGATGGATTCAATACTGAAAAACTTATTATCTAACGCATTGAAATATACGCAGGATAATGGGAACGTTAGCATCTCAGTATCCGACAATAAAGATTCATGGACACTGGAAGTAAAGGACACAGGAATCGGTATTCCTTCTAAGGAACAGAAAAAATTATTAAAACTACATTTCCGTGCCAGCAATGCCATCAACTCCAAAATTTCGGGCAGTGGCATTGGATTAATGCTGGTAAGTAAATTGGTTCGTCTCCATGGAGGTAAGATTCATATAGAAAGTGTTGAGAATAAAGGTACAACCATCAAAATTGTGTTTCCAAAAAGTTGCGTGCATTTTCAGAATTGCAATAAGACGACCTCTCAAGAACTGATTGAACACACTGTCGAAATGTTTGTTCCTGATGCTGTATCCATAAAAACAGAAAAAACTACCGTGAGTGAACAAAAGAAACGCATTCTGGTGGTAGAAGACAACGATGGGTTGCGCAATTACTTGGTCAACACATTGTCTTCCCGATATTATGTTCAGTCTTGCAGCAATGGCAAGGAAGCTTTGATTATTATAAAAGAATTTTGGCCCGAACTCATTCTATCTGACATTATGATGCCGGAGATGAGAGGTGACGAACTGTGTATCGCTATCAAGAATAACATTGAAACTTCTCATATTCCGGTAGTCTTGCTTACGGCTTTAGGGGAAGATAATGACATTCTCAATGGACTGGAAATTGGAGCTGACGATTATATTAAGAAACCCTTTGTTGTGAGAATATTAAAAGCGAGTATAGCGAATCTATTAGCCAATAGGGAATTGCTTCGCAGCAAATATGCCAGTCTTGAAACAGGTTCGGATGTATTGATGCCATCAGCCAAATGCACCAATAGCCTTGACTGGCAGTTTATATCCAACGTGAGAAAATCTATTGAGGATAATATCGATAACCCCGATTTCAATATAGATATGCTCTGCGATTTGCACAATATGAGTCGCACCAGTTTCTTTGTAAAAATGAAAGCATTGACCGGATTGTCTCCGATTAGCTTTATCAAGACAATTCGATTGAAATGCGCAATGAAGCTTTTGAAAGAAGGCGGCCACACGGTGATTGAGGTTGCATATATGTGTGGATTCTCTTCGGATAAATATTTCAGGAATGTATTTAAGAAACATATAAAGATGAGTCCGTCACAATTTGCCAAAGAAGGAGCTATAAACACGCCTATTTTGATAGACGAGGATGTTCAGGATGAAGAAGAGGATATATCATAGAATGATGTGGGAGCCCTGGTAGTTGTTTCCATATCTTTATTTTGTTAGAAGTTTAAATTTATACCGCCCATAAAGGTTGCTTTCGGCATGGGATATCCGCGGTTTATCTCGTAACGTTGCGCCAACAGGTTTTCACCTTTCACGAAGAGGTTGGCAAAAGGACAAAGACGGTAATTTCCGCGGAGGTTCCATAGCACGAAACTATCCTGCTTTTCGCTGCCTGGGGTGACGGAAGTATGCAGTCCTTTAATATATTGCACACCCGTTGATATGCCCCAGCGTCCGGAAGTAAAATCGGCACCTGCATATAGTTTATGTTCGGGAGCCGCTAAAACCGGATTTTCCATGTGTAACCAACTATAGTTTGCATTGACATTCCAATGAGAATTAATACGATAACCGATATTTGCTTCAGCACCCCAGTTCTCTATTTCTCCGGAATTGAGATTCATAGGCCGTGGTAGCCCTTGCCGAATGACCATAATCACATTGTCTCCATTGATATAATAAAGATTCACTCCGTAAGAGAATGCACCTTCCAGCAAACGTTGAGTATAGGATAGTTCATAGCTCATCAGTTTTTCCGGCTTCAAATCTGGATTGGGAGTAAACATATACATTTCCCGAATAGTCGGATTACGGTATCCTTTGCTTACCATTGCTTTCAACTCCGCACTTTTGGGAAGATGAAAAGCAAGCCCTCCTTGCGGAATCCACTCTGTGCCTACATGAGAATGATGGTCTACACGGACACCTGCATCCAATGACAACCAACCATTAATGTCCTGACGAAAATCAACGTATCCAGCAAACTCATCCATTTGTTTATCCACTCCCGGCTCGCGTTCACCGGTAGCTAGTACTTTATTCCACGATTCACCTCCGAAATGCTGATAGTCAAATCCTGCGGTAATTCGGTTGCCGGTGAAGAAAGATGCACTCTGATACCACGAAACGCCCAGCATCTTGTCTTTAGAATTGAAATGCGATGTTCTCGGTTCATTTCCTGCGGAATACCCGTCGTTAATCTTATGCCGTCCCCAATTATAGAAAAAGCTCAAAGCTCCCGACGTATTCTCGTAATGATTCTCTAATGCAAAAGAAGTCATACCGCGGGTGATGCGCGAATCATTGTCGATAAGCAAAGCCTGAACCGGCCCCGGATTGGAAGCATTGAAATGAGTTACATTCACATCTCCCCATACTTTCCAGGAAGTACTGAAATCGTAGCCCAGCTTGGCATATCCTCCATATTGTTCAAACTCCATATCATGGCGATGACCGTCAGTACGATTATACGAACCTGTCACGATACTGCTGAAACGCCCCTTTCTCACCCTATTGGATATTTCCGTCTGCAATGTATTGTATGAACCATATCCTACCTGCATATTGGTATTCACCCCATCTTCCTGCTGCTTACGGGTGACGATATTAATTACTCCACCCATTGCATTCGATCCGTAAAGCACCGATGCAGGACCACGCAATACCTCTACTTTTTCAGCCATCATCGACTGGTATGCATCCGCTATCGGATGTCCCATCAAGCCCATATATTGCGGATGCCCGTCAATCAGAACCAACAATCCGGCAGTAGGACTTCCGCCAATACCACGTAAACTCATGCCACCGGCAGCTCCGCCGGATACACCATATCCCATCATACCGCGACTGGTAACAAATAATCCGGGAACTTGTTCCGTCAGTAGCGGCAGAAGAGAGGGCTCATATCGTTTTTCTATTTGTTGCCTTCCCACTACGGAAATCGTCATCGGCAGATGACGAATATCTGTCTCGTTGCGGGTTCCCGTCACTACGACTTCGTCGATAACGTAATTCCTACCTATCTGTGTACTGTCCTTCCTAGTCTGTGCCATTCCTGAAAAGGAAAGCAAACTGCCGAACAGAAATAAAAAAGTAATCTTCCTTTTCATCATTCTATTTCGTGTCTCTAATTAATAATATTGATGTTATACTATATTTTACTTGCTTCTCATTCTTTGAAGGAATTCGCTAATCAACGGCAGAATAGCCCCGGCAGACTTTTCTTCGCTGCACAACGTCTCTACCGGACACCATCCTGTATGGTCACGATTCCAAATAAAAGGCACTTCCTGTGCAAAATCGACCTTCACGTCCGATGCCCGAAACAAATCTAATGCTTTTGAGCTGACAATATCTGTATACAGTTCTTTTATCCCCCCTAAAATCATCAGGGCGGCAGCTCCTTTTCCTACCACTTTGTCTGCTATCCGAGCCCCTTTCAGAAACTCCGGTTCCTGAGTCAGTAAATCATATAAGTCGGCTACTCCACGCTGAGTAAAGGTGCGGATATTTTCTCCATTAGCAATCACACACGAATATCCTCCCGAGTGCAATAAGTTGATTAGTTCTTCCATCATAATGTTTGTGAGTTCATATTTATAAAGTTTCTTGTTTAAGCTGTTCTACAAAAGCATCTATACGATGCAGTTCTTTCGGTATATCAATGTTTTGCGGACAATGGGATACGCATTGGTTGCATCCGATGCAATGACTGGCCTGCCGAAGCTTGGGCACACTGCGGTCGTAGCCAATAAGGAACGCACGGCGCGCTTTGGCATAATTCTCATCATTTCCGCTCGTCGGGACATTACCTTCGTTGATACAACGATTGTAATGCAGCAATGTAGCCGGAATATCAAGTCCATAGGGACAGGGCATACAGTACTTGCAATCGTTACAAGGAATCGTCGGATAGTTCAACATCAGTATGGCTGTTTCTTCCAGGAAGTCTTTTTCATCATCAGTCAGTGGCTCCAACGGAGAATAAGTGCGGAGATTATCTTGCAGATGTTCCATGTAGGTCATGCCGCTCAATACAGTCAACACATTGGGATAAGTTCCTGCAAAGCGGAATGCCCATGAAGCTACACTGCTTTCCGGACGACGTTGCTTGAGACGGGCAATGAGATGGTCGCTCAACTTTGATAAGCGTCCTCCCAGAAGTGGTTCCATGATTACGGCGGGAATGTTTCTTTTCTCCAATTCAGCATACAGATATTCGGCATCGGTATTGCGGGTATTTGTCTCTTTGGCATGTTTCCAATCAACGTAGTTCATCTGTATCTGCACAAAATCCCATTTAAATTCATCATGCCGGGAAAGCAGGTAATCGTAAACTTCGATGTCACCGTGATAGGAGAAACCAAGATTGCGGATACGTCCCGCTTCGCGTTCTTTCAACAGGAAGTCGAGCATACCATTATCCAGATAGCGTGATTTGAGAGCATCCATCCCTCCCATTCCGATGCCATGGAGAAGCAGGTAATCAATATAATCGACCTGAAGATCGGTAAATGATTTGTGATACATCCGCATGGAAGCTTCGCGCGGCCATGTATCCGGCGAGAAGTTGGATAACTTCGTTGCGATGAAATATTTATCACGCGGATGGCGGCTCAATGCAATGCCGGTAGCTTTCTCCGAAAAGCCTTGTACGTATGCCGGAGAAGTATCAAAATAATTCACTCCGTGGGCAATGGCATAATCGACCAATTCATTAACTGCATCCTGATCTATCACTTCACCGTTACCATCGGGAGCCGGTTTTAACGGCCAACGCATACAGCCGTATCCCAAAATAGAAACACGATCTCCGGTAGTCGGAGCGGTGCGGTAAGTCATTTTATCGGTTGGCACTTCCCCCTCACCCGATGCGCTGCCCGAAGAAGAGTTATTCTTTGAGGAGCACCCGTAGAGCACGGCAGTCGATGTTGCCGCACTGATACCTACTATCTTAATAAACTCTCTCCTGTTTATATCTTTACTTTTCATGATTTGTTCTGATTTAGATTAAATGATTCGATGCATCTGATGTCCTGTTACGTAGATAGCACTGAAAGGACGAGACGGACACAGGTTTTCGCAAGCTCCGCAGCCGATGCACCGTTCTGTGTTTACCACCGGAATCTTCAGCGAATCTGATAAATCGGGGTTGGAAGGAACCATTAGTATTGCACCGGTAGGACAATGGCGGGCGCAGTTGCCGCATTCAAAACCATCGGTCAAAGGCACACAGTTTTCTTTAATCCATACAGCATGACCGATTTGAATGGCGGACTTATCTGCCACATCAATCGACTTAATAGCCCCAGCCGGACAAACTTCCGAACATTTGGTACATTCAGGTCGGCAGTATCCGCGTTCGTAAGACATTTCCGGTTGCATCAGTGTCATTAAATTGCCGGAAGGGCGTAATACCTGATTCGGGCAAACGGATACACATAGCTGGCAAGCCGTGCAATGTTGGGTAAAGTTTCGGGCACTCAATGCGCCGGCAGGGAAAATTGGAGTTTCCCGATTGGGAATTTTCTTGTCTTCGATGGTGGCAAGACCGCCATCAACATTCTTTTCCTGTGCCTTCATTACAGCGGTAGTGGCAAAGATTGCCGATGCGGAAAGGAACGTCCGGCGGGCGTTGTCTACTTGCTCTGCTGTTACCGATGCGGTTCTTACCGTTTCCGTAGCAGGGGTTGACTTTGCTTCCGGAATACGTCTCACATATTTAAGAGCACCTTTCTTACATTTACCGATGCAATCCATACAGGCAACGCAACGGCTGTAATCTATCTCATGCGCTTTCGAATTGATGCAGGATGCTTTGCAATTGCGGGCACACAAGCCACAACCATTGCATTTGGAAGAGTCAATCATCGGTTTAAACAGAGAATACTTGGATATGATTCCCAGTACAGTGCCTACCGGACAAATCGTATTACAGTAGGTACGTCCGTTTCGCCATGCCAATACAATAATTACGACCAGCGTAACGACAGCAATTATAAAGGTAGGAAGGCTTTTCATCCAGACTTCCACTTCATAGAAAGCGTAGCTATCTGCCCGCTCGGCAAAATACGCCAATAAATTGTTTCCCCATTGCCACAAAGGAGCAAACAGGTTGGAAGCTATTCGTCCGTAAGCACTATAGGGAGCTATCAGAATAGCCAAAGAATTGAATCCGGCAATCATCAGAATGACAAATATACCTAATACACCATAACGCAACCACTTCATAGCAGGCGAATAGCGAAAACGATTCTTTTTCCGCTTGCCGGCGAACCAGGAAACAATGTCCTGAAAGACACCCAACGGACAAATGACCGAACAGTAAACACGACCGAATATAACCGTGAGGATAATAAGAAATAGTACGATACCTATATTCAAGGCTAGTATTGCAGGCAGAAACTGTATCTCCGCCAGCCATCCGAACCAGGCGTGCAGCGTCCCTGTGAAATCAAGGAATAGCAGGGTGATAAGCGTAAAGCATACGATGGCGACTGTAAGTCTGATAGTTCGTAACATAATTTATTTGTTTTCGATTTATAGTAGTTTATTTCTATATCCGTATCCGGTTAAGTTAATACCCGAATCGCCCTGCGGCATTTTGCATATGACCGATGATGTCTACGCCAAACGGACAGTTCTTCTCACATTTCCCGCAACGGATACATTCTGATGCGTGATGAGGAAGTACTTTATAATGTTCACGAACTGTTTCGGGTACAAAGCCTTGTTGGGCAACGGTCAGATTATAGTATTTATTGACGCTTGCTATATCTATTCCTACCGAACAGGGAGCACAGTGTCCGCAGTACATACAATGACCTTCCCAAGTAAACTTTTCGATGCCCGCCATCACGCTGGCGTAATCTTTATCTTCTTTGGTCGCATCGCACCAGTCGATAGCAGCTTGCAATTCTTCGTTGGTCTTGCTGCCTATCATTACGGAAGCTACTCCGGGACGTGTCAGTGCATATTCAATACATTGCACAGGTGTCAATGCTTTTTCAAATGGAGAATTGGCTTCGCTCAATAAATCGCCGCCGCCATACACTTTCATTACGTCGATTCCTACCCCGTTCTGTTCGCAAAGCTCATAAAGCCGTTCACGTTCGGGGTCGATGTTGTGTAAGGAGTGCGCATAGTTTTCGTCTGCCCAGAGGTCGTCTACGTTTTCACTTGCAGGCTGGAGGTCGTAGCAAGGATTAATGGAGAACATCAATACATCAATCTTTCCGGATTCAACAGCCAGTCTTGCAACAGCGGGATTGTGACTACTCAATCCGATATGACGAATTCTGCCCTCCTCTTTCCATCGTAGTGCCAGTTGTAGAATAGGACCATCGAACACTTCATGGAAATCACTTTCACTATCAACATAATGAATCATGCCAATATCCAGATAATTCGTTTTCAGCCTGAGAAGTTGTTCTTCGAATGCAGCAATAGTCTTCGTTACATCCCGGGTACGAAGGTACTGTCCATCTTCCCACGTAGAGCACAAATGCCCTTGAATGATAAATTGCTGACGATGTCCCGCTAAGGCTGCTCCGATATTGCTGCGCAATTCCGGATTGGAAGAGTAAATATCTATAAAATTGATTCCTTTATTGATAGCAAATGCAATCTCTTTGCATACTTGCTCTTCACTTTTATTCATGAATCCTTCACAACCCAGTGCAATGGCACTAACCGAAAGTCCTGTCCGTCCTAATATACGATATTCCATCAGAATTGAATTTAATACTTTTTACCGATGCAAATTTAGGCAGATAGATTCGTTTATTAAGTATATATATTACCGAATGTTATACCAATTTTACAGATTCATTGTCTTTTAACATAAAACTGCCTGTCAATACAACCAAATGATATTGACAGGCAGCCTTAAGATAGTTTTCTTTTTTGCAGAACTATTTTAAAGGAGTAAGTTCCAGATATTCTCTTGACATATCCAGTTGACCATATTCTCCCCAACGGTCATAAACAGCAAACTTCTTTGAAGTAAGTTCTTCTATATCCCAATAATGGTCACTACCAAAGTATAAAGTCTTGGAACTTTGATCGGTAAAGGCCCAGCGACCATTTATACTGCTTTCTTTTACTTGTCCGTCTTTGCCAGTAGTTATTGACTTCCTGGAGTACGTGCCGTCTTTCTTATAATTATATATGGCATGATGGGTAATTCCATCATCATCGACCGTCTTTTTTGTTATCCATGTATTATCGCATATTAAGGATATGACGTTCTCCTCTCCATCAGAATAATATCCCGTCTTTTCTACACAACCGGAAATGAGAATAAGAATCACTAAAATATATTTCTTCATTACCGTAAGTAAGTATTTAGGTTTAATAACTATCTTATTATGCAAAAGTACGATAATAATCTAATAATCAATGAGATTAAACTCTTTTTCAATAAATCAACCTTAAATTATACATTCAATTTATTTCAGTTCAATGATTTCACCAATCTCCGGCGAAAGAACATTTAATGAGTCTCTATTCCTCATATCCTCTTCATTCTTCAACGGTTCATCCCAACGATGTTTTGCCAATGCATATTTAGAATGATGAACGGTCAGAAACCTTTTAGCTTTCAAGTCTTTGGCAGCTTGCGCCATATATTGCGGCATCAGATGAATGTATTTCCACTCTTCATTGTATTGTCCGTTTTCAAGGATAGCCAAATCAATATCGGGGAAACGTTCGCCGATTTCTGCGAAATGAGTATCATATCCTCCGTCTCCACCAATATATATCCGGCGAGAAGGAGTTTCCAATAAGAACGAAGCCCAAAGAGATTGATTGGCGTTCAGTCCGCGACCGGAGAAGTGGCGGGCAGGCAGACAGTGTATCGAAAAACCGGAATCGAGATTAGCATCATCGTACCAATCCAGTTCAACAATCTGTTCTTTGTTGAAGCCCCAATATTCAAAATGTTCGCCCACTCCTAGGGGACAAATTACTGTCTTTATTCTGTTTTTGAGTTTCTTGATGGTATTGTAGTCCAAATGGTCCCAATGATCATGCGAGATAACTAGGTAATCAATCACGCCCGGCATATCTTCCGGTTTATACACATCCGTTCCTTTGAATGGCTTGTTGACGAAGGAAACAGGAGAAGCCATGCAAAACACCGGGTCTACCAATATTCTTTTCCCTCCCGTCTGAATCAGATAAGAAGAATGGCCGAACCAAACTAAAACTTCCTCGTCTGGAGCGATTTGATGAAGATCTGTTTTGACAACCTTAATAGGTTGTTCGGGACGCAGCCCGTCTATCTTCCTGAAAAGGAACTCCCAGATACCTTCAAAACGTCCTTTATCCGAAGTCATCATTACCGTTTCATGCAGATTCTGGAAAGCGCCATTCCTGTAATTGGGAGAACGTTTCACCCTTTCCAACCGCTCGCCGCGAGGCGTTCTGCCAAAGCTGGGCTGATTGATAAAAGCAATGACAGATACTACCAGCAACGCTATTATAACTAATATACTTCCTATTATCATACGTACTCGGGGTTTCATGAATTTACGCATACAACTACTAACCTAATTTATTAATGCAACAAAGATACGGGCATTTAGATTGACGGCTAGTATATATATTCCAGATTGTTATACCTTAATTACTGTAAGTAATAGGCATACCACCGAAACTTATCAGAATAAAAGTTCCCAAGTATAGGATGTAAACTTCCTCTACGCCTACTGTAAAGTACCTTTAGGTAGTGAGTAATCTATAACCGGAAGTTCTGGTTATATAACCGAAAGTTCTGATTACATAACTGAAAGTTCCGGTTTTATAGCCGAAGCTATCGGTTATAGATTATACTAAGACAAGAATAACTTTACAATAGGCAGAGAGGAAGTTTACATCAGGTCATAAAGAGCTTTCTTTGCTTAGAAATATATCTTGTAGCTTATGTTGGGAATAAGCCCCATACCATCCTTTTCCTCAATGATATTCTTTTTCTCATTGTACTGATAGAAATGCATTCCCGTACGCATACCTACATTCAGAATCTTCACAGAAAATTCGTGAGATACTTTCTTCTTGTTAATCCGGTAGCTAAGGGAAACATCTCCGTTGAAGGATGATTTGAAGCGTTTGCTGTATGCTCTGGTTTCGTCGAATACAACATCATGTTCAACCAGCGTTTTTTCTTCGTCAACAGGAGTATATCGCCCTCCTCCCTGAAAGAACAAACGACCATTGAGACTTAACACGTTTTGTTTCCGTCGGCCCACCATCCATTCTTTTCCGGCAAGTAGATTCAGCAGATAACCTTTATCCATCCTCGTATTGCGCCACACTCCGTCTCCTCCTTTATACCTGGATTTGAAGAACGAACCTGTAATCATATAATAGAAGCCGTTTTTCATATACTGCTCCAATGTAATGTCTACCCCATAATTCCTACCCAATCCTTTGTTCTTTAATATCCTGTCGAGATAAAAATCCTCGTGATTAATGATTGAGAAGGAAGAGTTCTCTTCTACGGGAATATGGAACAGATATTGGTAATAAGGCTCAATCTTTAAATGCAGGTTCTGGTTGATGTTCCAATCATACGTCAGCCCGAAATGATGGGCTTTGGCAAAATCCAGGTATTTGTTGGATACTGTCTTTCCGTTGATTTCTTTCTCTACAAAGTAATAGTCAATCTTCTCCCGGCGACTATGCAGTCCGTAAGCCATTGCCAAAGAATGCTTAGGGCTCAACTGGTATTTTAATGCCACACGTGGCTCTACCGACCAGTTCTTATTCAGCGTGAAGTATTGTGCGGTCACTCCGATACTTGTACTCAATCTATTGGTCAGGTTGATAATAGAATTGGTGTAAGCCGAAAGAACAGCACTCTCTCCGCTGCCTTTAGCAATCTGTTCCATTGGTATGTCTAATCCAAAGTTAGGACTGATTTTATAATCAAGGTCATAACTAAGTCCGGTCACCGTGACACCCGTTCTGTTTGTATGTCTCGGGCTGAACTTCTTATTTATATAGGTATTGAACACAACGTCCCATTTACTGTTCTTCACGTCCCCTACTCTAATCAATCCTCCGTCCGTTTGCTGGTCGGCCAATGTATGGTCTTTGGAATAAGTGGCGGATAAAGAAGAACGGATATAGGTGCTTTCGTTGATACCATATTTATACGTCAATCCACCTGCTGCTTTATCAATCCGGGTATCTCCCGATCGGCGGTCGGATACAGTTTCCCATTCAGAAGGCTCCGGTATATCTTGCTTATTCCTGTCTTTCAATGCCAATCCCCAAATGGAGAACGTTCCCGCTTTGCGTGTTGGAAAGTTTAGTTTGAAAGCTAAGTCCTGATATTTGAGGGCTATATCATTTCCGGTAGCCAGCGATGTATTCGAGAAACGGTAATTGATAAGATACGAACTTCCGTGTTTCTTGCTAATCGGACCTTCGGATGCCAAGTCAATTCCCATTAATCCAACTTGAAGGGTATGCTCGAACTTCTGGTTATTCCCGTTGCGCAGATGCATATCGAACACGCCGGACAAGGCATTGCTATATTCGGCTGGGAAAGCTCCGTTGTAAAAATCGGAGTTTCCGATGACCTGCGTACTCAAGGCTGACAGAAATCCTCCCCCTAAACCACTGATATCGGCGAAATGGGTTGGATTGGGAATTTCAACACCTTCCAATCTCCATTGTGTGAATTGCGGTGCATTTCCTCTGATGGCAACGGCATTGGTTCCTACGTCTCCCGCCACTCCTGCAAATGCGCTGCTCAGCCGTGCCGGATCATCAAAGCCATTGGCAAAACGTCCCGCTTCTTCCATGCTAATCATCCGCCCACCTGCAAGGGCCATCGGATTGAGTGGTTGGTTTTTCTTTGTCTCCGGTTGCACGAGGACTTCATCGAGGTATTGGATGTTTTCGTTCAACGGTATCTCGATATACACTTCTTTGGAGGAAGTGACGGGCAATTCATTGACAACATAGGTGTGGTATCCCATAAAAGAAGTCTGTACATTATAACGTCCTATCGGAACATTATTTATCCGGAAATGTCCCTTACTATCCGTAGAAGCACCCAAGGAAGGTTCTTCAACGATACTGACGGAGGCATATTCTACAGGGGTATTGGTCTTGGCATCTACGACAATGCCTCTTATCGTTTGAGTCAGTTTCTGTGTCTTTTCGTTGGATGCTTTTTCTTTCCCGCCGGATGGAGAAATGATAATATGATATCCTTTTATCTTGTATGCATATCCGGTGTTTTTCAATATTTGAGCCATCGCCTTGTCGATGCTTGCTTCTTTCAGTGACAGAGACACTTTATTTTCGATGTTTAAGTCAGATTGCTCATAAGCTACGCTATATCCGGTTTGTGATTCTATCTGTGCAAACACATCTTTCAAGGAGATGTGTTTATTTTGTATGGTGATTCTCTTATCTCCATCTTGGGCATGGGCCGCAAAAGGCAGAAGAATAAAAAATAAGAAAAGTACAACCTTAGCAGGCTGTTTATTCGCTTTAATTCGATTCATTATTATATATTTGTATGTTGATACTTCATTTTACTTCACTGGTTTAAATGAGGATAGACATTTCGGAACCGGAGAGAGGGTCTCAAGCTGCTTTCCGGTTCTTTTTGTTTCATAGGCTGTTACTTATTATTTAGTTATTATTACTTTGTTTCCATCTTGCTGATAACTGAATCCGATGATGTCGGACAAGATATCCAATATTTTATCTACGCTTTCTCCTTTCAGGAATTTGACGGTATATCGCTTGGATGCAGATGTATCTGTCTGATTGTCAACAACAATATCATAACGTCGCTCCAACGTTCGGAATATTTCTTCGGAAGTCGCATTGGAGAATATCAGTTTCCCGGTAATCCAACTTTCCGCATCGGCGGCATTCACTTCGGATATGCGAATGTTTGACGTGTTTTTATCATAAGTCAGTTGTTCGTTAGGGCTTAATATTTGCGGTTGTTGGGAGGTAGCGTTTATTTCTACTTTGCCGCTCGTTAAGGTTGTGGTAATTAGCTCGTCACCGGGATAGGCTTTTACATTAAATCTTGTTCCGAGCACTTTCACAGAAAGCTGCTGCGTCGTGACGATAAAAGGTTTCTCCGTATTTCTTTTTACGGAAAAGTAAGCTTCACCGTTCAGAGTCACCAGTCGTTCATCTTTTGAAAAGGCTTTTGCATAGGAAATGGAACTTCCTGCGTTCAGCCATATCTCGGAGCTATCGGGAAGAAACAGGTGTTTCTGTTCTCCGTAGGCGGTGGATATTTCAATCATTTCATTCCCGGAAGAAAAAGGGTTAAAGTAAAACAACCCTCCTGCCACTATCAATAGCGGCAACATGATAGCTGCAACACGGGAATATTTATGAGTAAACCGGCTAAACTTATGATAAGAAGCTATATTGGCAAGATGTTCCTTGTTGTATCCGATTCTAAGGTTTACCCGTTCAAGAGCTGAATAAGTATCCGCATCGGCTTCGGTGAAGTCCAACTCATTCCAATACTCTTGCGAGGCTTTCTCTTTTTCCTTACTGTCTTTGTCCTTGATTATCCATCTTTGCACTCTTTCCTCCGTCTCCGGCGGGAAACGGTTGGCGAGGTATTTTCTTATAATGGCAATGATTCTTCTTTTCTCCATTTGGCTGCATTTTACTATATATACAGTTTGAGGAGAGAAAGCTCAGTAAGATTATGAATCTTTTTTGATGGGAATGTGAGATTAGGCTATAATAAGGATAAAAAGAAGCAAGAAATCACTTTGCGTATTTCTTTCAATGCAAGGCTCAATTGGCTTTCAACATTCCTTTTAGTCGTATTCAGGCGTTCGGCTATTTCTGCATTGTCCAGCCCTTCCTTCCGGCTCAACTTATAAATCTGTTTTCGCTGTTCGGGCATCTTTTCCACTGCGTCGTCTATCAGTAAACCAAGTTCCTTTGCTATTAGTTCTTCCTCGGAAGTAGAACTATATTCTGCATTTGGGAGGTTGTTTACATAAGCATCATGCACATATTTATGTTTCAGGAAGTTCAGTGCGGCATTTCTGGCAATCGTGTGAAGATACGAATCAAATGATTTGGAGAGGTTTATAGAATGATGATTCATCCAAAGATTGACAAACAAATCTTCCGTAAGTTCTTCTGCATCCGGCTCCGATTTGATGTATCCGTCTATGAAAGATTTAGTCTTGTTATAATATGCCACAAAAACAGTCTCGAAAGCCTTGTGGCTTCCTTGCCGGAAGGCTTCCAGAGTTTTTATATCGATGCTATTATTCATATAAACCGTTAGTTTCATCTTTGTTGGGGACAAAAGAAGCAATAATTTACTTTGTATGTATACGCTTTTGGAAATATTAAGAGCAGACAGAAGTGAAATTATTCTTTTTTGCCATACTGCCTATTAAAAGACTCTCATGAACAAAGCCTATTCCTGATTTGTTATACTAACGAAACAAAATAATTATCTATGCGCAAACAAATATCTATTGCAGCAATAGCTGCATTGTGCCTGCTTGGTTCTACACAGGCTATTAAGGGACAAAGCAATCCCGTAGACAATCAAGTAATTGAATGGCGTCGCCACATCCACCAGAACCCGGAGCTTTCTTTTAAAGAAAACAATACCGCCGACTATGCAGAGCAAATCTTGAAGAAACTTGGTAATATCGAGGTGTCACGCCCTACTCCTACCAGCGTGATTGGTATTCTGAAAGGGGGTAAACCCGGTAAGACTGTCGCTTTCAGAGCCGATATGGATGCACTGCCCGTGCAGGAAGAAACCGGACTTCCTTTTGCATCTTCTGTAAAAGGGGTAAGTCATGCTTGCGGTCACGATGCACATACGGCAATGCTGCTAGGAACGGCAACGACATTATCTAAAATGCAGAAACAAATCCCCGGTACAGTCTATTTTATTTTTCAACATGCCGAAGAATTATATCCGGGAGGTGCACAAGAGATTATCAAATCGGGTGCATTGAAAGGGATAAATGCTTTCTTTGGGGTGCACGTTGTTCCCAATCTGCCTGCCGGAACGATTGGCATCTTACCATCGGGAGCAGCTTCCACCAACTCAGATGGCTTTAATCTGACAATTCAAGGAAAAGGCTCACACGGTTCGATGCCTAATTTAGGAGTTGACCCGATTGTAGTTGGCGCCGAAATCGTTACCAATTTGCAGACTATCATTTCCCGTAACGTCACTCCCGGAGAAATGGCCGTTATCACCATCGGTAGATTTCAATCGGGGAAAGCAAATAACGTGATACCAGAAACAGCCGATTTGGGAGCTACCGTCCGCACTACCACGGATGAAACCCGCAAACTGGTTGCCGACCGCATCAAAACAATGGTGAATGATATCTGCCATGCTTACGGAGCAAAGGCGGATCTTGATTATATATTCAGCTATTCTGCCATTCAAAATTCAAAGGAACTTTGTGAGTTGGCTAGGAAAGCAGCTATTCTGGCAATAGGGAAAGATAACGTGGTAGATGTACCGAGAATGACTGCCAGCGAAGACTTCTCTTATTATAAAGAGGTGGCTCCCACTTGCTTTATCGTATTGGGGGTGGGCAAAGGTCCTGCCAATCATAGTTCTAAGTTTAATCTGGACGAAAAAGCGCTGAGTAACGGAGTGAAAGCGGAAGTACAAATCATTATGGATTATCTGAAGAGTAAAACGCGTTAGTGATTTACGTTGAATTTTGGTAGTAACTCTCATCATTCCACTATTTTTTGTATATATCCAAACTTTTCTTTCTGACACTTTGTTTGTAACTGCAAAACAGTTACATTTGCTGAAACATTCAATCAATGTAATGGGTACTAAAGAAAAACTAAGGGAAAGGTTTATGTCTTTACCAAAGGATTTTACCTTTGATGAGCTAGAAAAACTATTATCCGGTTATGGCTATACAAAAGACAACAAGGGTAAAACCTCAGGTTCAAGAATAGTTTTTAAGAACGAAGATAAGCGACCTATTATGCTACATAAACCGCATCCCGGTAATATAGTGAAATCGTATGCTCTTAAACAAGTTCTTGAAGATTTGAAAGAGGCAGATTTAATAATTGATAATAGTCTAACTAAAAAGAATGAAGAGGAGGAGAACAAATGAATACACTGAAGTATAAAGGCTATATCGGAACAGTAGGTTATAGCGAGGAAGATGAAGTTTTCTTCGGAAAAGTGGAAGGTGTAAACGCATTAATCAACTTTGAAGGAGAGAGCGTGAAAGAATTAAAGAAAGCTTTTGAAGAGGCTATTGATGACTATCTGGCGTATTGCGAAGCAGAGGGTATATCTCCTGATAAGTCATATAGCGGTGTTCTTAATATCCGTATTTCACCTGATATTCATAGCCGCATTGCAGCGTTGGCTCGAGAGACTGGAACAACAATTAATGGCTACATTAAACAAGCTTTGGAGAATCAACTGAAGATTGCTCATCAATAATCAACCCGTACAATCGGATTGTAAGTCCTTTTCTAAAGATGGAATTACCCACCGGAAAGGTGGGTAGATATTCCAATATAGAAAGCGCCGGGCTTTCTTTATTAAACAACTCGCTATGCAGAAATTAGTCAAGAAGGAATACCGCATTCCTTTTATTCTTGTCACATCCCTTTTCTTCTTATGGGGATTTGCACACGCCATATTGGATGTGCTCAACAAACATTTTCAGGATGTGCTGGATATATCCCGTGCGCATTCGGCATGGGTACAAGTCATGTTTTATCTGGGATATTTCGTCATGGCGATTCCCGCCGGACTGTTCATCAATAAATATGGTTACCGCAAAGGAGTTGTCTTTGGTTTACTGCTCTACGGAGTCGGCTCATTGCTCTTCATTCCGGGCGAACATTGGATGTCTTTTCAGTTCTTTCTATTCTCTCTGTTTGTTATAGCCTGCGGATTGGTTTTTCTAGAAACGGCAGCCAATCCTTATATGACAGAATTGGGAGAACGGGATACAGCCGCCAGTCGCCTGAATCTGGCACAGTCATTTAATGGACTGGGATGTATCTGCGGACCGCTTATCGGAGGATTGTTATTATTTCCCGAAGCAGGGGGAGAATCAAATATTTCATTGCCTTATATGCTGATGGGGATTGTGGTGTTGGCAGTAGGTTTTGTCTTTTCAAGGATTCGCCTGCCGGAGATTCTTCATGAAGACGAAGAGGGCGAACAAAAGCAATCACGAAGTCTTTGGTCGCACAAGCTATTCATCTTTGGCATCGTAAGCTTATTCTGCTACGAAATAGCAGAAATCTCTATCAATAGTTTCTTCATTAATTACGTAGTGGATGATGGTTGGATGAACGCGCGGGATGCTTCCATTGTTCTTTCATTTGGTGGATTGGGATTATTTATGTGCGGGCGCTTTGCGGGAAGTTGGATAATGCGCCGGATTCGGGCAGAGAAAGTTTTGTTCGTTTGCGCCATTGGCACAGTCATTACAAGTTCTTTGATCGTTCTGAATCTAGGAATTATCTCATTGGTTGCTCTATTCTTGGGTTATGCTTTCGAAGCAATCATGTTCCCTACTATCTTTGCACTTTCATTGCGAGGACTGGGCAGTCATACCAAACGTGCATCTTCTTATTTGATGATGTCCCCCATCGGAGGAGCGGTTGGCCCCTTGATGATGGGATTTGTGGCAGACCAGACTTCAATGTCTTTCTCATTTATCGTTCCGCTCATTTCTTTTATCGTAGTCATGCTTTATGCCTGGAAAGCGAAAACAGATGCCAAATGCATTTACCAAATAACCCGATAAACAGATGATAGGTGCAATGCGGATACGCACCTTACTGAATATATCAGGATTGTAGGCGGCAAGGGTACTCCCCTCGCCGCTCATTAATATATATCCCACGATAATCAATATTGTTCCAATCAGTAGAATTATATAATTCCTTTTGCCGAATATCGTTTCATTCTCTTTTATTTTCTGATTCATTGAGTATAAGTATTTAGTTCATAATTAGTTGTGTAAAATGCGCATATGTCTCTTCAAACCGCTGTGAGTTTTGTCTATATGCCTCTTCATTTATTGTTTTCATCAATTCATTGTAGAGACTCCACTGCCAAAACTTATACAGACAATTCTGCCGGGTCATTCCTATCCGTCCCTCTCCTAACGAGAAAGCCCAATTAATATAATCTTCAGATTCTGCCGTCAGATGATTTAATAAACGAATAGCTTTAGTACTTTCTCCAAGAGCAACATAAGCTGCAGCTAAATCATACGACCCGCTTTCATATACTTCGGGAACATTATAAGCCGGAATAGCCTTTTCTGCATACGCCAATACTTCCCCGGCACGTTCATTATCACCCTGCTTTATAAGTTCATTAGCTAGTTGCGCAAAAAGTTTTCGATGAGAATAACAGATACGCATAGTCGTTTCATCCAGATAAAGCCCGGGAATTTCCAGTCCCCCATATTTATATCTGTTCATTACATTCTCATAAAGCTTGTCGACATCTACCGCATTGCCACTTTCCCCTTTTGCATCTCCCCATTTCTTATAATTAAAAGGTGTAAATCGATAAGCCAATCCCTCTTGAACAAAGTAATCATTGAATTTCAGTTTGCCGACTTCGCCTACGGAAATAGCCATATATAGTGGACGTTCCCAATTGCAGTTAGCAAGTATCTCTAACATCAGCAAATCTATTTTAGTCAGCATACGCATATCTTTCAGAGAAATATAAAGTTTGTCCGGCAGTGCATTTCTTAGCTCTTCTCCTTTCAGAGAACGAATGGATTCGGGAAGCATTATCCCCAAACGAAGCAAAGCATCTTTATCAATTGGAATGCTTATCGTATCGGTAGGAATTACATGAAACTCTCGTTTCTCCGAAAATACCCAATATTTCAGGATATTCTTTACTTCAAACGGATCGTTACCGAAACTGCTGCGGGCTTCTTCCGGATGTTTCTTATATAGTTCTTCAATCTGTTTTTTCAATTCAGGGCGAACTTCAATGTATTCGTTCTTGCCCTCCTGATATTGGCTTTGATTCCAGGTAATAGGCAATCCGGGAGCATCATAAAGGGGACATTGCTGCTGATAAATATACCAGTCGGTTTGCGCATAACTCAAATTACAGATGCGTGCATCTCTACGAATACCTTCCGTATCCTGATTGTACCACAAAGGGAAAGTGTCGTTATCTCCGTTACAGAATATAATAGGATGCCCCTTGTCGGGCAGTGTCATCAGATAGTTCGCCCCAAAATCGCGACAAGTATAACGATTGCTACGGTCGTGATCGTCCCACGTCTGGCTTGCCATCTGAACAGGAATCAATAAACAAACCAACATTAACAAACTAACAGGAAGTATCGTCGCCTTCTTTTTGCGAAGTGCATCGCAGAGTCCTGCTGCTCCCAATCCTATCCAGATGGCAAAAGCATAGAATGAACCTGCATAAGCATAATCCCGTTCGCGAGGCTGACCGGGAGCCTGATTCAGATAAAGCACAATGGCCAGTCCCGTCATGAAAAACAGGAAAAACAATACGCTAAACTGCTGTTTCCCTTTCCTCCCTCGGGTCCACTGCCAATATATCCCTAATAATCCCAATAGCAGGGGCAAACCATAAAACACATTATGGCCCTTATTCTGGCGCAACGATTCCGGTAGTAGTTCTTGATTGCCAAGCCTTAAGTTATCAAGCCAGGAAATACCCGTTATCCAATTTCCATGTTCGAGCTCTCCATTTCCTTGCACATCATTCTGACGTCCTACAAAGTTCCATAGAAAGTAGCGCCAATACATATAGTTGAGCTGATAGGTGACGAAGTAAGTCAGATTTTCTTTCTGCGTAGGAATGGCTTCCGTTCCTCCCGACCAGCTTTTATAGGCGGAAGCTGCCAGGTCGTTCCACATTCGGGGAAACAACATATTTTGAGTATAGCACACATCCTCTTTATGTCGGATAACCTTGTATTTACCTTCTTCTTTGTCCGGTCGATAGACGGGACCGCCTTTCCTCGTTTTTATTCTATAATATTCACCTTCGGGCACATATTCCGGTTCTGAAGCATACGTCTTTCCGTAAAGTAAAGGTGCGCTGCCATACTGTTCGCGATTCAGATAACTTTTAAGCGTGAATACATTATCCGGTGCATTTTCATTGAGCGGTGTATTGGCATTGGCACGAATTAGAATGACTGCGTATGTGGTATACCCCATCGTAAGCATAAGCAAACACCACAAGGTGGTATGAACGGCACGTTTACGGAAGCGATATACCGCAGCTATCAAAGTGAGAAATAGGAAAAGTAGGAAAACTATCAGACCGGATTGAAAAGGCAATGCCAACACATTGACAAAGAGTAATTCGAACCATCCTCCTACTGCGAGCACCCCGGGAATATATACAAAAAGGATGAATGCCATTATAATGCCGGAGAGAACGATAGCGGCAATCACTCCTTTAAGGGAAACGGTCTCATATTTCTGATAATAGAAAACCAGTACGATGGCAGGAATACAAAGCAGATTGAGTAAATGTACTCCGATAGAAAGTCCAATGATATAGGTTATCAAGACAATCCATCGGTCACCACTAATTGAATCCGATTCGTCTTGCCAGCGAAGAATCAGCCAAAACACGAGAGCCGTGAGGAAAGAAGAGAAAGCGTATACTTCTCCTTCTACGGCGCTGAACCAGAAAGTATCACTGAATGTATAGGCCAAAGCTCCAACCGCTCCCGAGCCTAAAATGATTATAGCATCAGGAACGGATGGCTTTCGGTTATCACTGATAATGAGATAACGAACCAAGCGTGTGATGCTCCAATAAAGAAACAGAATGCACCCGGCACTCAATAGTGCATTCAGCAGGTTCACCATGCGCGACACCTGTGATGCATCGGAAGCAAACTGTGTGAACAGATTTCCCACCAACATATAAAAAGGTGCACCGGGTGGATGCCCTATCTGTAGCTTTTCAGCACAAGATATAAACTCGGGACAATCCCAAAAACTAGCAGTAGGTTCAATCGTCATTCCATATACAAAAGCTGCTATCAGAAAGACAATCCAACCACTAAAATCATTCCATCTTTTAAATACTAAATAGTCCATTGTTCTGTAACTTTTTTGTTTGCAAAGTTACAGAAGTTAGATGTTAAAATGGTGTTTTTAGTCAGACGGACACGGACGCATTGAACTCACAACTCATTGATATTCAAACCTATTACAATATCAACCACGGACAAATACGGACTACAATGCTTTCACTATATCTTCCAATGATTCTTTGGAGTTTACCAGCATTAGTTTCTCGGTTTTTATTCTGGAAATCCTTCGGGTCAGAGTATCCGCCGTCAGTTTCATCAAGTCTGCAAAGTAAGCCGGCTGAACTCCTTCCCTCAAAAAAGCACATACTCTCAAATCTTCTTCGGTGAGTTTGGGACATAACTCTTTCAACTTAGATACAAGTCCGTAAACTCCTTCTTGAAGGCGGAGCAATTCAGACCAGTCTTTTTCAGTAAAGGAAGGTAATTTGGAAGATAACAACGAACGTTCTTTAAATTGGCGTACTTTCGATACGACCGGAGAACTTTCGTAAATATGCTGTTGAAGAGATTGATATTTCTCTTCGAGGTAATTGCAATGCAACATAAGTTTTTCCGACTCGGCATCTTTCTTCAATATCTCTTCTTTGAAAGTATCCAACCGGGAGTATACCCGCTGATTCTTTTTCCAAAGCAAGCCGAGCAATAGAGACATGACACCGAACATTCCCAATGCGGAAGAGAAAACGACCGTAGTTTTACTCCGGCTATCATTGAAGAGCAGTTGGCTGGCATAAGCCTTTCTCTCCATCTCCAATGCTTCGTCAAAATTCCCACGCTTTTGATAGTAGAGACTGCATCGCTTGCATATCTTTGCCATATAATCATATTTTTCGGTCGACGCAGCAAGTTCAATAGCCTCTTTGAAGTGGATTTCTGCCTCTTTTTCCCGTTTCAAATCACTTTCAACACAAGCAAGATAGTAGCATGCTTTAGATTTCTGCAACTCACTGCCATGTTTCTCATAATAGGATACAGCCTGACGGATTTGCTTATCCGAAGAATGAGGTACATTTTTATCTTCATTGACCTGAGTGCACAATAAGTTATACTCAGCAAGCTGGGCTTCATTCAGTTGATGTATCCGAATATTCTCAAGAATGACAGATGCAGTATCCGGGTCTTGTTCCATCAGTTGCGCAGCTTTATCCAAGCCTTGCTTCACACTTGTTCCTTCAGGATGGCAAGCAGCAAAAGAAAGGACAAACACATATAACAAAATTCGAAGATTATTCATAACTCTAGTTTCTTTGCATACTACAATTTGACTTGCAAATATAAACAATAAATTGAGAATTACCCCCTGTAGGGCATACAAAAAAGAGTGACACTACAATGACCTATAAGTATTTACCTATATTTTGAAGACAAGAATATAAGCCGTATCTTTGCATCAAACGTAAAATTGTACATCATGATTAAAAACATTGTATTTGATTTCGGCGGAGTGATTGTAGACATTGACCGTGATAAAGCTGTTCAAGCATTTGTTAAACTGGGATTGGTAGATGCCGATACCCGTTTGGATAAATATCATCAAACCGGAATCTTTCAGGAATTGGAGGAAGGAAAGCTCAGTGCCGAAGAGTTTCGCAAACAATTGGGAGATTTATGCGGACGGGAACTGACTATGGAAGAGACGAAACAAGCATGGCTGGGCTTCTTCAATGAAGTAGATTTACGCAAACTCGACTATATCTTGGAATTGAGAAAAACATACCACGTATATCTCTTGAGCAATACCAATCCGTTTGTGATGTCATGGGCGTGCAGCGCAGAGTTTTCATCAAGAAAGAAACCTTTGAATGATTATTGTGACAAGCTATATTTATCCTACCAAATTGGACATACTAAACCCGCACCGGAGATATTCGACTTTATGATGAAAGATGCAAACTTGATTCCCTCCGAAACTTTATTTGTGGATGATGGTGCTTCGAATATTCATATAGGTAAGGAACTTGGGCTTATAACTCTACAACCTGAAAATGGAGAGGACTGGCGGGAAAAGCTGACGGATATATTGAAAAGCTAAAATGAAAAATAGTCTTTCATAGCCCGAACGTGAGCTATAAAGGACTATTTTCTTTTTAATATCATCTTATTGTCAGTTATTCGGGACTAATTCCAGAAACATAGTAGTGGTTAATAGGACTGCTATCCCGATGCAAACCGTAACCAACAGCCAATTGATGTATTTTGCTTTTGGCTTAGTATCTGCATGAAGATTATTCAGGAAATATTCTCTAAAGAAAAGATACAGACCCGGAATAGTGGCACTTGCCAATAGGAAATCTTCCGGTATCTGGAAGAAGTAAGTCTTTGATAAACCTATCAATGACCAGTGGCAAAGAAACAGCACCAGAAACATATTCACCTTGTGGGCAAACAGCAACAGAAGCCCGATAGTAAATACTACTACAGAACAGGGCATCACCGGGGAAGTCATCTCCGGGAAACTAAGTCCGCGTGCCAAAGACACTAAAGGATAGATAAAAGGCATTGCCAACAAGACATACGACAGGAAATCATACTTATGCGTACGCTCAAAGGTAGTATATCCTGTGATGGTGTCCCATATCCAGATAATAGCCATTACTCCCCAAAACATTGCCATCACTCCATTGTATACGCGTTCTTCACAATAGATATAGTAATAGATACCTGAAATCCAAGAATAAACACCTATCATATAGAACTTCATTCCCATCTTTACCCACGGACGGGGTCGGCAGATAAGTAACGCGGTCAATGCGATGCCAATCAGAATAATAATAACCTGCAAAAGCCAGGTAGCTGAATTATAATATGCGATTGTTCTCCAAAAAATCTCCATAACGTAGTTTTATTAATGTCTTGTTAAAGAAAAAGCCTTATGAGGGAAAATAAACATAGGGAAGGTAGCTCCCACCGCCAGCATAAATATCACGGTACTTGCCACCAGCGTATTGGAAAAGAACATACCCATAAATCCTTCCAATTTATCCGGCTCGTTCACTGTCTGTAGGCACATGATAAGTGAAAACACCATATTGTATGCAAATTTACCGGGAATCATGGGAAGCAACGCCGGAATATAAAGTACAGTCATCGGACAATATACTTTTTTGCCCAACCACAGACTACCGAAACCTATCACAAGTCCGGCGAACAAAGAGGCAGTAGCAATATCTACTCCCAAATAGGTCATCAGACAAAAGCGACACGCATGGCCTAATGCCGCTAATATGGCAATCATTTTAAATGCACGCAAAGGAGGATCGGAGATTGCGCCAAATCCGATACCTGCTACCGCTGCGAATAATCCGTCAGAAAGAATGTCAAGTGCTATCATATCAAATCAAACTGTTTTTTACCATTAATAATGTGAAGGAAAGGCCGATGGCAATGCTGATAATCAGCAAGGATGCTTCTGTCAGACGGGCAAATCCTGTTAGAACATATCCTTCAACCACATCAATCACCCCGTTAATCAAAGGAACACCGGGAACGAGATACAGGACGCTGGTTGCCATAGCTATCTCCGAAGTCGTATCGAATATCAATGCAGTGGAAGCACACAGGGAAGCGACAAAAGCTGAAACGATAAATATGACGTAGTGATTCATTTTCTTACGCTGCATTTGCTGTTTCAGATATAGACCTGTAATTGTAGCCGAGAAAACTATTCCCATTGAGATTAAATCTCCCCCAAACAGCTTGCAGAAAGAAGCATTGGCAAAACCAACCAATATCAATACGAATAAAGGATGTATCATAGGAGCGGAAACAATCTTCTGGTATTTCGCTTTCAGTTCTTCCAGCGTCAGATGGTTATCAACTGCTTCCCAGCTTAAAGCGCTGAGTTCTGAGTTATGTTCAAAACTAATGGGATGTGCCGGGATATCAATCACCTCATTACAAGACTCATTGGTTTCTTTATCAATGATTGTAAGAATGATGTTTTTATGAAATACTCCTAATTTGACATCTAAGCCAAAAGCTTCTCCGATACGTTTTGTATTGCGGACAACTCGGGAGGTATGAACTCCGGCTCCCATTAAGTGGGCTGAATATTCTGCTATGAATTTACCTATTGATAATAAAGATTCGCCTGTCTTCATGTTAGTGATATTTTTAAATCGGCTGCAAAAGTACAAAAAAGAGTTATAGGAGAAGTCTTATCTATGAATATTTCTTCAGAAAATATTCATAGATAAAAAAACTCTGTCTCTCACAGTGCTCGAATTCAAACTACTGTGAAAGACAGAGTCAATCTTTCTAATGCCTTAACTAACCTAACTAACTTTCTAACCTAACTACAAAATGACTTAAAAACCCTTTATACTACTAATTATCCTATTCTTTAAATCTTCACTTTCAACTCTTGAAAAACTGCAGGTAACGTCTGCCGGAGCCAGTAATACAGCCTTAGCATCTTCTGCATCTATCATCTCTTCCGGGTGTTCTCTGAAATAAGTTTCCCATCGGGAAGCTGATTGGGGAGTTACACCCAGCACATAGTTGATGAAATCGTCATCCGTCAAATAATCCTTTATCTTAGAGTACATATTGCATCCTTTTTAAGCGTTTACGTTAATAGGACGCTGTTATCCTTAGTATGTACTCAACTAAGTTACCTTTTTACTATAATTAACTTGCCAGCATACGCAACTTTGTCAATCCGCGATGCATCAGGTTACGAACGGACTGATAATTCATATTCATAATCTCGCAAATATCTTCATATTTCTTTTCTTCAATATAATATAATGTAAGAGCTTCGCGCTGGCGAGGAGATAATTGGTCCAGTAAGCGCTTAACCAACGAAAATTCATTCTTACGCTGCTCTTCTTCCAAATAGTCGTCTTCCACGTCTGTAGGTGTAGCCACATTGACTTCTTCCACAGCAGTATCGGACATATACATACGTCTGCGAAGTTCATCGCAAAGCTTATTCTTTAATGAGATGAACAAATAGGATCTTAAATTCTCAATGGCTCCTAATTCATCTTTCTTCATGTAGAGTTTAACAAAGATATCGTGAATGCAATCTTTCAGTAACTCTTTATCAATGGTCAACTTCAACCCATAATTAAAAAGGACGTTGATATGCAAGTCGTACAACTGTGAAAAAGCTGTCATATTTCCCGCCTTAAAAGAAGCGAGCAATGTTTCGGTTGAATTATTAGTCTGTTCCATCATAGCATTAATTCGATTGATTTGATGTTGCAAAACTAAGCAGTATTGGCCTCAACCACAGGTAAAATCTGGTTTGTGGGGTGAAAAAATAAGTATCATGTTTTATAACACCTTTATGTTAGAAATTACCATTTAAACAAAAAATCCCGTTGAATTGATTTCAACGGGATTTTTTGTTCTATAGTTTATGGAACCAATAAATACCTTCTTTCTTATCAGGAACCTTAAGGTTATACAATTCATTTATTCTCAGAGACTTACTTATTATATCTACCTTACCAGTCTTGGGATGAATGTACTTTAATGCATATTTCCCGGACGATAATTTCACTGGAATATCTGTTCCAGACTGGGAATAAATGATACTTCCAATACCAGATTTTACCAATTTCTTGTACTCACTCGTATCTGTTTCTTCTATTTCCATCATTGCCGCATCCTTCAAAAAGTCTTTATCCCTACATGGAATCACCGGACATGAACCACCTGCCATAAATACAGCCCATCCCATAGCCGGATAATTCTGTGCATAGAAGGTTACTGCTTTTTCAGGGAATTTCCGACGGTACTCACTTACGGCTTTATATGCTTCCGTGAAAGTAACTTTCCCTACTTTCATTTTACGCATATGTTGGCGGGGAGCCATATTCTTTCCGCCTTCCGGTGCAAAGATTCCATCCGTCTTATAATTCCAGTACCGGATATCGATAATATCGACTACAGCAGCCCGCTTCGAATCTGCAAGTATGGCATCCTGCACATCTTTTGTTGTACTCAATGCAACTTTAGCTTTCTTCCCGGTTTCAGCTTCCCATTCGGCAATTACATCCAGCCAGAATTGTACAAATTGCAGGGGACCAGTAAATTCTGCACTAGTCAGTTGAATGACGTTCGGATTATCGGCAAAATTATTCAGGCATTGCCGGATGTACTGTCTGTGCAGATCGCGACGCACCGGATGACTAATATCATAGAACATATCCGCCATAAAGATTCTCTTGTCTCCGGCAAATGGAACAGGTTCAGGAAATCCCGTCTCATTTATATTATTGCTGCTTCTCCATGGGCAATCCACCCAATGCGCACCCGCTTCCAGAATATTATGTTGAAAGTAGTTTTCATGGAAAAGTAGTAAACCGTCTTTGCTTCCTTTCTCTGCAAATTCTTTCAATCGTGACCAATACCAAGCATTCGAGCGGGACAAATCGTATTTACTCAATCCTTCCCAAGCCGTTCCCTGACCGCTACGTCCGAAAGGCTGTTCATAGAAAGGTCCCCATACATCTCCGTCACGGCGGCGGATACGTTCGTGATCATCACGACGGCGGTCATACCAAAGTCCGTAGTTTTGGTCGAATACAAGGATATTCTTTTCTTTCATATAGTTGACTACGGAGTCGATTCGGTCTGTCAGTCCCAGTCCTTCACGTCCCGGCACGTGGCGGGTGATGGCAGGGCTGGCCTTTTTTAGGAAATTGGTTTTCAGTCTGCCGCTCCACCAAGGGGTGGTGTGACTCCCTCCTACCAGCAAAGCGCCATCCATCTGGAGTCGTCCGTTGGCAATGTTCACTTCCGAGTGAGTAGATTCTTTTCCTTTCTTTGCCGAAGATATCTTCTTAACTTTGATATCATCTATTGATTTCACTCCGGTAGTTATTACCGAAGGAGTAAACTTACTTTCCTCAATCCATTGTTCCAATGTCAGGCGGGGATTATAAGCCTCTTTGGCTAGTTGCATCGCTACCTCTACTGTAGGGCTACTTGTTGCACTCGTATTTCTTGGCAAAATTCGTGCCCGCTCAGCACATTCTTTCTCTGAGCGTTCCTGCAACTGAGCATAAAAGATACTGCGTGGATGTACATGATTATTAGATTCCGCCCACTCTCCGTCACCAGAGAATTCTGCCCAACATCCATATGCACGGTTCATGGCATCTTTTGCCGGAGCGTAGCACTCTATTTCGGCAGCAGTACATTGCCAGAACAAGCTATTTGCCGTATTCCATCCGGCACCATTTTTATCTTGTCCCAAATTCTTGAACGTAAGATTATGCCCGTCTATATTTACTACATCGAACAGCAAACCACACGCCCACGCATCAATAGAACCACTGAAGCTTAATGATTCATGCGATTCACATTGCACAAAAGCATTGGGTCCGGCAGCACAATATCCGGCAGCAAAGTCATGAATGCCATGTTCGGAATAGCAGCGTTGGAATAATGTCTGCTGTCCTAAAGTAAGGAAAGTACAGCGACGCATTCCCCCGATTTCTGAAATCGGCTCTTTGGAAATACAATCCTCAACGGTAATCTTAGAACCAGTGCGCTGAACGATAACGGCACTACCGGCAAAGTGCTTGAAGTTAACTTGTCTCACCCAACAGTTTTCTGCATCTTCAATAGAAATACCTGTCCAGCAGTGGTCCTCATCTTTCGGATAACGTTTATCATAATCAGAAATCAACGTCATATTTTCCACTCCACAATCCTGAATACGTCCGTTCCATTGGTAAGTGAGGACGGAGGAAACACCCCATTTAGCATCCAAAGCAACTGTTAACGGAGCATCCAACGTAACCTGATTTCCATTAACTTCGCTCACTGTCCTGTCCCACGACAAATCCATATCACCAGGTTTCCAACCCAGAGCACTGATACCTCCTCCGAAGATTTCACATCCTAAAGAAGCAATCCACTCTTTCACGGAAGGGCGAACCACCATTATGCGGTCACCCTTCTTCAGAGATTTACCCGAAGAGAGTTTCAATGTCCTGCCGTTTACCGGAACATAAGAAGAAACAACCTGCAATGTATCTTGCACATTCAAATCGTCCGCCCCTTCCATATATATAAGTGCACCTCTGTCCACTCCTTTTTTCAGCAATACGGTTTTATCTTTATCCATTCCGCGCAATACAATTCCGGAAGCGGAGATACGGATACAGCCGGACAAAGTAAATTCTCCCTGATCCAATAATACAGTTCCACGAAAACCGGAAGCATCAGGAGTAAGCGAGGCTACATAATCGATAGCACGCTGAATGCGTTCTGTGTTATCACCTGACTTCCAAGGTACAAACAGAGCATTTCGGACAGAAGGAATATCCTGTTCCGAGCTCCGATAGCCACAGTAAGAAAAATCAAGAATCCGGTTTCCATGCTCATCATTCAGATAAGTAATCCGCTCGTTCTTAACCTGTAAAGCAAAGGTTTGCGTGTACCCCTGCGCAAACCCTATACTCAATAATCCCAGAAGGATAGTTCTTAATTGTATATTCATTACAATAAACTTTTATATTCTAATCATTCACTTATAGCAGACTTTTCCTTTTTGACAATGTATCATGATTGTTCTTCAAATCTGTCCAGTCTACTTTCTTTTTCGTATCGATGCCATTGATATATTTTTCAATGTTGGTATAACCATCACCATTGCAATCTTTCACAGCATCCGTCGGATCATTCGGATTGAGTCCATTGGCTATCTCCCAAGCATCCGGCATACCGTCACCGTCAGAATCGACATTAGGCTCTCCTTTATATTCGGGCAACCCGCCTACCTGACGAATATCAGTGATGATACCTTGTTTATAAGAATCGGCAGGCAAACGTCTTTTTACATAAGGAGAAACAAATTCGGGAGCATCTTTCACGTAAATAGCCTTTCCTGTTTGCACGGTCTTGACAATACGTGCATCTACGGCATCCCGCTTCGGAAAGTTAGATCCTACATTATCCATCACGAAGTTATAAGCTTTCTTCGTATCCATAATGGTTACAGGCGAGGTTTTGAAAGGCTCGTTCACTTTGATTTCCGGCAAGAACGTAGCAGCATCCACATCGCTGGCAAGTTGCACGCCACCGTTCCAATTGTCTTTTGTCACCTTGGAGTTACCATGCACGATATTCCCGTTCACATAAGCTTTTCCGAAAGACTTAGGTCGGCTCTTATCACGTCCGGCTTCGGGTTTCAGAAGACGGTAAGAAATAGGTTTATCCAACGGAGTGATGGGACCCGGTTTATAATAATTGTTGATGATATTATAGAGACTCTTGTTATCGCCTCCGTCTACAGAGCGATTCCACCAGTTGAATACTACATTGTTGACGAAATTAAAGTCGCCATCCATACCCACCGAGCAGTTGCGGCTAATGTTCGATGCAAAGAGATTGCGACAGAACATACTGTTGTGTCCGCCGATGGTTGCACCGAAGGCATGATTGTAGGCATCCAACGCTTCCGAGAAAACAGAATTTTGAATCGTGATATTTACGGTAGGTAGCTTCAATCCGTATCCATCCGCCCCTCTATTATATACATGGCGATAGATAGACATATTTTCGTCCAGTCCCCAGCTTGCCGATAGATGGTCAATCATGATATTTCCAACCGCGTTCCCTCCTACCGCATCATCACGGAAAGCAACATCCTGCGCACCGCGGCGGAAACGCATATGGCGGATAACGACATCATGTGTATCAATAAGGAAAGAGTGCCCTGTGACACAAACCCCGTCTCCGGGAGCTGTCTGTCCTGCGATAGTCACATAAGGAGCACGTACTTTTATCGGACTTTTCAAACGGATGACACCTGAAACATTGAACACAATGACGCGTGCACCTCCTGTTTCACAAGCTTCGCGGAAAGTTCCGGGACCAGAATCGTCTAGTGAAGTAACGACTATGACTTTACCGCCACGTCCACCCGGCGTATACATTCCGCCCCCTTCCGCACCGGGGAAAGCTGGGATATTACTCTTAATCAAATCTTCGGGTTTAGAAGCCCACGGCTTATAAGGTCTTCCTTTCTGCGCTTCTTCCAGAACTGTCGGCAGGGCTTTTTCCCATGCCTCGTTTGATTTCCTGTCAAATTCCGCTTCTTGTTTTGCTGCTCTTGCTTTTACCGAGTCAGGAATAACGGGATACTGTGCCGCCGCAGGTAGTACGCACGCCACCAGTATCCATGTCGAAAATGCTTTCTTAATGTTGTTCATTCTATCGAATCTTAATAGGTTTCTATAAGGACGATTAAGAATGCCTTTTGTAATCGGTTATTCCTTCCCTTTCCGCCATTCATTCATATATTCGCGAGGAGTCTGATTATATTTCTTCCTGAAACACTTACTATAATATCCCGAATCCTTGAATCCTACCGCAAAAGCAACTTCGGAAACACTTAAATCCGTGTTCTTAATCAACTCGACAGATTTATTCAGACGAATTTCTTTCACAAGGTCGACGGGGGCCAATCCGGTAAGGCTCTTCAACTTCTTGAAGAATGCCGAACGGCTCAATCCGATGCCCGAAGCGATGGTATCTATATTAAAGTCGCTATCATCCATATTTTCCTCAATCACCTGATGTATCTTTTCGAGGAATTGCACATCCTTCTTCACGAGGAATTGCTCATAAGTATCCTCTTCCGTTGTCGATTGATTCTCCATTTGTTGGCGGATTCGTTCACGGAATCCTTTCCGCTCGTTAAGCAGTTGCTCGATACGAGCCAACAGATATTCTTTGCTGAACGGCTTGGTGATATAGGCATTGGCACCTAGCGTTATCGCTTTAGTCTTAGCGCCTTCGTCGTTCTTGGCCGTCAGGATGATAACAGGAATATGGCTAATCTGGAAATCCTTACGAATGGATTGCAGCATTTCCAGTCCGTCCATTTCGGGCATCATCTGGTCGGTCACTACAATATCCGGATGATAAAGATGAACTTTCTTCAATCCTTCCACCCCGTTGTTGGCAATATGAATATTAAATTTATCCTCCAACTGAAGCTTAATCAACTGGCAGAGATCCTTGTTATCTTCCACCAACAGGAGTGTAGGCAAAGAAGCATTGATTTCCATTTCTTCTTCTATGTCCGCATCTTGGGTAGCAACATTGTCTTCACCGATGACAACAGATACCGTCTCCGTGTCGCCCACATAGAAATCAACTTCCGAAGCACGATAATGCTCTTTGTCCAACAATAGCTCTACGATGAATACAGCCCCCTGCCCTTCCGGACTTTCCGCACGAATCAATCCGTGATGGAGGTTTACTATTTCTTTAGAAAGCGCCAATCCGATGCCCGTGCCCTGATAATACGGATTCTTAGAGTTTTCTCCCTGCGAGAAGCGCTCGAATATCTCAGCCAGTTTATTTTGTGGAATACCCACTCCATTATCTTCCACGCGAAGGAAGCAACGTTTCCCATCATCCGTCAATCCGGTGGTTACATAAACACTTCCTCCGGCTGGGGTGAATTTAAAGGCGTTGGAAATGATGTTGCGGATTACAATACTCAATTTATCCTTATCAGCCCACACCATAATCGATTCATCCGGCAGTTGGAAAGTGAAGCTTATTTCATTTTCTTCCGAAAGTACACGGAACTCTTTCTGGAAAGACGCCACCATCTCGTTGAAGTCTATCAACGATACGTGCAGACGCATCTTACCATTCTGAATCTTCCGGAAATCGAGAATCTGATTGACGAGTTGCAACATCTGATTGGTGTTCTTCTCCATCAGTTCTACATATTGAAGTCCTTTGGGAGATAGTTCTTCGCGCTCTTTCAGTTCTTGTATAGGTCCTTTTATCAGTGTCAGAGGTGTGCGAAGTTCATGCGATATATTAGTAAAGAACTTGATTTTCATTTCCGAAACCCGCTGCTCGATATAAATGTCGTTCTTCATCTTAATCATGAAGAAAGCCAAACGCAGACCGAAGTAAAGAGCTGCGATGCCGAGAATGACGTAGATAAGCGTTGCCCACCAACTCAGCCACCAAGGTGGAAGTATAGTGATGGCAAGCGTCCTGCTGGATATAGATTCCGGATTTGCTTCATCCATCGTTTCCACCCGGAAGATGTAATCTCCGGGGGGAACATTGGTATAGGAAGCTATACGGTTCTTTCCGCTATAATGCCACTCCTTCTCATATCCGCTGAGAATGTAGCGATAGGACACCCGGTTCTGGTTATAGAAATTCAATCCGGCAAACTCAATGGTAAACATGGACTGGTCGTGTTTCAGCCGAATGGCGTCCGTGTAGATAATTGATTCCGTCAATGGACATTCGCTGAAACTACGCAAATCACGGTTGGATACTTTGAAATCAACGATACGCGTGTCGTAGTTGGTATGCTGTGTCTCCAATTTATCCGGGGAGAAACTCAGGATGCCCTGTCGGGTTCCTACCCATAAGTCACCATTCAGTGTGCGGAGTGCACTTCCCTCTTCCAGTTCTACATTTTGGAAACCGTCATACTTATCGTAATTACGAAACTGTTCGGTAGCTTTGTTGAAACAGGACAAGCCGATTTCCGTAGTAAACCACAGATTCCCGTTTTTATCTTCGACGATGGATTTAACTACATCATTATTCATACCTTCACGCATTCCGTACGATTTAAAAATCGGTTCATGCCTGTCCTTATCGTAGCTTACCAGTCTGTTCAAACCTCCTCCAAACACGCTGACCCAGATTTGCGAATCGCTGTCTTTGTATAGTACATAAATATCGTTGTCCGCCACGTTTGAACGGTCGCTTATTTGGCGATATGTCTCAAACTGAATCTCTTCGGGAGCGTTGAAATGCCCGTCGAAGGACATCAGTCCATCCATCGTACCCACCCAGATGCGGCCATTCTCGTCCTCCGTCATGGTGCGTACTTCCATATAAAGCCCGTAAGCAGGATATTGTTTCAATCCATTGTATTTATGTTTAAATACGGTCGTCCCGTGTTCTTCGGCTATCAGATTCAGACCTCCTCCAAGCAAGCCGACCCATATGCGACCCTGACTATCCTGATAAGTAAAATACGCATCATTGTTGCTGATAGAGTTGGGATTCTTCGGGTCGTTTATGTAGCGGGTGAAGCGCAAGCAATGGGGAGAGTTCATATCAGGCTCGGCCTTTACCAGTCCGTTTCCTTTGGTAGAGAACCACAGATTACCGTCTTTATCCTCCATGATGTGGTAAACTGCACCGAGCAGGTAGTTCTTGTCCGAAAATATCTGTTTCACTTGCCCATTACGGTCTAGTCGATAGAGAGCCTGCCAGCGAGTTCCCACCCAGATGTCTCCATTCTTTGCCTGGAAAAGCGCACGTATTCCCTGATTCCAGGAGGTCGATCTTTCGTCGTTTATAGGAGTTGGCGAAACTTCAGTCAATAATTGGAATTGCTTTTTAGGGAAGTTGACCCTGTAAACTCCGCTTCCGGTTGAAGCGAGCCAAAGAATGCCATCCTTGTCGAGCAAGAGATGGAAGAATAATTGGTCGGGAAGGTCGTCGGAGAATGGTTTAAGTTGATTGATGCGGGTCATCGACAGTTTATCCCTGTCGAACAGGAGTATTTCCCCTCCGGGAGTCAAGAAGAACATTCCCTGTTCGCCGGCATCTTGCATTTCAAAGTCTCCGATGGAGTTTTGATTGGGAAATTCAAAACGATGGCTGCTCTTGTTCAAAGGGTCGTAGTAGGTCAATGCTCGATTGCCTTCCTGGAACCATATTTTATCATATTTATCATTGAATATGACCCCTCCATTCTTTTCGGAGATGGTAAACGGAAGTTTAGTAAGTTGCTTGTAGCCTATATTATATTCGTATACGCCTTCGTTGGTAGTAATGTACATTAAGCCGGATTCGGTGACCAACAGGTTTGAAATGGATTCCTTGATTTCCGGTATTTCGTATCGGTTGACTACTCCGTTTTGAGGGTCGATACTGTAGATTTGCCCGTTCTTATCTCCTAACCACAAGAAGTTGGCATTGAAGGAAGCGCAAGTAAACTGGTCGGCGTTGGCGGAAACTTTCTTCTGGATAAAGTCGGCAGGCTTGTCTCGTAAGGCTTCCCCTTTTCTCAAAGAGAGAATCTTATAGTCCATGCCAATCCAATTGATAAATTCGGAAGTTTCACAGAACACGTTATGCTTCAAGCGCATATCATATACATTGACGTTGGGGCGCGAATCGTGGAGTTGCCTCATCGTTATCTTGCCATCCTTGTCGGTATAGGCACGCAGGAGGCTCTTATCTTTGGTGAGCAATAGCACATCTCCGTCTTCCGTGGTCTGAATCTTGATAATCTGGATATTTTCGGAGTACTCCTTTACGTCGTCGTATACGGCATGAAAGCTTTCGTGACGCTTGTCGAAGAGGTAGAGTTTACGGTCGATTGTCTTTATCCACAGGAAACCGTTTTTGTCTTCTACGATGCGTTGTATCTTGCGGGGAGGGATGTCGGCGGAATAAAATCCGTCGTGGTTATCGTAAGAACGGAATTTACTGCCGTCAAAGCTGCACAGACCGTACCAAGTGCCAAACCAGATAAAACCGTCCTGTCCTTTCAAAGTACAATTGACGATATTATTGGGCAAACCGCGTTCGGCAGTGTAATGCTCTACTATCATGTTCGGATAGGCAAAGACGGGGATTCCTATCTGCAAGATGATTATAAATATCAGTAAAATGTGCTTTTTCATGGTCTTTTATATTAATAAGGAAGCAAAATACGTATCAAAGATACTGCTTTTTGATAAATTGGGACAAGAATTGATGAATTCTTGCTTCGTTTCGTCTAAAAAGTAGCAAGAATAGGACAATCCAGCTCCATTCTTGCTATTTTTTGAACGAAAGGAAGTCCTCACTTTCCTGTTCCGAACTCAGTTTGCTGGCGTTCTACTTCATCCAGCAATTTCCTGCGTTCTTCTTCCGATAATTGTACTTTTCCTTTGTCTGTTTCGCCAGACGAACTCCTGTTTATCATTGACGGAGCGCTTTTCTTCACATCTTTCACCTGTTCGTCATAACAAAAAGGTAATTCGGCAGGGATACTTTCAAACTCTATTTCAGCAGCAGTGGGAGCTTGGGTTCCTTCAAACTGCACACGGGCTTTCACTTTTATCTTACCCGCCTTTTGTGTGGAACGGACAAGCAAAGGAGCAGATCCAAATTCCACCGCACGGGGATTGGCACCTATCTCAGCATCTCCAATGATTTCACCTTCACCTTCTACGGTAAAGACAATATTCTCTTTTGCCAATCGACGCACGTTTCCGCTATCATCGGTCACTTCGGCAACCACAACGATGAAATCCGAACCATCGGCTACCAGATTCACTTTCTGAGTGTCCACATACAGACGCAGTTTCGTAGAACGACGTGAGGGCATCTTCTTCTGTGTGCAAACCACTTTTCCGTTGATTATGCCTTCGGCAACCATATTCACTTTCTGCCAGTTCTTCTGCGTATAGCTATATCCGCGCGCTTCCCAGAAATCCCAAACATCGTTGAAGACCACCGGTGCATTAGGCATATGCCCCTTGGCATGAACAACCGGCTTCGTCCAAGTCTTTGTTCCATCGTAAATAGACAGGCGAACGGAATCGCAGTTACTGAACACAACGACATCCTTATCAGAGAACTGCGACATTTCGTGAGCGATGAACAGCATCGGACCCGATTCTGCCAACGGATGCTGAAGGCTTGCCGGAGACTGGCTGCGGAACATCTCGTAAGCATACTTCTTCTGACGGAAAGCGTCATAGATACCTCCCCAATATGGGTCGGGATGATAACCGCGCTGATGGTCGAAGGGATGCCATTGGGCACCTCCGATGAACAATCCCGTGGTGCGATACATTTCATCATAGCTTTTTGCCAAGGATAACGCCTGCACCAATAAAGGGCGTTCTCCCCAACTGCGACTGGCACGGTTGTTATTGTTGTGGGCATACCAATCGTCCACATTCTCTCCAAATTCACGGGTGAAGATACATTGCTCCGGTCTGTCCGCCTTTTCATCATCGCCCGGCCAGCCGTAAACAACCTCATAATGCTCCTTCACTCCCGCCGAATGAACATCGGCAGCAGCTACGGGACGACCCGGGTAGGGATATTCATCTTTGGTAATCTGGAGTGCCTTCAATGCAAAGTCCAGCGGATAGCGTGTCTCGTTCAATATAGGTTCCCACATCAATACAGAAGGATGATTACGGTCACGACGAATCATTTCGCGAGTATTCTGATGTACCAATTCTCCGAATTTTTGGTCTTTGTTCCAGTATTGCCATCCCGGAGTGGCGACGATAACGAACAGTCCGAGTTCGTCGCAAGCATCCATAAAGGAAGGGTCTTGCGGATAATGCGCTACACGGATAATGGTGCATCCGGCATCGCGCAGACGTTTGGCGTCACGCCATTGCTGCGAGTTGGGAAGAGCATTGCCTACATAAGCAAAGTCCTGATGACGGTTGGCACCTACTAGTTGCCCGAAGGGTTTGCCATTCAGCCAGAAGCCATCCTTACCGCGAAATTCCGCTAAGCGGATGCCGACACGGGTGGTTCCTCCGTCGATGGACTGATTGGCTTTCTTGATACGGGATTGCACCCTATATAAATAAGGTGTATCGGGCGACCAGAGTTTGGGGCTCTTGACCGTCATCTGCTGACGAATGGTTTTCTTTTCTCCGGGCTTCAGGGAGAGTTTGCTGGATGTTCGTTTGATAAGTTTACCCTCGGCATCCGTCAGTGTGGTTTCTATGCTTACGGATTCGGGAGCAGGGGCATCGTTTCGAACTTCTGTGTCTACATATACCTTGGTACTCTTCTCACTAATCTTATCAAAATGGACAAATACACCTCCACCGCCAACGGTTTGTGAATCGATGGCATCGGTAATGGCAACGGGAGATTTGGCTATCATCCATACATCACGGTAGATGCCGCCATGATAGGCGAAGTCTAATGTATATTGACGTTTTCCGGGAGGATAGGATTTGTCGTCGCTATTATCTACGAAAACAGCAAGCAGACAGGAGTCTCCGGCTTTGACACCGTTAGCTGTCAGGTCTAGAGTGAAAGGCAGATAACCACCGATGTGTTCTTTGATTCGTTTACCGTTCAGGTAAAGAACTTGCCGACCCATTGCTGCTTCAAAATGGAGAAGTACTCGCTGTCCTTTTGTTTCGGCAGGAAGTACGAAGTGTTTGCGATACCAAGCGGGGCCTTGATAGTTGCGGCATCCGCTGCCTTCGGCAGGCAGTAGTTCCACGGTGTGCGGGGTAGAGACTACTTCCCAGGAACGGTCGTCGAAATCGACGGCTTCCGCTCCGCGGACGTCTCCTTTGAAGAAACGCCAGCCGGGGTTGAAGTTATATACTTGCCGTCCGCTACCGGGGAGCTGCACGAATCCGGCAACGGATGTCTCGGGGCGATAAGTTTCTGTTGCTTGTCCTGAGAAGGAGAATAGCAACAAAAGGGCTGATAAAATCAAAAATGCTTTTCTATTCATGGTATGTATTCTTTTCTATTTATCATTATAACCACATCCTTCTTTCTGCTTTCAGGCAAGACTTTCAGGTCTGTCACTTTTCCGTCTTTTAAGGTTGCTTCTACTGTTGTCTTATCAGGTGCATGAAGCTTGAAGTGTACATTCCATTCTTTGGGCCAAGCAGGAAACAAAAGTATTTGTTCGCCATTTGTCTGCAATAACATTTCCTGCAAGCCAATCATGCCGCTACCTCCCCAGTTATGGTCGGGCGTCCAGTCATATCCCGGTCCCCAGAAGGCGGGGAAGCGATGCGGACCATTGGAGAATTTGGCAAGAGAAAGGCATTTTGCCTCTTCCGTCAGTCCGAGGCAGGCAGCCCAGATATTGTCTTGTTTCCACCCGGTATGCGAACGGAACTTGATGGCATCGGGGTCATAGAAATAGGTATCGCGGGCAATATTCAGATTCTCCTTGCCCACTCCGTAGATGCGCCACGGGAATACGGGATAAAGTTGTGGAGTTTCAATATTATTGATTCGCTCCCAACTCAGAGCGGGAGAGATGGTTTGTTTCAACACCGGAGCAGCCGCAGGATTCAGAGAATCTTTCACCTCTATATACCGCAAAGGAATCGGCGGAATCGTTTTCAGCATCTCATCCTTCTTTCCATACGTCTCGAGAACAGTGCGCAAAGCGGCAATGGTGCTGCTTGCATTGTTGGCCATCTTATACGTTTCGCAGGCAGAGCCGGGGAAGAGTATTAAATGTCCGTCCCCATCCAAAGCTTTCCTTCCCCGACGGGAAGCCAGCAACCGATAATGCTCATCAAAGAATGTGAGCGAACTTTCAATCAAAGGAATATACTGCGCTATATCCGCATCCGCATAATTCTTCGTCTCCAGTATCATCTGGCAAAACTCGAGAACCGTATCCCATTCGTATTCCAGCCATGCATTATATTCCAATCCTTTGTCGAACCAATCCGGACGCTTAAATCCGTATTCTGCAGGATTGGGCAAACCGAAGTTCTCTATCTGCTCGCAGAAACAAGCACCCTCGTGCTGCCAATATACGCGGCTGCGCAATTCCGCATTCCTCATCATCCGGTTATAAAAGTCGAACTGCGAAGGCATCATATCGAAATCACCACTTTTCAGCATCGGCCAGTAAACCAGACGTTGGTTCTGCGCCGTCATCGTACCTCCACCCCATTTCCGGTAATCGGGGGTAAATGCTTGCTTTTCGTCTATGTGGCAGGGATCGAAAGTGAAGAGTCCACCGTTGAATTTAGTAGGCACGCTGCCGTAAGCATTGCATCCCAGCATATATCGGAAGAGAGTATAATTTCGGGATATCTCCTCCGCTTCTCCTTCCGCTTCGATGAAGCTGCGCTGCCAAAAGTTGTTCCACCATGAGCGCGACTGTTTCCTGTCTTCTGATAGGACCTTCTGAGAAATCTTTCCTTTAGGAGCAATTCTTTGCAAACTCGATTGCAAGCCTTTCTCCCATTGATTTATGTTTTCAGTCTGGTCGGTATGCAATACTATGCAGAGCTGTTGTTTCTTAGAAGCCTTTGATGTACGAAACTCCCAAGCTCTATAATCAGTTCCGGCATAGATGCCGTCTCTAGTACCGGTAAATTCAAGATTATCTCCCAGCAAGTATCCCCCGAAAGTTAAGTTCTTCAAAGGATTCATCATTTGAGACTTCACACCCTCCATACCTTGCTGGGCAACGGCTACGTCGAAAACAGTTTCTTCCGCATTACGGTGATAAAACAAAAGCCGGTTTGCCTTCGCTTCGGATTGATTCGCCTTCTCCGCAGACGGGGAAATGAAGTCGGCACCGGTCACCGTTCCTTTCGGCGGAGCCCATTTGTAGGAACACTGTTGCCCCTCTCCTTTTCTAATCAGCCGTTCCTTATATCGCCAATTCTCATAGGATACTTCCGCCTGCAAAGGTTGTGCATTAGCAATCTCTACATGAACCACCGGATGAAAAACATCCGCCCAAATCTGTATCTGCGTGCCTCCTGCCGAGACTTCAACATATCCGTCTTTGAGTTTCAGTTCCTGCCGGAAGTCTTTCGCATCCTTGAAAGGATTGGGAGACAGGCGAAGGCGGAAACGTCCTTGCTTCAATTGGCAGTTGTTCTCGTCGAACGTGCCGCTACGGCTTAGATAGAACAGTACATCGCCCTCTTCCACCCATATATTCATGCCGATGTCTCCACCGCCACAAGGCATGGATTCGGAAGAGTTGCGGCTGGGAGTATTCCAAACGACATTGGCATGTTGACTCCACAGAGCCGACACGCCAACAATCATTATTAGTATAATCAGATAAAGTCTTTTCATATATCAATCAAGTATCCTTGCACAAAAATAATCACCAATCATCCGAACGGAAAGATCCTAACGGCAATCCGTCACAATACACATCGCCTTCCACATAATTATCGAAAGCATACCGGACGGCTACGGGATGCGGAACTTTATCACTTTTCACGAGCATCTTGCTACGCTGAATCCATGCCTTGGCGGGATAGAACACCTTGTCCTCTCCTGCCACCTGGAAGTTCTTAGATTCGAAACAGTTCTTACCGCTAATCCACATACCGGCACGTTCAAAACTAACTACGACTGTATCATTCTTAATCTCTATGCTCTTATAATATGGGCTTTCGCCATTCACTCCTTCCACTCCGTAGGTCTTGGTCAGTGCAAGCAGCGCCAGACGTTCTCCGGCTGGTTGTTTCTTTGCCGGATGGATTCCTTTTTCCATACCTGCATCCAGCAGCACAGCCATGCCGCTATTCGGCACACGATGCTCTACCTTTGCTTGCGCTTCCCTGAGATAAGCAGTATTTATCACCGGCTTTCCTTTCTCCGTGATAATGCTGTAGTCATACGGAGCTATCTGGCAGTAGTAGAACGGGAAGTCTCCTTGCTTCCATTCGGCACGCCATCCGTTGATTAAAGTTGTGAACATATCCGCATACGTATGGGCGCGGTTCCAGTTATCTTCGCCCTGATACCAGATGACTCCTTTCATCGTCATGCCGATTAAGGGATGAAGCATACCATTATATAGCACTGTCGGTGTGCGGTTCTTCGATTTTATATCCGCTTCCGATTGAGGAATCTTGGCATCCGGGAAGGCTTTCAGCCAGTCCGCCGTCATCCATGCTTCGCAGGCAGAACCGCCCCAGGCAGCTACTACCAAGCCGACGGGAACATCGAGTATTTCATTGACGAGTCTTCCGAAATAGTAGGCCGTTGCGCTAAAGTCGCGGACACTGGCGGGAGTTGCTTCTTTCCATGAGCCGATGACGTCTGTCTGCGGAGTAAAGGTAGAGGTACGTTTCACGGTAAAGAGACGTATGTTGGGATTCTTGCTGCGGAGAATATCTATGTTGGCGTTCTCCACCGGTTGGTTCTTGAATCCTTTCATGGGCATTTCCATATTGCTCTGTCCGGAGCAAAGCCAAAGTTCACCGATAAGGATATTGTTTAGTGTCTTTTTTGTTCCGTCATCGAAGGTAACTGTATAAGGTCCACCGGCTTCGGGAGTAGAAACAGAAAGCTTCCACGAACCGTTTTTATCTGCTGTGGCTGTATATTGCTTGCCGTTCCAGCTAGTAGTGACGGTTACCTTTTTGTTTGGTGTTGCCGTTCCCCAAAGGTTGGCATTGGTTTGTTGTTGCATCACCATGCCGTCGGAGAAGATGGCGGGCAGTTTAACTTCTGCGTTTGTCGGTAGGCAGGTAGCGAGCAGAAAGCTCGCCAATGCTACACCTGTTTTAATGATTGATATCTTCATTGCTATTTATCTTTTATTCTTTATTCGTTGTGGTAAGGCTGAGAGGGCCGAGCAGTCCTGCCGGAAGCAGCGTCTTCTCTTGTCTCCGGTATTTTGCATTCGCCCATATTCCGGGGAATGGAGCTTTTCCTTCGTCAGCTCCCAAGAAAGCATTTGCCCAGGTATTAGTCACTTCTATTTCTAGTTGGTTGATTCCTTTCTTCAGGGCTGCCGTAATATCAGCCCGATAAGGGGCCGTCCAGATAGTTCTGCAATCCACACCATTGATGCGGACAGTTGCCAGATTGTAGATTTGTCCCAGATTCAAGAACACTCGCTGGTTCTTTTTCAGTTTGTTCTTCCATCGGAAGGTGGTTTTGTAAGTTGCCGTTCCTGAATAGTAACGTATTTGCTCATCCTCCTCTCTGCTCCAGTCGAAAAGCTCATTTCTGGTGATTTCCTTTCCGGTGTTGGCAAAAGTAACGGTATATTCTTTCGTTTCCAGAGCCAGAGTTTGGAGGTCTTTATCTGAGCTACCCTTCGCTTCGCTGAGTTTCTTCGAGTTGCTTTCCTTATCTTTATCAGTTCCTTCCGAAGAATACACAATAAACACAGACTCGTTCGGGGCTAATGTCAACATGACTTCCGTCCGGTTGCCTTTGTGCTCGTATGAGGGGTTGGCGTTTATCTCACCCGTCACCGGATTCCAACATTCGGGTTTTCCTCCGTCGATGCGCATACTTGCGGTGAAGGTACGTATTTCTTCTCTTTGGTTGGCAATGAAATAGATGTCTCCCTGTTCGCCACGGCGGTGTGTCCAAGCGATATCTTCGGGCACAATCAAATCGCGTTCCAGTCCGTAAGCAGCGAAGTCATCTTCTTTATAAGGTATAGCGGGAATCAGTACGCCTGCTTGTTTCAGTTCGTTTATCTTTTGCTTCACTTCGGGCGAAAGTTCCACCGGGTCAGGATTCATCGGACGGGGAAGCGGCAGCACCAATACTTTATAGCTTGCTCCGCCCGGCAATGCGATTCTTCCATCTTCCGCTTTTGCCAGACGCAATAATGCGTCTTTGTTGAAGCTGTCGTAAGCATATCCGCGAAGAGGATTCACCCACTTTTCGGGATCGGCCATATTGGCGGAGTGAGTCACTCCTACCGGACGAACCCGCAACAGTTGCCCTTCGTTGGCAAGGCGGATACGTTCGCTCTCCACCCGCTTATCACCAAAGATGCCCGGCAGTGAAGGAACCAAACGCTCCGGTAATATTGAGCGTCTCGGAATTTCTTCTCCGGTAAAGACTGCAATATCCGTCACCGGATGCCCATACTGCAACAGAGCTTGGCAACGGGTGACATAATCGCAGAACGCTTTTGCTCCCCTATCCCACCAAGTCTGGTCGCGCTGGAAGAAAAGGCCGATGCCATCCAGCGTCATTCCCGGCTTGCGGTCGAGCCAAGGATTGTGGACATATACATGGAAGAAGAGACGGTTGATGCCGAGTGCATAATTCCTGTCGAGCAGTGCTTTCAGCATTCCGGGATGCTCGTCCCATGTGCCGCGAACTTCGGTGAATCCTTCGGCTTGGATAATATTTTTCCCGTAGATGTGTGCTCCGCTGATGGCGTCGAGCATATCATTCGGCTTGTCATGCGTGGGGCTGTTCAGCCAAAATTCTCCCATTGGGAGGTCTACTTTCTGATAATGCAGCAGTCCGTCGCTCACCATCGTAGGCGCTACGCATTCTGCCGAGAACTGGCAATCGTATTCTTTGGCGCAATCGGCCAATACCTGATAAAAGACATCGACAACCAATTCGGCAATCGTTGTGCGGACATCCCGCAGAATCTTTTCACTTCGCTCGGCACTTTCCATCGGGATGCCTGCCAGTAAAGGCAAGTAAGGCATGAGGTCATAACCGCGACGTTTCTTAAATTCCGTAGCGAAGTTATCACTCCAGTTCTGGCTTCCGCACTCCCAACTGTCTACGTGCATATATTTCAATACCCGGCGAGCGAGTTCGGGATTGGTCTTTGCAAAAGCCTGCGCATACCAGTTATCAAACTGTTTGCGGACGGCTTTCGGGTCGAACTTATCACATTCCAGTCCTTTGCCACCTCCGCCAGTTGCGTTGGTATGCCCGGTGGCGGTATGCCCCATGCGGAGTAGCTTCCACTTTCCTTTTGGAAGGGTGGCGGACAATGTTTGACCCTTAAACTGTTCCGACAAGTTAATTATCTGAGAAAGGTTGTAGCAATCCTTGTTTCCTATTTCCTCTTCTTTTGTAGCCGTTGCCACACGCCACACCAATCCGGCTTTTCCTTCCCACTGATTCAGACGGGCTTCGCGATGCAAGCGTAGTTTCTTTATTTTCAAGTTCGGTTTCCATTTGGCGGCATCCATGTCTTCGCTTCCGGGTTCGCTTCCTTCGGGCGTCCAGTAGAAGCGGAAGTAGCGGGCGGTAGTGGCAGGAATGGTGTGCGTGGAGTTTTCGTCCGTGTTCTGCCATCCTTGGCGGGCGGGAGTCAGTTGTTTCACCAATCGGTAGTTTACGCCATCATCACTCGCCATCACTTTCAATCGGTGTGCCTGATAGTTGTTTCCGCTCAATACTATTTCTATATTGCGGCACGTGAAGGGTTGCTCGTATTCATATTGGATATAACAGGAATAAGATGAGCGAATTACTCCGGCATCATCTACATTCACTGTCTTTTTCGGGTCGATACCGTTTCCGGTGGCGATGTTGGTGCAGGTCATTTTAGCGGGCATTTCATCTGCTGCATCCTCACATAGGGGCAATGCAAAGAGGGAAATGTCTTCATAAAATCCTTCGTAAGCTTCGGGTTGAGGCAAGCGTAGTGCTTTGAGTTTTCCGCCATCGACGATGGTGTCGGTCCACACAACTTTCTGCATCGATTCTTTCGGGGTAATCCAAGGACCACCTGCCAAGGCAAAACCGTCGCAGATGTGCATTCCCAGTTTTAACCCTAAGCGGTCGGCTTCTTCCATACTAAAGCGAACCATCTCCCACCATTCCGGTGTAAGTTGCTGGGCTTTACCATTATATTGCGGGGCTTCCTCGATTCCTTTGATTGGCATGAGATAGGTTCCTCCCAATCCGGCTTGTTTCATGGCTTCCAAATCAGTAGTAATTCCTTCTTTGGATACAGCGCCGTACATCCAGTACCAGAATGTCCAAGGTTTTGCCTCACTCGATGGGTTCTGAAATTGCTCGTGAAGCGAACGGGGCTGTTGGGCACCGGCAGGAGATATGGCTACCCATGCCAATAAGGATAATGCTATTATTCGGTGTTTAAGTCGGCTATTCATTCCAATCTGTATTTTGAACTATAGATAAGACGGGACTTGGGCAGTTTTGTACTCATAATGAGCTAAAAAAGGAAAAAGAATAGCGATGGATGGAAATGCATATATTCCGAGAAAAGGTATATCTCTATGGCTTCACAATCGGGAATATACGCAATCTTATCAAGGGAGATTGATATATGCGAAGGAATACGCATTACGAATTTAAGCGAATTAATAAATGTCGTGCTTTTAGCATGATTATGGCTGTACAACTTTCCATTGACGCGCTAATTGAGCAGTCTTACTATCAATTTCCTTGCATATTAACAGAACTCCTCCTTTAGAAAATCGAAAGCTACTAGACTAAATATAGAGATGATGTAGGTGCTTTATTTGTTTCATTGCTTGAAACAAACTGTTCCTCGGTGTGGAACAAGCTGTTTCCCGGTATGAAACAAACTGTTTCTCACCGTGTAACTACTCATATACCACCGACTTATTGTGCATAACCTTACTCTTTGCATACAATAATCCCTGGGGATATTGCATATTCTTGCACTCTTATATACACTATTTCTTCTATCAGGCTGTATTTACGTTACCTTCCATGAGGTGGAATATTAGAAAAGGAACACTGATTTAAGCAAAACCGCATTTTGGAAAGGCGCAATTATATCTGATAAACAGTGTGTATTATATTACTTCGTCTGTCTTATAGCCTCATCAATTCTGGTTAAGAACCGCGGGTCGCTTGGACGCGCCGTAGTGCCAAAGTCAATAATCAGCCCTTTCCTATTAATCAGAAAATAATATGGGAAGGCATTTATTTTCAATTGATTAGAGATTTTCTGATAGTCCTCTTTACCAAAATAATCAGCCGCATAGATACATTTGATGCCATCTACCTCCAACGAATACTTGTCCAGACATTCTTGCCACTGCTCTTTCGCTCCGCTAACACATATGGAGTATATAATTAAATCTTCGGGCGAATACTTATCCCGTAGCTTTCTCATCGGTTTCATCTCTTGCAGACAAGGCGGACACCATGTAGTCCAAAACTCGAAATAGATCACTTTATCCACCTCTTTATCGAGTATATCATAAATTCGTTGCATATAAGGCATCGGAGTCTTGAATCTTGAACTCTCGTTGTATTTGCCATACAACAAGTTGTCCGTAACAGATTGCGGATTATCCAAGAAAGATTTTGTCTGCTTGTATATCTGCATCACCTGCGCTCGCAGATGCGGCATCTTCACTATCGAATCGAATTTTGGACGCATTTGGGAGAATGAAATAGTATCATTGGATTTTAAAATATTGGTTGCCAATTTTACATATAAATATTGATTCAACGCCTTCCCCCCGGTAATATTCATCATCTCTTCAATTGTAGGCATCTTTCTATCTTTTAATATAACTCCACATAGTAGATATTGTTCCATGGCATCAGCCACATCAAATAAACGTGCCGATAATATACCCGTCTTATAAAGCTTATTGATTTCAGGCAATAGCAACCGATAGCGTTCCAAATCCTCACCTGTTCTGCCTTGACGGCGAGTAGCATATTGCAATACAGCAAGATAATAATCCTGTTTCAACAACTCTTCCGTAACTAATGCGGCATCCTCCATTGGCTTAAATTTCTGCAGATACTCACCTCTACGCTCCAAACGGAGTTGATATTCCTTCTTAAGTTCAGACTCAAAGTCCTTAAAGTCCAAATCAGCTCCTAAAGAATAGTCCTTAATATAATAATAGGCATTTTCTGTAAAAGCCAGTATTTGCTGATTCAGTTTCTCCGCTTCACCAGCCACTTTTGGATGGAACATATCCTTGAAATCTATCTCAATGCGCAAGCTATCTCCCGGACGTACATACAAATGCTCTGCATAGTTGCGGATAGAAACTTCCCTTATTTGCGCAAAAACAGGAAAGCGAAAGGAGAATGAACCATCTTCCTGAATCGGCGTTCGATACTGATTCTCCATATCCCGAAAGAAAGGGAGTACAAGCGTCAACTCTTTTTCATTTGGATAAAACTCCTTATTTAAAACCTTACCCGTAATGATGACTTCTTCGGAATACTCTTCCGTCAACTCCTCAGCTTCTTCCGACTGCACGGAAGTATCAGGTTGAAAATAACTTTGTGATTTATTGCGACAGGCGGTAAAGACTATAGTCGATATTAATAAAAGGCATAAGAGGTGTTTCATTGCATTTATAACTTAAAAAGGTTTTCATTTCCAGTGGTGATTTACAGGGCATAAAGGTATGAAATAAATTCGGCAAACCTAATTTTCCATAATGTAATATGATATACAATAGAGATTAATTGGAAGGAAGAAAGAAGTTTTATATCTTTGCTTACCTTAATCACCAGATTGACAATGATAGGAAAGGAGAAAACAATATGACTCTCAAAGAAAAACAATTAGAGTTTATCATATATTGTGTCGAAAGTACTGCGGAACGGTTGGGACGCTATGGTTCGGATGTATACAACAAACTGAAAGAACTTGGAGCGATAGAGGGATATATTACTAATTTCTATGATACTCTGCACACACAAGGAAAATCTATATTGTAGATACCTTATTAGAATATATATACCATCGTGACCCGCAATGGCTACCTGAAAGCTATCAACCTTTTCAAATTCCCATGAAGGAAGGAGATATCTAATGAGTGATGCATATACTGTCGATGAATTAATAAGAGAATTACAAAAGAAGCAAGGCTAACTTATATACAGCCTGCAAAGTTTGCTCAACAAAGAAAATGCCAAAAGAGGATTATCTATCTTCTTTTGGCATTTTCACTTAACTGTAATCTTCCGCTTACTCCTATTCAAATTGGAAAACAATGCGTCCGGTCTGTGGTCCGCTCACCCATTTAGGTTGCGAAGAAGGACCGCACAAGTCGGTAGAGTTTACTTTATTACGTACCGGCGGAATCACGTTCAAGACAGATATTCCGCTTTCGGGAAGCGTATAAAGCAGGCGGTCGCGACCATCGCGAGGTTGATATACTCCGATGTACGAGTCGGGAGTTTGATTCGTCAGGCTGATAGTACCTTCTTTCGTGCGGATATTCATCCAAGAGACACTTCCGAAGTATCCTTTAAATTCTGGATAAGTGAAAGTTTCACCCGGAATAGGGTCGTTGTAATCGTTTTCCCATACGTCGTATTGCGTTCCGTGGATACGGTTCTGCCATACACGATACGGTCCTGCGCCCAGCCAGCGTTTGCTAACCACCTGGTCTTCGGGATAATCGAAGCAGATACCCATCAGGTCTACTACACCAGAGAAATTGTATGTATAGTCGAGCGTAGCTGTTCCGCTTGGATTAATCGTCCATTGGACTTTGTCCAGATTACCTAAGTTATAGTTTGCGGTAACAATTAGATTGCCTCCATCCTCCTTTACGTCCAAGCTCGTGAATACGGCTGCATCGGGGAACTCGCTGTAAGTGCGGTCTTTCTCCTTCGCTTTCTCGTCGTCGTGGTTATAGAACTGATCTAAAGAACGGTCTGCACGACGGGCACCGATGAAACGGGGACCGTTGGCGAAACTGATCTTACGATTATTCACTGATACGCCTTTCAGTTGTCCGTCTTTCTTGGAGAAAGTAAAAGTACGGTTATTTGCATTTACTGTAAGCTCGTTGTCTGTCTCCGTATAGGTTGCTCTGTGTGAAAGAAGAGAAAATTCTTCCTTTGATTGATTCAACTTTTCTACCGGGAAAGTCCAGCGCCACAATTCGTGCCCCTGTTTGTCGATAGCTGTCACAAAGAGAGCATCGGCATCAGGGAGAACAGTTGTCTTAATATCCAATGTACCTGATGAATGGGCGGCAATATCAGCGCCTTGCACTTCGCCTTGTTTTAAAACTTGAGTATCGGAGTTGGAAGCATCTGTTACCAAAGGAAATTTCACTTGCTTCCAGAGGAAACGACACGTGTTCAGATTCAGATAATCATAACGATTCTCCACAGTAAGTTGGCCGTTGAATTGTCTGTCAATGGAAGTGTTCATTATTTGTACCGGACTCCATAATTGCTTGATAGTATAGTAGCTACCTTCTTTCTCATGATGTGGTCCTACAATACCATCCGCACCAAAGTTACCTTGGTTGTCGATGAATCCGTCCATATCCACACGCTTCACGCCTTCATCTGCTAATACCCACAGGAAGCCACCGATGCAACGGGGATGCTTACGCATCATCTCCCAATAATCATACAATCCGGCACCGTGACCGCCGTCATACAGACCATGTAAAAATTCGGTAGGCATAAAGAGTTCCGGCAGGCGCATATAGTTCTGACTTTCTCCATAGGAACGGTAGTGCATCGTTTCGAAGCCTGAGAAGTTGCCTTGCGGATGAATCACCGGGCGCTTCTGAGGGTCGTACTTATGAAATTCTCCGTCGAGTTCCGTGTTCCATCCCTTTTCGTTGCCATTGCTCCACCAGATAATAGACGGATGATTGACATCACGTTCTATCATACCTTCAATCAGGCGAACGCCTGTCGGAGTATCGTATTTACCGTGCCATCCACCTAATTCATCCATAACATATAGTCCGAGGGAATCACAAGCTTCCAGAAATTCCGGATCAGCCGGGTAATGACTCAGACGGACAGAGTTCATATTCATTCCTTTCATCAGGAGGACATCTTCGATATTCTTCGCCTTGCTCAATGTACGACCGCTTTCCGGACGGAAGCTATGACGATTGACACCGCGGACCATAATGCGTACACCGTTGACGTACAATCCATCGCTTTCACGAACTTCAATCGTGCGGAAGCCAAATGTCTCCGTCTCATTGTGCAGCACTTTGCCGTTCTTATCTAATAAGGAGAATTGGGCTTTATAAAGATTCGGCGTTTCTGCAGTCCACAAAGCAGGATTGGAAACGTTTAACTGTACAGAAGTCCAGTCACCTCCCGTCTTCACGGGTACGGTTGTTTCAGTAAGTTTCTTTCCTTTGTTATCCAGAATCTGCGTACGGACACTCATGCCATCATTAGAAATGTTCGTATAACAGTTTGCGCGGAACGAGCCATCCATCTGCGCATCAATAGCAATGTGCCGTAAATTGACAGCAGGCTTCACCTCCAAGAATACCGGACGGAAGATACCACCGAAATTCCAATAATCGGCACGACGCTCGGCGAGGTTCACACTTGCGTTCTCGCTTTCTTTAGCTACCGTTACTTCCAGTAAGTTCTTCTTGCCATATTTCAAGAAATCAGTTACATTATAGGAAAAACGATAAAACGCTCCCTGATGCTTCGATCCGACTTTACGCCCGTTCACCTTCACTTCCGTATCTGTCATGGAAGCTTCGAAAACCAGGTTTACCTGTTGTCCGCGAAACTTCTCAGGGACTTCAAATTCATACTTATACATTCCCTTTTCGTCGGCAATGCCTTCGGGAAATGCTTTACCGTAAAAGGTGATTCCATACTGATAAGTACCATAGCCTTGCAATTCCCAGCAAGAGGGAACACCAATCTTCGACCATTTACCGGAATTGCGTCCGTCCGTACAGAAGAAGTCCCATTCTACCATGTCATCGCACCCGCGACCGGAAAGGTATTGCCGCTCCGTTTGCGGAAGATTCTGAGCAGCCAGGGTAGTTGCCAACGCTAAGGTTGATAATAATGTGGTTACTTTTCTCATTGTTACTTGTATTATTATGTTATATATAGTTTATACGTATATGCAGGACGTGTTCTCTTTTCTCTATCGCATACTTTTTCAAAACACCCGGTCCGCAACTGCTATTGCCCAATCCGAGTACGGCTGCATCCAAACTTAGGATGACTTCCGGACGCGGTTTCAAATTGCAATCATGGGTTTCTTTATATAAGTCTTGCGGAGTATAGTGCAATGCAGATGCGGAAAATGCATTATCTACCGCGTCGATGCGAATACCTTTATTACGTTTATCCGTCAGCATGATGTAGCGAACATCTTCTTTATTACCACTATCCTGCGGACGAGGATAATGTACATATTGGTCTGCTACCGTTCCTTTCCATAATCCTACGGCTGTTGAAGTTTTACGGTCAGGATAGTTATCTTGCGGCCCTCTTCCATACCAGGCAAACGTGTCATAGGACGGAGCTAAACAGAAGGCAATCCCCAATCGAGGTAGCTCCGGCAATTCTCCCTGCGGCAAGAAAGTAGTCTTCAAGTCAATCGTTCCATCAGAAAATGCTGTATATACATAATCTGTCTGTACCGAACCTTTAAGGTATGCGTTTCGGGTACGAACATTTATGACGACGGCCCCATCTGCACGCACCTCATGCTTGAACGATTCCAGACTAACTTGCGGAGCATCCATACCATGTAGCTTCCAGTCTTTTGCCAACCAATTACCGAAACTCTTATCATTATCTGTCGGTGCACGGAAAACTTGTGTTATCGGTTGCACAGTGAAATCCGACGGATGTGCCAGCATCTCCTTACCATTATATATAAGCGAAGCCAAAGCGCCCGATGTCTTATCCCAAGCGGCAGAAAAACTGCGTCCTTTAATGGTTAAGAAATTGCGTTCATCCTGTATTTGCAACCGCCCTTTATTCTCTGTTTCTGTATCCGAAGAGATTAATTCACCTTCCTTCAAACAGAATTGTTCCCAAGTGACCTCATGCCCCGCTTTCGCCCAAGAAGCATCAGACTTCAGAACAATACTGATTTTTAATTGATAATCGGAAGCAGTCTTTCCTGATAAAGAACGGAAAGCGGGTAAAGTCACACTTCCTGTTTCTCCCGGATTAACTTTCGGCAATACAATTTCTCCCCGTTCCTTTACTTTTCCATCCTCCGACAATGTCCACATACAACGATACTGTGACAAATCAATGTGATGATTCCGGTTGGTCACTTTCAATATGCCACCCTCCGTCGGGCACTCTCCACTCTCAACTTCCCACTCTCCATTTATCTTCAACTCTACCGGAGCATACACCTTCTTCACTTCCCAGTATTTCGGAGTCGTCTCTCGGTCGCTCATCAACAGGCCGTTAAAGCAGAAAGCTTTCAGATTCGGTTTGTCGCCGAAGTCACCACCATAAGCCACCATCCTGCGACCGTCCGACAAGGTTTTATAAATCCCCTGATCTACCCAATCCCAGATAAATCCGCCCAACATACGGGGATTACTATATATCTCATCCCAATATTCTTTGAAATTACCCAAAGCATTTCCCATAGAATGAGCATATTCGCTCGTCAGTACCGGACGGTCATCATTGGTACGTTCCGCTATTTCCAGTAATCTTTCCCAACGGGCATTCTCTGCTCGTTCTTTATCTTCTCCCTCAGCAATGCCGGGATTCAGGTATTCTTGTTTCACCCGGGTATAAAAACGACTGATAACATCCACTGTCTTAGGGTCCGGATTGCCATCAACGCCCTGTGCTCCTTCATAATGCACCGGACGCGTCGGATCAAAGTCATGCAGCCATGCCGAAATCGCAGCAAAGTTGGGTCCGTAACCACTTTCGTTTCCCATACTCCACATTACGATAGAAGGATAATTCTTATCGCGTTCCGCCATACGGACAGCACGGTCTAAAAATGCAGCGTGCCAATCGGGAGTGCTTGCCAATGTACCGCGCAATCCGTGTTCTTCGATGTCGGCCTCATCCATGACATAAAGTCCCAGACTATCACATAATTCATACCAACGACTCACATTCGGATAATGGCTTGTACGAACCGCGTTTATATTAGCCTGCTTCATGAGCAGAATATCTTGTAGCATCCGCTCCTCACTCATCACACGCGCTGTCCGCGGATCATGCTCATGACGATTCACCCCCCGAAAACGAACCGGATTGCCATTGACCAGCAATTGCCCGCTTTTAATTTCTATAGCACGAAAACCTACTGATTGTTCCACCTGTTCCAAGACCTGACCATCGCCATTCTGCAATGTCAAATGCAATTTGTATAAATATGGAGTTTCCGCAGTCCACTTCTCGGGTGATTTAATTTCTGCCATAAGACGCCCCATCTTACGAGGTCCGCGTTGCGGATACCATTCATTCATCCGGCTCGCCTTATGCTCCAAATCAAGGATATCTTCCACATCACCTTTCAATGTCGCCACTTCTTTTCCGGTAGCATCTATCAATACTCCTTTTATCGCATAACCTTTTCCATTCAACCCTCTATATACACTGAACTGCGGATCGACCTGCAATATGAAATCCTGATAATTGCCGGCAGATGCAGGAAGGGTGCGCACCGCATAATCACGAATACGAATATCCGGCGTATGCACCAGATGAATGCTGCGATGAATGCCGCCAAAACGCCAAAAGTCCTGATCTTCCAGATAGGAGCCATCACTATAACGATAAACTTCCAGTGCAATCTGATTCTCTCCAGATTTCAGATATCTCGTGATATTAAACTCGCTAGGCTCCATACTACCTTGACTATACCCTACCCGCTCGCCATTTATCCAAACATAAAAAGCACTCATCACCCCCTCGAAACGAAGGAATGTCTGTCCTTTTGCCTCCCATCCTACAGGCAATGCAAATGAACGGCGATACTGACCCACCGGATTCCGTTCTTTATAAGTTGTATAATCAGCTTTCGGTTCTCCCATCACCCTCGGCGGATCTATCTTAAACGGATAACCAGCCGATACGTAAATAGGTATGCCATATCCGTTTACCTCCCAATTTGCGGGTACAGGAAAGTCTATCCAATTCTCGTCATTAAACCCCGTCTGAAAGAAATCAACGATTCTCTCGTCGGGCACCGGAGTCCACCGGAACTTCCATGTACCGTCAAGACATATGGAACAATCTCCTTTCTGTGTAGTGAAAGGTATAAATGCGGCCCTAGCCGGTTCACGATTAATCTGAAGGACATGATGGTTTTCCCAATCATGTGCAGTTTGTGCTAAAGTAGAACCAGGTAGAAGTATCCCCAGTAATAAAGTATATATTTTCATTCTTCGTTCTTTTTTCTTCATATCAAATAGACGGATGAAATGTTATTTTGTACCCTTATCGATTCGAGGAAATATGTAAGCACAGCAGAAAGCGAGATTGTTTTCCTTAAAAGCTATGATTAAAATAACGTGAGTTCGATATAAGATTAAAATTATTTTTCTGATTATTAGGAACATAGC
>NZ_URFY01000019.1 GCF_900547205.1 uncultured Bacteroides sp.
GCCCTGATTTGAGACAATTGGGAATAGTTGCGGTGAAATCCCGCATCTCCGTAGTGCTCCAAATCTGTTGCGCTATTTGCAGGTCTTGCCGAAGGCAATCTTGCCTCAGTAGGAAAAATAGGTTCACTGCATTTCTCAGCCGAACGGGAACCAGGAGTGGTTCCTTTGGGAGTTCCACTGTAGTCGTAATAGAACTTATCGTTGACAGGGTCGAACTCGTATGTACTGTGGTTTAGCGAACGGATGGTTGCATTGATGCTGACACCCGTCAGGTCTACATCATACCCCGCACGGCTTTCCGTATCTATTTCCGGGTCTCCTATCTGTAGTGTTTCCCCGTTGTAATAGAACCACTCGCCATAAGACCGGAGCAGCCGGGACAGGAATCCGTAACTCGTTTCTTTATAGCGGGCAACATAGGGAATGATGTCCGTATGTTTGGGATTGTTGGTTACATTCATCTTCACCCCGCTCTTATCAAGTATGTCACTGACTATCGTATTCAGATTTTGCTCTACATAACAGTCCATAGAGGGGTCTCTGTCCAGCAGGATGGTAGGGCTTCCTCCTTCCAGAATGACAAATCCCTGATTGCCGTCGAAGCCTTCGGCACGAATATCAGAAATCAGTCCGTAAAATTCAGTTTTCTCTCCACTTTCATGATGGGTCATAGTGATGGACACCTTCTCACCCAGTTGCTTGAATATCACATCGGGGCCGATAGCCCACACGCTTGGCTTGTCAGGACGGTAGTTCACTTTGATTTTGAAACGGTGGTGTGTGCTGACCGACTGAAAGAGCTCCATTGTCACATAATCACAGACTTGTCCTGCTACTTTTATCTCCACGCTTACAGCGTCTAAATTTTTCGATGCCATAGTTATTTTGTTTTATGGGTGAATACTATGAGTTAATAAACACACGGTAGTTATAGGTTTCCGGGGACAGCCGCCTGAGTTCGCTGTCTATATCGACCGCAAACTCTTCTTTGTCGAACTCTTGCATCCCCTCCGATAGCTGTAGATGCACGTCCAATGTCCTTATGAAACCCTCACTTTCTTTTTTACCGGCGGCATATCCCAGCTTTACCTCCACCGAGCGTATGCTATCGCCATACCTTGCCATGCAGAAGTTGCGTATATCCTCTTTGGTATATATGCTGCCATGTGACAACAGCATGAATCGGTACATATCCATCCGGCGCTTTACGGACGGCGAGGGCTTTCCTCCATGCGCAGCAGTGACAAACCGTAGCGTGTCTTTGTCTATATCGGGATTCGCGCAGTCATTCAACGGTTCTCCCGCAAAGATATCATTGGCAAATTCGCCATTAGTGAGGGTATAATCCACGGTTAACCGGGTATCCTTGTCATAGCGTTGGTCTATGACTACATATGACAGCATTTCCTGCCCTCCGGCTTCGTCTTTATTCTGATTTCCCAGTTGGTTTACCCGTTCCTCTATCTGCCCGATTGCCTCTTTCACTCCGTCTTTCTCTGTCGAAGAGAAAGCCATGCTTTCATCATACAGCAGGTCTGTCAGCCGGTTAAGAAAATCTTTCGCATCCATAGCATTGAAGCGTTCGCATCCACCCCTTCTGACCGAATAACTGCCGGCTGTACCCTCATCCTGTGTGGTGGAGATTTCCCGAAGCCGCTCTCCGTGGTTATCGACAACCGAATCCACAAACTGGAAATATTCAAATTCTGTCTTTTCCAGTGGGAGAATGGCCGAGACAGAATCCACCTTTCTGGTAATCCTTGCCGGATATCTGTTTACTACGATGAAGGTGTTCATCTGCACCTTTATCTGTTCCAGTACTTCCTTGGAAAAAGCGGTGGGAAATTCTATATCTATCCACACGGTATCCGCATCACATCCGGATATGAAATCATCCGGAAGTAGGAAAGAGATTTCTTCCGGCACTCTGCTACGGACCAGCTCTCTGACTTTTAATCCATGAGCTTTCAAGGTCAGATAGTGGGGAGCGTATTTGCCGGTTATTTCTTCCGTAATCATCCTGCCGAGGTCGTATTTCTCATTGACCGAACATGCCGGGTTGTACTCGATTCCTCCTTTGATTTCTACCGGAATGCCGCCAATCGTACAATGGCAATAAGGCAGTAATTTCAGATAGCTGCTTTTATCCGATACAAACGGTATATCTATATATAAAGGCAAGTCGTTGAGAGTAGTTACATTGCTGCCCATCTTCATCCCGATACTGATTTTTCGTTCCATCACCGGCATTTTGGAGCGAAGGAGGGCAATAGCGTCACGCTCTCCTTCGGGAGTGATGGTGCAAAACTCATCCGCCGTCACGAGATATTTCAGTTCGGCATTGATAAGGCGGGTTTCGTGCAGCGGAGTGAAATAGAGGTTTTTCATTTTATACTTCTTCACTATCTCCGTGCTTTTATAAGAAAACAGGTCTGTGGGAAAGACAGTAGCTTGCGCTGTGTACGGCCGTGCCGCAGCAATGGCATGGGCGGATCTGGCAACCAATGCCGTGTGGGGAGTAAGAGCGGAAGCTAATTTCTCTAACAATCGGCTTTCAATGGCATGCACATCACCGGACAGCTTGAAGATTTCGCCCGACAGGGCTTCAATCAACAGTCTGATAAGTGGGTCTATGCCATCTATATTTCGTATGTCATACAGGGCTGCCGCCTGTCTGAACATCCGGGCTTTAATACTTTCTTTAGTAAATAGGTTTGCCATACGTTTTCATTTTATATTTCAACTGCCTCATTTATTCATTTGATAAAGGGCCCATGTATAATTTGTAACCGAATCCGCAGGGTGCTCCGGTGGAGTTCAGTGTAGCGAGGACTGTAATATCTACCCGCTTGCGTATCATCCGGTTATCCAGAACTTCCTCCCTGACTACTTCTTGTAGATTTACCGACAGGGTGATGTCAGATATGCGTTTCTCATAAGTGGAAATCGCCTGCATCACGTATCCGGTAAACAGTTCCTTCCATTGTTCGGCGGAAACAATTCGTTCAAAGTCCAACTCCCAGATACGACAACCGTACTTGGGGTCGAAGCGATGCTCCCCCGGACAGGTGGTCAACAACAGTTCGATATGCCGGTCGATGGATTCCAGTTCGGAACATCTTTCCAGTTGTCGGCTCTCTCCTTCGAAGAGCCTGCCTAAACGTACCGGTAGTTTATAGTATTTCTGTTTCATCTTCCAAAGAATTTACTTTGTCGTGGCCCGGCTATTCTACCGCCCCACATACTGCTATGTCCTGTGTCATACCGGCGCTCAATGCCGAATGAGTTTCTTTTGTACAAGTTGTGCGACCATAAGTAGGGATTCCTCCGGTCTGCCAGTATCCCCTCCAGCTTTGCCAGAAGCAGTCTCCTGTCGGAAAGATGGCTTTCCAGAACATAGGTCATATAAGTTCCGGTGTAGGGCTGGTATTGTGAAATGAATAATTCACATCCGCCTCCTTGCATCGAGACTTCGCATCTCTCCAGCATGGTATCATAACTGATATATACTCCCGTCAATCCGCAAGCCGATGCGGGGGAAGCATAGGGAACTGCCGTCCCGATGTACCCGAGCTTCTCAACCTCCCCGCCTTGCCAAAGACCGGTTTTGAGTAGTCCTGCCATTTCATGTAGTGAGTATGTATCCATCGTATTATCGTTTTAGCTCAAATTCATCACCACCCATCCGGACAGACGGAAGGGTCATTACAATTGTCTTTACCGACACATTTTCCTGCGATACATTGCGGTAATGCACGCAACTCGCATCGCTGAATTTTATCTCGAACAGTGCGCCTTCGTTCATGGCATCGCTGTTGCGGTAGAACCGGACTACTCCGTTTTCTTTTCTGTTCGCTTGCATTATCCAGTTTTCCACCTCCGCATTCACCGGTTCTGAAAATACGGCGTATGCTTCCATATATTCTTTGGCGTTATTTCCCGACTCATAGGCAATATCAAATTCAGACAAGATGTGCGCCTGCCCGCAAAGTGTCATCTCGCATACCATATCCGGATTGCGTCTGTCCGCAAACACTTCTTTTCCTTTAAACAGCCTGTCGAAAAATCCCATAGTTATTTATCTGTTATTAAAAAATAAATCGTTGTCCGTTGCAATCTCTTTGGCTTCTATCACAATGATAGTTGCCACGCCTTTTTTTACTCGCGAATCGTAGTTCATACGATAGCTCCTTACCGATGCGCCCGCAAATTGTAGCTTGACAAAGGTCGTTTCGTGTTCGTCCAGCGTAACAATCGCCCCGTTCTCCTGACGGAAAGTGTCAAATAGCCATCCCAACAAGGTAGCGTCTGCAAATCCGTCAATGACAATGCGTATTTCACCTCCGCAAACGCCGGAAGTGATTTCACCTTTACGCCCCACAGTCCGGCTCAAACTGTAATCATAGTGTTTCAGCGGATACTTTCCCCGGTACTCCGACTGGGGAAGGTCGGTGTTTTCTTTATGGAGGTACAGGTAGGTTTGCATATTATTATTTCATTTACTAATTCCTTAAAATGGTTAATATCGTTGTATTCATTATATTTGAATTTATTTATCATTCTTGTTGCTGAGCTTGTTCATGTTTTCCTTTTTCCCATTTACTTTTGTCAAAAACAGAGTTCCTCCAAGCGTCTATAATTTCTTTTTTGTTTTTTGAATTAGTATAATTCATAGATACTTCGATATATTTATTCCCAATAAGGCTCATATACGATATCCCATATATTTTTTTATTTGTTGGATATGGCAAATAGAGCTGATAAGAATAAGTTTGAAATTCTATGTTATCAATAAATTCTTTTTCTATTGGGGATATGCTGATAATTTCAACAGGTGATCGTACACTGCTTATTGACTCCATACTCGAGGCCATAAATTCTTTTAATTCTTCTATATTACCTTTTACATTATGATAAATACATGAACGGAAAGTGTTCAATGTCTCCTTTTTTAGTGAAACCAAAGATGATATAAAAGGCATGGATAACTTTGTGTCAAAATATTCCTGTGCTTCATTCACATCTTCCTCATTTATTTTTTGAGTAAGCTCCCATCCTTCAGGAATTGTCATTTTCCATCCGGCAGAATCACTAATGTAAGCATTATCTTCTATCCGTCCTTCATCGAAGTACGCAGACATATCTTCCCTGGTCCGGCAAGAAACGGACAACAATATGATAAATATCAATACTATTCTATTTACCTTCATTTATCTCTTTTTGTAAATCATTTAAAAACTCTTCTTGTCTTTTACGCTCCCGACATTGCCGGTAAAAACCGGGCCATTTACTCGGACCGTACAGTTCTCCTAAATCCCAGCTTATTCTCATCACTCCGTACAATAGGACAAACTCTCCCACCAAAGGTATTTCAACCCCACCAAAATAGCTGGCACCACTTGCCATTACTCCCAATGCTCCAACTCCGACATCGTTATATGAATTCGGACCTATGTTCCCATTCTGAATTTCGGATATACCTATTCCTAATGATACAACACCAGTGGATGTACCCAAGGCACTTATTCCCTTATTCATCTTAATGGCATAATTAAACTGAGATTTATAATTGGAGATGAGTTGAGCCGATTGACTCTGATTACCGCAATATCCCATTTTCCGAGTTACATATTTCCCGCCATTTTTATAAATAAAGCATCCATTTTCATTGGCTTGATTATACAACAAGGTTTTAGGTAAATACCCATGAATACTTGCACTGGTCGAAATAATGTCGATTATTTGCTGAGTAGATAGTTGAGGTATAGAGATAGGAGTGCCCGAGGAAGTTCCGAGGCCGTAGCTTTCCCTAATTGGATTTTGTTTCAAATAATCCCCCAATAAATCATGAGAACTTTCACTTACGATTAGTTTTTGTCCTATTTGCAGTTTATCCGGGGTACTTATCTTATTCCATTTAATTAAGTTCTCAATTGAAACTCGGTACTCTCTAGCAATGGATGTTAAGGTATCTCCCTGTTGCACAATATATATCTTTGCACCGTTTGGCGTAATTCCATTGATACTACGTTCAATCATTTCCGGTGAATTATCGACATATTGATGCCTTACCAATTTAAATCTATTCATTTGAGGTGAAACATCACCTGCATGCGAGTACCCATTGAAATTGGGAGGATTGATGACCGAGGAGTGCGTAAACGCATATCCCAAACCAATAATGAAACCTTCGTATGGGTGTCCAATGTCTTGCAGGTAAGCAAAATCCGCTATTGTAATGTAAAACTCCTTGTATTTACTCATAGTTTTCAAACCCAATGATTGTCAAAACTTATCCCATTGATAATTATTTCGTCTGGAGAAATCAGTAATTCAGATTGAATACCTATGCCGGCATCAATCAGGCGTTCAAAATTCACGCAATACGCGTTCATAAATAGTACTCTCAGCGGGGCGCTTGTTGTTTTCGAGCGAAAGACTACTTCGCCGTTCTTCGGGTTCGAACTCATTGCCCAATGATAAATGCTTTCCGGAAGGGAAGTTGTCAATCCGACTAACATTCGTCCACCACGGGTTTCGTCCTGCGGCTGCCCTTTTGGGTCAACAGATTGGCTGAAACTGATGCTGAACTGACTAATTTCATATTCCTGACCGTCCAGGATAAACCAGCCAGTCAAGTCACTATCTATTAATGGTAAAGAAAATAGTTCCATAATTTTTATTTGTTAATTGTCCAACGGTTTTCGAGTGTAGTTTCGCCAACTTTAATTATACGTGCCTGAAGTGTAATTCTCGTCTCTATATAAGATTTGCCTTTTTGGGTGTATTCAATTACCATATCAATACAGGCGGCCTGTTGAAAGAATACTTTTTCCAGCGGTTCATTATCTTCATTGCACAGTACGATTGATCCGTCTTCATATTTAGTGGAGTCCAGCATCCAACGAAGCATATCATTTTGCGGCAATCCACTATAGGTCAGAATTATTGTTCCTCCGCGAACTTCGGTTTGTGGTTTACCGTTGATATCTACCCCTTGGGAAAAACTGTAACTGCAACTTTCAAGTTCATAACTGTCTTTGTACAATCCCGAAATGCTGGAATCGCTCAAAGCACCTATTCTTAAAAAACTTTTGTGTCCAAACATAGTATCATTATTTTATCATTTTACATTCCAATCAATTTCTCCATTATCCGCCACATCTACGACAACTGTATTTCCTGCCGTTAATGTTCCTGCAACAATCATCTTTGAGATAGGGCGGCGGATATAGTTACGTATCGTACCTGCTACCTGACGTGCTCCGTATTTTGGAGTGAAGCCACGGGTAGCGAGCAGATTCTTTGCCTTTTCTGTAATTTCGATACTGATATGTTGTTTATCCAACAACGCTACAACTCCCTTTAGCTGTATTTCAAAAATGCGAACCAGCATCGTTTCGTTGATGGGGGAGAATGGTACGATTTCCGACAAACGGGCAAGGAACTCCGGGCGGAAATAGTTGCCCATGACTTCCATCAGGTCGGTGGTAGAGGGATTCTTTCCTTCACTCACTTGTTTGGCCAGCCATTCACTACCCACGTTGGAGGTAAACAATACGATGGAATTGGAAAAATCGCCCTCTTTGCCTAAACGGTCGTGCAGCTTGCCTTCGTCCATAATTTGCAGAAAGATGTCATACACGGAAGAATGTGCTTTCTCTATCTCATCGAAAAGAACCACTGCGTAGGGCTGACGACGTATCTTGTTTACCAGCAGACCGCCTTCTTCATACCCGACATATCCCGGAGGTGCTCCATAGAGCAGTGCGGCTGAGTGCTCTTCCTTGAACTCTGACATATCGAAGCGTATCATCGCCTTTTCATCATTGAAGAGAGCTTCCGCCAAGGCTTTTGCCAACTCGGTCTTACCCGTTCCGGTAGGACCCAGCAGGAAGAACGAGCCAATCGGTTGCCCGGGTTTGTTCATCCCGCTCCGCGATTCGACAATGGCATCCGTCAACACTTTCAGTGCGTTGTCCTGTCCCACCACTCTGCGGCGCAGAATATCTTCCATGTTGAGCAACTTCTCTTTCTCTCCCGACTCTATTTTGCCGATAGGAATGCCCGTAGAAGAAGAAACAACAGCTGCCACTTGGTGGGAAGTTATTTTCGTAATCTTTTCTTTGGTCAACTCACGCAAACGGTCGAGCACACCTAATATATAGTCCATCCATTCACCATAGTCTGACGATTCAGGTTCGTTCTGTCCTTCGGAGAGCATCCCCAAAAGAATAGGGCTTAACCGGTTCTTCATGGTGAAGTTCACTAACCGCAACTTCTCCGTGCGTTCCGCTTCGGGCTGGTCTTCTGCCGCTTCAATGGCAGCAAGCTGCACCGCCAGTTCCTTTATATCTTTTTCCCCGCTCTGGTTAATCATCTTAACGGCAGACAGGGTACGGTCTATCAAATCAATAGCGGCATCCGGCAAACGGCGTTCTTTGACATACCGCTTGGCAAGTGCCACACATTCCGGCAATGAATCTTGGTCTACTCCCACACCGTGGTAGTTTTCATATCGCTCCAAAGCCGCCTGTATCATATTTACGGTAGACGCAAGGTCGGGTTCCGACACTTGCAGCACTTCGAATCGCCGGTTAAGGGCATGATCCGGCTCTATCAGTTTTCGGTATTCGTCAACCGTGGTGACTCCGATTACCGTTATATTTCCTTTGGCGAGCTCGGGTTTCAAGATGCTTGCCGCTCCGTTGTTGCCCGACTTGGGGTCAATCAACGTATGTATTTCATCAATAAAGAGAATGGCATTGCCGTGAGCCGACAACTCCTTGATTATGCCTTTCAGCCGTTCTTCTATCTCGCCTTTGTAAGTAGCACCTGCAATCAGTGTTCCAGTGTCGAGCTCATAGATGGTCATATCCTTAAGATATTGAGGAACCGTTCCCTCAATAATACTACACGCCAATCCGTCTACCAAGGCAGTCTTGCCTACACCGGCGTCGCCGATGATGAGCACGTTGGGCTTGCCCAACCGCCCCAGAATTTCCATCATCATGCGTGTCTCACGGTCACGGCACACAATAGGATATACTTTCTTATCTGCCGCAAAAGCAGTCTTATCCGTACAGTACTTATCTAAATTGCCTGTACCGGTCGTCCATAGGGGGGCATCACTTCCCGAAAGTTCGGTTTGCGTACTTGCGGATTTTTTCATGCTACCCATCCCGTTCATAAAGAGGTCGTGTATCTCACGCTCCCGGATAGGGAACGAGCGCAACTCGTCCGTGCTGAATCCTGCTTCGGGTGTAGCAATAGCCGCCAACAGGCAAAGTGGGTTAATTTCCAGCAGCCCCCACTTGATTCGTACATTATCGGCTTGCTCAAACAGTTCGTTGACTTTCGCATCAGGCATTATCTCGCCTGCACTGGCAGCCTTGGGATACTCTTCAATTCTCACCTCCGCCCATTCGCGCAGGTAATCTGCGTCCTTGCCCAGCGATTCGACAAACGAACGCAGCCCTACCTCTTTGTGCATCAAGGCAAACAAAAGGTGTGCCGGAGCATAGCTTGCATTGCCATACTCACGAGCGACACCTTTTGATATTCGGATTACGCTCTGAACTGTTTCATTGATGTTCAAAAAATCCATATTCTATTTTTATTACGCCTGTTCGTAATCTGTATTCCAGTTCGTACCGTCATCGCCTTTCGTACCGTCCAGCTTGATAACAAAGCTCTTGGCTGGGAAGAACGGCGTCATGTGAATATCCAGATAGATGCGGTCTTTCTGCTTTTGGTCTTGCTCGAAGCGCATTATCTTGAATTTTTCGATAAGGCGGTCGGCTCCCTGTACACTGTCAAGATACGTAACAATCTGCCCTCTCAGGTCACGTTCCGTCTTGGAGCTCCAGTTCTCGAACGAACGGCGGTTCAAGAAGTCAAACAATACCTTGGTGATATAGTCGAATACACGTACCACCGAATATGTTTGCAATCCCAGATTGTCACCGTTGAACAAAGTCTTGGCGGAGAACGCCATCACTTTGCCATATTCGTTGACCATCGGAATGAGTCCCATTTTCTCCAGTTGTGAGATTTCGCTCTTTTTCAACGGGAATACCACCGCATCCACTTCATTGATGCCGCCGTACTTCTTACCGGCAGTCACCTGAGACATCAGAGTGGTGTATACTTTACCCATCAAAGCAATGGACGGAGATACGTGCAGGTCTTCCTCCTCACCGATTTCCCGATATCCGGCACGTCCCACAAGCCAGTTACAGGTCATGCAGGTATTGCTTTTAAAGGCGTCACCACTTGCCATGTTGGAGGTAAAGAACAGTTCCACAACATCTTCCGGCTTATCAAGGTCGGCAAAGTCCGTATAGAGCATCACTTTATTGTCATAAGCAATTTTCGCCCATTTTTCGAGCACCTTGTTAGAACCAAGATAGCCCGGAATGGCTAACAGTGAGTAGTTCTGACGCAAATCCAACTTGTCATAGTTCTGTTTCAGTTCACGGGCCACAAAATCAATGAAACGGGGATTGTCCAAGTCGGTCAGTTGGTCTTTCGAAGCGTTGACAATCGTCACATTGTTCACCTTGTCCGCTTCCGTATTCTTATAGAACAACATCACTCCACGGTATGCCTGTTCCAAATCCCTCACGCTTTGCACTGCTACCAGTTGGCTTTTGGCAAGATGTGCTGCGGCAACTTCCGATTTGGCTTTGGAGGTGGCAATCATTTCCGTCACTGCCGATGATGAGTTCAGCAGGTCAATCCACATATCTATCTTGTTTTTCAGAACTTCCCGTTCCTCTTGCTTCTGTTCATCGGTTAAGAATATCTTTTTGCGGGCTTTGCGCTCCGGATTCAGGTTCTGAATGCCATCCACTGTTGATTCCAGAAAGTTGAATCCGCCAAATCTGGATAACACGTCCAGTGCCGATGCCAAAGAGGATTCCCCATTTTTCTCTTTATAGGAAACCTGAACGGTTTCTTGCGCCTGAAGTTCAGACTTGTTTTTATTATCTTCCATAGTTTCTATTGTCTTTTATTCGGTCTTTAATTCGTCACTCAATGCCTCCAGTGCGCTGATAAACGCATATTTGGATTCCGGATTCTCCAACACCCGTTGTAGAACTTTATTGGAGCGCAATTGCGTCACCAGCCCCTCGTAGAATGTTTTCTCCGTATCCAGATTATGGAGGAATGGACTGTTCTGTGTCATATTCTTCACACTAAAGTCCGCCACTGTTTTAAATTGGAAATTCTCTTTTACCGGTTGTCCTTCTTCATTTTCAAATTCAACATCAATGTTGGGTGAAAAATGCTCAAACACCTCTTCGATAGTGCTTAAGCCTGTGACTGCTTCAGGAGTCACGGGTTCGTCAGCGGTTAACTGTTCAACGATGAGGGAACGATTCTCCGGGATGTTCGCGATGGCTTCGGATGCATCAACTTTTACTTCATTGCCACCAATTCCATATTCAAGTATTGCCATTGTCTTTTTTGTTTTTTAAGCAACAAAAGCCATCTACACAGTTGGAAAAACAGCAGATGGCTTTCGTTACCTACATGAATACTAAATGATTACTTCGGCCAATTCTGTTCGAATTGTGCGCCACCAATCTTAATCACCTGAGCCGATACGACAAAGGTGATAGTCATCGGCTTTGAGCCGACAATGTCGATGTTTTCGGTAAATTCGGTGATGTAACCGTTTTCCCAGGTAAGTTCCTTCATCTTGGCTTCTTCATCACCTTTCTTGAAGACGATGCTGCCGGAATGAGGTTTAAATTGATTGGTCATGTTCTCCAGAATCGAGGTGTCATCAGTCGATTCTACATGCAGACGAATTTGTCCGCCATAAATGTTTGAAGATGGACGTCCTTTGGAATCTACATCTCTCTTGAGACTGTACGTACAATCCAGTACGTCAAACTCTTTTCCTGAAAGACTTAAGCTCGCTCTAAAAGCCAAACTTTTTAGTGTTTTAAATTAAACAATTTGGTTAACTATCAATTATTGTCAAAAACATAGCATCATATGCAGTATATTTAATTTCAACAATTGAACTTTTTTTATTTTCCGAAATATAGTTATTTGTGGAATTGGAGACAAATAAAGCCGCTTATTTTTTCATTTTTAGTATCATATTTAATGTTTATAATTATAATTAAACAGATATTAAACTTGTTATATCGAAATTTATCGCAACAATTGAACATTTTGACATCAAAAATAAGGATGTATAAATATTACATATATATAACATAGCAGTGGGTAATATCTCCTATAATACTACTTAATCATCAGATTACCAATTGTCTGCATTATTGATAATGCCACATGATGCCATACCCAGAATTGGCTGTATTTGTCTGTCTCCTATGCCTTACCTTCGCCCCGCATCGACATTGATGCCAATCAAAACTTTATTTTATGGACGAAAAACAAAAAGATGAGAGAGTATTGCTCGTCGCCGACAAGATGTGTCCTTACCATTCTTCAACACAAGTTCTTCTATGGTGTTTTCAGTATATCTCATTGTTTTTAGCAATGACTTCGACAAGGACTCTTCTACTGTATAACAAGAAGCATCATTCTCATTACTATATTTCTTTATAAAATTATTAGTCTCTGCCAAGATCCCCTTATCTTTATTGTCTCCAAAATATAGATAATCATATTCAGTGCCTTGTGCAGATAGAATCCTGTTATTTGCACCATAGATATTAAAACACTCAATAATATTAACAGAGTTAGAACCTTCCGGCTGTTTATTGCCTTTGCAGGTCAACAATAATAGTGCACCTACGAAAATTTTAGGATAAATCCGAAGATAGTTATAACAATCTTTGCGCAAGGATAGCAACGATGGGAAGATTCGTGATGAGATAGGTTCAAATATAGGTACTATAAGCATCATGCAATAATGCGGAATGTCTTTCACTTTTTTGTTGCATGAAAAGCTACGCTTTAGGCAGGCTAAAGCAATACTTTTCACTTCCTTAAGCATTTCTTTCCGCCCGAATAACCTTTATTATAAATTGTATCCACCTTTAGATTTTCTTATTAACGATTCCATCCTGCAAATCTTTTATTGTCAATTGCTTATATCGTTTCTCTTCCCTCCTGAATAAGTCTTTTATCAAACCGAATATCGGTTCATCTTCTTCCGGAAAATAGTCATTGAAATGAAATTCATCCAAAGAGACATGGAATAAAGACGAATACTTTGATAGTAATTCATCTGCATCATCACCATATATTGAAAGGTCATGATACAAACTTACATTTTCTATATTAGGAAAATCTTCCAGACTTCCTGTGTATTCTTCTATTAACTTAATCAGTTCTCTATTCATAATTTATCTTTTCTTTTCAGCTTCTTCCCGTAGTTTCACAATTTTCAATTCTTTTTGTATCTGCTTGAAAGTTTCAAACTCCGGATAGCCTGACAAATCATCTTCGGTCATATATGCTTGGATTAAACGTGAAAACAATATCCGTTTGGATGTTCGAATCCCAACATCCTGCACAATAACCCGGCACTACTTTTGAAAAAGGAATGGTGCAACGTAGAAAAAACAAATAGCGGGAGAAAGCAATAGTTCCGTTCATCCTATCCAGTACAAAGCGTCTTGGAGGCGATAATACTCCATAAAGAAACATGACGAACATCAGAATTATCAGCCCGGGCGTAGGGGGAAAATATATATTACTGTAAGGTTTATCTATATCTGCGTAAATAGCGCACGCAAGAGCAAAGGCCGGTATTCCTCCAAAAAGAATAAAAATCTTCCGTAGAATAAACTCCAATTCGAAAATCAGAAATTCATCGTCTGCTCTTTCTATTTTCATATCACGGACAATTTCTTTTGTTAATACAATAGGAAATGGGTATATGACATGTTCCATAGGATACTGCTTGCCTTGAAAAATAGTAAATGTTATATATGTACATACAGCGATTAATACTATTACTAGGATGAATATCATTCCGAAGACAAAAAATTTCTCTTATAATGGCTGAATAAGATTTCATTCTTTAGAAATACACTATATCTCAATATTTCCAAAATAATAACTCCCAAAAAGCCTAAACAGAATAATAACGAATTAAGAAATGGATTTGCCACCAAAGAAAAGAGGCAAATGTAAATTGATGGAAAAATAACACTTGCTCCCCCTCTCCATATTTTCCATCCATACCTTTGAGTAATTCTTTCTCCCCTATAATAGATATAATCGAAGAGACAGAAAAACGTCTTATTTCTTTTTCTATACTGCAGTGGTATTCCTTTGTGTCTGCCCATATTCTGATTCTATTGATTTGCGATTCGCAAATTACAAATTAATCATTTTTTTCTTTGATATACAAGCAAATATATAAATATATTCCCGCCTATATATGCATTCTTATTAAAATTTCCGTATCCTTTTCACCGTACTTTTTATATGGGACAGCAATCCAGTGATTGAATGTCTCGCTGGGACGAAGCAACAGTTCTGTATCTCCTAAAATTCATCATCCTGCATTTTTACCTCCATTTATTATATAAATCTGGAGTAAAGACTATCATTATAACGATAATATCTGTAACTTTGCAGCCCAAACAAATCTAGCAGAACATAAGCATGAAACTATTTTATCACACATCACTCTTTCTTCTTTTTATTTTTATCTTCTTTGGTTGCAGTAAAGATGAAAATACAATCAATCCGCCTGATTCCGAACCGAAAGTTATCTCCTCGATTACAATCACCAATATTAATAACATTCCTGCTAAGGTAACCTTCGACAGAGTGGAGGCTAATATTACCGGTGAATGCTGGAAAGTCATCGGAACCGTAGAAGCTAAGTATGAAAATGGAAAGGCAATCATTCAACTGCCAACTAGTTTCGCTACCGAACAATTTCAGATAGTGGACCGACATGGAAATAACATGTACGGTCATTGGCCTGCCACATCCAGTGATTCGGATGCGCTGGTCACTACATTAGGAGATATCATCGCCTATCAGGGAACGAAGAAAGTAGGTAGGGTTTACTCAACCAATTGGACGGGTAAAGGCTCGTCAGCCGGAAAAGCTTTTGTATATTATCAATATGCCGACCGACCATTTAGTCTCACCGGGAGCAATAATTCATTCTACTATAGTGACTGTACGTTTTACAAAGGATGGAATAGCTATGCCAATATTAATCCTACAACAGAAGGGACTTCTGGAAATATTCACTGCACCACATCAGTTCCTGATGATATCTTTTGGAGCTTTGAATCCTGGACGCATTAGTAATATTACAAATATTCATGTATCAATAAATAATGTTTCAAATGAAAAGAATACTTTTAATTTTATGCGCTGCAGTCGGACTTCTGACCGGATGCAGTAGCAATGATGGTGAACCGGCTCCTACTCAAGAATCGAAAGTTACTTTATTCGACAAATTGTTGAAACTCTTCCGTAGAGGTACCTCCAATAAACAAGAAGGTTTGAATAGCATTACGGACAATCCATATAAAGTCGTGTTTGGCTTTGAGTTAGAACCATCTAAAATGAATAGATTTAAGGAAGAGGTTCTCAAACTACCTTTTAGGTATTTAAATATGGAGGCTAAACTCGAATATATAACATTCCCGGATGATGACGAAGAAGAGGACAAAGCGTCTTTTGATATTGCTTTTCCAGATTATGTGATGGATAAGTATTGCTATTTCTATCCTAAATCCGACTTTAAATATTATATGCCGGAAGGTTCTGATTATGGTATAGAATTAGAGATTGATGAAAAGAAAGAAGTCGATTTAAAGAAGTTGTTAAATTTGACAACAATAATAGAAAACGATATTAAGAAACAATTGAATCCTAATAAATTTCGATATTGGGTTGCTGACAGACGTGAAGAAATATTCGAGAATAAAGAATGGAGTACAGGATGCCCCTTTTGTACGGAAGACCACAAGTGGGTGGGATGGGTACACACCTTTTGCGGGAATGCGACTTTCACCGGACATGAAGACTATGATAAAGCTGACTACGCAAGAATAACCCTTTATAATAGTCCAAACGATGAAGTCTACTTCATAGATCTTAAGTCATTGGAAAATAACACTCTCGTTTCAAGTAAAGGTGGACAGTTTTTTTTCAGAAAGGAACCCGTCGATTATATAAGACTCGAATTTTGCGAATTACTGCGATTTATGTGCCACTTTGCTGAGGCTGAAAATGAAAAACTTTTAGTTGAATTGTGGTGAGATAAAAGAAGTAACCGATTGTAGATATAAATAAATATAAAATACACCTACTATTTAGTTCGCCTTATACACACAGCGGATACGATTTATATTCGACCTTAACTGTTTGCCCAAATCATCTGTAGGAGTGACGGGATTAATATCCTGCCGTGGATTCCCCCACCCTACTGTTAGCCAATCCCTTACGAAATTGAATTTCGTAAGATAATCGCTCATACCACTGCTCACAGTGTTATACACGGAACTTTGATAATCGACTTTAGTTGCCCGAGCACTATTCAAATTGTCGTTAAAGAAATTTCCGTCTCCTGAATTCATTCCTCCAAAACCTCTATAATGATAGGTATAGTAATCGTAGGCAGGTTGAGACGACCAGTAATACTTATTCTGGAAATCCGTAAAAGTGCCATAAGCTCCCATTACGATGTCTTCTATCTCGTCTATTGCAGGAAGATACCATTTAATTTCGGGCACCACTCCTGAAGCATTACGTTTGTTCTTGTTGTAACAATACTCAACAGCACTTCTAGCCTTTTCATTGAGCTTCAACGGTCCGATGCCTGCTGTAGCCACGATATCACTGGTAAAGGAATGCCCTGCACGCGTATTTATCGTCACTCCATTGGTTCCTACTGTTGATACATCCCGAGGTGTATAAAAATCGTAGATATAGAATTGGGGGTCGAGCTCTTTCAAACGGTCCTTTATGCCGTTGGTTATGTTATTTGCCAAGCTACCATTAAACCTGAACGCATCTCGCTGATGAGATAACTGCATTCCATCCAGACCCCAGAACATTCCGTCGGTTTTGTTATTATAAGGATCATAAGGATCGAAATTGTGGAGATACTCTTCATGAAATTCGATATAATAAGTATGTCCATTATAAGTCACCTCAAACAATCCTTTCTGCAAGAATGTATAGGTAATCACTGTCCGGCTGCCTGTTGCCGTCTCGGTAGAGGTAAATACAATCTTACCCGTCCGGTCGGACGTACTGGTGTTTTCATCAAAATATGCCCATACCCTAAAATCGGTAGTCAATGAGCCGTAACTCTTGGGTAAAGTAGATATGAGATTTGTAGTAAAATAGTCTCTCTTCACCACCTTACCATCAGTTACCATTTCCCTATCGAGCCCGATCCAGCTTTGCGCCGCAGCATCCACCTCCACATCCACCGTGTAGCCCGGAGAAACAAAGATATCCAACGGGCGGACTTCATAATGACTGTCGAGTTGCGTATCACGCTTCACCGCAACAACGACGGGACCGGAATTGACCGTGACACGGGCATCGAACGAAATTGTCGATTCATCGAACCCGTTATTACTGGTCACTCCTTTTATAGTTATATTATTATTGTACTGGTTATCCCGCAGAATATAAAAATCATCCACTGCATTGGCACCAAGATACAACTTGTAAGTAGTCTCGTGCGTAATTTGCTGATGATCGACATATACCCCATTGATAATCATATATGCAGCGGCCGTATCTTCGTTGACATACTTTGGCTTGAAACGCTGTTTAGACAGTTCATCAATACCTTCAGGATAATTCACGGTGTTCACCTTGTTTCTTTTATGCTCCAACATATAGAAAGTATAGGATAAAGATTGGGCTACCCCCACCGGATTAGAACCGGTATACAATCCCGAAGGAGTGGATGGTATTTTATCACTGTGCATAGGCTCTGTTTCATCCGCCGCATCAGGAGCGCCAAGAGTGGCATAGCGCGGAGCATTCACCACCTCCCAACTAATCATTCTAAAGCTCTGGTCGTTTCCCGGCAAATGTTCTTCCGGTCGTATCTGAAGGTTGACAACTACTTTGGCGTAAATACTCACCATAGATATTTCCTTAATATTGCTGTCCGTAGACGGGCGCGCCAGACTCAAATCGACCTTTTCTTGTGTTTTGCCAATCATTACCAATCCTTTAAACGACGGATCGGCATCGGGATGAATCGTTGTTGCTTCCACTTCAAATTCAGTAAGCTCCGTGAGACTCTGTATGCCGGCAAGATCTCCGTTATTGAGATTACCCACCAAAAAGATGTCACACTGTCGAAGTGCCTCCTGATCGTGGTTGACGAAGGACGGACTATGCGTATCAATTAAGAAATTGGGGACACCACTGGCTACAAACTGGGGAACGTCTACAATCCGCCCGTTCGCATCAAAAATGAGCATATACAAAGTAGACAGTTTAGTTTCAAACTCATTCTTACCCGAACGCGTTGAAACTTCCACTTCGGAGAATCCCTTGGAATATCCGTTGACACGAACATACCGACTTTCCGCCTGGCTTCTCTGTTCTGTATCTTCAAAACTGCATCCATATATAATACTACTTAATAAGACGGTTACCAACAGACTGGTGTAGCTAAATATTCTTCTCATCAAAATACCCTTCTTTAATCAAATTCGATTTCACTGTCGTTATCGACCCATTCATTACTCTGAATGATTCTGAGATGAATGGCATCTCCCACAAAATAAAGTGTAAATGTATATCTGTATCCTGCACGATACTCCGTTACGGGATCGTCAAACTCAACTACTTTTGTTGTCGTTTGTCCTCCTTGAGTTACATCAAAAGATATCTTACCTTGCAATCCTTTCTGTGGAATAAGCATCAGAAACCGATTGGAATCTGTAATATTCATGGCCCCCGTTGCCGATGTGTTGGGGATATGGATACTGTTAGTCATCACATAGTTTGCATTTGTAATGGTTCCACTTGCCTCCGGATTGCTTTTATCCATCTTCACTCTATAAGTGCTATATAACCCGGAGGTAAACCGACACGTCACGTTATCCAACCGGATAGCCTCATCATCGTAATTATTCACCGCAATATTGATGCAGAAAAGTACATGGGAAAACTGCATCCTTACCTGTCCGGTATTCAATGCCGTACAATCGAGCGTAGACGCAACCATAACATCCTGATGCTGGGTAGGATCATTTGCCGATGGACGATACTCCACATAAGGAGTCGATTCATAGTTTGCATCGGAAACCGTCACGCCGGGAGCATTGTACGGATAATAGCCGAAAAAGGAATAGTATTTGTTATCCATCCATGATTGTATAGGATTGTATGTGCATACACCCGAGTTGCTACAATCAATCAGGACGTTATTCCAATCAGCGTCCGGTTTCGCATTATATCCTGCCGATGCCCACTGATTGTCCAACACATAAGCTTTCACGCCAAAACCCGATCCACGTAGTTGGGTAATCGGCACAGCCCGGGTAGCCGTTCCCGTACTGAATACAATTGAACGACCGGGGATAATCTCGACTTCCTGGTCAGAATTATCGGAAATAGCATTGTTATCGCTACAAGCTGCCATCAGAATGATAACCATCCAGACAACGGGAAGTAGCCATATATATTTTATGATAATAGATTTTTTCAATGTCATAGTCTAATTTACAATAATGGTACCGCCACCTGAAGAGCTATCAATCCACGGTTCTACGATGGGTTCACCAATTTCAATATAATTTTCGGGTTTAAGTGTCAATACATAAGTTATTTGTTTGCCGGGTTCCCAGTCTATTCCCGGCAGAGTAATGTTGTCCTTATCATACGAATAGGTCATATTATTATGCCGACGGGTATAACTCAAATATACCGTGATGCCGGAAATCTGTTGCGGAACCATTAAAGCCCCGTTCTTCCATGCAGTGATACCTTCGTATGAAACTTCCTGAGGGTTGGCAAAGCCCGTGCCATATCCAAAGGTATTAATGGGAGCGGAAGAGGTGTCCCAAATCACCTGAGTACCATTGTGAATACTATTACCGGATGACTTCAAGTTATACATACGCAACACATTCAAGTGGAGCGCATCGGTAAAAGTAGACTCTTTTTTTATTTTAAAATTAATTCTTGTCAGCGCCGGGTCGAATGCGAACACCACCGCAGATATATCAAGACCATCGGGTCCCACATTTCGCTCTATGGAGCGCGAAAGTAAAAGAGATTCCTGGCTGTCAACATCTTGCTGCACCATGAAATCCGTAATCATCGGATAGCCTTTCGGGCTAAACGATAAGTTTCGGGAAGCATTGTAGGGAGCATATGCTCCGAACCTGTGGTCGGCTTGCAGATTCCAGTATTTCAGCGGAGAATAAACCCAGTGGTTATTCTCGCTAACATACTCTATCTTCTGATTACTGAACACTACTGAAGTATTGCCTCCATCCGTTGCTGTCCCATAAAGAGCAAAGGTGCTGGATACCGTACTCAAAGATGCCCGGGTTTGTCCCCCGCCGAAAGAGATTGAAACATTTTCGACAGGAGACTCCACAAAGTAATCTTCACCTCCACTATTACAGGCTATCAACAACAATGCTGAACCTAAAATGAAAGCTATTCTTTTCATCATTCAATGGTAGGAACTTCTACGTCTTGGTTGGTTGCCCAGTCTTCTACCTTAGGGTTATCAAATTCTATAACATTGGCATTGATAGTAAAGTTATAGGTGATTTTTTGGTTCTGTCCCCAAGAAGTAGGGTTATAAGCTCTATCCGTAGCATCGTAACTAAGATCCAGTGTTCTGCTGAAAGGTTGCTCAGCTCCGTTTTCACCAAGCGTATATGTCACATCCAGTTTCAGAGTATTTGTATTCTGCGGAATGTAAAGCATATCTTTGAACTCTGCTCTTGCATCAGTATTAGCAAGAACATTGCTATTTGCCAGTTCTTCCAAATCAGAATCATCTACCTGCACTATATCACTGGCAGAAGTAGAAACAGTCCAATTACCGGAAAAGAAATTAGGCGATTGCGTCTGCACAAAAGTACCTTTCTTACTCATCCCGTAAATCTTAACCGACATTAATGTCACCTTTGTAGCATCAATATCGATATCTTTCTTAAATACCAGATTGATGTTCGAAAGGAGATGGTTAAAGTTGAACGTTACTTTATTGATAGCAGCACCAACTGCTTGCGTAACTTTACCTGCAAGCATCAAGTCCACATGATTCGCCACCAAAGGTGCTACGGTGAAATCAGTAACAGTAATGTTTTTATTAACATCATCACTAATAGTTACCCCACTTGACTGATAAGGATAATAAGCATAAAGCTCATAAGAAGAGAGCTTATCCCAATATTTCAAAGGTGAATACTCCCAGACTTTGGCAGTTCCATCATACGTTACAGGCTGATTTAGAAACACATTAGTAACATCAGTACCAAAAGTAGAATACCCCCATACTCCAAATGACTTCCCATCTGTTTGAAGTGAGCCTTGGGTTTCGGGTGCACGCGTAGTCTTGTTGGTAAAAACAGAAAAGTCAAGTGCTCTTCTTTCTTCCATCACAACCTCCTCAGTGTTAGTGCACGCACTAAACATTGACGCAACAACTGCTGTCAAAACAGCCAACGAATTGATTTTCTTCATCATTCTTTCTTTAAAAATGGATTCAACAATTTAATTAATTCAGTTCTTCTTTTATATTTATGAGATAGGGACATCAATATCAACATTCTCTTCCCAATCGTTCACATCTCCATCAAAGCCTGAGCCTGGGTCATCGGGGCTTTGTCCCTCTTCCTGAGTGACTATAATACCTTCAACCACCACAACACCTCCCCACGGTTGCCTGCGAACCTGGTCGGAAACATCGAACTCTATCATTTTAAACTTTCCACTCATCAGCTTCATTTCGAGCACGAGTTTATTGGTAACATTCCCGCCAAAATGGCCAAACGAACGCACAATAGTCTCAACTCCATAATCACGTTTGGAACAGTCAAGCAATAAAGTGACTGACTGATCACTATGGATAAGGCCATCTTTAAGAAAAACACCGCGAGCCATTCCCGATAGGTAAGCCCGAGCTTCGGAAACATATTCGAGTCCTGAAGTAAATTCATATCTGATAAGGTAAGTCCATGTGCGGGGAATAAGTTCCACATCAATCTTTTTGTAAACAGTTTCCCCGTCTTTGGGCATATCCAATTCCTTTTCGGGTAAAAAAGCTGCAAACAAAATACCGGGAGCATTAACAGTAACCTCTTCAGGATACTCATTCAAATAATATGCAGACCGGACTCGGGCACGCGTGGTAGCAACCGTTTCGTCTATTGCATCCATGTTCTCGAATATTATCCCTTCCGTGTCGTTATTATACAATAGCATATCATATCGTCCGCTGTTTATCGCCACCCGTCCACCATAAGGATCAAGATTATGACTTGAAAGGGAAGCTTTACAATCGTTGTCGGAAATATGAAGTCTGACGCCTTCAGGTACTTTGGGCAGCATCTCACCCCAATCCACCGCCCATTCTGCAGGCCAGCGGTCGTTCCAGTTTTCATCCCAAGGCAAATGCCAATCCAAAGAATAGGTCACTTTAAGATGCAAGTCCACCTCCTTGTTGTGATCGTAGCATAAGTCCTTTCTACAACCAATTAAAACAGTCAAAACAAGTATATAACAATAATATCTATTCAGTCTAGGTTTCTTCATTCTATAATGTTAGTTCTCTTTTTCTTTTATAGGATATTCCACACCAATGAAATGCCCACTTTAGTTACTCCCCAATAATGCGTTTTATGCGATGATTGGTATACATAGCAATTGTATACAGGCAAGTATTTATCGTAGCCGGTGTATACGTATCCTCCCCCGATTGTAAATTCCAGAGCCAATTTCTTACTCAAGCTGAATTTGTATCCGTAAGTAAGGCTTATACCTATAAACTCACCATAATAACCCGTTTTCATATTTTCAAGATCATAAATACCTCCATGGATATTAGCTCCCAGAAAATGTCCTCCTTCCGATGCATTGTTATTCAACCAATATCGCCCTTCTGCCAGATATTGCCTGATTTGATAATACTGGTGTTTTGACTTCCTCTTCCACCATGGCATAGTGAAGGAGCCCGATATAGACCAATGACTTTTGGGGAAATAATACTCGGCAGATACATTCGGTGCAAGTGCTGCCCAATATAGGAAGTTAGTTCCCACAGAAAGAACCGCAGGCTTCACATCCGTTACAGGCTTATTTTGGTCAGCATTCCCTGCCCTAGCTATAATAGCCATAAACGCAAGCATCATGATAGAACATAAAATACGTCTTACATTCCAACTCCTTAAATTATATCTCCGTATGTTCGCCCTCATAATTTTCCTCTCAATCTTTGCATTTAGTAGTTTTATAGAAAAACTTCAAAAATGTATGTAGTACAAAGAAAATAGTTAGATTTGAACCTTATGATAGTTTTTAAATGGTTTATCAGACAAATTTTACGGATTTATGAAAAAAACTCGTTATTCGACACAAATATTGATGTTCAATTATAACGAAGGAGAGCAGTTCTTTTCGATTTTTGAAAAAGAAGTTGGTTTCAAACCGGAAAATCGAACTAAACTTTTTGGCTATCGTTTTATATAGAGAGGCTAAATTTTCAATATTACAATATTTAATAATACATTGATTTATGACTATAAACTTAAACAAAATTGTTTTGACAAAAATACTAAATATCATACCAGAGAACCTAAAACCAGTCAACCTGCTCATGGATGTTTTAGATATAGGGAAAGAATCCGCCTACAGAAGATTAAGGGGTGAAAAAACGTTCTCACTGGATGAGATATATAAGTTGTCTCTGAATTTGAATTTTTCACTAGATGAGATTATTGGCAACAACAAGGCGGATGCTGCTGCATTTAATCATATAGGCACAGTAAATCAGAGTCCGGACAAAAATCTTCTGGCATTTTTTCGCTATTATGAGATTCATCTGCAGCGTCTGATCGATTCTGATAATTCCGATATAACCTGCACATTAAATCATTTCTTAAATACCATGTTTGTCGGATACGAGCATTTATTCAAATTCATCTATTATCGATGGATGCATCAAATGACTAATGTGCCACTCAATTATCTCTATTCGGAGCTGGTTATTCCTACTGAGATTAAAGAGATATGTAATAGAATGGTCCTTTTAAACACCCAATTAAAAAGATTATCCCTTATCGTGGATAATAACTTATTTCTCAATCTGATAAAAGAAATGCAATATTTTTATGTAAGAGGGCTTGTCAATGATATGGAGATGAAGACACTGCAAACGGAATTTCGCAGATATTTGGATGACATAGAGAGAACCATGAATAGAGGGATCAGTACGAACGGAACGCAAATTGAAATTTATCTTTCAATGTTGCATATCAGTAGTACTACCACCTATTCTATATGGGATGGCAATGAAGAATCTGCTTTCTGGCATCATTATGGCTACCCTATTTACACAAGAAGCCAAGAAATCACTACCAGACATAGATTATGGATAGACTCGCTGAAGAAGTACTGCACCGTAATATCAAGGTCCAACGAACTCCTCCAGGCTGAGTTTCTTAATAAACAAAGAGACTATATCAACAATATGGAAACGAATATCCTGATTTGACAGTACAATCATACTGTAAAAACAGTAAGGGCTGCCCCTCTTGGAAGGACAGCCCTTTACGATTACATACATCTTATTTATTAATCTTCAAGGGTACAAATACTTACACGGTTCCAATCTGGGTCGGTAAACATATCACCTACCCCTTGACCTTCGGCATTAATGCGCAATGTACTAATCTGGTATTTATTGACCAAGATTTTCTTTACAGCCTCAGCACGTGCCTTAGCGATTCTGTCATTGACTGCCACACTACCTTCGGGAGATGCATATCCTTTAATTACAACCTTTGAATTAGGATACTTCTTCATATATGAAGCTACACGTTCCACATTCGGAAGTTGTGAAGCATTGACCGTCGAACGACCTTGTCTGAATGTGATGATTGATTCCGGAACACGGGCAGTCTTCACTACAGTTGCAACTGGGACAACCTTTGTTCGGCAGTCTTCAAGCTCTTTCTGCAAGCCACCGATTCTTCTTGCGGCACTATTCAACTCACTATTCTTATTATTTATATCTGAGCGAAGCGCATTGATTGATGAATTTAAATCGTCTATTTCAGCCTGATTGTAGACTCTCACATCGCTGATGTAATGTTTACCATTGCTTGCCATAAAATGATATGTCAGTCCGGCAGTCAGTTCAAATGTTGCATTATTCACATTGAAACGGCTTCTATGACTCTTCGTAAAACCACCCTGCATATCATAAACGATGGAAGGCTTTAAAGCTAAAGTAAATGCCTTGCTCTCTCCCATGTTGAAATTCAAATTCATTCCGAAGCGAGTAGACCAGGAATTTAAGTCACCAGGACCGCTTGCGTAGTAATGTAGCCAACCTGCACCGGCTACAGCCTCTATCTCAAACGCACGAGGTTCGCCCGGGTAAGTGCTAAAAAGGTTCATCAAATTGACTTTACCCAACACGCTGACATCTGAAACATCAATTGCTGTTTTACTGTGGGTAGTATTGACATACCCCATTCCTTGGAATCCCAAACCGAAAATCGGAGTCACTTGTTTAGAGAATCCAACTCCGAAAGCAGGGCGCATACTCTTAAAGAAAGGACTGTGAGTCAATGGAGTAACCCCACCTGCTTGAACTTCTACAGCCCAATTGTCTACAAACTTCGTACCTTCTACAACTGTTTGAGCATTTGCTGTAAATGTTCCCGCTACAAAAGCAAATAACAAAAAAAAATTCTTCATAATTAAAGCTATTAATTGGTGATACAATAAATAGACTGGAAACCTGTCGCATAAAAATATCTCACCTTTTCCATGTTCTATCTTTTAAATTCATAATAAAATTCGTTGTTCACTTAAAACAACATATCCTATCAAAAATTAGTTCGTATCACAAGAATGGAATTAACAACTATTTAACTTTTGAGAATTAATGTGAAACCAGCTTTAGCCCAATAATAGAAGCGATTAAAGTGAAGATAAAAAATACTCTGCCGAAGTTCACTGGCTCTTTAAAGAACAATATACCGATTAATACAGTACCAGCCGCACCAATACCTGTCCAGATAGCATAAGACGTACCGACCGGCAATGTTTTAGTTACTTTAATCAGAAGAAGCATACTTGCACTCAAAGATAGTATCATCCCTATCGTCCATATGTATTTCTCCATTCCAACTACTCTGTTTATTTTTCCCAGACTGAAAGTGAATACCAGTTCAAGGCATCCTGCTAAAATTAAAAGAATCCAATTCATAACGTTTCTCATTTTGATTGCAAAGATCCTGACTTTTCTTCACTATCTACTTTACATTTGTTAAAAAGGGATTTTACATATGATAAAAATCACTTTATCTTGCCTCTAATTCTACTTAAACTTACCTGGGATATACCGAGATAAGAGGCTATAATCCCCAACGAGACCCGCTGTAAAATATCGGGATACTCGGAGATTAGTTCCTGATACCTTTCTAATGAAGTTTTAAATTGTCGGGATATAAACTGTTTTTCCGCTTTTATACACTCTCTCTCAGCAAACTTACGTCCCCAGTTGGCTATATGTATATCTTTAGAATATAGTTCATGCAATTTGTCAACGCTTAATTCATATAAGATACTATCTTCCAGGAGTTCAATATTCTCATAACCCGGCTGATTGTCATAAAGCGTTTGCAAAGGAAAAATAGTATCCCCTTCCTTACCAAACCAGAAAGTGACTTCTTTGTCCGAATGATTGGTGTATGCCCGAATCATTCCTTTCCATATGATAAAAAACTTCGAACTTTTACGCTCCGCCCGGAATAAATGAAAGCCTTTGGGATAAGAAACTTCCACAGCATCCATCAGAAAGGCATCTTTTGATGCTTGGGGCAATTTATAGGTATTATCAATTACATCATTTATAGTCATAGATATTCTATTTTCTACAAATATACAATCAATATATAAATATCCAAAATTGTTTATCCCGTTCTCAACCACATCGGCATTCGGGTTCTTGCATAGAAATAATAGAAGAACAATCCTATCCAACTGGTAAGAAGCACTAGCACAATAGATAATAATCTCTTTTCTACTGATGCATTGATACGCCATATCTCAAAAGCCGCTTTAATAGTCAGTACAAAACCAACTAACCAAATTACAAATCCAATCATAAGATTATATTTTTAAAGGGGTTTATGAAGATTACCACTTACTTTTTTCCTCCGATACTTTATTTTCGGAGCTGGTGAGAGATGATATACAATCGCACCGATAGCAGAACTGATGGTCAGCCTGAGCCATAGATTTAAACTATTAGTTTTCATAATTAAGTAGGTATTAACGGTTTAATTTATTCAGCATAGAATTATCCAGCTGATATTACTAATTAGTAACACATCAGGTAAATATCTGGTTTGAACCTGATTTTAATAATTAACAAGAATTTAATATACTGTCCGAGACGCTTAGTGTTAAATACTTTCATTATATCAATCAAAACTAATTTTATGCACAATTTTCCAAAAATGACGGTAGGCGGAGCAAACTTTCCTTTTTTGAGAACTGTTAGTATATCTGATATAACATTATTACAAATTTAACAACATTATGATTATGAGAAGATTTAATTTTGCAGATCTCAAAGACAGAGTGTCATGGGGAAGTGTAATCGGAGGGGTAATGACCGTATTGGCAATATCCATCCTTCTCTCCCTATTAGGATCTAGTATCGGACTATTCATGCTTGACCCATTGGCAGACCATCCAGCTTCAGGTATTGGCACAACCGTTGGCATCTGGTCGGCAGTAGCTTTTGTTATTAGCATGATTGCCGGAGGTTTTGTAGCTGGAAAATTATCCGGCGTTGATGGAATGATACATGGTTTTCTGGTTTGGTGTACTACTTTGTTTATAGCAGTTATTTTGGGAGTCATGATTACTATTGGGGCGGCTAAACTAACAATGAATGCACTTGGAGCTGTTACCTCAGTAGCAGGAAGTATCATTTCCGGAGCAGGTTCGGTTGTCGGTGGCGGTATTACTGCCCTTTCAGACCAAGCTAAAGAACTTTTTGGAGATATCGACTTCAATTCAGACTTGAATGATAGTGATGTTCCACAAAACATCCGCACAGCACTTGCTCAAAGCGGCGTTAAGGAACTGCAGCCCACTTATCTGAAAAACCAACTTAACGAAGTAAAAACCGATTTAAGTAAGTCTCTTAAGAAGGTTATTGCTAATCCTAAGGATGCAGACAATATCATTAACAACTTTATCGACCGCTTAAAGAAGCGCACGGATAAGATTACCAAGAACATAGACCGTAATGACTTATCGAGAGCGATAGCCAACAATACCAATCTATCCAAGGCAGAAGCTGATAAAGCTATTGACCAATATATAGATATAATAAACAAAGCGACCGACCAAGCAAAACAAGAAATAAATACTCTTGAACAGAAATTGCAGGAAGCCGCTCAGGAATGGAATGAGATGAAACATGAAGCACTGGTTGCTGCTGACAAAGCTTCAGATACCGCTGCAAAATCTGCGCTTATATCATTCTTTGCATTATTGGTAGCTGCTATTTTATGTACCGTTGCCGGTTCATGGGGAAGCAGAAAAACACAAGACCATGTTGAAATGTAAAAGCATATTCATCTAATTATTTGACAAAAACTATCATTTTAAAACGATAATAAGGCTGTCTCTTAAACGATAAAGAGGCAGCCTTTATTTTATAGCCATTCATTATGAGTATCAACTACTTCCTACAATTTAAGGCACACAAAAAAGGGAGAATAGCCAGAATTAAATCATTCGCTATTCTCCCTCACAAACCAATAAAAAACCTAGTTATTTTTTTTGACTATTAGCAAAGTTATGCATTTTGTTTCTAGCTTCATCTGTCTTTTCGGCAACATCAAAAGCACCGTCAGCAACTTTATCTGCAACTTTCGTTCCAGACTCCAATGCTTTTTCTTTTGTATTATCAATCATGTCTACAGCATCACCCGTCATTTTGTGAAAGGCATTATTTACTTTCTCCTTCATCATCTTACCTTTAGAAGAAACACAAAAACGATAAACAAGAGATCCAATTATCGATCCTACTCCCAGACCGATAAGGAAATTAGATTTTCCACATTCCATAATTAAGTTTTTAGTTTAAATTGTTAATAAATCAAGGTTCTGTATGCGTAGGGCGTTTTGTAAACAATGACAAAATCCACAACAATAATACAGCACCAATAACCGAAGTTATAAGGCTACCCAAAATACCACCGGCAGCAATGCCTAGTAATCCGAATACCCAGCCTCCCAAGAGACCACCGATAATACCTACAATGAGATTGATCAAGAGACCGAAACCTCCACCTCTCATAATCTTACCAGCAATAAAGCCGGATACGATACCAATGATAATGTACCAAATAAAACTCATAATTTTAATTTTTAGATTTATATATATATTTCAAAAAAGGTTTCTACTATATTCTACTTCATCTTTCATTCATGGACAAATCTTATTTATACATTTTTTTCATCCTATCCGAAAGATATCATCTATAGAAATAACATCATTCAGTTTCAATTAGTTCTATTTACAAACTTGCATTTAACACATCTTACATCTATCACATAAATATGCGACAAAGATTGCTGTCATTTAAAAATTCCCGGTAAAAGACATACATAAATTCTTTTACCGGGAATCAAATAAAAACTTCATTTTACGAAACGATTATTTCATTTCTTATCCGTTTTTTTACTTGAAGTTTCAGGCTTACTTTCTCTTGCATGAGTTTCCTTCTTGGCACTCTTTGCTTCTTGCTTTTTCTCAGTTTTCTTAATCATAATCCAAAATTTAAAAGTGAATAATAAAAACTACAGCAATTTATTTCTTGCTGTCTTTTTGCAATTTCTGGTAGTCACACCATTTCATGTCTTTATCTGGAGTTGCAGACAAAACTTCGTTGCTACGTTCTTTGGCTAACTTTTCATCTTTTTGCTGAACTTCTTTTTCAGTACGTTCGGTACCTTCAGGTGTTCTGTCCACCAATCCATTTGTACTTCTTACTTCTTCCAAAGGATTTTCAATGTATTGCCATTCTTCCATCAGTCTTGAGCTTTCACCTTCATTCCATGGACCGCGCGCATCTTCTCCCTTAGACGTATTAAAGTAAAGATTACTATATTTCGGAGATGTCTGTAGCACACCGGGAGGGAAGTTGGGTTGGATAGTAGACAAAGCAGCTTCAAATTGCTGGAAGTGAGTTACTTCACGAGTCATCAGGAAGACAAGAGTTTCTCTTACCGAAGGGTCTTCTGTGAATGGCATCAGGTTTTCATAACCTATTTTCGCACGACACTCGTTAGCCATATTGGATTGAAGGTCAACTGTGAGTTCGGCATTGGCAGAAACATAACTTGCACACCAAGGATTTCCATTGCTGTCGGTCAGCGAAGGGCTACCCGGAGCAGTAACCAAGAATTGTGGATTAGTAAATGCCTGATGGATAATATCTTCTTTAGCCGATTTACCGCTCATCATGGGATTAAGGTCCATTGTTTCCACTGCATCCTTCATCTCACCGTTTACCGGACCTAGAAGCATCTGGATGGTAGCTCCTACGATTTCGAGATGTGCCAATTCCTCGGTAGCAATATCCATAAGCATATCGTATTTATCGGGATACGGGTTATGACAACTAAATGCTTGTACGAAATATTGCAAAGCTGAAGTTAACTCTCCATTAGCACCGCCGAATGCTTCGAGCAGAATGCGTGCAAAACGTGGATCCGGCTTTGAAACACGGGCATTGAATTGCAACTCTTTTACATGATAGAACATAATTGATTGATTTTAATGTTAATAATCTAGGTAAATTAGGATGTACATCTGCATATATAACGTATGCCTAATTCTTAAGTTCTTAGCATCTTCAATTTGTATAACTAATTAACTGTAATAATTATACTTTTTCATATCTGTAGCAAGAGTGTGAAATTGTCAGAACAAAAAAAATGCCGGATAGTATGACTACTATCCGGCATCCAACAAAAATCAGAATCTATAACCATAACCTAACATGATAACGACATTATCATCATGGGCAAACATGAATTTTGCTTCTAAATTCAAGAAACTATGTTCCGAAAGCGGTAATGCAATACCTCCACCAAGATTGAAAGCAAATTTTGTGGTATTACTTCTATCTACTTCAGCAGTCTTACCATCAACCTCAACAGTTTGCTTACCATAAAAATTGTTCTGCATACCTATACCTGCAAGTGGATAGACAGAAAATCCCTGGCCGTCTTTACGGAAGTTGAACACATAATGGAAGTTCAAATTCACATCCAACCCCGTCACCTTATCCTTTGGAAAGAAAAACGAGAGATCCGGAGCAAGGCGAAGATTGTCGGCTATCACATAACGTCCTTGTGCTTGCAAGCCGAATCTTTCATAATTGGATTGATAACCAAGACTTCCCATCAAGGCACCTTCTCCTTTTTTTGTTTGAGCATTCACTCCCAAAGCGGTCAACATGACCATAACCAATAATAAAAACTTTTTCATAATTCAGGCATTTAGTTATTAATATATTCACTTAAAATAAAATTCACGTATAACTTTAGTCTTCAAGAGTACAGATACTTACGCGGTTCCAATCCGGATCAGTAAACATATCACCCACTCCACGACCTTCGGCATTAATGCGCAACGGGCTGATCTTATACTTGTTTACCAAGATTTTCTTCACAGCCTCGGCACGTGCCTTTGCAATTCTGTCATTGACAGCAACACTACCTTCAGGAGATGCATATCCTTTAATGATGACCTTTGACTTCGGATATTTCGTCATATAGGATGCTACACGTTCCACATTCGGAAGTTGAGAAGCATCTACTGTTGAACGTCCTTGTCTGAAAGTGATGATTGATTCGGGAACACGGGCAGTTTTCACCACAGTTGCAACCGGAACTATCTTTGTACGGCAGTCTTCGAGCTCCTTCTGCAAGCCGGTAACTCTCTGGGCAGCGTTGACAAGTTCATAATCCCTATTAGTTACCTGTCCGCGAAGTGCATTGATTTCAGAATTTAAATCGTCTATTTCAGCTTGATTGTAAACTCTCACATCGCTGATATAGTGTTTACCGTTGCTAGCCATAAAATGATATGTTAATCCGGCAGTCAATTCAAAGGATGCGTTATTTGCATTGAAACGGCTTCTATGGCTCTTGTTAAAACCACCCTGCATATCATAAACGATAGAAGGTTTTAAAGCCAAAGTAAATGCCTTGCTCTCTCCCATGTTGAAATTCAGATTCATACCAAAACGAGTAGACCAGGAATTTAAGTCACCAGGACCACTAGCATAGTAATGCAACCAACCTGCACCAGCAACAGCTTCAATCTCGAATACGCGAGGTTCGCCAGGATAAGTGCTAAAAAGGTTCATCAAATTGACCTTACCCAACACACTAACGTCTGAAGCATCAATAGCAGTTTTGCTTGGGGTGGTATTGACATAACCCATACCTTGAAATCCCAGACCGAAAATTGGAGTAAGCTGTTTGGAAAACCCAACTCCGAATGCAGGACGCATACTCTTAATGAAAGCACTGTGAGTTAATGGGGTAGTTCCGCCGGCTTGGATTTCTACAGCCCAATTGTCTACAAATTTCGTACCTTCTACTACTGTTTGGGCATTCACAGCAGTAAATGCACCTAACGCTAAAGCAACTAAAATAATAGATTTTTTCATAATCAAATGTATTTAATGTAAATGTTTTGTTCACTAAAACTTTAGAAATGTCTTATCTGTTCCATGTCTAAATTCTTAGTTGATAATAAAACTTTCTATTCATCTAAAACAACATATCCTTTAAATAATTAGTTCGTAGTGCAAAATCCGAATTAACATCTATTTTGTTTCCATCGTTTCTTAAATATGAACCCGATTATTAGTAGCGGTCATTAAGTATTATATCATACAAAATATACAGAAGAGTAAGGGGAATAGGACGAAAAGAGCGTTATTTCAGCCTGTTAGCGGATATTGACAGGTTTGTCGTTTTAATATTTGATACAGGAACCCTCAAGCCTGATACATATTAAATCAGATAAATTCTGATGAAATTTTAGAATTAAGGCACCCTCATTATACATAAATTATCAAAAATAATATTTCAATCAATGACATTTCATAAAGAAGGAAGCCTATTAAACAGGAAGAAAGTCGGCAACCGATCCGGATTTAATGTATATCGTGCCCGTTCTTTCAAAAGAGGGTCGGCATTCATCACGGCACAAGAGTGGGGAACGGCTGACATCATGGGCCAATCTCTTAATGAATTTCCTACGATTAAGACTTGTTCAAGAGGAATATCCATCGTCTCACATAGATATAGCACCCCTTCCCTCTTGCTTGCTTCGCCATGAACGACTGTCACAAGTGGGGGCTTATGAAAAACCTGATAAGCTCTTTCTTTGAGCCGTGTCAGCATCTCCGCCCGCAGTTCTTTGCCGGATACCAACATACTGTATTTATAAACCCGGTCTTCATATTCGTGAGCCGTCGTCTTCGTTGCCTTTTTACAGATATCCGGCAATGCATCTATCGGCATACATTTTATCCGGCCGTCGAAAGACAATAACCCTCCGTCTGCAAAGACCCCACCATTAAACAGACTGAAAAGACTACTGCCCAATTTTCTTCGTGCCTGCTCCACGGACAAAGAGGTGGCAAGGTATAAAGGGGTGGAACGTGCTATATATCGCAAAGCAGTAGCATAACTTTCAGGAACATTTCCTTGCGCATCGGTAAGCGTTCCGTCCACATCAAAAAACACTGTACTGATTTCCGGTTTCTCGGGTATTCGCCAAAGTACGCCTTCGCCCATTATCTTCCGGAGAGGATGATTGCATAAGTTACTGAAAGCAATATAGCAATCGCAGATCTTTCGCCGACAAGGAAGCGATAACGCCAGTTCCCTACTTTGATAAAGGTTTCCTATCTTCACCTGGCTGCGCGGGCAAGCATAAATATCCCCTTTCCCATCAACAAAACAACTGCTTCTTCCTCCCGAACAGGCATTCCATTGTGCCGGAGCATTTCTCAAATCATATTCAAAAAGATTATCCAGTTGGCTGAAGAATTGAATATCCTCATGGCTTAGCGGCGTCTTCAATCCCTGCATGGCGTTGATGAACAAATAAATATCCGGTGAAAGCAGATTTCGCAATTCGTGGAGTATAGTTTTTGCCGAAGGATTGCCTACCGCTCCGGCACAAACTTGCATTCCTGCCTGATGAAGCGTATGAAGTTGCCGGACAAATTTGTCTACCGGAGCCATTTCCGGATGAAAACTAGCCCATACTTTAATCTTACTCATTAAGTGGGGAGCCGTTTGAAGTTCGTCCAACCAATGGTCGGAAGGAAAAGAAAGGTTAGTCTGACAAGAAATACCGACAACCTGCGGCAAAGCTGCCAGACGCATGATTCCTTGCCGATAATATTGGTGTATCAAGGCTTCCCCATAAGGAATGATAAACAACTGTAGAGGCTCTTTCCCCTCCCATTGCTCAATAGCTGTTATAAAACGATGCCATGCCTGCTTATCCGATGCCACAGACACAGAATTCGGATGAGACTTCTTGCCAAATGGACAATAAGAACAGGTATAGTTACAGCTGTTCAATTTGCCGCGGTAGTATATACGCTTGATGGTATGTAAAGAGCTGGCAGTTGTCATCGTCCTTTCATTCAATAAGAATACGTTTCCATTAGTTCTCTTATCTTAGGAGAAATAAATAGCTGACCAATATAGTCGGAAAAGCCCAGTCCTTCTGAAGTCAGGCGAATACGGTCGGCAGTTTCTTCTAGCCATCCCCGTTCCGCCAATTGCCGGAATGACGGAATCATATCCAGTGTTTCACCAAAACGGCGGTAATATTCAGCTTTATCAATTCCTATATAACACATCAGGTTTTTAATGATAAAACGCTGCTGCTGTTTTTCGTTGGAAAGGATAAACCCATTTTGGGCTACTGTGAAATCAGTAGTTGCAATATATCGGTCAATCTCACGTCCAATGCATTGTTGGCAAACCGTATATCGGGTGGCATAATGCAGATGACCCAGATAGCTACGTCCGCCCGACCCGCACGAAAGCATCACTTCGTCGCCGCATGAGACTTCCTCATCCGTGGGCGGATGATGAATGAAGCGTCGCATGGAGGTTTGCAAGAAGCCACTTGCTCTCAATAAATCACAAGCGGCACTATACATCCGAAAACAGGTATCGTCAGACTCACGTTCGGTAATCCCCGTACCCTGGCGCACATACAACGGATAAATAAACAATTCATTCGGCTGAAACCGGAGAGCTTGTTCCAATGAATAGAGGAAGCTTTCTACTGTCTGTCCCTTGATTCCGTATATCAGGTCAATATTGAAATAAGGAAAATCCATTTGCCGGATATCTTCCAACGCTTTATAGATAGCATTTTGACGGGGACGTCTTTTCAATGTTTTCAGCTCTTCATCCACAAAACTTTGAATGCCTATACTCACACGGGCTACTTCCGCTTGCTTCAATAGGTTCAGACGATCCCAATCCGCATATTCGGGAGAAGTCTCTACGGAAGTAAAAGCACGGGACGGATGCACACCAAACAAATCGGCAGTGGTGCACAATTGTTCTAATTGAGGTATAGTGAGAAGTAACGGTGTACCTCCTCCGATAGCAAAACTATCGAAAGTCAGCCCGGTGGTAAGCGGAGCCAATTGTTGTGCCTGTTGGTGAAGAGTTTCCAAATAGGACGTGATGTATTCCGTACGATTCGTTTGCAGAGAGAACAAATTGCAGTATCCGCATTTATGGCTGCAAAAAGGAATATGAAAATAGAGCGACGCCTTTCGCCCTTCCAACTGCTCCAGATAAGGTATAAGCGAAACCGGAGTAGAAAAAGAACGGTAAGCCGTTTTGTGCGGATAACTATACATATAGTCTACATATCGTGAGTTCATTGTTTGGTTAAGATAAAGTGTTTGTAAGGAACCGTATAAACGGATTCATGAGAGATACAATGATATTCATACCCGTCTTCTCCATAACAGGTGCCATGATCGGAAAGTGCAATTACCAACGTGTTCGCCCGCTTCCGAAAAGCCTGAAACAAGCGGGGCAACTGACTGTCGATATATCTCAGTGCGGCTGCATGAGATTCCTTGTCGTCCTTGTTTTTACCATTCACATAGTGGCAGTTGGGGTAATGGATGGCCGAAAAGTTGATATACATAAATATACGCTTGTCGGCAGGATAATTTTCGAGTTTGTTCAAGGCAAAGTCTATCTGCCGCTCGGTGCTATCGGGGGCGGTGCAGCCGAAAGTGGGCAACCAATAGCTCTTTGTGAAATAGCCGGGAAAGACACGTCCCAGTTCATTGCGCTTACTGAAGAAGTTCACGCCGCCTATACAGATGGTTTCATATCCCGTATTGGCAAGGCTCTGTACAAATGTTGCCTCCTTAAACGGGTAACTGCCTTTGGGAGGAATCCTTCCCGTCCCCGCCTGCATAGGGAAAAACAACCATTTACGGTCACGCAGCACATGAGGTTCGGCCGGCGAAGGAAGAAATCCTGCAAAGATGGCAAAATGGGAAGGATAAGTGAAATTGCCCGGAGCGTGCCTTTTCTCCCACTCTCCGCCGTGACTGTTCAATACGGGCGTTCCGCCGGACGCTTCTTCCGTCTTGCTGACATCGTAGCGCAAGGTATCGAAGCAAAGCATCAGTATATCGTGTGTACCCACCACCTCGTTCATATCCAAATCCGGATACCGATTCTGTTCGCCTGCGGGCAACTCATCTATTTGATTGGTCATATTTCTTTTTTATAGTTTTTATCTGTCGGACATAAATGGAATTGTTCGCATACATATCTTGGTAAATGTGATCACCCTGCCCGTTCACCTCTATTATATAAGGAATACCCGTACCCTTTTCCAGCAGCACATCCACTCCGGCATAAGTCAGCCCCAGTGTACGAACAGCCGCTTTACATTGACCGAAGATTCCCCGCTCCACCGCTTCCGGCAGAGAAAGTTCGCTCCATCGCCGAGCTTTGTTGTTCAAGTGCAGATTGGTAATGCTTCCCTTGCTGCATCTCACCACAGCGTAGTCTATTTCAGAATCCCTACACACCACCCGGAGATCATAATTCTCTCCATGCAACTGTTCTTTAGGTATCCATGCTTCCAGTATAGCATCCGTGCTCATCACCGCTTCCGCCAGCAGGCGGATTTCTTCCTCTTCACACAAACGATGAATCCGCTTTGTGTTATGGATTATTCCGTCCACTCGCTGCAAGGTGGTAAATACCGCCCACTTCTTTCTTACAGGTTGATAGCGCATAGCCATAATTCCGCCGGCTCCCGAACCGTAACGCGGTTTGAGAAAACATCCTCTGCCACATTCCGAAAGGTGCTGCACCAACTCTCCGAACGAACGTGGAGACGCCACTACCGGAGTCACCCTCAGCCCGTCCACCGCCAACAGTCTTTTCGATTCCCGCTTGTCCAGTGCTTGAAGCAATACCTGTGGAGTGTTCAGAAAATGCACATCGTCAGCCAACTTCATTTCGCCGAGCTTCCGCAAAGTCTCCATATACTTCTCATTCAGCCGGGCATACTTCAAGAAGTCCGTTTCGTGGCTCACCCACGGTTCGAGTTTCACAACTGCCTGCCGCAAGGACGGCAAGCAGTCGATAAGTTCTTCGTAAGTGATGAAACGGATTTCTGTCTGCAAGCTGCGTCCTGCCTCCACAAAGTATTTAATTCTCTTGGAGACCGCGTTGCCGACAACGATTATCTGCATCCGCCGCTTATTCTGTAATCATCGGAGTGACCCAATCATCATCCGGATCTTCCGATTCGGAAACATCAATCTTCACAGGCAGTTGCTGCAATTTCTTCCTCATGTCCTTGCTTAGGTAGTTATAGCGCATATTGATAAACTTCAAATGAGCTATCTTATCCATATTGTCCAGCAACATCTGAGCACCGGCATCTGTGAGTACACCTGCCGAAATATCCATCGTTTCCAATTGGGGAAGAATGTCCGATTCGAGGAACATTTTCACAATTATATCCTGCAGTTCCGAATTGACAATGCCCAGATACGTCAGTTTCGGGAAACGTGCCTTGGAGAAAAGCGGACGGAATATTTCAATATCATCATCAAATCCATAATCATTCACACCCACATAAAGAATCAGCTTTTCAAGATTCGGAAAATCGGAAGCCACAATGTCTTCTACCACTTCCGTTGGTAGTCCACCACTGATAATCTCCAGTGAACGAAGATTCGGACGCGAAGTCTGTCCCAAGCGTAAACAATTCGTTCCTTTTATTTTCAAATCTTTCAGATTGGGCAATACCGCAAGCAGCGGGGTAAGGTCAGTTTGTTCAATCCATGATATCTCTTGCTCTTCCTCGTCAATATCTCCCCAGAATAGTCCTTCCAGTTGTTCAAACTTATCTTTATTCTCGATGATGAAGTTCATCAATGCAGTACAATCGTCACCTTCATAGCTCCAGCAACCGAAAGCCATCTGTTTATATTCCGACAGATGTTTGTCTTTCCGGATTCTATCCAGCAGATTAACATCATTCTCATAATCATCATAGCTCAAACCGAACTTTTTGCCTTCCACTTTCATCTCACGGGCCTTTTCTTCTTCTGTTTCCACATAGCCTTTTTTCGTTTTCTCGGCAATCAGTTTACCGGCAGCTTTCTCGGCCTCCTCAGGAGTAGAGAAGTTTTTCACCTGTGTCTGTCCGTCAGTACCCAGCTTACCATAGTTTACGGTAACATCTGTTCCGACCACGTCTATACTCCAGAATTTCTGCGACTTAAAGTCTTTAAATACGAAAACTCTTTTCATAATATCGTTTTAAAAGTTGTTGTTTATTCCAGGCATGAACATAATGTTCATGCCTGGAATACTTGCAAAAATAATTAATTCCTTTTATATGCCAAGGAATTGTACGGAAAAAGAGTTTTTTCATTTTCAGATTAAGATGCATTCTATCATTACCATCTATGTCATTTTATCAGATTAATGATAGTTTATTTTAGATTACTATTAAAGAATGTAACCATTTTGTCGAATGGAATCAAATCCAATCGGTCGTACAAATCCACATGGCTTGCACCTGGGATAATCAACAATTCTTTATTATCGCCCTTGAGTTTCTTGAATGCGTCTTCACCAAAATAGCGTGAATGAGCTTTTTCTCCATGGATAATAAGCACCGCACTACGAATCTCATCAGCATAGGCCAGTAACGGCATGTTCATAAAGGAGAGCGAAGAAGTGGCATTCCATGCACCGTTGGAATTGATGGAGCGCGGGTGGAAACCACGGTCAGTTTTGTAGTAGTTGTGATAGTCTTGCACAAACTGGGGCTCGTCTCCTGTGAGTGTATCGGGCAGACCGTCAACGGAAGGCGTGATGTTTCCCGATTGTGCGTCTTTGGTGCGCAGTTCGTTCAATTGCCTTCGTTTTTCATAGCGTGCATCGGCATCCATTGAGTCGAAATAACCATTGGCATTTACGCGGCTCATATCATACATGGTAGAAGCGACCGTTGCCTTAATGCGAGTATCCATCGCCGCTACATTAAGTCCCATACCGCCAAATCCACATATGCCGATTGTACCTATACGCTCCGCATCAACACTGTCCAACGTAATAAGATAATCCACAGCCGCGCTGAAATCCTCGGTGTTGATGTCCGGCGACGCTACATTTCGTGGTTCGCCACCACTCTCACCCACATATGAAGGGTCGAAAGCCAAGGTAATAAATCCACGCTCGGCCATGCTTTGTGCATACAATCCTGATGCCTGCTCTTTCACTGCACCGAACGGACCGCTCACTGCAATCGCAGCCAACTTCCCTCCAGCATTTTTAGGTGTATAGAGATCACCTACAAGAGTGATGCCATAACGGTTTTTGAAAGTTACTTTTTGATGTTCTACTTTCTCACTTTGCGGGAACTTCTTGTCCCATTCTGTGGTAAATACTTTTGTTTCCATTTTCTTATCATTTTTATTGTTTGTGCAGCCTGCAAGTGTCATTGCTCCTACAAAGGCTACGATTACTACTGATTTGAAATTCATTGTTTTCATATTTGATTATTTTATTACTACTGACTTATTCGCTTCCTTTTACGATGGCAAAGGTAAAGCAAAAGCCCCACAGTGTCATTGCTGTGGGGCTCAAAGAAGCTTTCTCAAAAGCTCAAGTTGCTTTTTCTACAGGGTCAAGCCTGAATGGCGGTTGGCGGTATGCCATATTGTTTTTTAAAAGCAGTTGAAAAATGCGAAGGGTTCTTGAAACCGACCTCCGCATAGACATCCACAACCTTTTTACCACCCTCTTTCATCTTGGCATAAGCTACTTCGAGACGTTTACGAATCAACCATTTTTCGGGTGTAAGATCGCTGACTTTTTTGAAATCGCGCTTAAAGGTAGCGAGACTTCTTCCTGTATAATGAGCCAACTCATCCATTGTAAATTCAGTCATATAATTCTGATTCATAAAATCCAGAATGTTCATTTTCCACGGTTCGTTAAAATCGAATAGCATCGGAGCAAATCGTTCGTTGATGTGCAACAAGGCGAGCACCCCCTCTTGCATTTTCAGGTTCATCAAATCATCTTGCGGTTTCACCTCCGGATTAAAATAAGGGGTCATAGAAGCAAAAAGACTGGTAATTTCCGCGCTTTTAGGCAGTTTTATTACTCCGGTATCAAGTTTGGGAGTGGATGCGGAAATTTTATGTTGTTCCAATTTAGTATACATCTCCCGTAGGAAATTACGGGTGAAGTTAAGAAAAACTCCACAATAACGCTCTCCGTTGAATGTCTTCTTATACATGGTGATGTGATGATCACGAGGAATAAACACACATTCTCCTTTAGCGACATGTATTTGTTCTTTCCCATTGTCGAGAATCATTTCACCCGAATACACGTAATTCATGGCATATTCGCGGGAACGGTGAACACAGCCGCTGACATCATCGTAATAGAAACTGAAAAATACATCTTTATAATTGAAAATGAGCTTCATAGACTCCGATTGTTCAGTATACTCTTCTTTCATATTCCTACTTACTTTATTATCGGAAAGATTTACGGAAAATCTCTACACAGTCTTCGTGTCCCAGTTCATACGGATTGGCAAGAAACAGTCCTCCCATCGTTTCCTTCGCATTAGTGGCAAGCGTATCAAACTCGTCGGGTGTGAAGCCGTAGTCGCTCATTTTCAAGTTTGCCACGCCACAGTCTTCCTGCAATTTCACCAGCATGGTGATGAAGTCTTCCGGTTTGTCAGCTTCGGGCATTCCCATCGCCTGCGCCATCTTGATGAAACGGTCGTCGCAAGCGTGTTTCTCAATAAAGAACTCATAGAAGGCTTTGGAAATCATAATCAGTCCGGCACCATGAGGCAACTGCTGATGATAAGCACTCATCGCATGTTCCAAAGAATGTTCGGCTGTGGTGCTACAGAAAGTCATGACAGCTCCGGAAAGGTTGTTGGCAAATGCCACTCTTTCTCGTGCTTCCATGTCGGCTCCGTCTTTTACAGCACGCGGCAGATACTTCGCTACATTCTCAATAGCAGTCAGCGCATACATGTCACTCATCAGGCTGGCAGTGGTGGAGATGTAACATTCCGTAGAATGAAACAGTGTATCGAATCCCTGATAGGCCGTAAACTCGGGAGGAACGGATTTCATCAATTCAGGGTCAACAATAGAGAGGACAGGGAAAAGTTCGTCATAACCTCCGAAACCAATTTTCTCATTCGTCTCATCGTTGGTGATGACACCCCATTGATCGGCTTCCGAACCCGTTCCGGCAGTGGTAGTGATGCACACCAATGGCAGGGGTTTATGCTGCATCTTCTGTCCTTTTCCGGTTCCACCGCTGACGTAATCCCATACATCTCCGGGATGGGTAGCCATGAATGCCATTGCTTTGGCAGCATCCATCACGCTTCCTCCACCCAAGGCAACCAGAAAGTCACAACCGTTCTCTTTGGCAAAAGCAGCTCCTGCCATCACTGTAGATTTCAACGGATTGGCTTCTACCTGATCGAACACCGCCGTTTCAACTCCTGCCTGTTTCAATTCGGTCTCAACAGTAGCCAGATAGCCATTGTCTTTCGTAGAACGACCGTTGGAGATAACAATCATCGCCTTCTTTCCGGGCAACTGCTGATTGTGAAGTTCATTCACCAGACCTGCACCAAACAAGGTGCGAGTGGGGATAAAAATTCTAAAACTACTCATTACTATTTTCTTTTTAAAGTTTAATTCATTTCAATCTATTTTCCTGATGCAAAGATAGTGTATTGACGGGAAAAAAGATGTAGATAAATTACGGATAAAATTACCTTGATTACGGATATTCTTATCAGAAAATGTACTGAATACCCAATTGATAGCCTATATATATTTGCTGCATCTTAGCAGTTCCCGTTTTTTTCCATAGTGAATGGTTGGGGAACATCTTATAGTTACTCTTATCTTTTGTCTCCATATAGTTGATACCTGCACCTGCAAATAGTTCAACGTGTTTTCCGATTCTAAAAGCCGGGAGGAGTGAATAACCAGCATTGAGCACCGGAGTGTCCGAATCATTTCCGATTGCCGAGACTTTAAGTTCATTGTTCAGTCTGAACCAGGACGCAATAGGGATGTGAGCACCCAATCCGCCTTCTGTCACGCGGGAGTGTTTATCCGTTTTATGATTATATCCCACACCAAGGATACCATACGTATATTTACCACCCGAACGGAAAGAGACCACCGTACCTCCCAAGGCATCATATGTGACGGCCACTCCCATCTCACCATTCTTGATGATATTGATAAGCCCGATAGGGCAATCACTGTTCTCAGCTATATTGACAAGTCCGGCAAACTGAACGCCGCTTACGTTACGGGCAATATTTACTAATCCAGCCAACTGGACGCCGCTCACATCTTGGGCCACATTGCTCAGACCAGCCATCTGGAAACCAATAAACTTGCCTCTATTCACATTGACCATACCTGCACTCTGAAATCCTTCACCTTCATTGCCTACATAATTGGTTAGTCCCGCCATTTGCAAACCACTTGCATCATTCAGAATGATATTAGCCAGTCCGGCCCATGCCACCGCTTTCTCGTTTTTGGAAATACCCGCCAGCAGGTTGAGGGAAATGGTATTTGTATATTGATACGAATGGGCTCCCTGAGTACTTAGCGGTGGGATGATACTTAACTGGAATGTCACGCTCTTCTCTTCATTATTTTGGGCAGACAGTACGCTATAAGTTAATACACACACTATTAGTACTAAAATTCTCTTCATTGTTTTTTCAATTTTTATTCGTTATTACTTTATTCTGTGTGCAAAGGTATGCTGTTTAATAACGCGGATATGAGTTTCTAGACAAACTGCGTGCTTTCGGAGACGAAACGCGAGATATGAGCGGTCTTTCGGAAATCCAAGGGATAGTGACAACAGGCCGACTTCAGCTTGATGCTTCAAATCAATAATCCTTTCCGATAGTTCAGCGGCGTCTGGTCTGTATGTCTCTTGAAGAATTTGCAGAAGCTGGCAGCATCACTGAAACCAAGTCGTAGTGCGATTTCACCCACCGTAGATTTTGTTGAGCTCAACAAGATGCGGGCTTCCATTATCAATAGCTCATTGATAATGCTGTTCACGCTTTTACCTGTTCCGGCGCGTACGATGCGGGCGAGATATTGCTCGCTAATGGCGAGTTTGTCAGCGTAGAAACTCACGAAATGCTCTTCGCGGAAGTTTCGGGTGACGAGCGCGTGAAACTCTTGCAAAACGTGGTCTTTATGACTGACATTCTTTTGGATAACAGTCTTTCGAGAAAGAAAATCAGCAATATCCAGAAAGAGGATGTTGCAATGAGCTTGAATCCGCCGGAAAAGAAACTGATGCTCAATCTTCAGCAGGTGCATCAGTTCTCCGAGTTCACGACGGATAATTTTAGCTTCATACTCTGTCAGTTGTATCGTGTATTGCTTATTCTGCCTCATCGTCGACAACAGAATGGCAGTGATTTGGGTGAGGTAAGAATCATCCGTCCGCATTGATTCGGAAATGGAAAGGGTAATGAACTGAATGTCCGGACTCGAATAAAGATGATCTGTGAGATAGTTTCCTCCATGAATCAGTAGCATGCCGGGCTCTATGGCTATGAATTCGCCATTCAGCAGAATTTCGGAATGTCCTTGAAGAATGAATATCATATAGAGTTCACGGTTGAAATAACATTCGTTTTCAGGGTAGCTCCTATCTTTATATTCACTCCGGAAGCAGACTACATCTTCTCCGTAATGAGGTATCTCAGGATGTCCCTTCAGCAGTTCTTTATTATCAAATATACGAGATTTCACCATTTATGTATCCATTTATTCGATGTAAAGATAAGAATTGTTTCGGATATGACAAACTATAAGAATTCATACACTAATAATTCCAGCCAAATTTAATGCGATGCAACAAAAAGAATAACCATTTGTTTGTTGAAGTAGTGGAAAGAGCGTATCTTTGTCCGTACCGATAAAAAGTAAATTCATAAATAAACCGAATTATGGAATACGTAACATCAGGGAGAAAATTATTGCCTTACGGCATGATGAACTTTGCAGACATTCGTCTCGATAATTATTATTATGTGGATAAGACTTCGTTTATCCCCTTAATAGAACAATCAGACCGATTCTTTTTCTTCATCCGTCCGCGCCGTTTTGGCAAAAGTCTGACGCTGAATATGCTTCAGCATTATTACGATGTGCGTACCCGCGACAAATTCGATGCCCTGTTTGGTGACCTTTATATTGGCAAGCATCCCACACAAGACCGCAACAGTTATCTGGTGTTGTATCTCAATTTCTCCGGTATTAATGGAGAGCTACATAACTATCGTGAAGGACTGGATTCGCATTGTAGAATCAGTTTTGAATACTTCTGTAATATTTATGCTGATTATCTGCCAAAAGGAATCATAGAAAAGTTGAACGAACAGCACGGAGCCGTCAATCAGTTTGATTTTCTCTATCATGAATGTGAACGTGCCGGGCAGCAAATGTACCTCTTCATTGACGAATACGACCATTTCACCAATGCCATCCTCTCGGACGCCGAAAGTCTGCATCGGTATACTGAAGAGACACACAAAGAAGGTTACCTCCGGGCATTCTTCAACAAGGTGAAAGCCGGCACCTACTCCAGCATCAAGCGTTGCTTCATCACAGGAGTAAGTCCCGTCACGGTGGACGACCTTACCAGTGGTTTCAATATAGGCACCAATTACTCCCTCACACCTGAATTCAATGACCTGATGGGATTCACTGAGGACGAAGTACGCGAAATGCTGACTTACTATTCCACGAAAGCTCCTTTTCATCACACGGTTGATGAACTGATAGAACTTATGAAACCGTGGTATGACAACTACTGCTTTGCACAAGAGTGTTACGGTCAGCCTACACTCTACAATTCAAATATGGTGCTTTATTTTGTTAAGAACTACATTCTATACGGAAAAGCTCCGAGAAAAATGATTGAAAGCAACATTCGTATCGATTACGAAAAGTTACGTATGCTGATTCGCAAAGATAAAGAGTTTGCTCACGATGCCTCCATTATACAAACCTTGGTAAGTCAAGGCTATATCACCGGTGAGTTGAAAGAAGGCTTTCCGGCCGCCAATATTGTCGATTCCGACAATTTCGTCAGCCTGCTCTATTATTTCGGCATGCTTACCGTGAGCGGCACATTTGAAGGCAAGACCAAACTCACCATCCCGAACCAAGTGGTGCGTGAACAACTCTATACCTATCTGCTAAACACCTACAATGAAGCCGACCTGAGTTTCAGCAACCATGAAAAAGATGAGCTGGCCTCTGCTTTAGCTTACCGAGGTTCATGGCAATCTTATTTCGGTTACATCGCCGACTGTCTGAAACGCTATGCTTCTCAACGCGACAAGCAGAAAGGAGAATACTTTGTACATGGTTTCACGCTGGCCATGACGGCTCAGAACCGTTTCTACCGTCCTATTTCAGAGGCAGACACACAAGCCGGATATGCCGATATTTTCCTGTCTCCTATGTTGGAGATTTACCCTGACATGGAGCACAGTTATATCATCGAACTTAAGTATGCCAAATATAAAGACTCCGAAAGCCGGGTAGAGGAATTGCGAACTGAAGGCATTGACCAAGCTAACAGGTATGCTGATACTGACAGGGTGAAAAATGCTATCGGCACTACGCAATTACACAAGATTGTAGTGGTATATAAAGGTATGGAAATGAGAGTTTGCGAGGAATGTTAGTATTGTTTCGGATATGACAAAAAGTGTGTGGAATTAGATAATACGAATACAAGAAAAAAGAGAGACCTTTGCACATCTTTTCAATAGAGATTATTGATAGAGAAAAAGATAAGTGTATAATAAGGACGAAAGATATGGAAATGAAAGATGTTATCAAAAGGTATTTAGTATTTGTATTGGGATTGTATTTTTTGGCAGCTGGTATCGTGCTGATAGTTCGTTCAGCATTAGGAACTACTCCTATTTCGAGCATCAATTATGTGTTAAGTCTCAACAGCCCGCTTTCTTTGGGCACCTGCACTTTTATCATCAATATGCTGTTGATTCTGGGGCAATTCTGGCTTATCCGGAAAAACAGGAGTCGGCAGGATACGATAGAGATTCTGCTACAGATGCCATTCTCTTTCATCTTTTCTGCATTCATTGATTTTAATATGGCGATAACGAGCGATTTGCATCCTGCCAATTATGGAATGTCTATTGCATTGCTGCTTACAGGATGCATGATACAGTCTATCGGCGTGGTGCTCGAACTCAAGCCGAAAGTCGCGATGATGAGTGCCGAGGCATTTGTGAAATATGCATCCCGTCATTATAATAAAGAGTTCGGAAAGTTCAAAGTTTGTTTCGATATTACATTGGTTACTTTAGCTGTAATTCTGTCATTGATACTGACTCAAGGCATCCAAGGTGTGCGCGAAGGTTCGCTTATCGCCGCAAGTATTACGGGATACATCGTCACCTTCCTTAATCAGAAGATAATGACAAGGAAGACACTGTATAGATTATTGAGGGTATATCAATAATCTGTACTTTCAATACTTGATGCTTGCCACTACTCTCTTCAGGGTGGTTGTTTGTTTCCATGTGTCAAGTAGTTCCAGGACGTGTTCATCATCTACTTTACTTCCATTGATAGACAACAGTTCGGCATATATTTCCAATAGTTTCTTCAATTCCTTCACCGGCTTTTCTGGAAGTTGGGCAAGCAGTGATGTGAGTAATGTCTCCAGTTCTCGATTGTGCAACGGGCTGACATTTATCATTTGTTGCTGTATCAGGTCTGTGAGCCTTTTCATTGGTCCCCATCCTGTGCGCTGATGCGATCCCAGTATTTCGCCTATCCGCCTACTGTTTATACAACCTTTACTTACACGGTCTATCCATATTTCAGCAGCATAAGAGCGGGAAGTTTTATCCGCTACGAGCATACAAGTAGCTTCCGTCAGGTATGAAATTTCATGCCAAGTATGCCTTAATTGATGGAGGGATTCTATAGTAGCTTGAGTCATCATCGTTTCTCTTACTTCGTTCAGCATCGGATTGTACATAGCTGTACGAATACATCCTGCCAATACAGGCTCCGGTGTATTGGGAGCCAACCATATCCTGCGCAAGAGGTCGATTCGTTCTTCCTCATGATGCTCTTTTTGAAATATTAGCTCTACCAGCAATGGGTAGTTACTATATGTACTGTAGACAATTTTTTCGTTATACTTGCCTTTAAAGACGATTTTAACGTTCTCACCTTCCGTTAGTTCCAGGCTGAGCGTCGAGGATGTCCATTCTTTCACTTTACCGTCATAGTCAGTGTACGATTCGTTTTCCAGATAAGTTTTCCATGCAAAGTTACCAGTCAGATACTCGCGCAGACCTTTATAGTAAGGGAAATCGTTGAATTCCGGATAGACCGTTTCCGGGGATTTACATAATCCTGCCGTCATCCACCATGAGGGATGATTGAATGGAGGTTGAGGAGCAACCTCTTTCTCACCCAATAAGAATTGCAGTAGTTTTTGGTACTCTCCTTCCAATTCTTGTAAGCTGTTTGGGATGTCCTGTGATGAATGTTCCAATGCCAAGCGTGACAGCGAAATTTGTATGTCTATATCGTCCGGTTCTACGTTTGCCTGCTGATATTGTTTCAGTCTTTGTATCAGTATCAGCGGGTCGATAAACATAGGAGTGTGTGTAGGTGCAGAGAGTAATGGAACGCGGTATCTGTTGTTCTCGAGCAGATCCAAAACACGGCAAAGCAACAGACGGTAGACTGGAAGGTCTACATTATACTTGCTGCTTTTGCGGATAGTCAATTCCCGTAGATTACAATACCCCCACTTTCCCTTTTGAATATCATCTTTCTGCACCATCTTCTCATGTAAAGCACTCAGTTCCTTTGCTCCTTCAGGAAAACACCTGATCAACAGTTTCGCATAGTCAATAAGAAAAATCGCCATTGTTCTATCTGTTGCACCGTTGCGCGAACTACCGCCGGTTAATATTAACTTGTAAGCACGTTGCATAACAGGTGCCCATTGGGAGATTTGCTGTGCTTTCATCTGAGGGTGCTGTTCTACTAAAGCACCCAGGAACTGGTCGATGTGCTGCAATTCGTTTGCATCAAATAGCTGACTGGCAAGAAAAATCAAATCTTCGACAGAAGTTATTTCCTGTATCCGGTTGTCTTCGCGGATAATGGGTTGCAAAGGTTCATAGGCAATGAAATCGGAGGTAGTGTCCGACTGTTTGCAGGAGATAGGCTGTGTCTTTTTAAGAGTGGAAACGTTATCTTCCATATAAGCATTCAATTCCTTTTTAGTAGCCGTCAGCATCGTTTCCGCATAAGTGGAAAGTGTCTCTTTCAGTGTTGCGGAACCCGTTTCTCCATACGTTTGAATCAGTTTCACAATCTTGCTTTGAATGGATTCTTCCCGGCTCATCAACCCTTGCGCAGCAGCGCAACAGATGGCATCACGCTCTTCTTTTCTCTCCTTTGCCAACTTGTTGAGGATAGCAATTGTGTTCTGATGAATCGCTTTCACATCCGAAGCGAACAGAACAGAGGTCTGACTTAGAAACTCTTCTGTTTTGAATAGCGGATGGCTGCACAAACTTTTCAAAAGTCCCAATATGATGTTCACCGGACGACTGTAGAGAGAAGATAGGACAGCAAACATTTCGGGTTGCAATGCCAGTTGTTCTTCTATGCTAGGTTCGAGCGTAGTGAACATGCCGGCAAACCAACTACTCAGATTTTTATTCAAATTGCGGTTGATGGCAAGCAGGGATTCTTTCAATACACGCGTACGGTCTAATTTACCAATCTCAATGAAATGCTGAAAAGTGTAATAAGGGTATCCTTTGGCCGGATTGGCGTGCCAGTTTAGACCGCAGTCATATTCAAAGAGATACCAAATGTGCTCTTTGAGTGTGATGTCCCGCTTTTGTAAAACGGGAGTAGTATGTATATAGTTGACCAGATAACGCGCTATTGTCTGTGGAGAAGGTGAAACGGTGAGAATGCCTCTTTCTATCCAGTCCATCAGTATCTCGTAGTCCAGATTGTAGAAGCCGCCGGTTTCCTTTCCTTCAGATTCTTTGAAGTATGTATTCAGCCAAGTGGGAATATGCCATGTGGCTATCTTGTCCAATTGCAACGCGTCAACTCCCCATTCGTGTTTACAGAAATCCTTTAGCGGGAATATCACAAGAGCGGATAGGCGGAGAATGCTATGTTGTTCCGACGTAGCACGCGTGCCGTAAGTTCTTTCTTCAAGCTGGACGAATTTATTGTAGTATCCTTCGAGCCGGTTCAGGCACGGGATGAGGCTCTTTCGTTCTTCCTGTGTCAGTTGTTGAAGGAAAGGGACGATCTCTTTGCCTTGCTCTTTTTCTACTATCTCGGTTAGACGCGTTTCCAGTTCAGTCATGGCTATTAATGGGGGTTAAATATTACTTAATGCAGTTGTTACTTTCTTCAAATTGGAGTTCTTTTTCCACACTTCAAGACGTTGACGGATTGTCTCGTCAATAACCCGGCTACCGTTGACATGGAGCAATTCCAGATAAAGTTCGAGCAGTTGCTTCTGTCCTGTGACGGGAGTGTCGGGCAATCCGCTAATCAGCACAGTGAGCAGTTCTTCCAATTGCCGGTTGTGGAAGGTACTTCGTTTATACATACTTTCGTATACTTCTGTTGTGAAGCGTTTCAACGGGGCGATGTTCATATTAATGATGCGTGCTAGGATTTCTCCCAACCGATGGTTATTTATTCTTCCTGCACGGATGCCCTCTACCCATAGTTCGGCGGCATACGAGCGGACTGTTTTATCGATAAATAGCAGCGAACCGGCTAATAAAAGCAAACTCATTTCTCGAAGGGGGCAATGAAAAGACAACAACATACGCAGAGCGCAGGCGATGGTGCGTTTATTATCTTCCTGCGGAGTGTCAAAGTTCATGTAGCAGCAGATTATTTGCGCTACCAGCGGTTCCGGTCGGTTAGGAAAACAGCAGAACAGACGTTCCATATAGGTAGAATCGTCCATAACGTATCTGCTGTTGATAATCAGATGTTCCTGCCATAGTTGATGGCTGTTCTGTTCGAGATATACTTTCCATTTCTGGAAGTCGAGGTCAAGCAGGCAAGGTTCGTATTGATGCTCTCTTGGCTGTATTCCTTTCCAGTCGTAATCACCGGTCAGATAATGATGTGGCAGAGTGTAGCAAGGGAAAGATTGAAAAGCTTCGAACTCTGTGTCCGGGGATTTCACAAGTCCGGCTGTCAGCCATGCAGAGGGATGATTATATGGCGGTTGGGGTTGTATTTTCTCTTGCAGCAAGAACAAACAAAGGTTCAGATATTCATCTTTCAACAGCTGTCCGGCAAGGATAGCGGCTTCTTCTTTGTCTTCAGGTGCGCATCGGGCAATGGCTAACTGGAAATCCCACGAACAAGGATGGACTTTTGCTTCTTGGTAAGCGGCAAGTCGCTCCACCAATACGGTAGATTGCACGTATGCCGAGGCATGTGTCGGGGTAGAAAGCAACAGCAAGGAATCCCCTTCTTTTATTTTGCGAATCACTTCCAACCACAGTTGCTTGATGGGTTCAAAACAGGTTGACTCGCTATAATTCGTTTTCCAGTCGGCAAGACGCAGGAAAGAACGTTCATCGTAACGACCTCTATTTGCATCCTTCTCTTTCAATACAGTAAATATCTTCTCCAGAAAATCGGAGAACGAAGGGCTGACAGGTGACCATATACGCGCATACTCAAGCAGGAAAGTGGCAAGAAGGCTATCGAGCAATTGCCAACTATTAACAACGATGTCGCAAGCTCGTTGGAATATAGGAGTCATCCGGCTGAAATCATCTTCATTGAGTTGAGGATGGAAAGTGATAATAGAAGCAATCGTCGCGTCTATTTCTGCGGTTTCGTCCATGTCAAACAGGCGGCTGAGTTGAAACAGGAAGTCTTCTTTATTGCCAGGATAGAGGATACGATTGTCTTCCCTGCAAATACGAACGACTTCTTGGGAGAGTTGTTCCTCGGAGATAGTTTCCTCTTGGACAAGCGATGTCACGAAAGAAGCAAGAAGTCCCTGAACGCTTTGAAACATTTCGGGTTGATAAGATTGAAGTGTTTCCACCATAAGGGGCGAAGAGCCGTCGCCATACTTTAAAATGAAGTCGGCAGTTTTCTTTTGCAGACTTTCATCTTTCCTCAGAAACAGTTGGCAAAGCGGGAGACAGCATGACTCTTTCATTTCGGGGTGATGCTTTGCAATTTGTTCGAAGATAGCGTAAATGATGGCCAGCGAATTCTTCGGGCAGGCAAAAAGAAGAGGTGTTGCCCGCTCTATGAATTCCTGATAGCGGAACCCTTCTTCGGTTGCCAACTTTTTTAGTTGATGCAGCATCACGTTGATTGGTTTCGTGTAGGGCGAAGTGAATACTTGCATCATTTCCTCTTGCAGAGAAAGAAGCTCTTCGATGGTGGGTTGCAGTTTCTCGAATAGGGCGGAGAACCAGCTTGCCATATCTTTCTTGAAGTCCCGGTGGAAAGTGGAAAGCGTGGCTTTCAGCAATCGTTTTCTGTCTAGATGTCCGCTGAAAGAAAAACGATATAAGGCGGCGCTGATGCTTTCGTCCTGCGCGGTGAGCCCTTCTTTATAGGCACGTTGGGCAGAATCATCTATCCAAGCGACGCTCGATTCATGTTCGAAGATGGTCCAGATGTGTTCTTTCAGGGTGATTTCACGCTTCAAAAGCAGATTACTGTCATAAGAAACCTTTTCTTCGGACTTGCTGCTTTTTATACGTATGCATCCTGCAATGGTATCGGCAATGCGACTGGGGGCAAGCTCTTTAAGATAACCCATATCCATAAGCTGCAAATGTTCTTCGTAGCTCAAATTGAATTTGTTCCAGCTTTTGTCATCGTTGATAAAATCTGTGAGCCAGATGGGGCAATAGAGTGGGAGTAGTTTGCATATCAAGTCGAAGTTTATATCGTATGCCAAATCCATTTCCCGCCTAGTGGCACATACGAATTGGACGGCTGCTAGGAAACGTGCCCTGTCACGGCTGCAAAACGTTTCACTGCTGAAACCTTCAAACTTGCCTTTTATCCATTGCAAATTCCTTATCTTCGGGATTAATTTCCGCCGTTCCTTCATCGGAAGTTCCAACAATTTCTTGATAAAAGGAATCAAGACCTTTTCTTCTTTCTCCGGAGTATCCACATAGGCTTTGGATAGCTTCTCCAATTCGTGTATCAGTTCTTCCATTGTACGCGTTTTTTTACAGCTAATATATGTTTGCATGCTCCCCGTTCTCCCTGATTACTACTGAACCAGGTGCAGGTGCAACGTTCTTTTCCACTTTCTCTGTCCAGAATGACTGTATGCCTTACTCCACCGCTTCCTTCCACGCGGGCCTCCGTCCGGTTGTCGTCATTGGACACAATCTCAACTTTCTCTTCTTCAAGAAGCTTCTCCGCAGCCATCATCCGTGGATTGAGACTCAGGATACGTTCGGTCTTGAAAGGCAAGCGCCGATAGAAAAAACTGTTTTCATCCAAATCGAACCCCAATAATCCCATTGCTGCCAATCGTGCGGAAAGAGAATCCACCTTATCAAGATGAATATGCTCTTCAATGGCAAAAAGAGTGGGGTTGAACTGCTGATTGGCATAGCTGTATTTATCCATTGCTTCTATCCATCTCTCCGGCACATCTTCGAGCAAGGCATCCAGTGCCGCACCTTCTCCGGAGAACCCCCGCCAACATTCCCGTGACAGAGAAAGACTGAAACGAACCGGACCGAAATAGAGTTGCCAGGTGGTGGATTGCATGGCAGGATGTGCAAAGACTCTCAGTTCGTCGGCAAACGGCAGCAGAGGTTCGAGCAAACGCAGGCGGTGCAGTCCTCCAATGCAAACGGCATTCAAGCTTTTCACCGGTGAGAAGGCGGGCTTCTGACCGCGCATCACCAGATAATAATCACATTTCACGGCTCCTTTCGGGAGTGTCTGGAAGAGTTGTAAGGTCTGAATCCGATTGAAGGAATAGACCCGTTCGGCAGCGGATTGATAAATCTGTACCGTGGTCAGTCCTTTTATCCATTTGACGGGTAACGGTACTTTGCGTTCTACCACTTTCTCTCCTTTATTATAGAGTCCCACTTCTTTCGGCCCAACGGACATCACCACTTTTTCTTGCTTGCCTATGCTACCTAAAGCGGAAATCATGGCAGGATTGAAATCGACATTCGTTGTTCCGTTCTCCGGAAATTCCCCGTCGTGTCCGTCGGGGAGTACATCGACTCTGGCATATACGCCTGCACAGTTAGAGAATCCTTCGAATCGCAAACGTTCATTTCCTGCCGTCACAATCGGGTCTTTCAGCAAGGAAAGCTGGGCGGGAGTCAGATTAAAACTGGATTGCACCACATTGGATAATGCGATGAGACAGCGTGCTGTCATGTAAGGTTGTGTCAGTCTGCCCCAGAAGAAACAAGGGGCTTCTTTCTTTTCTATTTCGCAGTATTTGGCGAGAAACAGCTCATCTCGCCCTGCGAAACGTTGCAGAGCGGAAGGAACTGCATATTGATAAGATATGGTGTCAGTCATAGATAAATATATGCTTGTTGAATTTACTCTCCAAATATAGATATTTATTTTCTATGACCAACAGAATTCTGCTACTTAAGTGCTTAACGTATGAAGTTCGTACCAATATAGGGTTCTGCTTCCGGATGCTCTTTTCCTTCGGCAATATTCTTCAACAGCCATGCCATATTCTTGCCTAGCATCCGCATGGTCTGCAATCCTTCGGCATCCTGCAAGGCTTCGCCGGGAAGCATACCATGAACCACATTCCAATATTGTGAAGGGACTACCGGCATATGATTGATGGTAAAGTACTTGTTCAACCGGTCGAAAGTGGCACTTGCCCCTCCCCTCCTGCAAACGACAACTGCCGCGGCAGGCTTATACGCCAGCAAATCTGAGCTGGAATAGAAAAGACGATCCAGCAGAGCACAAAGCGAACCGTTAGGTCCGGCATAATAGGTAGGTGAACCCAATACTAACGCATCAATCCCCTCTTCCAGTTTCTTCCTGACTTCTTCGTACAGTTCATCATGAAAAATGCATCGACCCAGTTCTGCACAACGATAGCAAGCGATGCATCCCTGCACAGCCTTCGCTCCAATAGAAACAATCTCAGTCTCTATGCCATTTTCATTCAAAGCCTTTGCCACTTCGGACAAGGCTATGTACGTATTCCCATTCTTATGGGGACTTCCGTTTATTAATAATGCTTTCATTCTCAGTTCATTTATTTAGTGAAACAACATATTAAGAACCAAAAGTAATCAAATAAAGTTCTAGTTCTAATTTCCTTTTTAAGAATGATTCTATTTTTGTTTCAAAACAGGTGTAGTTCCGCATTTCTTACTTATCAGCATTACCCCTATCATGATAACCAACAGACCGGACATCTGAATGAATGTGACATTTTCGTTCCCCAAAAGCACACCCAACAGAACAGCAATAAAGGGATTGACATACGCATGAGTGCCCACCTCCGCAGCCGGACGAACTTTCAACAGCCAGACATAAGCCGAATAGGCTAGCAGGGAACCGAAAACAATCAGATAGACCAGCGAAAGCCATCCGGTGACTGAAACCTCACCCAAGTCCACACTCCGAAATTCTCCGCTCACAAGTGTACAAATCCAGAACATCCCACTGGCAAACAACATCTGCCACGCCGAACCCGCAAATGCATTCACTTTTTCTTCGCGCGAAGAACGGTATTTGGCATACAACGTTCCCAATGCCCACGACACGCACCCTATGATAAGCAGCAGGATTCCGCGTTCGCTATTCGGGTTCATCGATTCCAGCGTAAACTGTTCCACATAAAGCATCACCACTCCGCCAAAACCAATCACTCCGCCTACGATGGTGAAAGGATTCCGAAAATTGGTTTTCCACATCGGAGCGTCCAATAACAGAATCCAGAGTGCGGTGGAAGAAGCAATGATTGCCACGAGACTGCTCGTCAAATATTGCTGCGCCAGCATTACCACAGCCATATCTACAAACAGCAGCACAATGCCACTGACGGCAGAACGCCTGATCAGCTTCTTTTTAAATACCGGTTCTCCCCGCAAATAGCATATCCCCAGAAGAATAAGACCGGCAGCCGTAAACCGCAACGCCCCGAGAAGGAAAGGAGGCAAGTCTTTCAGCGCTACACCTATAAAGAAATAGGTGGAACCCCAAACGACATATATAAGGAAATAGCCGATAATAACACCCGCCAGATTCTTGCTCGTATTACTCTGTCTTTCCATATTCGTTGTTTATTTTTCTGCGGAACTATTTACGGAGATTTCCCCCATGACGTCCGACAATTATTTATTGGTTTAAAGCACGCCTTAATCTGTCCAGACCATCCGTCAACCTCTGGCGCGGACACGCTATATTGATACGGATAAATCCCTCGCCCGCCTCTCCATAGAGACTGCCTTCGTTTACCCATAGCTTTTCCTTCGCCAGCAAAGTCTTCACGATTTCAGCAGAGGATTGTTGCAATACCGAACAATCCACCCAGACCAGATAAGTACCTTCCAACATTGTCACAGGATATTCCGGCAGATATTTCTCAAAAAAGGCTTTCAGGTAATTATAATTATCGTACAGATAAAGTTTGAGTTCTTCCAGCCACTCCTCCCCTTCTTTATAGGCAGCCATCAATGCTTCCACTCCGAAAGGATTCACGTCGCATACTTCATTTATATTGATAGCTTTATCTGTTTTTGCACGTACTTCTGCATCCGCAGAAATAATATTAGCTATCTGAAGCCCGGCCAGATTGAAGGCTTTGCTGGGCGACGTACAAGTAACAGAATGCATCAGGAAATCTTTGGAGATGGAGGCAAAGGGAGTATATTCATGCCCTGGAAAAACGAGTTCACAATGAATTTCATCCGCCACGACCCACACATCATATCGAAGGCAAATCTCACCGATACGTGTCAGTTCTTCCTTTGTCCATACCCTGCCGGCCGGATTGTGAGGGTTGCACAACAACATGAGTTTTACTTTCGGATCGGCCGCCTTCTCCTCCAAATCATCAAAATCAATCCGATAGCTACCTTGCTCGTATATCAGCGGACTGGCAATCATCTCGCATCCGTCATTGCGGATGGAGGAGAAAAAGCAGTTATATACCGGAGTCTGCACCAACACCCTGTCGCCGGGAGATGTTAGGGCTTTTATGATGGCAGACAGTGCCGGCACCACTCCGGTAGTATAGATAATCCACTCCTTCTCTATCGTCCAATGATGCCTCCGCCGGAACCAATCTACCACAGTTTCATAGTATGCAGCAGGAACTTTTGTGTAACCGAAAATACCATGTTCCACACGCTTTCTCAACGCTTCGACCACTGCAGGAGCCGTACGGAAATCCATATCGGCCACCCACATAGGCAGAACATTCTCTTCTTTTGCCGCATCCCATTTATAAGAATTGGTTTCCCGGCGGGGGATTATTTCATCAAAATTGTATTTCATGCACTAAAGCAAGTTAGATTGTCCCATAGTTTCAATTCACAGTCGGCAGGTGATTTGATGTTTTCATCAATGATTATTTCACCGAAACTATCTGCTTGGATACTGCCTGTACGAGGATTCTTCACACTATGTACAGGGCTGACAATGGTGGCTTGCAGACTGCTGCATTCAAAGCACAGGTCAGCACTATCGTCCATTATGCAATCTTCCATAATGAGGTTGTGAGCATAACAAAGCGGCTGCGTTCCCGAAATCTTACAGTTTACCAGTCGCAGATTTCGAGAGTGCCAACCCAGGTATTCACCGTTCAGCTCGGAATCATATACCGTCACATTCTCTGTATTCCAGAAAGCATCCTTTGAATTGATGACGGCATTGCGAATTTCGACATTCTTGCAATACTGGAAAGAGTAGTTTCCATTCTGACTGTAGTTTTCGATGCGGATATTTTCGCCATGCATGAAAAGATAATCACCTTTATCCACCTGCACATTTCTCAATTCCACATTGCGGCAGTGCCAAAGGGTTTCCAACGCGAAGGGGAGTTGTACATTCTCTAATTTAATTCCATCCATTTCGCGGAACATTTTCGGGGCTTCCACCACTGTGTCCGTCATTTGCAGGTTCTGCGAATACCAAAGGGCAGCACGCGCTCCTTCCGTAAAGAAGCTGTTCTTGACGATAAATCCATTGGTATGCCAGAAAGGATATTTACCTTCGAAACGGCAATTTACCGCTATGATATTACTGCATTCTTTCAATGCGGATTCACCCGTATGGATTGTCACATTCTCCAATTGCAAATCGTGTGTTGCAAACAAAGGGCGTTCGCCTTCGTATTCCTTGTTCTTAATTAATTCCATGATTCTAAGATTTTACTTTTAATTTATAATTCTAAAAAGCTACGTTTATACTGCCGGATTGATTACCTTTTTTCGATAATGCAAAAGTACGGCGGAAAAACAGCACTCTTTGTAGACGGATTACGGACAAAACAACCTCAATTACTGATTATGCTTCTTTAATGCACAATTCTTTTCATTTCTCTGCTACAAAGTTCGGGAGAATGGAGAGAGAGCACGGTATACAGATTACTGATTTCATTACCCCAATTACAGAACAGCAAATCAAGGTGTTGAGAATCCGATTATTTATTCTTATTTTTGTTCCGAAAGAAAAAGATATATAGTTATGGATAAGATCATTAAATTAGAAAATGTAGACCAGTACAACAGTCTTTACGGACTTGAGACATTGCACCCGCTCGTCAGTATTGTAGACCTGACGAAGGCTACCAAAACAGTGAACCATCTTCAAATGAATTATGGTATATATGCTCTTTTTCTAAAACTCGCCAAAAGTTGCGACATCAAATACGGCCGCCAGTCGTATGACTATCAGGAAGGTACTGTGGTATGTTTCGGTCCGGGACAAACGGTGGGAATAGAAACCATTGAAGATGAAGTGAACCCGCCGGTCTACGGCATTGTTTTCCACCCCGACCTGATTCGCGGCACCTCTCTGGGAAAGAACATCAAAAACTATACTTTCTTTTCTTATGCTGTAAACGAAGCATTGCACTTGTCCGACCAGGAAAAGGAAATAGTCATGGACTGTCTCCACAAAATCAAAATTGAGCTGGAGCACGCCATTGACAAACATAGCAAAGCGCTGATTGCTATGAATATTGAACTACTGCTCAACTATTGTATGCGCTTCTACGAACGCCAGTTCATCACACGCAACGTGGCAAACAAAGATGCCCTCACAAGATTTGAAGAACTTCTGGACGAATATTTCCAAAGCTCACTTCCTATGCAAGACGGCCTGCCTTCGGTGAAATACTTTGCCGATAAAATATATCTTTCACCCAACTACTTCGGCGACATGATAAAAAAGGAAACCGGAAAAACCCCGCAAGAACATATCCAACTGAAAGTTATCGAACTTGCCAAAGAACGTATCGCCGAAACTGACCAGACCGTCAGCCAGATTGCTTATGCCTTAGGTTTCCAGTATCCGCAACATCTTTGCCGACTGTTCAAACGACGGGTGGGCTGCACTCCTAATGAGTATAGAACGCAGAATATAGCGTGAGATTGATTAATTACCCATTGGAGAAGCTAACCTACGGAAATGAACTAAACGGTACAGAGTTGAGTCTGTTCTGTATCGCTATTATATTGGAAGAAGCGAGTTCTTTTCTTGGAATATATTCAACATGCATATATATACAGGAGAATTGATGGAAATCAAATAAATAAACGGAGTCTTTGATTTGAAATTCGGATTCTACTCATCGACCCGCTCCTCACCGAGAATCGACCCGTTCCTCACCGATGAAACTACTGTTTCTCGGTGAGGAACGGGTCGATGGTTTCAAAGGAAGAGTCAAAGGAGATAACTACCTATATTACAACACCTTACCAGGCTACATCCTATGTTTGAAACTTATTAGAGTTTTAATGACAACTTATGATTATATCATTCGTTTTCAACCACTTCTTTATTGCAACAATATTTACATCTTGAATCAAGTTCATAATGATTATAAAGTGTAGATACTAATTAAAAAGTGCACCAGTATTCCAATTGAAGAGTGCGCCACCATAGCATAAGTCCTTTGTATTATCAGAATACAGAGGCAAAAATGAAGACTATGGTAGAAAGACAATCAAGTATCTCATTTAGCTACATCTATTTTTTAACGCTGCCTATCTCCTTCAACAATTCATCAACGGCCACCTTCAACTGTTCATCCTCTCCCTTTACTACTGTTTCCGGGCTATTGGCGACCTTGATATCAGGTTCCAACTGGCTATTTTCCAGATAACTGCCGTCCGGTAAACGATAACCGATGACAGGAATACCGAATACGAGTGAAGGGTCTTGCAACGTTTCCCAAGATACACTTGTCATCGTTCCCGGAACGGGCATACCGACCAGTTTTCCTATTTTCTGATGACTGTATACCCAAGGAGTTCCATGAGCATTGGAGTAATTGGCTTCGCACTGCAACATGATGGAAGGCTTGTTCCATCGACGGCTCGGCATATCGCAGGCTTCCCGTCCACGCACCACTTGCGTAAAGTATTTCTGTCCGCTGAACAGCACCTCGATATCTTCGTGCAGGCGGCCACCTCCATTGAATCGGGTATCAATCACAATTCCATCACAATTATTGTACTTACCCAGAATATCCGAATAAACAGTGCGGAAACTTCCGTCGCCCATCGACTGAATATGAACATATCCCAGTCGTCCGCCCGACCATTTCTCCACATCGGCCGCACGCTGTTTCACCCAACGTTTGTATAACAAACCATTGAGCTGTCCGCCCGTAATGGGCATTACAACTTCTTCCCACCGTTCTTTGCTTTGCGGATTGTAGAGAGAAACCAGCGTTTTCTTTCCAGCTTTATTGTTCAGCAAGTAAGTGATGTCATTATCAGGAGCTAACTCTTCTCCATTTATCTTTTCAACGATGCATCCTGCCGTAACCTTTGTGCGCGAATGGTCGAACGGACCTTTCTCTACGATTTCAGCTATTTGCATCCCTTTCCCCTGATAATTCCAATCGAACAACACACCGAGATTGGAAGTGGTATCTCCTTTTCCTCTTGGAGAATAGCGTCCTCCGGTGTGCGACACATTCAGTTCGCCCAACCATTCGCTCAATAATTCTGCGAAGTCATAATTATTGTCGATATGAGGCAGGAACTTACGGTATGCGGCAGTCATGGCATCCCAGTCAACTCCATGCATAGTAAGATTATAGAAGCGCTTCTGATGCTGTTTGTACACATGGTCGAACATCGCTTCACGTTCGGCAGCAAGGTTCATTTTCATCTCAGCCTGATAGCTGATAGACTTCAAAGCATCCGACTTGGCATCCATTTTCTGCATATTGCGGCTTCCCAAAAGGAAGATATCTCCCTTTTTATCCAGCATCAGAGATGTCCATCCGGTATTCAGTTTGTGCAGACGCTTCGTGTCTTTTTCGCGAAGGTTCAGTTTCCAGAGGTCATATCCTCCTTCAAAAGCAGAGAAGTAATACAGATTCTCTCCATCTTTAGAAAGGATGGCACTGCCAAGATCGGAAGAATTTGGAGTAAGCCGGACGATACGGTCTTCGATGCCGTTGAGTTCGACTGTGATTTCTTTAAGGTCGGCTTCTTCTTTATTCTTGTCGGTATCGCTATTTTTATCCTTATCGTTCGCCTTTTCCTTCTTAGCCGATTCTGCCTTATTCTTTCCTTCGTCTTTTTTCTTATCTTTATCTTTCGCCTTTTTCTGTTCTTTCTCAAATTCTTTGAGAAGTTCGAAGTCTTCCTTGCTCAGGCGGTAACGGTCGTAGGCATCCTGATTAAGAAATACCAACATGACATCTTGTTGCGAGCCCCAAGAAGCGTGCGCACGCATACCATAACGTTCGGTCTGGAAAAGGATTGCATTTCCAGCGAGCACCCAACGCGGAGAGCCGCTTGTATATCCACTATTCGTCAGATTAACAATCTTTCCTCCTTGTGCGCTGACAATTCCTATATCGGAATAAGGATCATGGCGGTTGCCGATAAATTCGAGCGTAAACCATTTACCGTCGGGCGACCATTCGTAGTCAAATCCACCTCCGGTGCTATACCAGGTAGAGCCATCCGTCACTTGACGTACTTTTCGGGTTTTCAGGTTGAGCACCATCAGGCGGTTGCGGTCTTCGATAAAGGCGAGTTCTTTGCCATCCGGTGAATATTGCGGATAAGCGCGCTCTACGGTTTTGGAAGGTAGCAATACTTCCTCTTCGATAAGAGTGGCATTAGGGAAATTCGGGTCCTCCTCACGGGCTATTTTAGCGGTGTAGAGTTGCCAGTTGCCTGTCCGTTCGCTGGCGTAGACCAGTGTACGGTTGTCCGGTGCAAAGGACACTGCCGCTTCTTTTCCCGGCGTATTTGTGATTTGCTTTGTTGTAGTGTAATCCGTCGAAGTGACAAAAATATCACCGCGCACAATGAAAGCAACCTGTTTGCCGTCCGGAGATACGGAAGCGGAGGTAGCGCCTTGAGAGAATCGAAGTGCGGCAAGCTGTTCTTCATCGTCACGGGTGAGGTCAACTTTCACTTTCTTCGGACGGGCGTTCATCTCTTGCGTATATAGTTCGCCGTCATACGTGAAGCAGAGCGTTCCTTTATCACTGATAGAGAGGAAACGCACGGGATGAGTTTTGAAGGTAGTTACTGCCTTCACTTCTTGCGGAGCATTAAGCGGAAAGTTATAGACATTGAACGAACCACCATCACGTTCACTCAGAAAATAAACGGTGTTCCCGTCGGGAGCATAAACCGGATTCCGGTCTTCTCCACCCCGATTAGTCAGATTGGTATGCTTTCCGGTTTGGGTATCGTAGAGCCAAATGTCTCTAGTGACAGATGACGTATGATGTTTTCTCCATTCATCCTCAAAGCCTTTGCGGTCTTGATAAAGGAAGTTCTTTCCTGTTTTGTCAAAGCAAACCCACTCAGCGGGAGTAGCCAGTACTTGTTCGGTACGTCCTCCGCCAACGGGAACTTTATATAGTTCGGTCATTGCCCCGGTGGGAAACAATGCACTGCTTGCAGGATCCTGAATAGATGCGGAGAAAAGTACGTACTTTCCATCGGAAGTAAAAGCCGAAGGAATTTCCGATGCGGAATGATATGTCAATCTCTTGGCAGTTCCTCCGTCGGCCGGCATGGTAAAGATGTCAAAATTCCCGTTACGGTCACTGGCAAAGGCGATTTCTTTTCCGTCGGGCGACCATACGGGATTGGCTTCGTAGGATGCTTGCGTAGTTAATTGGACAGCAGTTCCCCCTTGCGCAGGAACTTTGTAGATATCACCTTTGTAACAAAATACAATTTCTTTTCCGTCCGGTGAGATACGTGCATCCCGCATCCACAGAGGCGTAACGGCATAGCCGGATAAGGCAGTCAGTACTACTGCCAAACAAGTAATAAGTTTCTTCATGTCAGTTATTTATGTATCTATTTTCCCAAAATCTAATTATACTCCGACTTCCTCCATCCGTACCAATTCCTGATTACGAAACTGCATCACAATGCAATGCAACTCAGTGTCTTGTATCAACTGTTGTACACGTGGCGCAGCAGCATAACCTTTTATCTGTTCCACTGCTTCCTGCCATTGATTAGCGGCTTTTTCTTCCGTGTCCTTCGAAGAAAGATATTTCAATTCGAGGATATAACTATGCTTCACTTCATAGCGCAGCAAGTCCGGCATGAGGAATAAATCGCAATAGCCATGGTTCAATTCAAGTTCAGGACCTATCAGATAATAGGCATTCACACTCAAATAGGCGGTGAAGAAACCCTGTATATTGCGTTCGCCTTCGATGGAGCTGCGAACAGAAGAATTTTCTTTGTAGGAACGGGCGATGAATTCAAGAGTCTCACGCCAATTGCCGTCATAAGCCATATTATAGAACATCAAACCTAAATCATTCAGATTAATATGACGTTTATCCTGATATTCCTCCAACTGAAATTCATAATACTGCTTACGCACATTATTATTGGGAATACTCAATACTAAATAATTCCCACGTCTTGCTGTGATAGTCAGCATTCCATAATAAAAGAGCAGGCTGGGGAAGATTTCCGGATTGGCAATTTCAGCCGCCGGAAATGTATCAATCAGGCTAGTGATGATTTGCCCTTCTTCCGTGATTTTGCGCAATACGCCTTTACGGTTTCCATCCAGTTTGTCGAGGCGAATTAGTTTTTTCATCTTGTTGTAATCCGTACGCGTATTAGGGTCTATCATTTGTTCGGGAGATTTGCCCAACGACATATAATGGCGGAGATAGTACAGAACCATATCACAGTTGAACATCTTCGGGTCGCGTTCCAAACTCTCTTTAGCGAAGCAATAATTATCGTACCAAGGTTTCATTTCCCGTATCATCGCTTCAATGTCAACATCTGCCGGCAACTGACCTGCATCTTTATAATATTGAAGCATCGTGCGTACATCCGTTTCACTGAATCCCAACATCATATTAAATTGGTGGTCGGTACTGATATTCCAGCCTATATTGAAGCCGCTAGTCAGATCGTCCAACGTGACGGGGCTGACACCTGTCATGAAGATGCGCTCGAACATTCCTTTGAATTTCTTGAAAATTTCACGGTAGAATCCGCTGGCATGAGTCAGCGCATGATAGACTTCATTGCCTTGCTCATTGAGGACAACGTTGGTGAAATTATCATATTCGTCAATGATAAGATAGAGTTTAGCACCGTATTCTGCCGAATGGAAATTCAAGAAATTCAGTTTGTTGACGAAACCGGAATGACTTTTCATCTCCGCTGCATAACCGGGATAATAATAGGGTTCGTAAACCTTTCCGAACACATCCATTGCCATACTGCAATACTCATCGAAATTCTCGGCTAGCGAACCTCTCCCACCACTGGCACGAGAGAAATCAAGAAAGAGCACTTGAAACTTTCCCTGCAAAGGGGTGGGATGGCTACCAATCCAGAGATTACCAAACCGCGCTTCAAACTTTTCCTTCTGTGTAATATCATAATAAGCACGCATCATGCTCAGAAATATACTTTTGCCGAAACGACGAGGACGGATAAAGAACAGATTACTGGGTTGATTTTCCAGCATTGGCAGATACATGGTTTTATCTACATAATATTGGTTTTGCTCCACCACTTCCACGAAGTTAGATACACCGTAAGGGACTCTTTTCACATCTTCCATAATCAAATTACTCCTGTTACTTTAATTCCATAAGACTGAGACAAAGGTAATCCATTCTATATGAAGGAACAAAAGAAAAAGAAAGTTTCTCACTATTCTACTTCTACAAGCAATTAATTATCTCCTCAAAAGACGACGGAGAATCTAAAAAACACCGCCACTTTTCTCAGATTTCCCGTTATCTTTCTATTTCGGCTTGCCGTTATTTGATGCTTATACTTACTTTCCACTTTCAGATTCTTCAAAAGATTTTCTTTACCTCGTAATAATTGCTATCTTTGCTAGGAATTCGACCAATGCAACATACATGAAGAAAATACCGCTGACAGAATCACATAAAGAGAAGTTATTTCAGATCCCTCTTTTTAGGGATTTACCCCATAACATCCAGCAGTCTTTGCTTGAGAAACTGGATTATGCTGTATATGCTGCGGAAAAAAAAGAGATAGTTGTGACGCAAGGCACGCCGTGCAACAAATTGTATGTGCTGCTCGAAGGGAAACTACGCACGGATATTATCGATGGACTGGGCAATGAAGTGATGATAGAATATATTATCGCGCCACGTACTTTTGCCACTCCTCATCTTTTCAATCCTAACAATACGCTGCCTGCCACTTTCACAGCTCTCGAAGATAGCGTAGTGTTGATGGCTACCAAAGATTCTACTTTCAAAGTCATCAGTCAAGACCCGCAAGTACTGCACAATTTCCTTTGCATTGCCGGCAATTGCAATATCTGCACTGTCTCCCGACTGAAACCTCTTTCGCGTAAAACCGTGCGGGAACGGTTTATCGTTTATTTGTACGAACACAAGAAAAAGGATTCTATGGTGGTGAATATCATGCATACACAGTCGCAGCTTGCGGAGTATCTGAATGTGACGCGGCCGGCACTATCTAAAGAGATTAATAAAATGAGTAAAGAGGGGCTTCTTACTATGGAAGGGAAACGGATAGAGATTCTAGATGGAAAGGCTTTAGAGAAATACTTATAGCAGAACTTAAAAAATCCCGATTAGTACAAACCAACCGGGATTTTCATTATTCAGTCCATTCAATTACCATTTCGTAAACAACACCTTCGGATTGATATTCAACGATACCCATCCCCAGTCCTGCCAACTGCCATGACTTCCACCTTTCACGTAATCCATTGACTCCGTGCCAAGCATGAAAGAATATCCGGCGGAGAGTTTCACGTCCTTCATTATTGACCAGTTTATCTGATAGTCCACTTCCGAACCTAATGATTTATTCAAGTCGGAATTCATATCGGGATCAACAACAGTAGCAAAGTAGTGGTAATTAAGTTCCATATCGACCTTTAGAGAGGGGCGGAAACGAATGCCCATACGACCATCCATCAATCCCGGGGCACCATTGGCAAATGCCGAAGCATAGAAATAATCCATTGCTCCGTAGAATTTATGATGTGTTCCGTAAAGCGGGTCGAATGCTTTGAACTTGTCACCTTCTCCGTCGTTGCCACTCAGATAATCGAAGCTAACCACAGCTCCCCATGTTTTATTGAAGGAATAGGCAGCCGTGGCACTTGCCATGTAAGCCGAGACTTTCTGAGCTGATTTATTCTTACCCATCTGATAATAGAAAGCAGCATCCAGATTCCAACTACCGGGCTTGTAGGTAAGATAGGTACCCATTGTTTGCAGATAGCGTGTGTGAGAATCCTCCGTAGTCTTATCTCCCGTTTCCAATCCCAGATTCATGAAAAGCAGGGAAGCTCCGAAGGGTTTGTTGTCTGACTGATAATGATACCAGACGGTTTGCATATTCTTATAAGGTTGACCAACAGAAGAATCATAATAAGTGCCACCGGCATACTTCTCTTTATTCTGATTGAAAGCAAGAATCAGGTGCAACTGATTCTTCTTGTTGGCATATCCCAACTTCAACGCATCATGATAACGACCTGCCACGTTCCAGTCCAATCCGCCCAAGATACGTTCATCGTCGTATGATAAGGTCTGACGACCCAGTTGTGCAAAGAAACCTTGTCTGAAATCGAGCTTCGCCCAAGCTTCATTCAAAATGAATCGTCCGTTGGTATCTACCTGCGGGTCTTGCCCCCACACGCCGACGTGCTGTGCCGACATCTTTATTTCCAAATCCGAACGTTTGTAATCCAAAGACAAACGGGCACGATTATTAATAAACGACGCTGATTTCTGTCCTTCAAGACGCGGAAACAATGCGCCATTCCGATACTCCGCCCGAGGTCTGATTTGCATAGACATCGAGAACTCGTTTTCCTTCTCCGTGTTTTGTGTGTATGCCATGCTTGGCAATAGCATCGTAAGCACTAATGACCAATAAAATGTTTTCATCAATATTGTAGTTTAAATGATTTTTATATTTCAATTCAAATTGTAAGTGTGTACACTGACTCCCTGTGCCGACGGAAGATAATTGATCCCGTACCAGCACATTTGTAATAAAACGAATGCAACTAATATGATAATTAATGCCGGACGAGCTTTTAGCGGCTTGCCCAACCGGAAATGGATATATACAAGATAAGCAAACCAAGTAGCTGCCGCCCAGGTCTCTTTCGGGTCCCAAGCCCAGTAATGTCCCCAAGCCTCTTTCGCCCAGATAGCTCCGGTAAGCATACCCAACGTCATAAATGCCAGACCGACATACGTGAGATTATCACATAAATCCATCTCTTTGCGCTCAATATCCTTCTTCTTGAACCAAAGCAGATAAACAGCCATCACTGCTGCCGCTCCCAACATGGCGTATGCAAACATATACACAATGACATGAGGCGCAAACCACGGGCTCTGCAAAGCAGGCATCAATGTTTTATTATGAATCTCCGGCTTGAAGATATTGATACAGATAAATACCAGCGAGAGGATGCAACTGAAACTGAGTATCCATTTATATTTCCAACGCACATATGTAATCAATCCCGCCAACGGAAGGAAGAAGGAATACCATAAGCGAGTCTCCCCCATCGTCCGCATCGGCGGACGTTCCAGAGATATCCACATACTGAGGATGAAACTGAAGAAGATGGCTAATCCCAGCAAAGTAAATCCGTATGCCCATCCCGGCTTCTTTCCTTTCCAGGCTGCAAATGCTCCCAAACCCCAGCAAACCAATGCGGCTATTGCAAACAGTATAAAGTAGTCCCAACTCATGCCTTTTCCTCCTCTTTTCTCTTTTGTGCATTTACAAACAAGCAGACCGCTCCAAGCATCATCATGATGATTCCTGCGTAAACGAATGGCAACCACGGGTCGCGCACCAACTCAAAGACGCTGACATCGCTCCATCTTCCTTTCGATTCATCGTAACTAAGCTGATAGATTTTCCATCCTTCCACCTCCATGGGGCGGTTCACTTCGATGGTTCCTTCCGTCACTGTTCCTTCCTGTGTATAGATTTTCACTTCGGATGCAAACCGTTGCGGTTCACGTTCCGGCATCACAAGGCTGGTCAGCGAGTCGAGCCGGATTGCTTTATAAGGAAAGACAAAACTACCACAGCTCACCCAACCTTCACGAGTGATCCCTTTTTCCTGATTCACAGCTCTCAGATAAACAGCATAGGTTGCTCCCATTGAATGAAATTCGGTAAACCTTATTGTATCGGCGGTAGCCACAGAAGCAGCCATTGGAATAGACTGTTCGATAGTCAACTGCCAGTCCTGCAAACTTCCGTTTGTGACCTCTTCCTCAAGCAACAGATGCACGGGGGATTTCTCCGGAAGTGCACGTCCTGTTTCATTGTCAATCAGCATTAGTTTAGGGGGATATTCGTCGATAGTGAAGTCCTTTAGTTCGATGGCTAAAGGAAGCTCTATGAGATGTCCTTTATCATCGGTAGCCCGCCATTCGGCATTGCCCATTCGGGTAGTCATTTTCAGTCGTTGCAAATCGGCATTGCCCAAAGTGGCAGCTATCAATGCAATGAATAACCCGATGTGATTGAGCAGAAACGAAAGACGACGAATCCTGAAAGGGAAACTGGCACGAAGGATTGTCAGCCCCAGTGCGGTGACCATCCAGAAGTAAAGCAAAACGAAAGGCCATGAAGAGATCATCTGCGAGAATCCCAATATATCGTTATGAGCATGACCGGAAGGTGCCTGCCGGATTAAACCCATAATCACTGTCAGCCCGACCACCCATAGCAGGGCGGAAACGGCTGCGGAATAATGGCTCAACCATCCGAACAGATAAACTCGCTTACGAAGAAGGTGCATGGCTATCAACCCAATAACGTAAACCACCAGCACAATCACATTGACCGGATAGGCGAACAGACTCCAATTGATGCCACCCACAGCGATTTGCAGCAGGACACCTATTATCAGTAGTCCTGCGCCAATCATTAATCCTTCTTTATAACCCCACGGTTTGTTCCACATAATTATTTATTCAGTTCCTTTATCTTATATATACAGTTGTTTTATCTTACAGATGTAATGTGTATTATCCTTTTGCCAAACGACCGCTAGCTTTTGCTTTCTCCAACCATTCCGGAGCAACCGTCTTCATAAACTTCTCTTTCGCTGCTTTCTCGGCTTCCATATCCAAGCCGATATATTCCTGTGCCTTACCCTTTGTTGAGATGTCAGGCATCGGGACGTCTCCCGTAAATCCATGTTTTGCCAGAACTTTGGATACAGCCAAACGAGCTTGCATAGCACGGTCGAGTCCATGAGAAAGGATTCGCTGAATTTCCTGCGGTGCATGGAAAGCTGCTCCGTGAGAAGCCACTCCAAAATCCCAACGCCATTGTGCCTGACGAATCAGGGCAAGAACATCTTTCATCTGGTCGTCTGTCGCACCATTGTCCCATGCGTACTTAGCTTCGATGTGTGCTTTGGCTAGTTCCTGTTCCAGACGGTTGCGTATTTCGTTCGCTTTGCGTTGACGTTCGTAAACGTTGTTGCGCAGCGTCTCTTCGCTTTCGCGGTGGCACACCTGACACGTACGGTCTATCATTGCCAACGGGCTTTGGATATGGTGATCGCTGAACTTCATGCCACCCTCACTTTTATAGGGCATATGGCAATCGGCACAAGAAACCCCTCTTTGCCCATGAATACCCATCTGGCAGATTTCATAATCAGGATGCTGAGCTTTCAGAATCGGAGTACGGCTCAATTTATGGATATAATCATAGAAGCCAGCCTCATCATAATAGGCTTCCATATCCTCTACCGTGAAACCCTTATCCCACGGGAAAGTCAGATATTTGCCATCACCCTTGAAGTAATATTCTACGTGACATTGCGCACATACCAACGAACGCATTTCCTGCGGAGTGGCTTGTGTGATGTCTTTTCCCTGACGTTGGAAAGCTTCAATCAATGCCGGACGGCTGATGTGAAGATTCATCGTCTCGGAGTCGTGACAATCGGAGCAACCAATCGGATTGACGATTTCGGAACCCATTGCCGCCCACTTATTATTATAGAAAGAATCTACACCCAATGCTTCCATCATGCGGGGAACATCCGGACTCTTACACGTCCAGCAAGTAGCCGGTTGAGGGCCTTCGGTCGGCTTCATCGGTGCACCTGTGCGGAGAGACGCAGTCATATCTTCGATAGCGTGCATATGTCCGCGTGGAGTGGAATAGTCTTTCGAGAAAGCGTATCCCGCCCAAAGAATTACCATTTCGGGGCGTTTCTCCAACACGTCTACTGCTACATTCCCGTTAAATTCACTTTCGAAATCGGTCTTTGACGTCTCCGTCCAGGTCTGATATTCGCGTGGGAAATCATCCTTGAAGAGGTCATTACGTGCTACGATTCCTTTCATCTCCGTCTTGCGATTGTTGAAAATGCTGGCTACTTCCGCCCTCCGTTCCATCAACGCAGAAACGCATAATCCCAAAACAAATACAACGACCATTGATCCTCCGAACAATAGCCATCCTTGCCATGATTTTAATTTCTTTTCCATTGTATATCGGTTTTATTGTTTTATTTTTCTTATTTACTTTTGCTACTCACCATTTTCTGCAACCATTCGGGCACTGGCGATTCGGGAAGGGGTACGATGGCACCCGGAGTACTCGACAGGGAGTTCTTACCGCCATGCGGCACATCACGATGACAGTCCCAGCAAGCTTTTCCCTCTCCTACCTGAGACATCATGTAGTCTATCTTCCCGGTTTTTACAAACTCAGTGTTGAGCTGTGTGTGACAGCGGATACAGTTGTTCATTATCACTTCCGAACTGGCTTCATGCGCCTGAATCACCTGCGGCTCGCTTTTGGTGAGAAACGCAGCCACGTGTTTCATTCCGTCCATTCCTTTGAACGTCCATTTCTTTACTGCATTTTCATGCGGCACATGACAATCATTGCACGTTGCATCACGGGCATGGGAACTATGAAACCACGTCGCATAATAAGGACTCATGATGTGACAGTTCACACATGCAGCCGGGTCGTCTCCCAAGTACGTATGTGCCCTGAGCATATACATGAACAATGCTCCTCCGCCAATAATAACGCCTCCCACAATGAGGGCCACTACCTTCCATTTGAACGAAGGCAAGATTCGATTTATTATAGGTAACTTCATCATAAGAAAAAGTATTTTTCACAAAAGTAAGGGTTTCGAAACATTAAAAGTGTAATCAAGATTACATTTCGGAAAAGAAAAAGGATTATGCGGGCAAAAAGAGAGATAAAATAACATAGTCATAAAAAAGGAGAGCCTAGTCGCTCTCCCCCTTATTTAGAAAATAACAAATCACATTAATTACTCTCCGTGATGATGATCTTCGTCTTCTACATCGTTGCTTAATACAATATTGCGGGCAATATAAGATTCGTTTCCTGCGGCATCCGTGCAATAGACCATCAGGTGATAATCTCCGGGAGTCGCATTTGCAGGGATTTTAATATCATGATGATGGATATGTGCCGTTTTCTGTCCGGGCACATCATAAGCCTTGTTGAAACTGAAATCTACGGTTTCTTTAGCATCACTTGCGGCATTGCTTCTACTATGCGTATGATGATCGAAGTTACTGTGTATTTCAATCTTATAGGATTTCAGCATTACGTCATCGGACAAGTCCATTTCGAAATGCACGCCATGTGTATTTCCTATTTGCAGTGCCTGCCCTTCCTCCGGTTCGTTAAGCAGAATCACAGGTTTGGTCGTGTCACTGTCTTCATCCTTGTCACAAGAGATAAATACAAAAGAAGAGATTGCCAAAAGGCAGATTATCGGGAGATAGAATTTTGTTTTCATTATAGTAATTTTTTAAATGGAATTTTGATTAATAACTGAAAGTTGCGTCCCGGTTCGGGGATTTCAACTCTCCTGTAGAAACTAAGGTGATTGTAATAGCGGGTATCGAAAATGTTCCGGGCGGTCAGGGTGATTTCTATTTCACTGCTTCCGCCGATGGGGATATTCAATGAACCGCCCAAGTGAAACAAGTTCGCACCGGACGTACGGTCTTCGTTGCGGTCTACCCTATTCTGGCAAGCGATACTTTGCCATTCCGCATAAAGCATATATCTACTTTTCTGCCAGGTCAGCGTGTTTCGCATACTGGCAGGCGGAGAAAAGCTCAACGGAATATGCTCGTCGCAATTGTAGGTATAGACGTATTCACCGGAGATGCGATAATTGAAGTTGCGCAGAAACCGGATATCTACCGATGCTTCAGCCCCTGCGAAGAGAGCTTCGGCACCTGTATAACGGTAGATTTGTCCGGCGTGCGGAAGCACAGACCACTCACCGGTGGGACGCAGGAAGATGTAGTTGCTGAACCAGCTCGCGAAAGGAGAAACGGCAAAGGATATGCTTTTATAATTGAGATTATAAGAAGCATCCAGTTGCCAACCTTGTTCAGACTTCAAGTTTGCATCGCCCTGCTCGTGGCGGAACGTACCGTGATGCACACCGTTGGCAGCAAGTTCGTTCGCACCGGGCAATCGGAAGCTACGCCCGACATTCACTTTTACCATCTGCCTGTCCGATGGAGTCCACACCAGACCGAGAGAAAGGGAATAATCTCCGAAGTTCTCCGTCACGGCGTGGCTGTTCCACTTATAGAAGTCTATCTGCTTCTGGTCGTATCCTTGCGATTTGAGATAATCGGCAAGATAAGCATCCTCATGTGAAGAGATATTGATATGCCCGTAGTCATACCTCACTCCGCCACTGACAGAGAGTACATTATTAGGCCGATAGGTGGTAAGCCAAAGCATTCCGGCAGTGGTGCGGTTGTATTTCGGCAAGAGGAATGAATAACCGTCAATGTCGTTCCGTTGATGCTGTCCATCCATCCCAAACGTATGCTCCCACGAAGAAGAACCAACCAGACGGGCTTTCACCGAAGCACTATAAGTGTTTAAGTTGAAAGCCAGTTCCTTATCCGGGTCTTTTTCCGGTGCAGGTTGCGAGCCGTAATGGGTATGGAAAGCACTCCATTCCTCACGGTGATTGTTCTGGAAACCCAAATCTGCTGACAGGATAAGCTTCTCCCACGCATATTGCTGATGGGTGGTCACTTTGAGATGATTCACCTTGCTGGATGGCAATTCAATATTCCGGCTGTCACCATCGTCCTGCACTCGCGAAGCATCCGGCACACCGTGTGCACCCGGAAAGAAACCTGCCTTCTGATATACGTTGCTCACGGAGATGTTCGCTTTATATCCGTCTTTCTGATATTGGGTGAAGAGCCCGATATTACGTTCAACACCTGCTGTGTTCTTCAATTTCCGCCCGTAGATAGGGATTCTCTGTGTCAGATAGACGATAGAATCCGTAGGAATGCGGTAATCGCCGAAGTGCTGTTCCGAATAGCGGATATGGGAATACCAGGCATTCTTCTTAATTCCGAGCATCAACGAGCCGCCGATGGTTCCATTGACAGACTTACCCAAGAGGGTGACATCTCCGAACACACTGTTATCAGCAGGCACAGCCGGAGGTATAATATCAATCACTCCACCCATTGCATCGCTTCCGTATAGCAGCGAAGCAGGCCCTTTCAGTACATTGACCGCTTCGATGTTGAAAGCATCCAGCTCCAACCCGTGGTCGGCACCCCATTGTTGGCCTTCCTGCTTGATTCCGTTTTCCAGAACGGCAATTCGGTTGAATCCCATTCCGCGAATCATCGGTTTGGAGAATCCTGAGCCGATATCCATTGCTTGCACGCCGGGAATGTTTTGCATTGCCTGCATGAAGTTTCCAGTAAAATGTTTGCGCAGAAAATCCTTATCTGCCACTTCAACCGTAAGTGCAGACTTCCGGGCTTGACGCTGCTGGTACGTTTCCGTCACCACCACATCAGGCAGAAGCATGCTCTTGATTGAATCGGACTTCTGTTGCGCATGGACGGACAGGGACAGGAATAGCCCCAGTACGCCCGAAATAGTTCCGATACGCATCAATTACAATCTTTTGTTTTAAGTGTAAAATAAATGATGGGACAAGTCGAAGTTCGACCTGCCTTCATTGAAAAGGTTGAATATGTAATCAAGCCACGGGCGGTGCGCGAAGTTGATGCGAATAAGTCCGCCTACAAACGACCTTATCCAGAGGAATAATCAGCTCATAAGGAATGAGCGCCTGTGAAAAATGAAATTCTAATGGCTGGGGTTCGGTGAAAAGAGAAAGGGAGTACTTACATATCGCACAGCCATCGGAATGATTGTGAGACGCGTGGCGGGTATCGGAACATGACGTTTCGCCTTCGCTTCCGTGATAGTGAAAGGTCTTCACTACAAAGAAGGGAAGGAATGTCATGAACAACATCCATGCTATGTATACTCTGATTTTTCTTTTATGGTACATCTAGTTTCCCAGTGGTTTAATAGAATAGAGCCGCAAATGTACCTTTCTGAAACAAGATGTGCAAACTATACGTCTTAATATGTGTTATAACTGACTCGGGACGCTTAAAGTAAAGCAACATCTGCTTAATAACAGAAATAAGTTAGGTTCATATCTTCCAATTCTTCTCTGCCTCCATACCCTATCGAGCCTGCCTATATAGTTCTATCGAGCCTTCCTCTATACCCTATGGAGTCTGTCTCCATAGCCTATAGAGGAAGGCTTGTCAAATCTATCCGGTGTCTATATCGCCGGATCAGGAGTTTCATCACCACCGCCGCCATCGCCCGAACCGCCTCCTGAGGGTGCTTCGCCAATATAGATAGTTTGCGAAGCGTGGCGCGGAGATTTCAACAATGTTTTTCCGCCGGCAAACTGAGTGGTCACCGTCAGTGTATATTCACCGTCTTTGAGGTTGGCAGGCAACAGGATGATGAGTCGTGACGGGTCGTTCACCACCAACATATCGAGGTCGAGCTTTGTGACGGTGGAGGTAGCCGCAGAAGTCAGCGTAATGCCCACCGAAGCGTCGGTTCCGGTCACTTTAATGTTCTTACCCAGCACGGTGAAGTTGCGTCCTGCCGTAGCCG
>NZ_URFY01000020.1 GCF_900547205.1 uncultured Bacteroides sp.
GCCATTAGCATATTGGCACATTAGCACATTGATAAATTGTTCAACTCCGCAAGGATATGAAACCACCGCCCTCTCCCCCTTAATAAACGCCAAATAATGTAAAACCCCTAAACTTTAAAATCAGACGTCTGTTGTTGTGGGAAATTCGACGGGGAAACTCCCCGCCGCCCTAAACCTTTAATATAACAAAATTAGTATGGAAGATTTAAATTTCAGAAAAGGTGATGCAAAAACAGATGCGTTTGGTTCAGACAGAATGTTACAGCCCTCTCCCGTAGAGAGAATCCCCGATGGGCCTACAACCCCCGAAATTGCCTATCAGATGGTGAAAGACGAAACATTTGCCCAAACCCAGCCACGCCTGAATCTGGCCACTTTCGTCACCACCTATATGGACGATTATGCCACCAAATTGATGAACGAAGCCATCAACATCAACTACATTGATGAAACGGAATATCCGCGCATCGCAGTGATGAACGGTAAATGTATCAACATCGTTGCCAACCTGTGGAACTCTCCCGAAAAAGACACTTGGAAAACAGGTGCGCTGGCTATCGGTTCTTCGGAAGCTTGTATGCTGGGTGGCGTAGCTGCTTGGCTGCGCTGGCGCAAGAAAAGACAAGCTCAGGGCAAACCGTTCGACAAACCTAACTTTGTAATCTCAACAGGTTTCCAGGTAGTTTGGGAGAAGTTTGCACAGCTATGGCAGATTGAAATGCGTGAAGTGCCTTTGACCCTCGAAAAGACCACGCTCGACCCCGAAGAAGCCTTGAAGATGTGTGACGAGAACACCATCTGCATCGTGCCCATCCAAGGTGTGACGTGGACCGGACTGAACGACGACGTGGAAGCACTCGACCAAGCACTCGATGCTTACAACGCCAAGACCGGCTATGACATACCTATCCACGTAGACGCTGCCAGTGGCGGCTTCATCCTTCCTTTCCTCTATCCGGAAAAGAAATGGGACTTCCGCCTCAAATGGGTGCTTTCCATCAGCGTATCCGGTCATAAGTTCGGTCTGGTATATCCGGGACTCGGCTGGGTGGTATGGAAAGGCAAAGAATATCTGCCCGAAGAAATGTCCTTCAGCGTAAATTATCTGGGAGCTAACATCACTCAGGTAGGTTTGAACTTCTCCCGTCCTGCCGCTCAGATTCTGGGTCAGTACTACCAATTCATCCGTTTGGGATTCCAAGGATACAAAGAAGTGCAGTACAACTCCTTGAAGATTGCCCAGTATATCCACGACGAGATTGCCAAGATGGTTCCGTTCGTCAACTACTCCGAAGATGTAGTGAACCCGCTGTTCATCTGGTACTTGAAGCCTGAGTATGCTCAATCGGCAAAATGGACTTTGTACGACCTGCAAGACAAACTGGCTCAGCACGGTTGGATGGTTCCGGCTTACACATTGCCTTCCAAACTCGACGATTATGTAGTGATGCGTGTCGTTGTCCGCCAAGGATTCAGCCGAGACATGGCAGATATGCTGCTAGGCGACATCAACAACGCCATTGCCGAACTTGAAAAACTGGAATACCCCACTCCTACCCGTATGGCTCAGGACAAGAATCTTCCGGTAGAAGCAAAAATGTTCAACCATGGCGGCCGTCGTCACAAAACAGAAAAATAACTTATGGATCAGAAAGTAACACTCGCTCAATTGAAAGATGTGGTACAGGAGGCATACGAGCAGGTAAAGAGCAATACTGGCGGCAAGAACGCCGACTATATCCCTTACCTCGCCAATGTCGACAAAGATCTCTTTGGAATTAGTGTCTGCCTGCTCGACGGGCAGACCATCCATGTGGGAGACACCGACTACCGCTTCGGCATCGAATCCGTATCGAAAGTTCATACGGCTATTCTGGCATTGCGCCAATATGGTGCGAAGGAGATTCTGGACAAGATTGGTGCCGACGCCACCGGATTGCCCTTCAACTCCATCATCGCCATCCTGCTTGAGAACGACCATCCGTCTACTCCGCTAGTGAACGCCGGTGCCATCGCCGCTTGCAGCATGGTGAAGCCACTGGGAGATTCGGCAAAGAAATGGGATGCCATCGTGGAGAACGTGACCGACTTGTGCGGAAGCGCTCCCCAGTTGATTGAAGAACTGTATAAATCCGAATCGGATACGAACTTCAACAACCGCTCCATTGCGTGGCTGCTGAAGAACTATAATCGCATCTACGACGATCCGGATATGTCGCTCGACCTTTATACGCGTCAGTGTTCATTGGGAGTTACTGCTTCGCAGCTTTCCATCGCTGCCGGAACAATTGCCAACGGCGGTGTGAATCCGGTGACGAAGAAAGAAGTTTTCGACTCCAGCCTTGCTCCTAAAATCACGGCAATGATTGCCGCAGTAGGTTTCTACGAGCATACGGGCGACTGGATGTACACTTCGGGGATTCCTGCCAAGACTGGCGTAGGCGGTGGCGTGATGGGTATATTGCCCGGACAATTCGGCATCGCTGCGTTCGCTCCTCCTTTGGACGGATCGGGCAACTCGGTAAAGGCACAGTTGGCTATCCAGTACATCATGAATAAATTAGGATTGAATGTATTTGGTGATAACCGTCTGACTGTGACTGATTAAATTTTTTCTATCTCTCTTTATGAAAAAAGCGAAGGTTGCTACCTCACGGGGTGGCAACCTTTTTTTGTTGTTGTTCTTCTTTCTTCTCATCCTCTTTTTTCCGTTTCTCCGACTTCTCCACCAGATTGGTGATATAGACCGTAAAGACAGGAAACATCATCAAGCCCAAAGCCGCCAGCACTATGGAAAGTACCTTTCCGGTTGCCGTTTGCGCTATGATGTTCGACCCCACAGTGGTGACATCCATCCATGCCCACCACAAAGCGTCGCCGTAGTTGCTCACCAAAGGATTCACTTTATGCTCGAACACAAAGAATGCCAGACTGGAGAAATAAACCGTAGCGAGCAACGTCACCAGATAAGAGACGAACAAGCTCGAAGCCCGGCTGTAAGTGAGCCAGCCCACCACGATGGCGAGCGCATACCCTCCCCTCACCAAGGGAATGAAGCGAAGCAAGTAGGTGACTTCGGGCGAAAAGGTCCAGCCATAATAGGCGATAATATTCTGGTAGGGGATGGAAACCAACAGAAAGATGAAGTGCGTACGGAGATAACGCCCTTTATGCTCCGCCAGAAAAAACTCCAGAACAAAGTCGAAAAGAAACCAGAGGCAAATCCACAACTGCACCTTCATATACGAAGGTTGCGTGTAGAAAGGAATTCCCTCAAAAGTATCCACCGAAATACTAATGACCAGAGAAAGGGACAATATTAATATGATAACATGGAGAACACCATAAATCCCCTGCTTCATTAAAACAAAATCGGAAAGCGCTGATTTCATAACTGCCTAGTTTATACTATTATGGTACTTATGTGATTTATAAAACTTAGGAACAATCAACAAAAGCGATTGTTTCGACAGAAGCGGACGGAGGTTGAAAAAAGGCCGATTCACCGATGTTAATTAACGAACTTTGAAGGGGAACGTGAAAACATCTTATGCTAAACGTTGTTTATACACTGACTTTAAAACATTTTTCACTTAAAACCTTAACTTATGGCAAATATTAAAAATGCAGTGAAGCTGGGAGTATTCACCCTAGCTATCATGAACGTTACAGCGGTAGTGTCTTTGCGTGGGCTACCAGCCGAGGCCGTATATGGAATGAGCTCGGCCTTTTATTATCTTTTTGCAGCTATCGTGTTTCTTATCCCTACATCGCTCGTTGCAGCAGAGCTGGCGGCTATGTTTCAGGATAAACAGGGTGGTGTGTTCCGGTGGGTAGGCGAAGCCTACGGCAAGAAACTGGGATTCCTCGCCATCTGGGTGCAATGGATTGAAAGTACCATCTGGTATCCGACGGTATTGACATTCGGTGCGGTATCCATCGCCTTTATCGGTATGAACGACGTGCATGATATGTCACTGGCAAACAACAAGTATTACACGCTTGTAGTCGTACTTATCATCTACTGGCTGGCTACCTTCATTTCGCTGAAAGGCATGAGCTGGGTGGGTAAAGTAGCCAAAATCGGCGGTATGGTCGGCACCATTATTCCGGCTGCCCTGCTGATTATCCTCGGCATCATTTATCTGGCAACCGGCGGACACTCCAATATGGACTTCCACAGTAGCTTCTTCCCCGATTTCACCAACTTCGATAATGTGGTGCTTGCTGCCAGTATCTTCCTGTTTTATGCAGGTATGGAGATGGGCGGTATCCACGTGAAAGACGTAGATAATCCGTCCAAGAACTACCCGAAAGCAGTATTTATCGGTGCGCTCATCACAGTGCTTATCTTCGTGCTGGGTACTTTCGCACTGGGTGTCATCATCCCTGCCAAAGACATCAACCTGACTCAGAGTTTGCTTGTCGGCTTCGATAATTACTTCAAGTATATCCATGCTTCTTGGTTGTCACCTATCATCGCCATCGCTCTGGCGTTTGGAGTATTGGCAGGTGTGCTGACGTGGGTTGCAGGTCCGTCAAAAGGTATCTTCGCTGTGGGTAAAGCGGGTTATATGCCTCCGTTCTTCCAGAAAACAAATAAGCTGGGAGTGCAGAAGAATATCCTGTTCGTGCAGGGGTTGGCGGTAACGGTATTGAGTTTGCTGTTCGTCGTGATGCCTTCTGTGCAGAGTTTCTATCAGATTCTTTCGCAGTTGACAGTCATTCTCTACCTTATTATGTATCTGTTGATGTTCTCCGGAGCCATCGCACTTCGCTATAAGATGAAGAAGCTCAACCGTCCGTTCCGCATCGGTAAGTCGGGCAACGGCTTGATGTGGTTTGTAGGCGGACTCGGTTTCTGCGGATCATTGCTGGCGTTTATACTTAGCTTCATCCCGCCGAGCCAGATTTCTACGGGTAGCAATACGGTTTGGTTCTCGGTATTGATTATCGGTGCTATCGTGGTTGTCGTTGCTCCGTTTATCATCTATGCCGCAAAGAAGCCGTCGTGGGTAGATCCTAACTCAAACTTCGAACCGTTCCACTGGGAGGTAAATGCTCAGCCAGCCGTTGCCGGTGTAGCTGCAAGTAGCACGGGCGAGATTCATCCTGCTTCTTCCACCACTCCTATCAGTTCCAGCAATCCCGGTTCGGTAGGTTCGGGAGCAGCCAATTCGAGCATCAAAGCCTCAGCTACAGGTGCTTCATCTCCGGCATCTCCCACATCTCCGGCATCTCCCAGAAATGGAAACATAAACAAGGATGCACCAAAGCCCTAGCGACTGAACAGCATCTTTAACTGTAGTAATTTTGCAGAGTGTGTCCGAAAAGTATGTAAGCTCCAAAAGCAGACATTACTTTCCGGACAATCTCTTTTTATATCAACTAGGTTACTTATTTGCTTATCTCCTGTTTCGCCGTCATGGGCAGTACAAACCAGAAAGTGGAACCTTTGCCTACTTCCGATTCTAATCCGGCCTTTCCGTCGAGTTCACTGATAATCCGTTGCGAAAGTGTCAGGCCAAGCCCCGTTCCGGGCACTTCTCTATCCAGCTTCTTAAAATGCGAGAATATCGAGTTTTGTTCTTCTTTGGGTATGCCGATACCCGTATCCGAAACGTAGAAATAGACTTTATCCGTCCCTTCCATCCGGCAACCGAAACGGATTTCACCCTCATGGGTGAATTTTATCGAATTGTTCAGCAAGTTCGATATTACCTGACTGATGCGCTGCCGTTCCGAATGCATCATGATTGGTTCCATGTGCGACTCGCATATCAACTTCACCGACGGCTTATCATTCAATTTCATCCGATAGACCCCATCCAGTTCTCTCAGTAAGTCGTTGACGTCAAACTCCGAATAGGTAAAATTCGTATTTCCTGCATCAATCTGCGAAAGATCAAAGATATCATTGACCAGACGCAACAGACGTTCGTTGTTCTCGGCAATGATGTCGACATACATTTTCTTCTCTTCTTCGGTGGTAGCCGTAGCCATCAATCCCGAAAATCCGACAATCGCATTCAGCGGAGTACGCACTTCGTGACTCATATTGGCTATAAAAGCGGACTTCAACTTCTCGGCAGAGATGGAATTCTCTCTTTCCATATCCAGCAGCCTCTGCATATTTTTCATTTCCGTCACATCATACACGGTCAGCAGCATATGGTCTTTTCCTTTTACATTGAGATATGTACCAGAGACGGAAACATCGCATGGGGTCACCGTTTTTTCATCACTGCTCAGCAGTTTCATGGAGGCTTCCAGCTTTTTGAAGTTTGCCTTTGCACGAAAAGCTTTGCCTATCGCCATGCGGATGCAGCACAGCTTACACTGTTCATTCTTGCCACATTCACCAGCCGCAATGGCATTTCGGCAATGTAGTAGTTCGCCTACTCTTTTCGTCATTCCATCTTGGGGCACAGGGAGTCCGTTGAGCGAGTAATAATTGGTCTTTTGAACTACAAAATCGGTATCTATCAATAAGAAGTAAGCATTGATATTTTGTAGAACAATAGTAGATTGTTGGTTTTTAGCCTCTTTCTCTATCAGATCTTTCTTCACCGACCGATACTTTACCTTTGTATATATAAGGTAGAGGGCTAAAATAGCTATAATAAACATCAATAATTCCATTGCATTAGAACCCTTTTATATTGTTTGTATGGTTTGAGAGCGTAAATTTATAAAAAATGCCGGATATTTTAATCTTTTACCTACATAATTATTCTACCAAAAGAACGAGAATATCACCCTACTTCAGATAATGATAAAAAAATTCGTGCCGAGCTATTGCGGAATTAAAAAATATATCTATCTTTGCACCCGCAAACAAGCAAGGTGCCATAGCTCAGTTGGTAGAGCAAAGGACTGAAAATCCTTGTGTCCCCGGTTCGATTCCTGGTGGCACCACAATCGATTCAGATTATTTTGGTTAAACCCTTGAATTAGAGATAATTCAAGGGTTTCTTTTTATCCCTCCATACGCAATTTAGTTCATATTAGAGTATTTGAAATCGGTTAATTCAGTGGTCTTTTCTAAGCCATATAAAAAAGCCACAAAATACATCATACTTCACTGTTATTCAGAAATTTACAAATCTCATCTTTAGGAGCAAAAAAGTAGTTTTGCACACCTGTTCGAATGAAACGAAAAAATGTAAGGAAATGAAAAATTATTCTTTTTTCGGGAACTTTTTTACTTGTATAAACAAGGAATTGAACCGAGGATACAAAAGGCACTATGAACCAAAAATCAGTGGTTTTTCTATGGCTTTTTCGATATCCCTATAAAAAAGCCACCGAATTTAATATTTTCTCACACTTGTTTTTCCGTAACAATCGGATTTGACGAAACAACTGAATGTACCACTTCTAAAAACAAAGGTCATGAAACAAGGAACAATGAACATTCTTTTTTTCGTTCTCAAAACGAAATTATTGAAAAACGGCGAAGCGCCAATTTTAATGCGTGTTACAATTAACGGTAATTATGATGATGCCCGCATCCAAAGGAGCATACCTCTCAAACTTTGGAATGCTGCAAAAGGATGTAGCAAAGGAAAAGACAGAGCTTCTAATGAACTGAACAATTACATTGCAGAACTAAGTGCACGTGCACTTGAAAAGCATAAAGAATTGCTGTTAGAACAAGCTTTGATCACTCCTACTTTAATATTGAAACGCGTATTTGGGAAAGATACGGAAATGCGCACGTTAATCGCTACCATGCAGGAAGGAATTAAAGAGATGGAAGCCGTGGTTAATATTGACTATGCACCTGTCACTATCAACCGTTATAAGAATGTCGTGAGGAAACTGCAAAAGGCTATCCCCGAATTCTATGATAAAGAGGATATTACTTTCTATGAACTAAGTCCTGAGTTTATAAAAGCATTCGATTTATATTTAAAAACAGAAGCAAATTTATGTCGTAATACCATCGTCCGATATATGAAGTGCTTCAAAAGATTCACTAATATGGCTCTGGCAAGGGATTGGATGCGAACGAATCCTTTTTATGGATACAAGATGGAACAGGATGAAACAGACCCGATGTTTCTTACTTATGACGAACTGCAAGTCATTATGAAAAAAGAATTCACTGTACCACGTTTAGGACTGGTCAGAGATATTTTTGTCTTTGCTTGCTTCACTGGGCTGGCATTTTCAGACGTATCTACTCTTAACAAAGAAAACCTCATGCAGGATAACAATGGAGATTGGTGGATAAGAAAAGGAAGAATTAAATTGGAACGTCGTCGCAAAGCATCTTCTATCAGTAATGTTCCACTTCTCCCCGTCCCTCTCGCCATCTTAAAAAAATATGAGGACCATCCAAGATGCATAAAAAAGGGATGCTGCCTGCCTGTATTATGCAATCAGAAAATGAACAGTTATCTCAAGGAAATTGCTGATTTCTGCGGAATTAAGAAAAACCTCACTACGCATACGGCCAGACATACGTTCGGCACTACTATCACACTTGCCAACAATGTACCGTTACAAGACGTTTCTGCCATGTTGGGACATTCTTCCACACGCATGACCCAACATTATGCAAGAGTAATGAATTCCAGCATTAAAGAATCAATGAACAATGTTAAGGAGCGCCTTGCAAGATAAAAACAAAGAGAGGATATATCAGGAATTCTGTATATCCTCTCTTTGCTTTTTCAAAATTCTCTTTAAACAGTTAAAGTTGAGCATTAATTTCATTTCTAAACCTCATCGGATCGGCAATAAACTTAAATGTATTTGCAGCACCACCTGTCGTCACAACGATAGCCCCAAAACCCAATATACGCCCTAAAGCGCTTTGAGTTATTCGTAACCCCTCACATTTATTCAATGTCAATTCAAGGGCGTCACGACTAAAGAGACCCGATTTCAATACTACTTTTCTATTGGTTACAATATATTCTGCCCCCATTTTAAAAAGAACTCTCTTTACCAGTTGAATCACTCCCAGCAATAACAGAATCAGACCAATATAGTATAAGATACCTTCCGGGGCTGAAGAGAAAAAAGCTCCTAATAATATTAAAGCTGCCGGATACACGAAAATATACCAGTGAATGTCTGCCTTATATTTAATTTCTTCACCTGCTTGCAAATTGTTTTGAATATAGTTCATACCTTTTATAATTTATTGTTGTGTGATTTTGTTAATTAGGCAAATTTTGAACTTTGCTTTAGATAGATCGAAGTTTCTCTACGGCAGGTCTATTTCATCCCATTTTCATTTTCAAAAGTACTTACTACAATAATTTATTCAACATGACTACTTAGGTCCTGCCGGATACTTGTTTCCATTATACACTTTTCATAAATTTCATTTAGCACTTCACTCATTTCATCAACTTTGCTAAACTGAAGTTTGTTATCACTTTGCGATTCCAATTGCTTAATAATGCTGGGAAAAATACCTTTTACCAATCCGATAGTAGTAGTTGCCATTAAAGGATCAACCTCAATTACAATTTTCTTCTTTTGACTGCTCATAATCTTTATTTGTTTAATTAATAATATACATATCTCATTTCAAACTATTATGAATAGCAAGGCTCATCCTTGACTTTTAAGAACAAAATCATTCAATCATAAAACGCTGCTAATATAGTTAAAAAACAATCGATAGCAATAATTCTGAGGCTTTTTCAACATTTCTTTAATGTTCTAATTCCATATTTCAACTTCTTACCTGCAAATATAGCCCTTTGCCTTCAGATTGAGCAAGGCGGCCCTTCGGGCTGGTTGGACAGGAAAAAATCATCCTCGCTTCGCTTGCGGTATTTTTTCCTGCCAAGCCTTGCACAATCTTGGCAAAGGACAGCCCGGCAAGTAAGAAATCGAAATACTGGCTCCACGGAGCCGGTTATGTTTAATTAAAAACTATTTAAGTATGACTGAAACAACAGCAATGCAGGTTTATGAAGGACAAGTAACAAACCTCACAGGCAAGACCGGGAATTTGAACATTATCCCATTGACAAAGGCAAATGCACACCGTGCCACACTCATCCGTAGAAAAGACACGAATGCCGCTCCCTTGTCTTTTCATTTCCGTAAGAAAAGTACGGGTATGCACATGTATATCCACACTTATGATGAGAATGGAGTAGAAAAAGAACTGAAGCAAGCGGATTTTAAAGACTGGGTAGTCGCCCAGTTCGAACATCCGGGCTATCTGGAAGGACTGGAAAACATCGCTTATGATGCCTACCGTTGGAATTCTTTTGATCCGGATGTCAGAGCAGAAACAGACATCATGAATTATGAAAAGCAACTGCATGAAGATCTTGATAAGATTCCTGAAGAGAAGCGGCAAGGTTACATCATGAGTTACAAGAACAAAGTCTCTTCCCTATTCAGCAGTTTGTCACGATGTGCAAATTCAATGGTGACAGGACGAAGCAATTTCAACTTCCATAAAAACGAAAAAGCGAATAACGCCTACCAGAACAAGTATGAAGAATTTCACACTTGGCGAACAAGATATCTGGATGCTATGCAAAGAATGGCTGAAGTCACAAGACCGGAAGAAGAAAAACAGGAAGAAGCATGGCAGAGACTCAAACGCGACATCGCAAGTAGTGCAAAAACCATCCATGAGATTGATACCGGTAAAGCCAGAGGCTATAATCGGGCACTGTTCGTCAACAGCATTCTCGGTAAAGTCAGCACCTTTGCCAATCATGGAGAAGTGGAAATTGTGCAGAAAGCCGTGGACTTCATTACTGAATATAATGCCAGTGTGAAGAAACCCGTCATTACGGCACGTAACCAGTTCTTCCAACTCCCTGAAATAGCGCAGCGTATGCGTGAAAAATTGAAAGTGATAAAGGAGCAGGAAAACAAAGAAGTAACATTTGATGGTGGAACGCTCGTCTGGAACTACGAGGAAGACCGCCTACAAATCCTATTCGATAACATCCCCGAAGAAAGCAGACGCAAAGAACTGAAATCTTCTGGATTCCGATGGTCGCCCAAAAACAAGGCATGGCAACGCCAGTTGACACACAATGCAGTATATGCAGCAAAAAGAATGTTGAACCTTCAAAATATCTGAGCCATGAAAAACGAACAATTGAAATTCATCATTGATTCACGTTACTTTTCCGGCAGTTGTATCACATCCATGTCCGACGGAGTACATAGTGACTATGGTGGTGAAACGCTGGAAGAATTAAAAGTCAGAGAAAATAATCCTTTTCTGATTGCAGTATCGGATAATACCATAAACAAAATGATCCGCATCTATGAGAAATCATTATGCGGACCATTTAGCGAAATATCAGAGGAAGATTATTATGACAGCATGGATGTACTACCGCCTATTCGTTTAAAGGGACATTCGTTCTTTGTCGGCGAACCTTATTATGGTAGTCTATATCCATTCCGCTTCACAATAGGTGGACGATATTTCAAGGGCCTGCGGTCTGTCAGAATGCCACAGGCGGAACTGGAACGACAAATGAACGAGCATTATCTCCATATTACGTTCAAAGGTAAGATTACAAAGGAACTGCCCTCCACCATTACGGATAAAACGAAACGGGAAACTTTCATCAGTCCTTATTCATTCGTCCACAGGGATGGTAAAGAACGGTTTATCTGTAACTTGGTGTCTAAACGAAATGATGCAGAAAACACTCAAAAGTCAAGAAAGGATATGGCCGCAATCCTTCTAAGTCTTCGTAGACATCATTTCCTATATTTCTCCGGCTCTGATAAGTTTGATGATATGCAAAAGTTTCTATATATGATAGAAAAGAAAAGATACACCCTGCTGACTAACGGCAGTTTCTTCCAGTATCCGGTCAACCGTGAATCAGTTACATTTACCGGAAGCATTAAGGAAACGGGAGAAACTTTCTTTTATCGGATTTACAACCGGACGCTGTTTCAGCACTTGCTCTACAAGTTAAGGAATGTCAAGCGAGAAAAAGCTGAATCAAAAATAGGAAGCAATGAGCATCCATAAATATCCAACGGGAAATGGCGGTGGCTGGAAACAGTTGCCGCCATTCTTGATTATTACCACTAAAAAAAGAACGTGAATATGAATAAAAAGAAAGAAGCCTTAGAGCGCAGACTTGCCCGTTTGGAGTCTTCCTTGTCAAAGGAACAAGCAAGGACAACGCAGGTAATGAATAATATAGGTTGGGGTACCGGAATGCGATGTACCAAATGCACTCCCTCTTTTCGCAAGGAGGATGAACTGAAAGAAAAAATCCGATTGGTAAAAACAGAACTAACCAAATTCAAATAAGATGAATATGACTACAAAAAATACTGCCAATAAACTATACTGGCAATCCGACCTCTATCCGGGCGGACAAGTGGAAGTACAACTGACATTGGCAACTTATGCCAACAATGACAATCTTTACGCCGGATTAATAGCTCCCTGTGACAATGAAGAAGAGGGTTGGGAACCATTTACAGACCTGACTATAAACCAGCATTCCCTGCCACCGTTCTACGCCTACGTGGATAACCGTGACTATAACGAAGGCGCGTATGAATTTCTTATCCGCTATGAAATAGCTGAACCGACCAGTCTGTTTCCTGAATGGAACGGTTTCAAATTATTCCGTTTCAACCGGAAAAGGCTGGAAGAACTGGCACCGGAATATTATAAAGTAATTGCCCGAAAGTTACCTCCGAGGCAAGAAGCACTGGAAACTATCGAATACAAAGGAGACAGTTATCCCCTTAGAAAGATAAAAGACACCTACGGTTTCTATATCATTTCCCTACCGGAACTGGAAAAGGCATTGCTCAACGGAATGGTTCAAGCTGATACAGAGGCGGAAGAAATTCATGAAAGTATCTGCCATTATTGCCCGGAAGAAGACCTCAAATATCTTACCGACGAAGAAATGATTGAAATAATCAATAATGGAACAAAAGAAAATCTTAGCATTATTTCAACTTCCTGCCCGCAAACATAGCCCTTTGCCTTTGAATGCGCAAGGCGGCCCTACGGGCTGGTTGGCAAAGAAAAATCATCCTCGCTGCGCTCCGGTATTTTTCTCTGCCAAGCCTTGCGCCATTAAAGGCAAAGTACAAAAAGGCAGGCAAGAAATCGAAATACTGGCTCCCCGGAGCCGGTCATGTATAACTTAAATAAAAAACAAAGCTATGATTGAAGTAAAAGAAATGAAGGTTCATGAAGCACAAGCAATGAATCCCGTAACTCCTGTTATTGATACCTTGACTTATCGTGAAAGGAACTATCCTGTACGCGAAATAAGTGACGAACGGGATACCTATAAAGTGTCCGTAGAAAGACTGAATTTCGATCTGCTGGACGGCATCAGAGGTCTTGATCCCACCGCATTTGAAATTGATGAAAGCATCTGTTATTTCTGTACGGAAAACGAAATACGGACATTGACAGATGAACAATTGATTGAACTTATTTACGGATAAAAAGAATCTGATTATGAAAGCCGGAGATATTGCCATGCTGATACGCCCGTACAAAGGATACAGGGCTGTCGAACTGATTGAGAAACAGGGAAACCTGTGGCTCGTACGCATCTGCGAAAGCGGACTTGAACTGGAAGTATATGAGGATGAATTCACACTGGATTAAAAGCGGAGGCCTTATGGAGAAATATAAATTCGTATTCTTTTCAGAAGCCATAGGCTTCACTGCACCACATATCGGAGAGGTTCGTAAAGAAATTACCCGAAGAGTCGAAAAAGAAAAAGTGGAATCCGTCAAACATGATATCGAACTACAAATGATTGAAAACAAGAATGGCATCCCGACGGTACTGTATTCCTGCTATCTGTATAATGACTCCTTTGAGCTCATGCACGGAAGCATCCGCAATACAAAAGACTACATTAAAGAAGCCTGGAGATACCTTCAGAATAGAAACAACCCTTCAAAAAACTCACCGTCATGAAAAGAGCAGAAGCATTAAAGAAAGAATTACTGAAGAATGCGAAAACGAATCCGTACAACAATCTCATGTTGGAGAACGTCCTGGAACGATTTCGCAAAGGTGAAAATCCTGTGCGTATAACGCATATACCGCCAAGCATAGATAAAGCGCATATATGTGTTGAAAACGGAAGATACTATTCCCAGAAGAAAGAAGAACCATACAAATTCAATTATCCGTACGATAAATATATCCGTAACTGTGATGTGACCAACGAACCGCAGACGCACGGTTACTGGTATGACGTTGCCGACAAGATGCAGAAAGCCTTGTTCCTCAAAGAGCAGGGCTTTTGCGTTATAGAGCATTGGATTCATGGTATGGGAGAAGTCATTGAAATATATCTAAAATAAATGCGGAGGAACAGATTATGAATACAAACAACCGGTCATGGAGAAAGTATGTACCTGAAACGGTCACCCTCTATTATGTGGATTATTGCAGCAACCTGGACGGGCACGAAAAATTACAGGAACGGTGCATCCGACAAAACAGTTTCTTCCCGTTGGATGAGCAGACGCAGGAGTGGTATTTAGAACAGGAAATTGAAATACTCAATGAATACCTGACTGAAATCAAAAAGAAGATGCTGTCAGAAGGAAAGGCGGAAGAATATGGAAAGCATGAGGAAGATATAAAGGAACTGCTGTATGAACGGAACGACACCGACCCGTCAGATGAGCTTATCTGCAATTCATCCGTCACTAATATGTTTTATTCGCTGGGTGTAGAAATAGTGGGGTATACTGAAGGGACAAACACCCGTGAAGAACCTTACGCAATATCCTATAACAAAATAAGGCGTGCCCTCAAACTGAAGAAAGGACAGTTTAAAGAACAATTGGCAGAACTGGTTGATAACGCCACGTATGGCGGCGAACTGCGTATCTATTTCAACGCCATGTTCAATAAGTTGATAACGGGTGACAAAGAAAGTGATTTCAAAACCATCCGGTTCCACGGGGATGTGATCGTAGCTATTGCTGACAGCCATAACGGTTCCGGGTATCATGTTGAACTGCCGCTCGACATCACGCTACCATTTAATAGAGATAATCTGTTTGTCGATTCCCAAGTGCATTATTCGTATGCTAATGAAATCTGTGGAATGTGCAACGACTGGTGTGATTCCACTAAATGGCAGACAGGGATGAAACCAGTCAAAGCGTCTGTCCGTAAAAGTACCATGAGCGAACATCAACAAAAGGAAGCCCGCTATGAAAAGACTTTCCGTGAAGGAGGATGTACCTTCGGTGACATGAACTATAGCCGCCACCGGAACACATTCTATATCAACAGCTTCCCGTGTGGAAGCAAATGCCCCCATTGCGGGACATTCTGGATTGACTAAGAACAGATCATTTATTATTCACCTATAAAAAACAAATTATCATGAAAATTATGTGTAAACAAGAGTATTACGATGAAGTAATGCAGTATGCGAAATCAATCAATGACACTTCTCTTCAGAACTGTCTGGACCGTCTCAAGGAGTGGGAAAAGAATCCGAACCGCCCCTGTGAAATAGAAATCTATTATGACTTTGCTCCCTATTCGTTCGGATTCACTGAAAGATACCCCGATGGCAAAATAGGTATTAACGGAGGAGTTCTCTATCACGGATCACCGGACGAATCATTCGCCGTACAGCTGACTTCCTTTAAAGGATGGCAGATACATACTTAAAGGTTCCGGTATATAATGGAAGAGTGGATGCGGTATGCCAAAGACATGGCAAAAGCGGAAAAGGAGTTGAAAATCGAGCAATGGGTAGTCATCTCCTTTTACAGAACGACGGAGCGGGGCGATAAAGTCCCGCTCTTCCGGTATGACCTGCCACGGCAGGTAGCCGACAGATACAGCTGGGTAATCCAATGGCGCAGGGCAAAACTTGTCTGCCAATATCCCAAAGGGAATGTTACCCATTACTATTCCCTGTATGACAAACGTAGCGGGAAAGATTATTCATTCGGCTCCTACCTTTCCTCCCTGGCTGCTGCCAAAGCACAGGTCACGAAAATGGAACGGACGATAAGGGAATACATCAGCTGGCAGAAGCAGAATAATCTGTTTTTCAACGAGCAGACGGATGAAATACTACAAAAAGCAATCAACAAACTGAAAATAAAGAAGAAAAATGTCCAAAAAGCGGAAGCACGACTACACCGGAAAGTCGAAAATCATCTATGCGGGCTTCGGAAATGACAAACCGGAGTCCGCATTCTCATTTCTTGCTGCAAAGATAGCCGTTTGCCGGGTTGATTGCGCAAGGCGGCCCTACGGGCTGGTTGGCAGGAAAAAAATCATCCTCGCTGCGCTCCGGTATTTTTTCCCGCCAAGCCTTGTCGCAATCCCCGTCAAACAGGCAATAAAGACATCAAGAAATAAAAATGCCTACTATGTAGGCAAAGATGTCTAACTCAAATATTTAAAGTCATGATTACAGACGAAAAGACTCAGAACAAACTGTATGCGGATACAGAAGATGTATTGTTTACAATGGATGATAAAGCGGATGCTGTACACAAAATGTTGGAGATTATCAGAGACACTCCTGAATATCTCCAGATAATGAACTGTCTGCCAGCCCATGCACAGGAAGACCCCAAAGCGGACTGGTGGCGGACTAAAGAGGCGGATTACCTGATGGCAGACCTGTTACATATTCTTGAAATCTATACACCTGAAGGATTCATATTCGGTCCGGTATACAGAAGGACACACGGGTTCGGATATGGAAACATGGAATATGAGAAGAAAAGGCTTTACCAAATCGAAATTTATCTCGACTGGGGATATATATTCGGCCAGAAGGATGAATATAGAAAAAAGAAAAAGCATTACGCAGAATTAGAGGATATATGCAGGGCGGGAGGATACACAACCGAACTGAGAGCAAGAGCGAAAGGCTGCCGGATAGCCAAAGAAAACACCGAACTGCATACCCATTACGGATGGATAACCGGTTATTGTGAAGCCAAGCATCTACCCAATCTCCTCAGCCTGCTGCTCAGAGAAGGTGAAATTAACAAATTAATAAGATGTAAAATAGTCGATTCTGTATTTAATTTCACGGATGAGGAAGAATATGAATTTTATCAAGAGAATTTTGAATCGAGCATATATTACCTTGTATTCGACCTTTTCGAAAGAAAATCATGGGCTGTCGCAGAAAGCCTCATGGAAATTGCTTCAAAAATCAACGTATCCACGAAAAACCGTCCGAAAGGCTTTGATTGCAATTCTCCCGTTTACAGATATGTACTGTCCGCCTATTGGAAACTAGTGGACAAAGGTTATCTGGAAGAATTCACACGCAAATTGGGAAGAGACGAATTCCGTTGTGCCAAAGCAACGGCATTAGGGAAATCAAAAAAAATATTTTATGGAACTAAATTATAACCAGTTACTGCTCATCTCCCTGTGGCAATACAACCACCACGGGGAGGAAAGGCTGACCCTAAACCTCTTTGAAGAAACTTTCGGAAAGGTATACGGAAGCCACTATTACGAGAAATGGACAAACTATTTCAACTGCAACCTTTGGGACATGATCGCCTATTTCAGGGGAGAAAAAGAAAACGGCCAGAAATTCTGCGACATGATAAGCAAACAAATCGAATTATACCGCAAAAACCGCGAGCCTTATGGAATTCAGTAACTTTTATACAGTTGAAACCCTGCAATGCCTCAACGATTTGCACGATTATGGGTATCCGATAACGCAAATTGATGTAGACAAGGTGAACCGCCTGATTTCATTGATACATCAAGAACGGAATAATAATGAAACCCCTGCTGCCGGAGATATTATCGCTTATACGACACGTAGCGGCGATTATTACCGGAATGCACACATCGAACGAATGGATGATAAAGAAGCATATATATGTTTGACAGCCAATATCCCATTCTGTTTTGACAACAAGGGCAAAGCGGGTTATGATACTGAAGGCGGTCTATGGACACAGCTTGAACAGAAACTGCCCGAACCGGACGGGATACAGTTCAAGCTTTTCAAAACATGGGGAAGCCGTGGCAGGTGCAAGGACGGTGCCGTTTATTTCATGGCGACTGTACGGGTGTGGAAATATGCCGAACCGGAACCGCTGTACGAGAAATATTCCACCAAGGACTGGGCTAAGTATAATATCAGCAGATTGCCCGATCCTGAACAGAAAGGTGAATACTTCTATACCGGGGACGGATTCACTCTCTATTCCCGCAGGGAACTGGACAGACTGATAGAAATGCTGCACGGTGAACTCTTCTGTGGAATATACCGCAATTCTCTTATACTGTGGGGATACCGCATGGAATGGAAGCTGCTCACGGGACAGGAATGGAACAGGACGGATGCCGAGACGCATCTGTCTTTTCTCGGCGAACAATCCGTCAAAATACGGACCTGCCACGACACTCATACAGTATTCATCTATAAAAGGAAATAAGCCATGGCAAAATATGATACACCATCAAAACTCCGTCCGCTTGAAAAGCTGATAATGGATTTCTCATATGCAAACGGATATGATCCGATAAATGTATTCGATGATTTCCTAACCTATATCATCCACGGATTTTCTTTAGGTGCTCCCCCTCTGCACGGCTGGAAATATAAAAAGCAGCAGAATATCGTTTTCATGGAAATGGTCACCGAATGGGTACAAATCATGGGACGTGAAATAAAAGAGGATACGGACTGGTTCGACCCGTTCGGGGATTTATATATGTCTCTGGTTTCCAAAGGGACGCAGCAGGGACAAGGGCAATTTTTTACACCGGAACATATCTGTAACCTAATGGTGATGTGTACCAGTGGAGAAGAGAAAAAGACCGGGCAGAGGATTAATGACCCGGCATGTGGAAGCGGAAGAATATTACTGGCATACCATGTCCGCCATCTTGGCAATTATCTGGTAGCGGAAGATATCAACCGTACCTGTTGTCTGATGACAGTGTGCAATATGCTGGTGCATGGCTGCGTGGGAGAAGTTATCTGGCACGACAGCTTGAACCCTAAAAATTTTATGGGCGGCTGGAAAGTTAATCCGATTCTTACATGGACAGGTATTCCTACCGTGAATAAAATGAGCATGGAGGAATATCAGACAAGCCGGAATCTGCCTATATCACCCTATATGGCACAAAAAAGAGAATCCGGTAGTAACAGTATCAATAAGAAAAGAAACTCCTTTCCGCAACAAGCAACTTTAAATATGTAGACATAACTATAAACTTAATCAATATGGAAAGTTCAATTATCAAAAGAATCTGTAGTTCATGTAACTGCGATGAATTGCTTGCAAAAGAGTACCTGAATGACGAAATAAGAAATCTTCGGGAACTCGAAGATCTGAACGATATCAAGTATAGTGATTTGGAACTGGCTTGTTCCAATCTCGGGCTGGAAAATGACTATGTAGAATATTTCATTCAGGCATTGTCAATATAGAGCAAATATTTATTTATCAACTTTAAAAACTAAAAATCATGGAAGTGACAGTAATGCCGAACGCTGCATCGGCACAAAAGCAGCAGGGATTAAATCAGGTTGTCATCAACAAGGTTCAGAGAATGATCGAGGGGAAACAGCAGGATGTTATGGGAACCATCACCCGCCTGCTCAACGAAGGAAAAATCGCGCAAGATTTCATCGCGCCAATCGGAGTTAACTTGCGTAACAATGACCGACATCCGGTTATCTCATTTCAGGCGGGTGACCATGTACAAATGACCATGCCGGAAGGCAATTTCAATCTGCACGGGAATGCCATCAGCCAGATATCAGAAAAGATGAATGTTCCAGCAAAGTATTTAAGAGAACTCTCTGCCGGAGATGAATGGCAGAAACAACTGTGCGCCACTATCCTCAACGAACACTCCGGCTGGACAGACCGCACACGTGTACTCATACGTGCGGTAGGCATGGAAGTCCGTGGCGTATTATCCGACTCCTACAGACGCCTCAATTCCGTGGATATATTAACAGCATTCATTAGGGAAGCCGGAAATCAGGGAGCAGTCGTGTCAGATGCCTACATGAACGACACGAAAGTATGGTGCGAAACAATACTGCCTGCACCACTCGAAATAGCTACCCGTAAGAACGGTATGGTTATTATTTATGCAGGAGCCAGGTTCTCCACTTCCGATTATGGAAACGGATCGGTGGATATGCGCTCTTTTCTTCTGAATGGAGCTTGCCTGAACGGTATGGTACGTGAATCGGTCATGCGGCAGGTACATCTGGGGGCACGATTGCCGGATTCGATTGCACTATCGCAAAAGACATATGAACTGGATACGCAGACTACCGTGTCGGCAGTGACAGACCTGACACGCGGACTGTACAGCAGAGATACACTCATGCAGAAAGCGATAGAGATTCAAGGAGCGGCTGAAATAGACGTGGACTTTGACAAGGAACTTAAAAGTCTGGTACAACGCGGCGCTTTGTTGAAAAATGAAGGACGTGAAGTGGAAAAACTGCTGATGAACAACAATCCTGAAGACGGTGTAACGGGCGGAGCAACACTTTGGAAGCTGACACAGGGCATAACAGCTTTTGCACGTGAACAAGCACCCGAACGCAGTCGGGAGCTACACGAGATATCCGGGCAGCTGATGAACCGGGTGAAAGCTAATTAAACTATAAAAAATAACTGGATACTTGCCGATAAGAAAGTTACCGGCAGGTATCCACTAAAATACGGAAACTATGAGCATAATATGCAGCAGATGTGGTGGAACCAACATAATGTGTGAAGCCATGATAGAACCCAATACGAAGAAGTTCAGCCATTATACGGATGAATCCTTTCTTTATGGGTGGTATAATGACTGCTGGAAGGGAACTGTCCTTACGGATGTAAAAGAGGTCAAGAATTACATAACAACCGAATATCAGATATTTGTTGAATCATTCGTTCGTATTCTATTGTCTATGTCTCTTATATTTAATAATTTTGCAAAATATACAAGAAATGTCACTATGATAGGTATCAATAAAGATTCAATTCAACTAGCAAAAGAGCAAAAAATAGATTGTATAGATGGATGGGTAAATATCCTTGCTATATTGGTGTATATTGATATTTTTTTAGGAATAATTAAACTAAGGGGAGAATCGATTGAAAGAATATTGGAGAACTTTAGCATCGGCTACTTGATTCAGTTCATAATTGGCGCTATAATTTGTATTATCATTATTAAGTGGTTAACGATTGTTTTATATATTTTATACTCTATGATAATTGCTAATTACGTAGATAAACTATTTCCTGATGAAGAGAGCCAAGAGAGTAGTGTATCAGTATTCATATTAAAGGAATATGCAATGATAACCAATAATGATGTAATTGCTAGAATTGCTGATGAAACAGAGAAAATAAATAAAAAAAAATTCAGAAATAGATTAACTATAGTTGGAACTCTTATCTTAATTTGTTTTGATTTTTGTTTAGAAGGTGCTTTTATTCCTAAAATGGCTACTAATCCATTTGATTGTTTAGCAGTCATTGTTTTATGTGTTTTTATCAGTTTGGTTCTAATGCATTCTTTATATCGTAGAAATAATCAGGTATTTATATATTCTAATGAGTTACTCAAGAAAATTGTTGGGGAAAGGAAATCAATTATTAAAGATGAGTAATCTTGCAAATAAATACAACAACAATCCAAGTGATTGTGATTTTTTTTTAAATCGTGTTAGAGGAAAACTACTTCATTTTCCTCTAACTCAATTTTCACTGTTTAAACAAAAGTTTGAACTCTTCTTTCCTCCGTCTTTCCAAAGAAGGAATAACTTTTCCACGATACATCCGGAACGATATATATTCCTCATAAATATCCCGGTCGCCTTGCTCCAGTTTGCAAATCAATTTACTTTTTGGAGTTTTGCCGTAACCTAACAAACGATTATGTCCCACATTATAGGCCAAAGTAGCAAGCAACAAAGAATCTTTTCCAAACCCACGAAACACTGCACATCGTTTTATTAAATCTGCCCTCAATAAAGAATCTGCTTGTGCTTCTGTCAAATCAGCAGTAAGTTGTTCTCCCGGAAGCAACCGGTGACCGTAACCGATGTAAGGTGCATTCCGAACCGTATGCCAGCCCTCATATCTTTTAACGATTTCAACGGCATTATCAAACAATGTTTTTTCTTTTTCATCAGGATGGGACACAATTGGATTATCCGCCCGGAGCATAAAACTGAATATAAAGAATGGCAGAATACCCAATAAGAGCTTTTTCATAGTCTAAACATCCTTTTCGTTTGCACTTTCCTTTACTTCATCCTCATCCCCAGTATCCTTGTTATTGAAATCGAAGCTAAGTAGCCGGATGTCTTTCCAGTTATTTTCAAAGTACAAATCAATGGTCTGTGCCTCGTCCGCACTCTTGGACGTATAATACAGCCTGAACTTCTTTTCATTCAACAGATAACGGTCATTAGGTTTGAGCACAGTGCCATCTTCCATTTTCAGCAAGCCGTCCCCGGACGACTGAAAATATCGCAAGGTATAGACAGTTCCGTTGAAGTCACCGTCTGACAAGATTTCCAAACGGATTTCCACTGTCTCGCCATTCTTGATCTTATCCGCCACCGGCATGGCTTCTACCGTGAACGGGTATTCCTGCTGAATATCCAGGTCACTGTCACAAGAAACAAGACAAAAAAAGGCGGCTGCCATGCAGCAGGTAATCATCATAAAATAGGGTATTTTTCTCATGTTCATATGGATTTAGTCGTTATAGAATGTATTTGATGCCCAGAGCATACTGGGTGTGAAAATGTTTGGCGGCGCTGCCCCAAATGATTCGTTCGCGTAGCCGTAACAGCAGGACCACCTTATCCGAAAGATAAGTTTCAGCTTCCAATGTCACCGCACCGCCATAAATGAATGATTCATATTTTCTGAGGGCCGCACCGTCGGACAGCAGTTTCTTTCCACCGTTGATCGCTTCATATCCCATCATACCGGAAACGCCGACATTCAGGAAAACAATTTTCTTCGGATCGGAAAAGAAATTATAGTAGTAACCTCCCTCCGCCGTGTACTGTCCCAAAGGAATACGACTACTGCGATAGGGATAGTATCGCTGCATCATTTCAGCACCGAATACCCATTTGTTTTCACCTTTGGCATACGTGGAAACAGCTATACCGAAAGCAAAACCCGCATCACCACGGTTCGCCTTGCTGTAAAAACCGTCCACCATTTCCGCTGTAAACTGCACACCTTTCATGCCCGGCAGGCAGCGTTGTGCCTTTGCCTGCCCTGCAAAGAGGACAAGCATGGCTGTAAACAGCATTACAAACTTCATGTGTGCTTTCATCTGACTTTCAATTCGTTAATGGTTTCCGCACGTACAAGGTCTTCATTGTCCACATCAAAGGTCTGGTGGCGTCCGCCTTGTTTCTCGTACATCTCCACAACCAGTTTCTTGTCCTCCGGTATCGTGAACTTGGGCAGGGCATACACCGTACATTCGGAATCCTTGCCGTCTACACGGGTCACATAGTTGTAGGCACGTAGCGGATAAATCACCTGTTCCTGCATGGCAGTGCGCTTTACCACCTTTTTATCCACAACCTTGAAAGTCACAAAATCAACATCGAAAGGCACGTTTGTCTCATTCTTTACCTGCACATGAAAATACAGCAGGTCATTATGAGCGTAAAGCCCTTTGAGCAGGAACTGCACCCCGAAACGTTTGCAGCCGATGTGTTTGATACGACGTTTGTCCTGCTTGTGTACGGACTTCATAATCAGATGTACCAGACGCGGGGATTCATTGCCCAGTTCCTGCAAATAGATTTCCATGGCATTATTCGGACGGTTGACCGTTTCCCCGTCATGGATGAAGTCGCACATCTCCACATTAAGCAGCAGCGGTTCGTCCGCGTACTTGACATTGAACGTGTAAAAATTTCCATCTTCCGTGATGACACTCATATTCGTTTCATCGCGGAAATGCTTCTTGGTAGCTTTCACGCGGATTACATTTTCAGCGGCATCCGCCTTGCCGGCAATCAGGTTGGTGGAACCCAAGTCCACGTACTTGATGGGGGAAGGAAAAATAATATGCACCGTCTTGTCGTAGGTGATTTCCAGGCCATGCGGGGGAATCATTTGGCTAAAACCGATCTTGCGGCTCAAACCTTCAAAATAATCTCCGCTACTCTGCTGCGCATTGGCAACCGTTACGCCCGTTAAAAGGGCAAAAAACATCATCAGAATCTTTTTCATGTCCGATAAATTGGTGAATAATGGTTTCATAAAATCTTTGTATTAGTTCTGTTTCATTTCATTAATTCTCAGGAGAATACAATAACAGCTTGTGCCCGGCTTTCAGAGTGATTTTCACCGTCCGCATTTTCTTGGATATATACCCCGATACACCCTGTATCACACCTTTTCCCAAGTCTGAAGCGATCTGCGCCCCGGCATCCGTAGAAATATTGATGCTGCTGTTCATCGAGGTTCCCATGTTTGCAGCGATCTCACGCACCGCATCATATTCCATCGAGTTTGGTATAAGAATACCCTGCTGTCCGTCTGCATCATATACTTCAAGTTCCACCGGAATGACCGAACCTTTGTATTCCACGGCATTGATAATAATATCAAGCCGTTCTCCCTGTATACGGGTACCTCCAACCAGCACAGTGCCTTTGGGAATAAAGCGGTCATCGACTACCATCGGTTCCAACAGCCTGAGACGGAGTGCCTGCCCGTCTGATACGGTCTGTGTCCCATGTACACAGGCGGGAATAGTGTTCCTATCCGAAGTGAGCGTCTTGCCTATGGGAGTGTTGAATCCCATATTCCTGTCACCCGTAAAACCGAAAATAAACTCCTCATCGCTCATAGGTTGTGCCAGTGAGGACACTACCTGCTGTTGCACCTGCGTCACCGGTTTTACCGCAGTCCGTTTCTTCTCGTCTTTCACAGGTGAAACCGTAGCCGTCTGCTTGCCGTTATATCTGGCGGCAAGCTCGTAAGATTTCTCCATCAGGGCCATTTTCTCTTCCATCGTGTTCTCCTCAGGTTCTTTTTGTATTTGCTGTTCCCGTTCCAATTCTTCAATACGCCTTAGCAGTTCCCTCTTTTCCTGATCATCCGTCCGGGTGTAAAAGTTGTCAAGCGTATGGTTCATGTTTCGATATGCATTCGCGGAAGAACGGACTGTGTTGTGGGAACCGACGACCGGCTTTTCTGCCGGTTCCTCCGGCAGTTCTACCATTCTGTTCGGCAGGCGTACAGTATCATTCTTTGCTTTACCGAACAATGAAGCCATCTCCTGAAAGGTACCTTTGCGCTGTTTTTCTTTTTGGGCCAGTTCCTCCTGCTCATAAGCGGTCCTTTTGTTCCCTTCCATCTGTTGCTGTTGGGGAGAAGGGATTTCCGTATTGAATCCTTTGCCTTTTTCCTCTTCCGCCCTGTCCTTTTCCGATGGGGAGAAAATCAGCCAGATACAGGCTGCGAAGATTAGAAAGAATACGGGATAGATGAAATACCGGGCGCGTCTGCGCTTCTCTTCCGGTGTCAGCGGCTTGTCAGGAGACAAGCCTAACCGTGTCTTGATTTTCTGGATATCCATAATCGTAATAGTCCTTAAAGTGATTGTTCTCGTTTTTCTTATTGTCGTCAAGCATCTGCCGGGGTGAACGGATATGCTCAATCTCCAGACTGCCGTCCGGTTTCCCGAACCCGGAGAGTGAAGTGGTGATCATATAAAGGCAGCTTGCCATGAAAAGCACGAATGCCGTAGCTACGACAGCCACCCGCTGTCTCTCTGTCAGTTTCCGGCAGTATCGGCGTATCAGTCTATCCGTCCGTTTCAAATAGTTTCTTCTTCTTTTCATCGCTCTACACTCCTTAAATCCTTATTTTCTAGAATAGTGAAATTCTCAATGATGAACCCATTCGGGTTATCGTCCGACCTGACCGCATTCTGGAGCTGGCAGTCCGTCACCAGGCTGCGTTCCGTCACATTGCTTTCGCGGATAATCATCTGCCGGGCATACGTCCTTGCCTTGTAAGGGTAATCGGTAAAGTCACAGATTACGCTGTCCACTTGCAGTACCTGATTGATATTCCCTGAAATCAGCCGGTTATAATATCCCTTTTCGGCAAAGTCTACATAGTAATGGTAGGCACTCTTGTCGGCAAGCAGCAGGGCACGATTGATATTATGCTCAATAGCATCCTTCTGTGGAGAAAGACTGAAGAAGAGTTCATGAAATCTTCTAACATGCTCCCTCGCCTCTGCCGGACGGTTTTGTGAAAGATCTTGAGAGAGAGCGAGCATCAGTGACTTACCACCGTCCAGCACGTAGATCTTCTCCCGCTGCTTTTCGGCAAAGCTGTAGGAACTCCACAGCGCATAGCCGGTGACTAAGGTACAGCAGCAAACAAAAGCTATCAGCATCAGACGGATGCGTTTGAAGCTGCTTTCAATATTAGTTAATGACTTGAATTCCATATATGACTTGTTTTTGAATGGTTATTTTCCACGGAGACGTCCTCCGATATTTCCAAGTACGGCACCCCCTACACCGGCTGCAAAACTTCCGGCTTTCGTTGCCGTACGGTTCAGATTACGGGAATAATTTCCGGCACCTCCGGCCTGAACAATCCAACCGGCAACAGTTGGAACGGTAAAGTACCCAATGATTCCAATAAGCATAAAAATTATGTAAACACTATTTGAATTATCCAGTGAATAATCAGGGTTTCCCTGCAATTCGGCGATATCGTTCTGAAGCATCAAAACTTGTAATTTGGCAAGCATACTACTGAACAAATCACTGACCGGAAGCCACATATAGACAGAGATATATCTGGTGAACCACTGACTAAGCGTGGACTGTAAACCGTCCCATACCGAAATGGCAAAAGCAATTGGCCCCAATACCGAAAGGACTATCAGAAAGAAGGTCCTTACTGTATCTATCAACAGCGAAGCGGCTGCGAAAAGCAGTTCCAAGAGGCTACGGAAAGCGTCACGAATACTTTTCTCCATATTGTACATACCCACTTCCACATACATCCCCAAACGGGTGGCAGCATCCGCCGGTGACCATCCCAGTTCATCCAGTTGGCGGTCAAACTCCTCGTCGCTGGCCAGATGGGCGGTTTCGGGATTACGCATCAAGGCTTCTTTCTCAAGCTTATCTTTCTGTTCCCGGTACTGCTGCATATCCAGTGTCTGCCCTTCCAGCATCTTGTGTGTACCCTGTGCGATGGGACTAAGGATACTATTCATGGTTCCCAGCACCAGTGTCGGAAATAGCAAGATGCAGATACCAAGAGCAAAAGGACGAAGCAGAGGGTAGACATCTATCGGTTCGGCACGTGCCATCGATTGCCAGACACGGACGGCTACATAAAACAAGGCACCCAGTCCGGCGATGCCTTTGGCGACATCCAACATATCTGTACAAAGCAGCATCATCTGCTGATACAGACTCTCCAGAATCGTATGGAGGTTCGCAAAATCTATTGATAACAGTACCATAGGCTACCAGTATTTGGCATTTTCATCCCCGTAAAGCCGCATCACACGATCCATATCGTTTTTCTTTTTGGCACGCAGGTAGCTCACAGCAATGTTCTTGTTCGTATAGTAGCTGGCAAGATTCCGGTAGCGGCGCATATTGCGGTAGCATTCGTCCACCACATCCATACGGTCCTTGTCCGTCATACTCAGCGTACTGACATTGATAACCTGTTTGAGATCCTGCAACACCCCGTTACTCTCTTCCAGAAGTCTGGTGTAACCGTAAGCAATGGCATCCAGCTCCTTTGCCGAAAAATTCTCATCGTTCATCATCTTTCCGAAGCTGGTGACATAGATATCGGACACGTCGCCTACCATCAGAATGATTTCACGCACCTTGCGGGCATCTTTGACCAGGTTATTCACGGATTTCAGCGCATCGTAGTATTTTTTTGCCTGCTGATAAATCTTAACCGTTTCAGAAAAACTCTGTGCGGTACTGGTTGCAGTCTTGGAAGTATGTGCAATATTGTCCGACATATTGATGATACCCTGCGCGAGATTGCCGGGATCAGTAACTACCCATTGGGCGCTCACCCGAGTAATGCCCAATACAAAAATCACATAAAATAAGATTGTCTTTTTTCTCATATGCTTTTGTTTTAGTCTTCACTTTCTTTACGTACGTAATCTCCGCTTGGCGAGAAAGTAAGCACATCCGTTGCTTCATTGTAGGACACGTCGACACGATATCCGGTATTGATGAAGAGATTGCCGTTCTCCTCCACAAGCAGATAAGTCTGTGGTTTCAGGCGGCGCGTCTTTCCGCTGCGTGAAAAGACGGTCACTTTATAAGATTCACCGTCCTTGTAAATCAGCACGTCAGGCTTGCCCTCCACGCTGCTCCACGAACCGCACAATTTATCGCGGTCCATTTCTTTCATATCCGCACATCCTTGTAATACTAGTGAGGCTATGCCTATCAGGCAGAGTGCCAGTTTCAATAGTTGTCTGTTTCTCATTCGTTGTTTTCATTTAGGTGTTGATACTTGTTTTTGTTCTTCCCGTTTCTTTTCAGCCAACCGCCGGATGGCAAGTTCAAGATTGCCGCCGAGTTCTTCCGCCATCTTCCGGGCTTCCAGTTTCTCTGATTCTTCCGTTGTGAACGTGTAATACTCCTCTTCGCTGACTTCTGTAGCATAGACTGCCGAATGGGTGCCGCCCAGACCGATCCATACTTCACGGTAGAAACGGCCCGGATGGTTTGCCTGGTTGATGGAAAGAATTTGTCCCCTTTCTTTCTCCGTGAGTCCCAGAAGCTTCTGGATATGCTCGAACTTGTTCATGTATTTGCGCTGGTCAAGCAGTATCTTGCAATCCGAATTATTGATGATGGCTTCCTTTACAATAGGCGAACTGATGATGTCGTCCACTTCCTGTGTAACCACCACTGCCTCACCGAAATATTTCCGGACGGTCTTAAACAGATACTTTATGTATTCACTCATATTGGCAGACATCAGGGCTTTCCAACACTCTTCAATCAAGATCATCTTGCGGATGCCTTGTAGTTTTCTCATTTTGGAAATGAAAGTTTCCATGATAATCAGCGTCACCACCGGAAGAAGTACCTTGTTGGAACTGATATTATCCAGTTCGAATACGATGAACCGTTTATTGGTCAGGTCAAGCTCCTTGTCAGAATTCAGCAGGAAATCATAGTCACCGCCTTTGTAGAACGGCTCCAGTACATTCAAGAATCCGTCAATGTCGAAATCCTTTTCGCGTACTTTCTTTTCCTCGATCATCCGGCGGTAGTCGTCACGGACAAATTCATAGAAACCGTTGAAGTCGGGCTTGATCGTTTCATCTTCCGTAATCTTCCGGATATAGGCGTTTACCGCACCGGAAAGCGCCACCTCCTCCGAACGTTTCGGGGCTTCATCCTCCCGTTTCCAGAGAGTCAGAATGAGTGTTTTGATACTTTCGCGTTTCTCTACGTCAAGCTGTCTATTGTCAGTATAAAAGGGATTGAAAGCAATCGGATTGTTTTCTTCATACGTAATGTAAATCCCATCCTCCCCGTGTGTCCTGTCATGGATCATGCGGCACAATCCCTGATAGCTGTTACCCGTATCCACCAGCAGGATATGCGTACCTTGTTCATAATATTGCCGCACTAAGTGGTTGGTAAAGAACGACTTTCCACTACCGCTGGGACCGAGAATGAATTTATTTCGATTGGTTATTATTCCCCGCTTCATGGGCAAATCAGATATGTCCACATGGATGGGAATTCCATTCTGCCGGTCAGCCATACGGATACCGAAAGGGCTGGGCGAGCTGCGGTAGTTGGTTTCAGCAGTAAAGAAACAAACCGCTTGTTCCAAGAACGTGTAGAATGATTCTTCCGCTGGGAAATCACCGGCATTGCCGGGAATACCCGCCCAATAGAGCACCGGAGTATCCACTGTGTTGTAACGGGGCGTACATTCCATCATGGCAAGCTGGCTGCCCGTATCGTTCTTTATCCTTCTGAATTCCTCCGCATCTTCCGCCCATGCCATCACGTTGCAGTGGCAGCGCACGGGCAATACGCCTTTGGTGTGTGCCTCGTCCAGATACATCTCCGTCCATTCCTGATTGACAGCGTTGCTGCGGCTGTACTTCGAGAGCGAGAGCATATTGCGGGAGGTCTTCTCCATCGACTGTAGGATTTCCTGCGCGTCGTCAATGAATATAAACTGGTGATAAATGTGGTTGCACGGAAGCAGCAGGCCTACCGGAGCGGCAAACGAGAGGCGGCAGTCACTGCGGTCGGTGGACATACGCTCATAGCGCATATCGGTGGACACTTTGCCCGGCAGGTCTGCCGTATCCGAAAGGGTGTGCAGGCAGAGCCGCTTGTCACCGATACGCATCCTGCCCGGTTTGAGGCAGATGTCCTGAAGAACGGCGGTCTTGTTTTCAAGGGACAGTGAAAAGTATTTCTCCACCAGCCCTGGGCATTCTTTCGTACCGGTGATCTCGTCCGTTTCCAAACGGCGAAGGCTGACAAGCCCCGAATCGTTCATGATACGCTCAAACTGTTCAACCGCTTCCATAAATCTGGCTGCCATATCCTTGTCAGTTATTTCTTTAGGCAAAAGGAAGCCACGGCAGAGCGTGTTAAAGTCGCTCCTTTGACGGCTGCGTTCACGGGTGGTCTTCGTCAGGTACAGGTAGCATCTGTGATTCAGGTACGGACGCTCGTTGAAATGGCGTTCATAACTTTTCGAGAGGAAACTCTGTTCTTCCGTTTTAAAGCCGGGGGAATAGTTTTCTTTCGTGAACCAGTCCTGCTTGCAGACGACCGAATAATTGGGCAGCACTTTTATTGCCTTTATCCACGAGGAATGGATGGCCTCGTATTCCTCCGCCGTCACGGTGTAGAGTTCGGGGAGTTCCACCTCAAAAACTACTGTCAGATCCGCATCCTTACTCACTACGCAACCATTCTCCACGGCCAGCAGGGGGAACTTGCGTTCCAGTGTTTCCGCTTTCAATACGTTTCTCATGATTCTTTTCTTTTTTTGGTCAGTAATCGGAATAGTCTCTTGCGGTGGATCAGATAGCGCGGATGGCGTTTTTCCGCCAACAGCTTCATCAGCCCGTGTTCACCGTACCGGGTGTTCAGGCGGAAAGTAACCCAGACGAGCAGGGAACCGGATATGACTCCGAAAGGAATGCATATCCATTGGTTCACGCCTGCCACATACAGGATGATCACCGCAAGAAGCACGGCGACCAGTCCGCCGGCGAAGATGAAAAGATACTGCGACTTCAAGCCTTTGAACTCTATCGGATTTCCCGCACCTTTGTTAATCTGGTATTCCATGACCGGTTAGAGGAAGAAGGAACGCAGGATGGTGGCGGCTACAATTAAAAAGATGCAGGCGAAGAACCAACTGGCTGCCGTCTTGCTTGTATCGGGATCACCGCTTGAAAACTTACCGTAGGTCTTGATGCCGCCTACAAGCCCCAGCACGGCGCCGATAGCGTAGCAGAGCTTAGTGGCCGGGTCAAAATAACTGGTCATCATACTTGTGGCTTCGTTGATACCGGCAAGGCCCTGGCCTTGCGCAAATACACTCGCTGCGACAAACGCGCACATAACGGAAAAAAGGATTCTCTTTCTCATTGTCGAATCGTTTAAGGTGAGACATAAAATTGATTTCGACTGCAAATATAGATGGGATAATTTGCTGAGATACAAGTGTTTCATCAGGTGTCGGCAGATGTCATCAGATGTCTGCTAAATGGGACTGAATTGAAGACGAAAGGTGATTATTAGCTAATTCTCCGTAATCTCAAACAAAAAGTTAACATATATGTTATCATTATATCGGATTAATTCCCTATTTTTGTGCCATGATTTGATAGAAGAATGAAAATTTCACTTATAAAGTTGGACCAATTCTCAGGCAGAAGGACTAATTTCTATACTGTTGCAGTGGACGATGATGATAAATCCTTGTTCCAGCATTTTATAGAAAGTAATCTGGAGCAGCATGGTACGGAAATCCGGAATCTGCTGATGCGAATCAAAACGATGGGGGATGTCACCGGAGCACGGGAGCAATTCTTCAAACTCAGGGAAGGCAAAGCGGATGACGCCGTAGCCGCATTGTATGACATTCCTTCAAAAAAGCTTCGCCTTTATTGCCTGAGATATGGCAATTGCACCGTCATTTTGGGTGACGGGGGACCAAAGACAACCCGTACATACAATGAAGATGAAAATCTTGACGGGATAGTACGATTATTGCAGAGAATATCGAAATTATTGGATAATGGCATCAGAAACAGGGATGTGCGTATAAATGAAGACGGCACCATCGACTGTGACGATGAAATAACGGATGAATATGAAGACGACTAAAGGAAACGTATTTTTTGATAATCTGGCGGATTCGCTCGATGCAGCCGAATACGCGCGTGTTAAAAGCCGTATGTGTGTGGCGGTTAAAATTGCCGACGCGCTTAAACAGAAAGGCATGACACAAAGGGAACTTGCCCGTCTGATGGGGAAAAAACCCTCTGAAATATCCCGTATGCTTACAGGGACAATGAACCTTACGCATGATACGATGTTTGACTTGCAGCAGGCTTTAGGTATTGAGCTGATAAATGTCGCTTCATCGGGCATACGTGAAGTTCCGGACATTAATTTGTCCGTCGTATTGAAACGAAATTCTGAATATAGCACACTTCCGGAAAAGGACTTCGTCCGCACAGGCTTCCTTGCCTATAGCGGTGAGGTAAAGGTGGTGCCTTAAAAATTAGAGTTATGAAAGAAGAGAAAGTGGTTAATATTGCATTGGTCAAAATCCAGGAAACCGGATTCAGGTTCAATACGGATTTCGATTACAACGGCTACGACAAGGAGAACATTACAGTCGGTTATGGTCAGAAATTCCATGTTGACATGCAGGCGCAAACCGTCGGTGTGGAACTGACTTTTATTTTTTCAGATAAATCATCGAACACCGACCTGGTTACACTCTCTGTAAATTCGGTGTATACCATATCCAACCTATCCGGCATTCTGAAGGTGGAAGACGGTGTTTATAAAACAAATGAAGACCATGTCATACCTAAAATAATCAAACTTTCCATAGGCACGATGCGCGGTATTCTTTATATGAAATTGAAAGATACCGTCCTTTCGGATATGTTACTGCCCCTGATACCAAGTGACTTTATTTCTGCCACTGGAAATATAGACGGCACAAAAGCAGGCTGATCGCCCGCTTTTTACAGATAACAGCTAAAAGCCTGTGTATTCCTTTTGAGAGATACACAGGCTTTTTTGCATACATTGGTAAACCAAATATTTCCAATGAAACCTTGTCTAAAGTCTTACAAGTATTGTTTCCAATCGGTTGAGGAGTTAAGACCGGCCTTTGTTTTTCGTACCGGCAACGCATTGCCTTCCCCATCAAGATACCTGTCCATCAGATTCTCAATGATGCTTTTATTCTCCACCTGGGAAGAAAAGACCTCAAAAAGGTCTGTCTCCCGGATAGCGTGCAGGGTGAGGGCGGCACGGCGGGACTTGTTTTCGTCCTTATCCGCATCATCCAACTTGAACAATACATTAGCGGCGTTGTCAAGGTCGGCCGGTGTTACGACCTGGGATATGGACTCAACTTCAGGAGACATCCCGTCCAGTTCTTCTTGTTCTTCTTTCAGCGTTTTCATTTCCTCCAGTGATAATTTACATTCCACTTCTTCCTCCGGGATCTCTTCGTCTTCCCCAATATAATCCGTACCCATTTCCAAAGGTTCACTCATATAGGGAGCCACGGTCTGCCCCGCGTTCTCATCCAGATAAACATAGCGGGTGCTGCCCATCACGTCCGGTTCATCCGTACTCTGCGGTTTGGATGCTGCCGGTTCTGTCTTGTCTACTGCTGTGGACGGTTTTATCTCATAAAGCAGGTCACAAATTTCACGAACCTTCTTTTTCTGTCCCCATACCTTATATAATAGGTAGGAAACGCACGCAAGGCGTACCGACAAATAGATTAGATGTTCCATTCTATTGGTTTTTGATTGGCTTCCCGATTATACATCGCATTGATTATGTCCTGATACTTCTCCAGATGATCGGACAGCACACTGTTCACAAAAGTAGGCACGGACATCTCCGGTGCGATGACCGGCAGCACTCTGGCAAATGCCTTATACAAAGAATCGTGAATATAAGTCTGCCGTCTCGCTCCTGTCAGCTTCATTTGCAGGAATTGCTTCCGGTATTCGTCAAAGCTGTATGGCTGTGAGCTTTTCTTTTCACCGGACGGTTTCTTCTCCTTTACTTCCGGCGGTTCTGAAGCCAGGATTTCCCGCTCCGGTTCTTTTTCCGATTCCTTTATCTTTTCCAATGCCGTGGTATCTCCGGCCATTACGCGTTTGAGCGCATCCTCGTCCACATCATAGACGGTCCTCTTCTTGCTTGTCATAGTTACGTGCGATTTAGAGTTGGAATACCGTTTCTATTTCAGCGGCCAGTAAATCCAGGTTACTGCCTTTCAGCGAGGCGGGAGACGGGGGAAACAGGGTACTGCGGAACAGTTGTCCGTTCATTCCCGTATCTTTGTTATACCGTTCCGCACTGGGGATGGCTGTCTCCAACGCTGGTATTTTCAACGAACGGAAGATTTCCGTATAGGCATTGTACAGCTCTTTGGAAACACGCTTGTCCATCCGGTTCCAGAACATATAGATGCCGCGCAAAGGGGCATCCTGATGATGGGCCATGTATTCACGGATGGCAAGTACAAAGTTCATGCTGCTGAGCATCACCATTCTCTCCTGCGTTATCGGGGTAAGTACATAGTCCATGTTGATGATGGACCGGAAAACACCCGCCGTATTGACTGTTCCCGGTAGGTCGAAGAGTACAAGGTCGTAGTCAAGACCTGAACGGTCAATAAATTTGTAGGCCGTTTCTTTTGCTTCTTCAGGGGTGGAGGGCAGGATGCTGTAGGCTTTTCTACCACTGTCCCCGAACTGTTCCGACAACAGACTTTGCAGACGCACGTTCTTCTCCACGTTTTTTACATCCAACTCGCGTATGGCCTTAACGCTGTGCTGGGGATAGTCGCAATCCACTACAAGTACATTTTTGCCTTTGCCGTAATGAAAATAACTGGCAAGCAGCACGGTGAAAGTGGACTTGCCCACACCGCCCTTCTGGTTGCTCAGGGCGACAAATAAAGGTTCTTTTTTCATAACTTCATGAATTTAGGGGTTAATGAATTATTTTTCTTTCTTCTCATATATGCTTGCAAAAAGTGACGCTACGCGGTGCTGCACATCTTGTCCGGTAGTAGGAATAACTGCACGTATCACCGTATTCATTCACCGGTTGTTTCCGGATACCGATACCACATAAATCGTACAACGTAAACGCAATGCAAATTACCGGATATTAATACATGACATTCATTCCTGTATGCCAGTCTACATTGTATAAGGACAATATATCCGTTGCCGTATAGCTCCGTCACAGTTTGTAGAATCCTGTTACATTCTACACTGTGCTGTATCAAGACTACACCAATATTATAGTATCAGAATGTAATAGTATCGCATCCTATTCAGGTACACCGTATCGCTCCGACACCGTATATACCGTATCTGTACGGCTTATTTTACACCCTACTGATAAGGCACGTCCTGTCTTGCGTCACGTCAAAAGTAGAACGTATTTTTGATACTGCCACTATAATTCGGTTCATCAGTCATCAGGTGTCATCACATGTCACCACGTGTCTCATATCCAGCTATTTACCAACAGTTTAAAAGGCTCTAATTTTGCAAAGTCAGAACAAGACGAAGGAGGAAACAGCACTTCATCGGACCACAGCACGCCGTGAACGTCGCGCAGCAATCCGACGAAGGAGGATTCTATGTTCAAACGAACATAGCAAGTTGTGTTTTCGCCCGACAGGAAGTATCCTGTCCGACGAAAACCACTTGCCCGACCTGGCGGTCGGGGAATTTCCTCCAAAGTCGGAAATTCTGGAAGAGAAAAAAGTACGGACTGAAATTATGCAAAGAGTATGAAGGAAGAATCGAAGACGAAAATGGGAAGAAAGCCCAAAAGTGATCCGGCGGACTATAAATACAGTTTCCGCCTGAATGCCGAAGAGAACACGCGGTTTGAAAACCTGGTTGCCGAGACGGAGGCAAAAGACAAAACACGTTTCATCAAAAAAGCCATCTTCGGCGGTACAATCAAAGTGGTGAAAATCGACAAGGCAACTATGGATTACTACATCCGCCTGACGGAATTTCACAAACAATTCCAAGCAGTCGGTAACAACTACAATCAGGTGGTACGTGCCATCAAAACCAATTTCGGGGATAAGCGCGCGATGTCGCTGCTTTACAAACTGGAGAAAATGACACTTGAACTGATGCTGCTAACCAAAAAAGTCATGGCACTAACCGAAGAATACCAAAAGAAATGGTTGCAAAAATAAGTCATGGAGCCAGCCTGTACGGGGCTCTGAATTATAACCACGAGAAAGTGGAGAAAGGAACGGCTGAAATATTATCCGGCAACCGGATGGTTTCAGACCGCCTGGGACTGCCGAGCGAGGACATACGCCTTGCCCTGCTCTCCTTTGAGAATTACCTGCTGGCAAACAGGAACACGGAGAAGCCCGTCCTACACATTGCACTCAGCCCGGCACCGGAGGACAAGCTGACCGATGAACAACTGGCGGAACTGGCACAGAATTACATGCAGAAGATGGGATATGGCGACCAGCCCTACATTGCTTACAAGCATGGTGATACACACAATACGCATATCCATATCGTAAGTGTATGCGTGGATGAAGAGGGACGGAAAATCAACGATTCTTTTGAGCACCGCCGTTCCATGACCGCCTGCCGGGAATTGGAAATAGACTTCGGACTGCGGAACGGTGCGGATATGGAAGAACGGAATCCGAAAGCGGAACTGAAGAAAATAGATGTATCCGCGGGTGATGTACGGCACCAGATAGGCAATACCCTGAAAGCCGTATTGGAAAGTTACCGCTTTCAGACGTTCGGGGAATACAGCGCAGTGCTGTCTACTTTCAATATTGAAGCCAAGCAGGTACGGGGAGAATTCAAAGGCGAGCCATATACCGGTATCATCTATTCGGCTACCGATAACAACGAGAAAGTGCTCAGCCCGCCTTTCAAGAGTTCACGCTTCGGCAAACGGTTCGGGAATGAACGCCTGGAAAAGAGGATGCTTTCACACACCAAGGATTTCAAGGACGGCAAATGGGCACCGGCTATTCATGCACAAGTGGCTTATGCCATGCAGCACGCACGTTCACGTGAAGAACTCACCGGACTATTAAAGAATGCCCGCATTGATGTGGTATTCCGGGAAAATGAGCAGGGACGTATCTACGGTGTCACGTTCATTGACCATAACCGGCGGGAAGTCTTCAACGGTTCGCGCATGGGCAAGGAGTTTTCTGCTAATGTGTTCAACGAACTGTTCAAGTGGTGGGACGGTATACCTGCCGGAGAACGTTCCGCACATAACGGCGCCGAACTATGGCAGCACTACTCACATAAAGCGGAACCCGGAAGCGCGCTGGAACAGGCGGCAGGAATATTCTCGATGGAAACCAGTCCGAGGGATTACGAAGAGGAGGCCTTCGCACGCCGCATGAAGAAAAAGAGGAAGGCGAAACGAAAGTCACGCGGCATCTGAAAGACGATTATTTATATTAACCCATTTATACACAATTCTTATGCAACAAGAAGATGATTTGAGAGCACTCGCCAAGATCATGGAATTTGGCCGGGCAGTGAGTATATTCCTTTTAGTGGTACACGTATACGTTTATTGTTATCCAAGTATTACAAGCTGGAACTTGAATCTGGCAGTGATAGACAAGATAATTATGAACTTCAACAATACAACCGGAATTTTCAACTGCGTCCTATGGAGCAAACTGGCAGCTATCCTGCTGCTGGCTATCTCGTGTCTGGGAACCAAAGGTGTCAAAGGCGAGAAGATCACCTGGCATAAAATCTATGCGGCACTCTTTGCAGGATGCATCCTTTTCTTTCTCAACTGGTGGATATTGGATTTGAACCTGCCTCATGTGGCTGTTACCGTACTTTATGTCTTCACATTGACTTCCGGCTATCTTTGCCTTTTGATGGCAGGATTATGGATGAGCCGTTTATACAAGCACAACCTGATGGAAGACGTGTTCAATCTCGAAAACGAGTCTTTCCAGCAGGAAACGCGGCTAATGGAAAATGAATACTCGGTCAACCTGCCGACGAAATTCCAGTATCAGGGGAAGCTCAATGACGGATGGATAAATGTGGTGAATCCGTTCCGCGCGACTATTGTACTGGGTACACCCGGTTCGGGAAAATCCTACGCTGTGGTGAACAATTACATCCGGCAGATGATTTCAAAGGGTTATAGTTGTTATATCTACGATTACAAATTCGATGACTTATCCGTAATTGCATACAACACGTCGTTGAACAATATGGATAAATACAAGGTAAAGCCCAAATTCTATGTCATCAATTTCGATGACCCACGTAAATCACACAGATGTAACCCTATCAATCCGGAGTTCATGACAGACATCTCGGATGCATACGAGGCAAGTTACACAATTATGCTAAATTTGAACAAAACGTGGATTGAAAAACAGGGGGATTTCTTTGTGGAATCACCGATTATACTGCTGGCAGCCATCATCTGGTACCTCAAAATCTATAATAACGGAATCTATTGTACGTTCCCCCATGCAGTGGAACTGCTAAATAAACCGTATTCTGATTTATTTACTATATTAACATCTTACCCGGAGTTGGAAAACTACCTTTCACCGTTCATGGACGCATGGAAATCAGGAGCTCAGGATCAGCTCCAGGGCCAGATTGCAAGTGCCAAAATCCCACTTACCAGAATGATTTCACCACAACTATACTGGGTAATGACCGGTAATGATTTTTCTTTAGACATTAACAATCCAAATGAACCGAAACTACTATGCGTAGGCAATAATCCCGACCGTCAGAATATTTATTCGGCAGCCTTGGGATTGTACAATTCCCGTATTGTGAAACTGATTAATAAAAAAGGGCAATTGAAAAGCACAGTGATTATTGATGAGTTACCGACTATCTATTTTCGAGGGTTGGACAATCTGATTGCCACGGCCCGAAGTAACAAAGTAGCCGTTTGTCTGGGATTTCAGGATTTCAGTCAACTCAATCGTGACTATGGTGAAAAAGAATCCAAAGTGGTGCAAAATACTGTAGGCAATATCTTCAGTGGTCAGGTAGTAGGCGAAACAGCTAAAACGCTTTCTGAACGCTTCGGAAAAGTACTTCAGAAGCGTCAGTCTATCTCCATCAACCGGCAGGATGTATCAACCTCTATCAACACGCAACTTGATTCACTTATCCCTGCTTCCAAGATTGCCAACCTTTCACAGGGCACATTCGTTGGTGCCGTATCGGACAACTTCGGTGAGAAAATAGACCAGAAAATATTCCATGCAGAAATCATTGTGGACCATGCAAAAGTCAGCGCGGAAGAAAAAGCCTACAAAAAAATCCCTGTCATCAACGAGTTTAAGGATAAAAATGGAAATGACATCATGATGCAGCAAATCCAGCGGAACTATGACCAGATCAAAGCGGACGCGCAGGCGATTATCAATATGGAAATGAAGCGTATCAAGAGTGACCCGGAATTATGCAAACGGCTGGGACTGGAAGATGAAAAGGAGAAAGAGGACAAGAAAAAGAAATAATTCAGGGCACTCATTTTACAATTGGAAGATTATTTCTATCTTTGAAAATTGAAAATAGAATATAGCGGTAGATTGTGGAATATTTTCTACCGATTATATACATAAGTCGCAAGACGTCTCAAGCAGAAATCTGGTACATTTCAAATAACAGAGACTATTGTGTGAAGCTTATGCTATACCTTATAGCGTGGGCTCATGCATGTTTCTGTTATGGGCTTACCAGAGCCTCTGCTTGGAACTGCGTGGGTTTCACGCTTTTTTTAATCATATAAAACAAGCAGAGGTATGGCTAAAATTCAAATTGCTTTGGCAATGACGCTCGACGGATTCCTTCCCGAAGAAAATGAAAAATTGATGCAATGGGTAAAGACTGACAAGAAAGGTTTCCCCCGTTGGAAAGAAGAATGCTCATACCCTTTGTTTCCGGGTTACCCGCTTCTTGATTTGATATGCAGCAAAGATCAATCGGAGGAGAATTTCACGTATTATGCGGAGATTACCGGCAAGGACAGTGTGGAACTGCTGCGGGGACTTTTCCTCTATCACATGGTTGACGAAGTCGTTATCTATCTTCTTCCTATCACTGCAAACAAGGGAATACATATCATGAAATGCGTATCTCCTTGCCAATGGTCATTATATAAAGCCAGGCAATATCCCGGAGGAGTCTGCATGATGATCTACCGGAAATGTAAAAAGCTATTTTAAATTGTATTTTCTTAATCTGGCATATAATGCCTGACGGCTGATTCCAAGCAGTCCGGCTGCCTGTGTGATATTACCGCCCGATTTTTCAAGGGCAAGCTTTACCTGCTCCAGTTCTCTCTCCTCATCCCTTATCTTCATGATTGTCGCCCGGTCTTTTCCGCAGATCCCAATAATCATTTCTTTATCAAATCCCAAATCTTCTGAAGACAGCAGTTCCTGTTGTGCCACAATCACGGCACGCTTTATTTTGTTTTTCAGCTCCCGGATATTTCCTGACCATGAATAACCGAGCAACAGTTCTTTGGATTCAACTGTGAAACCGGTAGTTACCCTCCTGTATTTTTCTGAGAACTGTTTACGGAAGAACTCGGCAAAAGGCAGGATATCCTCCGGACATTCCGAGAGGGAAGGCATTCGAAGATCAAATTCACACAGGCGATGATAAAGGTCTTCACGGAATCTACCTTCAGATATTGCTTTCTTTAAATCTTCATTGGTCGCAGAGATGACGCGGACATCAGAAGTCCGTTCTTTGGGGCTGCCAACCGGAGAATAGGTATGCTCCTGCAATACCCTTAACAGCATAACTTGAAGTTCAAGGGGCATATTTCCGACTTCATCCAGAAACAGTGTACCTCCATTCGCCAGTTCAATACAACCTTTTTGGTCGTATTCCGCACCGGTAAATGCACCCTTGACATGTCCGAAGAAATGTGATGCGGTAAGGTATTGGGGGATTCCCCCACAATTCACAGCAATGAAAGGACCCTCACACCGGTCGCTGTTCTGGTGGATACTTTGCGCCACCGATTCCTTTCCCGTACCATTGGCGCCGAGTATCATCACGGAAATGTCCGAAGGGGCGGCAAGCAGGGCAAGGCGTTCCACTTCCTTTGCTTTGGGACTGACCCTCCTCAATATCATTTTCTCTTCGCGCATGACCGACAACGGTTTCAACAGTTCACGGACAAGTTCATGCAACCTTTCCTTATGTACGGGTTTGGGCAGATAGTCTTTAGCACCCAATTTGACGGCACGTACCGCATCCGAAAAAGAGGCATAATCCGTCATTATCACAAATGGAATACGTATCTGGGACTTGTTAAGCCATTCCAGCAAGGCGATACCATTACCTTCCGGCAGACGGACGTCGGAAAGGATAAGGTCAAACGGCTGGTTCCGTATCAGCTTGCGGGCGACCGGTTCATTCATGGCGGTGACGACATCATAACCGGACTTTTCCAGCCAGCCTTTCTGCAGCTGCGACAGGAGTATATTATCTTCAACTATCAGTATTCTCTGTTTCATTTTTCAATAGGGTTATTTCGTTTTTGGCTTTCATTATTAATTCGTGTGTATGAGTTATGATCCTTTTCGTCTCTTCTCTGACTGTCCTCATATCCGAATGTTCATCATGCAGTACCCGGCGGTATTCCTGCAAAATATTGTCAGTGTGCAACATCTCCCATAACGGAAGTATCCGATGTACGGTTTCACGAAGCCGTTTCCGGTTCTCCGTCCTCAGTGCGTCCTGAAGCTCGGCAATACTTCTTTCCGATTCTCCGACAAAAAGCTCCAGCATCTTTTCCTTGTCATTCGTTCCGGATATCAGTGCATCAAAAGAGACCTCATTCCTTTTTTCATTTTCCTGCCGGACGACCGAAGAGATGAAAGACAAAAGTTCCTGGGCGGAGAACGGTTTGTAGATGCAGCCGCGGAAGCCTGCTTCCGTAAAGACGGAAGTGTCTTTATCACCGCGTGCGGTCATAACCATTACAGGTACAGCCTGCGAATTTCCGATTTGGGAATTGCGTAATAGCTTCAGCAGGTTGAAGCCGTCGGTGCCGGGCATCTGCACATCGGTCAGTATCAGATCAAAATCACGCTTTCTGAGTGCCTGCACCACCTCTTTTACATTTCTGCACGCCTCGCAAGATACCCCGTTGCGCTCCAGCATCTCCTTGATTACCTCAAGCTGTACAGAGTCATCATCAACGACAAGTACCTCACGGGGCAGCCGTGAACTGCCTGCAATGGATTTATTCTCTGCCTTTTCAATTTCCTCCGTTCCGCAAAGAGGCAAGGTCACACGGAACAAGCTTCCTTCCCCGGTGGAACTCTCAACAGAAATCCTCCCTCCCAGCAATTCAACAAGGCCTTTTGTTATCGAAAGTCCTAATCCGAAGCCCTCTGAATTTACGCTCTGGGCGGCACGCTCGAAAGGCAGAAATATACGCGACAGCGTCTCTTCACTCATACCGATGCCTGTATCCCGCACTTCTATTGTCAACTGCCCGTTTTCATAACTTGCCATAAATCGTATTTCTCCGGTTTCCGTAAATTTGACGGCGTTCATCAACAGATTGTCAAGTATCTGTTCTATGCGGTCGGCATCTCCAATCACTGTAGCTTCCATGCCGGTCAGTTCTGTTGTAAACAGGAGTCCCTTGTCGTTGCTTTTGTGTAAATATCCGGCGATGATCCGCTCCATAAACGGGTCCAGCCTGAACGGGACATCGTTTCTGGTTTCTTTCCACTCGTTCATCCGGTAAATGTCCAGCAGGTTATTCACCAGATGCAGGATATGGCGGCAGGAAGTCCGGATATTCTCTAGATGATTATTCCTTTTTTTCTTTTCACGAGTATCCATCGCCAGTTCTGCACTTCCGTTTATGCTTCCTAAGGGCCCCCGGATATCATGTGAAATGGTAAGGATGATTTTCTTGCGCATTTCCAGAAGCGCCTTGTTCTGCCGGATGCTCTCCTCCAATGCCCTCTGCGATTTCTCTTTTTGTCGAAGGTCCCGCTGGATGACCAGATAGGATACAAACAACAATAAAATGGCACCTGCCAGTACATAAGACATCAGACGGAAAGAACTTTGCCGCATATCCTCTATCTTTTGTTCTTTCTGCCGGAAAGCGTTCCGCGCCAAGTCGTCCATTTGGGAGATCAGGTTCATCAGTTCTTTGTTGAGTATTCTATTTTTCAATCTCAACGTATCAACATAACTTTCCAACTCATACCTCCGCTGCTCCTGCATTTCTATCAGTTGCTCATTCAAAGAATTAAGCGACATTGCGGGAACTTTAACTTGTATGGTCTCTTTCTTCCCGAATAACCCGGCAATCCCCTTTTTTCTCCGTGTTATTTCGCGGGGATGGGCGATTTGCCTGGCAACAACGGGCAAACGGTGCATAAGCAGGCTATCCGCTTCTTCCTGCCTGTGGAATGTCTGCATGATATGAAACAAATGCTGTTCCTTGCTTGCAAGCAGACTACGCAGGGTATCAACTTTCTCCGGATTTATAAATTCCCGGCAAAGTTGTCGAAGTTTTTGCAACAAACTGTCTGTATACAATCTTTTGCTGCGGTATGTCCGATAGTCTGCATCTTCCCAACTGATAACAGATTCTCCTAAAGTAGCAAGCTCTGTGATGTAGCGATGGACCGTATGGATGTCATGCCGGATGTTACGGCTGCCCGATGTATCCGTTTTTATTTCATACAACTGCTGTTTTTCATGAAATATGATTGATACCACACTGCCAATTACTGCTAATACAACAAAATAGCCGAACAATATCTTGAGATTAAGAAGATTCGTTTTCGCCCCCATTATTATATCAGTTATAATTATCCGTTTTTAATCACGTTTTCATTTTCTCCTTTTGTAATGCTTCCTTCAATATCCGTTTATCCAATATCTCTTCCTTTGATTTTATCAGACACAATGCACACCGCCGCAACACATTCGTGATAGCCCCTCCTGACAGTTCTGTTTCAGCAGCAATGGCGATTAGTTCATCCGCATCATTGCCCAACCATTGTTTAGGAAGCATCTTCCGCCACAAGTCTTCACGCAGCTCTTTTGTCGGCATCGGAAAATAAATCACCGACTGGAAACGGCGGGAGAACGCTTCGTCGATATTGCTCCGCAGGTTGGTTGCCAGAATAATCATGCCGGGGAAATCTTCTATTCGTTGCAGCAGATAGGCTACTTCCTGGTTGGCGTGCCGGTCGTTGGAGGTATTCGTTGAAGTTCGTTTACCGAACAAGGCATCCGCTTCGTCGAAGAAGAGAATCCAGTTCCGGTTCTCGGCAAGATCGAACACTCGGGCAAGATTCTTCTCCGTTTCGCCGATATACTTGGACACAATCATCGACAGATCCACCCGATATACATCCATGTTATTTTTCTTGCCCAGTAATGTCGCCGCAAGTGTCTTTCCCGTGCCCGGAGGTCCGTAGAACAGTGAACGATATCCAGCTTTCAGAAAACGGGATAAACCCCAGTCTTTCATAATCGTCTCACTGGAAGAAATCCAAGTGTTTATCTCTTCCAATTCGACTGTCACCTGATAGTCCAACACCATGTCCTCCCAGTTCATTTCCGTTGTGATGCGTTTGGCGGGGAAACCGATATTGTAGTCGGGCTTATACTCCTTGTCCAACAGGACGCGGCTCAGAAATTCTTCCGATATCCGCAATTGCCCGCTAAGGAAAGGCTCCCCTTCTCCCGCGCCTTCCAACCGAATAATGTTCTTCTTGTAAAACCAATGACCGTTCTGAAAGAGTCGGATGATCTCTTTCCTCTTTTCCGTATCTTCTCCGGCGAGGATAAAGACTGCCGTTTCGCCCGTAGGCAGGAAACCGCCGTGCGACAATCCTTTCCAGCCACCAAACTCGGTGTACTGACGGTCAAAGTTCTTGTTCTGTACAAAGAAGATGTCCAATATCTGCGGACAGACATGCGGCATCAGAGCCAGCATGATGACCATACGTTCACCAAATGCAATGTTCGGGACATCTGTTACTCTTTCCAGCCAGCCGTTTGAAGGTGGAACCACTTCTTCCAGCGAGGAATATTCACATTCCTGCTGGAAATAAAGTTGGATGGAAGTGGTCAGGGCCTGATTAAACCAAGCAATATATTCGTTCATCCTTTTTCTGTTTACAGACTGTTAGCTCTTGCGCCCATCACGTCCGCCTCATGTTCCAGACCGATATTGTCATTTACCGGCATACCACCCACTTCCGTGGTCGGCTCCACCCGTCCCGCCATCTGTTGTGCAACATGCCATGCTTCATGCGGCAGATGCTGTTCCTGGCCGGGAGCCACATGGATATCCGTTCCCTGGGTATAGGCCAATGCTTGAACGGTAGCCGGTTTGTCCGAGTTGTAATGCACTCGCACATCGTCCATCGCAAAGCCTGACAACTCCTCGATACCTGCTTTCAAGGTATCAGGCATTCCGGTTTCATTCTTTTTCTGTACCGGTTCCTCAAACTTACCCTGCATCAGCTCATCGTCCTCTTCCCGCTGAATGGGGTGCTCGAATTTACCTTGTAGCATTTCATCCTCTTCATCGCCCAAGCGCTGTACAGGTTGTTCAAACTTACCTTGTAACGCTTCATCCTCGTCTTCGAGGCGTTGTATAGGTTCGGCTACTGCTTGAAGTATCCCGTTATGACGGTTGTCCGCAAACTCCAATGCACCCTCACTGTTCCGCTTTTGCTGAATGATGCGTGCCACCTTGTTCTGATACGTCTTTTCTGCTTCCATAATTATAATTTTTTAGTTTGTTTATATATGATCAAAAATCGAATTCTTCCTTGTCGCGCCATACGACATTTATCCTCTTTTTCAGCCACGGCAGCCGAATAAGTCGGTACGACCATGGCAAGGAGTCGAGCAGGATATCGTAAGGGCGTTTTTCCACATACAGTATCCATTTGCCCTCCTGTTGTTCCAGTCTTCCCGGACGCTCTATGAAGCTACGCTGGAATCCTTTAATCGAAGTGTTTCTCAACTTGTCCCAGTTATTCTTGACTCCGGCAATCATCGACTCGATAGTCTGTATTTCGTTGTCAGTCAGCTCCAATGTTTTGGGCAGCGGTACTTGGAAAGGACAACCTGTCAGAATACGGTTGAACGCCAGTTCCTGCTCGTTGTATTCCTGTGGTTCGTCCGTCACCAACCGTTGCAGGATGAATATCGCCTTGACACGTGCCTCGGTATCTTTCAAATCTTTCTTGTCTTCCGTCAACAGTCCGAGAATACCTAACAGACGGGGGAGCCATATTGCCAACAGGCAAAGCCCAGCATTCGGAATCTCGATGTATTCCGGCTGTACCATCTCTTCCAGCGATTGCTTTGCATCGGCAATGTGTAACTGAGCTTCCACCTCTTTAATGATATTATCCAACGCAAATTGCCGTTCGACAGCATTATGGTCTGCCTCGGATAGCTGTTTCTCAACTTCAGAATCGTTAGTTTCAGCCACCTCATTCTCTGGATCGCATTGTGTATGTTGTTCATCCGATGGTAAAGTCTTATCGAATTTCCCATGTTCAGAGTGATTACTATCTGTTATTCCTGTGTGTTCCTGCACAAGTACCGGTATTCCACCTTTCAATACAAGTGGAACCAGTGTGGAAATATACTTTCTGACAATGCTCTGATTATCTACATAAGATATCTGTTCTGCCGGATAACCGCCAATAAACCGGACCAATCCTTCCGACAGCACGGATTCCAGAACTTCATATTTATCCGAAACGACTTCTGTGATCCGACGCAACGTCTCGCCCAAAGAGAGCGATACGCCCGCGACCATCTCCAGCCAGTCCTCCTTGCCGAGCCAACCGCTCCATTGCCGGAACAGAATGTTTTTCCTGGTTGCACCATCAGCAGAATGACAGACAAGCGACCACAGCAGCTTCGGCTGCCAACGGGCATAATGCCGCAACATCTGCGACTTTACTGTGTCGCTGACAGACGGGGACATGAGCCAGGTCGCCCAATCATCGAATGTCTCTTCGGTGGGATTATCCTCCCGATTCGTTACTGAAGTCATACAGGTTTCTGTGAAAGCGTTGATTCCGGCATCACTGGTTGTTATCGGGGGTCCCGATGCGACCATATCGATAACTTGCCTTTCGGCCGTTCCCCATTGTCCTCGGTCGGTAGCCGTATATTCCTTACTTCCTGTAAGGACATAGTGCCAATGAGAAAGGAACTGCCGGATAATCTCCTCCGTATCCATATCACTAATACGCTGTCCCGTAGCCATCAGAAGCAGTAGGGCTTTTGTCATGGATTTGTCCCGTTCCGCACTGCTTCCCGTAAACAGGCTTGTTACTATAGGCGTGGATTCTACAATCTTCAGAATCTGCATAAAGGTTCCCGAAAGGGTATTATCCGTGTACCGGATAAAGTCCGAAAACATTTCTCTATCGGTAATCTCCGTCCATAGAGCAACTGTGTTTTCTTCCGATGCGACAGTCTCTTTCACTAAACGCATCGCATTTTCCGGATTCTCATTCATATAACGGTGGAACACAATCCGTTTCTGTGCGAAAGTAAATACCCCGTTCCGTAGCCATTCGGTAATTCCGGAAATGCTATTCAAATGCTGTTCAAATACCGTTTGAACCTCGTTCAAATCCATATTGTCTGTTTGTATTGATAAATCTTTATCTGTTGCACCCGGGATATGGTTATCGGCAAGGCTTCTGTTCATTACACTAACGCTATTCGGAGTGCCATCCATTCTTTCCATCCCAGCTTTTCCATGAACAGTTGTTACACCTTCCGGATTGTCGGTAGTAATTTCAGAAATTACCTTTTCTGACACTGTCCTGAAAATATCCCTTTCCAAATATGTCGATTCCGATATACGGACATCCAGTTTTCCCGAACGTATATATTCTTGTATCCGGATCAGCAAAATCAATAACGCATCATTTCCGAAGTCTGGAATGAAAATCCTTTCATCTGCAGTTTCTTTTTCAGAAGTTCCAATAAATAATGAAGCCTGTGACAACTGTCTGATAATCAGTTCAACGACAACTTTAATTTTATCGTTGCATGCTATAGAGGAAAGTAACCGTATAGCAAACTCCACATGGTTTGCTGTCGTTATGGTAACGGAACCACCGTTCCCGGAAGAAAGCGACACAAACAATGCCTGCCATAGCTCCTTTGCCGGACGGGAAACAAGTACCGCAATCTCCCCGATATTCTCCACAAGCAGACCTACGAACAGCATTGCGGAAGTTGCCACATTCTGACCGCCTGTCCCGAAAGCATACCAGACTAATCGCATCACAATATGTCGAAGCACGCTGTCACTAAGCAGACCGATAACCTTTTCCAGCAACTTTTCCGACTGCAAAACGATAACTGCTTCACTTTCCTTTCCATGATATATATCGAGCCATTGTAGAACAAGCATTCTTTGGACTTCTTCAGGAATATCTCCTTTCAACAAAACGGTATGCAAAGCAGAGAGCCGTTGCATATCGGCGATTTCTTCATTTGGAAAATATTTCTGAATCCGTGCCTCACGAATCTTTCCGCCATCTGCCATTAACAAAGGCATTTCCCTTGCAACCACTCCGACAAACTCTCGCAACGATGCCGGAATATCAATATCCTCTATGGTTACTGCATTTTTCAATGTCACGATCTCGAGACTATCCTTCCATCCGGATGTATCAGCAACCGTATCGGATGGAACCGTCCCGGATGAAGTTGCCGCAAATGCAACCTCCCTTCCCGTGATTTCCTTGTATAATAGTCCTGCAATTTGTACAACCTGCATGGGAATGGTTTCCGCTGCCTGGAACGTTTCGGTTCCTATACCTTTTAATACCGCAATATGCAATGCCTCCGTCAACCGGGCACTGCCTGTATCTTTTAGCCAGGAAACGAAAGTAGAAGCTCCGTAGAGAACCTTGAACATGGCAGAAACCACCTCCGTCAGTTGCAGCGAGACCTGTCCGGTGAGCAGCAGTACAGACGGTTCGTCCATCAAAGCTGCCAACAGCGACACATACTGTCTCTCTGGCAGTTCGTTTAGCCACTGTACCAGCAGCTCCGGTTCCTCCTTGACAAGCCGTCGCAGAAATGTCCTCTTGGCACTTCCGAGCAGTTCCGTATTCTCCAGCCACTCCCCGAAAGAGCCGATATGCTCCCTTAGAGCAACCGATGTGGCAGAATACGGGAATATTTCAGTTTCTTTCTCACCTGCGGATTTTCCGTCTGCATTTTCGTCCTTTTCCTGCCTTGTCTTAATCAGCGACAGTTGTAGCAACATATAATACAGTTCCCATACGTAGCTGTCTCCAGTAGCGGGCGAGCCGTCTGCATTCAGCCGTTGGTTGTGATAGATGATATCCAGCACCGTCAGGTAATAGTCCGCCCCGAACACCTCTAGCAGGAACTGCATCGTGAGTTCCGCTTTGGAAAGATAGGCCTGGTAGTCCCTTTTTCGGATGAACGACAGCAACCGCCGGTTCAGGTGAAGCCGGAAATGCCGCTTGTCGCCGAACATCGGCACACCGTTGAACGGGTAGTATTCCAACAACCAGCCGTAGAGCCTATACCAATACTCCGGCACGTCAATCTCCGCATGGTTTTCCATCTCTGCGGTCATAATGCGCTTGACAGAAAGATTTTCAAGCAGCTCCGCCATTGCCTCCAAACTGCCCGTCTCCTTTGTCTCGTGGATGAGACGGATAACGGATTGCGGTGCTCTTTCCACCGCAATCGACAAATACCGCTGCTTCTCATATTGACCGAGTGTCGGGGAGAAGAGCCATACGGTAAGCGGCAGGATCTCCGCCAGCCGTTCCGTACCCGTTTGCAGGAACAGTCGTTCCAGGATATACGGCTTGGAGGCAATCAGTGGCAACAGCCTCTCCGCATAATCTTTATTCCTGAAATACCGCAACTCCTCATACAGGTCGAAGTCCCGCACATTCCATTCGGGTAGACAGAAGCCGTATTCCAGATAATACAGCAGGTTCATGAACCGTTTTTCACGGATATACGAAGGGGATTTATCCGTTTCAAGGGATGCTCTGCTATCCGTACCGCCCGGGGATGAAGGCTGCAAGACTCCAATCTCTTTCATCTGCCGTACAAACTCCCGTTCCAGTACCTCGCGCAGCCGCACGGAGAATAGACTGTAAAACTCCTCCTGCGGTATGTCGCCCAAATTTAGGTCCAGACGGTCTATCTCTATATAAACATCTTTTCTGTCATGTCGGGAGAAGAAATCTTCCAATACATCGGTGACGCTATGCTGACAAAATCCGTCCCAGTCCGCATAAAGCTCCCTAACAAACTGCTCGTCCGTTATTCTAAACTGAAACGATATGTTGTCAATCAGGGTCATACGCTGTCCTCCTTATGCGCTGTTTCGTCTTTCTTGTCTTTTTCCTCTCCTTTGTATCCCGGCATGGAATCCATCGAGAGGGCATCAGTCATCCTCTTCAGATATTCGGCACGGATGTCCGCCAAAGCATTTTCCCTTATGCTTTCACGCCATTTCTTATACCCGTCTTCGAAATACTGCATCTGCAAGGCACCTAGCCAGCAGGTCTCCATTTTCAGGTGTGCCGGAATGACCGAACGTGCCAGCCGCGTACACTCCTCGCGGAACCGTGGGGAACGCGTCCTTGCCGTCCAGCCAGTAAACGCCAGCAGCACCGTGAACGGCTCTGCCGGAGTGAACAGGCTCTTTTCCACTACATACACCGCCTCGCACTGCCTGTTCAGCTCGCGTAGGTAACGGCACAGCGTGTTCGCCCATTCGGTGAGTTTCTCCTTGCTGTCCGACCGACCGAGGTTCATGCGTTTTTCCTCCTCCCTTCCACGGAAGACCAACAGCCATTCACTGTTGCCTAGTCCCACAAGATTGTAGTTGCCCAATGCAATTCCCTCACGGAACAGCGAGCCGTTTATCCAGTTGGAGTTAAATATCGGCAGGTTACGCCTCAATTCCTCGTCTCGTTTCAGTTTCTCCTCTTTCGTCCTGGGTGGGGTATCTTCCTTTATGCCTTCCACCGAATCGGAGATGAACACGTCATCGTCTATCATCTGCGAACTCATCAGTCCACGCAGCCGTTCCCCTTTTTCTCCGTCGCCCATCAGTATTAGGTTATGTCCAGGAAGGATGTTGCCAACGGTCGTTTCTTCGTCAATGTCGAAATCCAGTAGCAGGGAGAGGTACTTCTTCACGGTCGGGACGTTCGCGCCGCCGAATGTCCCCGTCAGGTCGAATGAGCGGGCACGGTCGCGTATCAGGACAGGAAGGGCTTTCAGGAAACGCATCCTGCGGCGCAGGCGGTCATCCACCGTCAGCCCGTAGCAGTCGAACTCCGTCAGCCATTCCGGGGTGCTGTCCACTCCGTACAGAGCGTCAAGGAAATCCATGTAGAGGCTCCGCAATTTCTCTATGTTGCGGTACCGGTCGTTGAGCTTAGACATGTCAAGCACCTCTTCCGGCAGGGTTTCCATACGCGATAAATCCATATTCGCATCGTCTATCGAAAGTAACCTTTTCAGCCCGTCCAGTTCGTTCAGTCCGCGCTGCATCAACAGGTCAAAGAGTTTAAGGTAGTTGCCGAAATTACGAGCTTGCGCCTTCTGTCCGGCAGGTGTATCGCGCATGAAATCCCTTTCGGAAGTGCCATAGCACGCCGGCAGGTCACCTGCCAGCGGGCTATGGCCGTACACATCCCGATAGACGGATTTGTACGGGGTTCCTTGCTTTTCCCCCGCTTCACGGGGTTTGCCATCTCCAGTCATTTCCACACTGTGCTCCTCCATTTCTTGCATAATCTGACGCATACGGAATGTACTACGCATGAAATACACCGCCCGCAGCCGTTCCAGAAAGCCCTTGATGTCCGTGTCCACCTTTTCCCGCCCCATACTTACGGTTACGTCCCCGAAGTCTTCAGGTACATGGAGCGAGTAGCCTTCTCTGAAGTCCGTTACGGGATGCCCGGTCCTGTCCTTCAGATAGAAAGTCTTGAACGACACAATACCCGGTATGCCCTTGAGCCTCCAATACAGCTCACTCTCGGTGTCTTTCTGTCCGGGAATCTCCGCCCTGATGCTCTTTACGGGTCCGTCGTACCATTCGTCTTCTCTCATGGGCTGCGGGCTGTCGGATGCGGAACGCATGATTTCCACGGAACCGGAAAGATACTGCATCACCGTCCGGTATACCTGCACGAGTATTTCTGTAGCATCCTGTCTGGTCTCTATTCTAAAATCGGCATGTAGAAAAAGTTCTACGGGTTGCTCCGTCCTTATCTCCCCGAACTGCTCGCAGAGGTTGCGGTGGCGGTTCAGGAAACCGCGTACCCTGTCCTCCACGGTACGGTCGTTCCGGAAGAACGGGGAGAGACGCAGGTTGATATCATACCACCCATGCCTGCCGGGTATGACCTTTACATTCTCCACCATCGGGAAACGGGTCAGTATCGCCCGGCGGTAGTCCTCTGCCGTGACCGGTGCGGAAGGATACACCGCTCCGGCAGGAAAGAGGCCGTACCTCTCTTCCGCCCAGGTTCCGTCCCGGCCGGCAAGGTAATCCTCCAGTGCGAAATCCAGCTTGTAGTCAATTTCTGTCAGGGCATAGTTCGCCGCATCGGCGATGGTCACGCCGGAGTCGCTTGAGTTGTAGTCAGTCCACACTTCTCCCGAGAGTCGTTGCAATTCGGCAAGCGTCTGCCGTTGCAGCTCCGTATAGAGTTCCTCCCCTTCGGGCGGACGTGTAATGTATAGTTGTCTTTCATCCATAGACATGGTCTCCTATAATTCCCAAAGGGTTTCGATACGGCAGTAGATGGTCTCCGCGCCGCTCTCTGTCCACCGGCTTCTCATCTGGAGACGGATTTTCCCGTCCGTGCATTGCCAGCGTATCCTGACACGACCCGACCAGCCCCACCAGTGCCTGCGGGATGAATGTACCCGGCACTGCCTGCCTCCCGAATGCGAGGCGACGGCTTCACATGCGGAGTACGCGCGGCTATGCCTGTTCAGGTAACAGACGGACAGGCGGTACACCCTGCATCCGTCCGTCGGTTGTCCCACAGCATCTTCCACGGGTAGGTCGTGCCACAGCCCGTCGGCCTTTATCTTCAAGATATTGGAGTCGGGAGCCTCTTCCTTACCGTCTTTTCCAGAGAGGTATCTGGCCGCTTTCAGCGCACCCTCCACGGTGACGTTTCTGTCGCGGTCTATCGTAAGCACCGTTTCGCCTTTGCCGTCCTGTATTCTCAGGCCGTTGTTGCCATCGAGAGCCATCCTCCACAGCGGTTCCGATCCGCCCTTGTCGGGGTCGTCGGTAAAGACGGTGGCAACCACACCGCTTTTGCCCGTGGTAAACAGGCGCACGCCGTCGGAGGCTGTGGCTGTCACTTTTCCGTCCTCGTGTATGTTGGTTACGGAGTCTATCAGTTCGGCGAACTGGTCTTCCGTGGGACTGTCTCCCCGCTGGAAGTACGACTTCAATGTTTTCCTGTCCTTGTATCTGTTGTCCATAGTATCTTGTTTTTAATAGTCCTATCTTATCACGAAATCAGTCCCGATTCTCGCCTCATCCACACCGGAACGGCCGTTGACCAGTTCCACGTCGAGTTCCTCCACATAGAGCACCCCATAACCGCTCGCGGCGGAAAGTATCAGCTCGTCTCTGCCGCCTTCTCCGGTTATCCGATGCGTCCTGTCACTCGTGGTGATGTCCAGTGAGATGAAATCGGCGATGCACTCGTCATTCACGATGCGGGACAGAAGTGCGTCGCATGAATATTGTACGCCCAGATCCGGCAGTCTGCCGTCCATGTACCACGCCATGAAAAATACGCGGATGCGCCTTTCCGTGCGTCGTTTCACGCTGCCAGGGTCGCGGGTGTCCGGTTTCAGTACCGCCTTGAAACTTATTTTCAGCGGCTCGTACAGGGGGTTGAACGCATGTATCGTTGCGAACGGTGGGGCGTATTCCCGGATGAACCGCTCTATCTCAGACAGTTTCCATCCCGGCAGGAACGGGTATTTCCGCTTCTCCGGTTTGGAGAACACCACGATATGCACGCCACCGTCCTCTGCCGCAGCCGGGATGCAGCACGCCTTTTCTATCTCGGGGAAGCGTTCCAGTATCATTTCCTCGTAGTTGCCGCCGCATACGGCGCGGTTGCGTGAGGAGATGCGGATGCGTTGCCTGACACCCGTGTCCGCTTCCGTTTCGGCAGGCTTGCCGCCGCTGCCCGGCATGGGCTGGGTCACGGATAGGATGCGGCTGTCCTCTATTGCCGGAACCTGTATCGTCCCGGCAGGCAGGGCATTGCCGTCGCCGTCTTCAGCCGTCACCCGGAAGCAGTTCAGATAGATGCCGTTCACAATCGTGCCTTCCGAAACTTTCCCGTCCTTGAAAGCGAACCGTAGCCACAGCCCGTTTCCTTTCTCCTTTTCCGAAGCCTTTATCTCGATGAAGCCGCTGCGGGTCAGACCGTCAGTCCCCTCACACAGCACCTCCTCCTCCGGCACTCTTTTCCAGATGCCGTTCCCCATGTAGATGCCGATGGCCAGGGTGCAACCGGACTGTTCCCTGACCGGTTTCCAGCCCTGCACGGCATAGCGCAGGTCGAGGTAGAGCCGCACACGGTTCGTGTCGCCCATGTTGTCCAGTCCCACCAGCAGGGAGGGATATTCCATTTCGGGCAGGAATGCCGGAGCCGGTTCATAAGAGGACAAGCATTCCTCATAACCGTTTATCTCCGTGAAACAGTACAGGCAGCCGTCGCCCGGCCGGATTGTTTCCTCGGACCGGTAGCCGAAAGTCACGTCGCCCAGCATCGGCACCTGCGGCTGTTCGGGTACGGGTTTCCAATTCTTCTCTTTCTCCCGTCCGTTGTGCATCATCACTTCGGAGAATAGCCGGTAGTAGGCGTTCATGCCGAAGCCCATGTCGGGGGCGGCCAGTGTCAGGCGGTAAAGACCGTTACTGTCACGGCGGTAAGGCATCAGGCTGTTGGCTGCCGCATTCGTCTCCGTCAGCACAAGTTCAAAGCTGGCTTCCTCTGCCAGCTTCCCATCCTCCTCCTTGTGGAAAAGCAGAAGAGGAGAGCCGGAACATTCGTGCCAGTGGCTGTTCTCCTGCCACTGGCAGCGCACGAGAAAGCTCTTTTCATCAATGAACTGTCCCGTGCCGTAGTTCCTGTATATCGTACCGAAACCGTTCTCGGGCAGCTTCGTCCAGGCTCCATTCAGGGTTACGGCGGTTATCTCTTTCAAGGCGGCTTCTTCATGACCGAAAATCAGCCGGCTGTCCCGTTCGCCCGTCGGACCGAACGGGTAGAACGGTTGCGAGGGGTCGATCTGCCCCGATTCCCCGATAAGGGTGAAGTCGTGGATGCCCGTCACTTTGGTGGCGACGGTTATGCTTTCGATATGCAGTGTCTGCGGCAGTCCTCTGTCAGCGAACAAGATGCGCAGGGCCGGATATCCGGTGGCTATGCCGTGCAGTTCGTCCGTGCAGGCTGTTGGGGCTTCATCGCCTTCGTTCAGGGTGAATGTGAGCCGTAGTAAGCGGGTATCTTTCCCGTAGTCCGGTGTATATGCAGTCTGCACCCAGCCCTCGCTTCCGCTGATTTGCAGGATAAAGGACTGCGTACCCTCTGTATATGTCGGAAAGTCGGGCATCGGGGTGTCTTTGGGGGCAACCAGACGGAAACTGACGGTTACGGTGCGTCTGCCCTCCGACAAAACGAGGCTCCGCGAGGCAAGCAGCCAGCCGTATTCCAATGTCTTGGTTGCGGGGTTGGCGGCATCGAATAAGGAACAGCCGCTTTCCTGCTCCTTGTTCAGAAGAGGTGTGATGTGCAGGCAACTGTCTTTGCCAAACAGGGCGTATGCCGCATGAATATGTGCCGGGACGATGTATGCCTTTTCCGTGGTGGCATAGCGCAGGTCGGAGCCGTCCGCCTTTTTGCCGGCGGTGAATTCCGTGCCTTTCGTCAGCGGGAAGGTTTCCGCGATTTTCTTCCTGTCCGGTTCGATGACGATGAGCGTGCTGTCCTGCACAGCCGCTTTTGGGGTGTCGTGCAGGATGTTCCGGTGGTAGAACTCCGCCCAGCCGCCGAAGCGGGCATTGAAGCGTTCCGCAATGCTACAGTAATTCCTGACGAAGGTGAGCAGCAGGGCGAGCGAGGCATCCATATCGCCGCTTTGCTCGATACGGGTGATGTATTCGTTGCCTTTCTGCTGTATGTCCGCCACCGTGCCGAGCATCCCGTAGTAGGGACGGTTCATGTCGTTCAGCGGGGTGAAGAAAGTTTTTGGGCGGGGTTCCGTGTTCTGTGGCACGGCTTTCTCCAGCTGTTCGAGCAGCTGTGCGGCCACCTCCACGGCAGGACTTTCCGTAGCCCGGCTGCGGCTCCGGTCGATGTATTTCCTCAGGCGGCAGGCCCATCCCGTGAACTTGTCTTTCAGGTCGTTGGTGTATTCGGTCTGGGCGGAGGTGCCGCGTCCGTCCACGAAGGAGTCCACATAGCCGCACACGTCCTTTTGCAGGATGTCCACCAGCACCGTCAGCACATGGTTCTCCCACAAGGCCGACAGTCTGCCGTTCTCCTTGTCCGTGCGGTCATGGTAAGGCAGGTTGCCGCTTACCGACATCAGCCAGCGTAGCAACTCCCGCCAGTCGCTCTCAAGGGGACGGAAGCCGTCCGGCATGGCGGTGTCTTTCATGCACTCCTCCCGCAGCGTGCCTTTCTGTTCGTATGTCGTCTTTTCTGTCATCGTGCCTCCTTTCTTTTATGGTTACAGCCCTGTGAGATCCGTGCCTTCGTTCAGATAGAAGGGATAGACCATGTTCGTTCTCCGGTTCGTCTGGCGGACGGTGTAGTCGAGGAGGATGCGCAGGATGCCCTCCTTGTCGTCCACCTCGAAGTCCACCCGGTTCAAATCCACCCTCGGCTCGAACATCACCACGGCACGCTCTATCTCGTCGCGCAGCAGGGTCTGTGTGGAGATGTCCATTATCTCGAACACGTACCGCCTTACCGGGCAGCCGTAGTCGTAGCGGTGGACGCGCTCGCCGGGCGAGGTGCTCAGCAGCGTCCACAGGCTCTGACGTATCTTCTCCTCATAGGCGGCCATCCAGGTGGGGGTGCCGTCTTTGTCGAGTGCCGGAGGAAAGCTCCAGCCTTTGCCGAGGAATGTCCTGTTCTCGTTCATATTCTTTTATCTATTTATCGTTACTGTTTTATTATCAATTCTTGTTCTTGTCAAATCGGGAAAAAAAACGCTTTCCTCCTGCGGCGAGATGTCGCAAAGGGAAAGCGGAATAATGGAGAATAGATTTATGTTTTACGAGTTGTCGCAAAATTTGCGACAGTTGGAGCCTTTTTACCGGCAATTATTTCAGCAACTTGCGTCCTGTCATATCTTCCAGCACCTGCATCTGCTGTATGGCGATGCGGTTCAGCCGGATGAGCCGTTCACGTTGTGGAATCCCGTCTTGGATAAACACGGCATTCAGGCTTTCCATGTTCGAGAGGCATATCAACTCATTCACCGAAGCATAGTCACGGATATTGCCTTTCAGGTCAGGATGCTTATCGCGCCATTCCAAGGCGGTCATTCCGAACAGTGCCATGTTCAGTACGTCGGCTTCGTTGGCATAGATGCGTGAAGCCTGTACCGGAGTGATTTCCTGCGGAATGAGGTTCTGCTTGATGGCATCGGTGTGAATGCGGTAGTTGATTTTTGATAGTTCCCGTTTAGCAGTCCAGCCTATCTGTGCCTGTTCCTGCTCTTTCAGCCGTTGGAACTCCTCTATCAAATAGAGCTTGAAAGGTACACTGATGGCGGTGCCAAACTCGAAAGCTATGTCCTTATAGGCATAGCTCCCACCGTATCGTCCTTTTTTAACGATTATACCGATGGCATTGGTACTCTCAATCCATTCGGAAGCACTCAGGACAAAACTCGGCAAACCAGCCTGCTTTCTAAAGTGGTCAAATTCGACCACTTTAAAACCGGGATTGTGAATCGTTTCCCACGTACCCAGAAACTCGATGGTATATCTGTTGCGTTGGCACTCGCCATGTCTGTCAACGAGATGTAGTCGTGGTCGTTATAATTTAGCACAGTTATGTCCGTATTCAATACTGAAATTTTAGCCATATTCTTTATATGCGATTAATACGTGGACAAAGATAACTCAATATAAAGACATTACAGCCTGTTTCCACGGGTAATTCTAATCCCCTCAATTCGGTGGGTTCATTTTAATTGTGTCGAATTCGACACAATTACCTTCGGATTATTAGTTTCTCCATTATTCCTTTTTCCCAATACGTCAAAGAACGCTTTTTATTTCAATCTGCCATATCTTCTATCTATCATGTACAATCGCTTCCAGCAGCCCTTTTCCTCCTGCATAGTCCACTGCCGAACTGTACCGATATTCTTCTTGTCGTGCTACCACTTCTTGCCTCACCGGATTGTCATGAATATAATTCAGCTTCAGCCGATAGAAATCATGCGAACAGATGAACTTCGGATGATAGCCATCCTGCCAGAAGCGGTAGTTCGTTATCTTCTTGTCGTTGGCACCGGCAAAGCGGAAGCGGTCCAGCATCCACTCACGGCGGCTTTCCTGCGGGTCTTCCTCCAATATCCGTTTGCTGGTGAACTTCTTGAAGTCGCGGATAATGTCGGCTACCGACTGCTCCGCTCCTGCACTTACTATCGCGTGCAGGTGGTTGCTCATCAACACCCAAGCATAAATCTTCAATCCTTTCTGCTGTTGGCAGTAAGTCAATGAATCGAGGAGGATGTGTTTATACTTCGGACGGGTAAATATATCTACCCAATCCACCACTGTGGTGGTAATGAAGTACAACTCATCCAGTACTCTGTTCGCAGTGTTCATTTCTTGCTTCTATTTTATTACTATTCGTTCTTACGTTCTACGTTCAATCGGATTTGCAATCCGATTGTATTGAGTATTAGGATTTCTAATCCGACTTATTGCTCTTTTCGGATTGCAAATCCGCTAGGACGGGAGGATTGCAAATCCTAATTAAGGAAATCGGCTTCGTCAAACGGTGGTTCGGCTTCGGCGGCTGCTTCAGCCGAACTATATTAAGCGAGTTGTAAATGTTTCACCCGGCTGAGGAAAATTACTAATTATCAACTTCACTACATGGTCAGATATGACTTTTACTTTTCCTTTTTGGTACAAATTTCGGGTGAAATCGACTAACTTTCCAATAATATCTTCAAAGTATATTAGGTTCTCTAATAAATTTTGACTAGTTAGTTCAGAAAGCACAATCATTGCAGTCAACTCCCCGGAATATTTTGCGGAACGTTCTCTCGTTAGCAATTGCTCTATTGCATTTTTAGCATTATCTATAATTTGAGAATAATTGCCCGACACGTATTTATTCTCAATCGCTCCATTTATTGCTCCGTCTTCAACGAGATAGACATCCGGCTGCTCCACATCATCCATTCCAAAACAAATATTTTGAATGTATTGGGGATTTATTGTTTCCACTAAATATTTGACTCCATACCATTCATTGAGTTTTCTTGTTGCTGCATCATAAGTTCCGTCGGCCCATTCCATCGTCCCCATTATATAATGCTTCGTATCTCCTTCACATCCTCCTTGAGCTATATCATCCTTTACTTCAGTGACATCGTCAATGAGGTCATTCAATACTTCAGGCACATAAAATCTTTGTATAGGACGCTCTAGGAGCGTGGGAGGTTTTTCTCTTTCGTCTTTGAATTGCATTAGTTGACGCTTTCTTGTTTCCAGATGTCGGGAAACCTTTCCTCCCGCATCTTTCTTATACTGTATCGCTTCGTACATACTCATTCTATTTTAAAGTTACGACTATTCTTTATTCTGCAAGAAGAGCCAGCAGCCCTACTCATGGAGCTACCACCTCTCTATCTCAAGATTCACCCCATAGGATTATCAATATCACCGCCATCCTCGCAGCCGAGCGTGGTGTCCTTGGTGTAGGTTACCAGCTCTATCCATTCCGGTTCATCGCTATCCACGAGAGCGCGGGTGTAAGTGCCGTTGGAATGCTTTGTCCGTTTGGGGGTGAACTCGATGCGGACGGGGCTTCTGTTCTCAGTTGAATTGCTAACGGTAGCTACCCCGGTAATCATCGGGGGAGTTACTTTAAAGTGAATGAGGAGTGTTACACCGTCGGGGTTCTTTTCTTCTCCGCCCGTGTCTGCGGAGCATCTGCGCCCCACGGCCGTTCACTGCTTTCCACACTCATTGATACCGAGGCTATCTGCAACGGGTATTTACCTTCGGGCAACGGTTCGCCTTGTCCGTCGGAGAACTCGTTCTGCGAGCAGGCGGCGAAGAGCAGGAGCGATGCTCCTAAAATCAATTTTGATAAAATTTTCTTGTTCATATCCTTGTTTTTTATATTATTATTGTTCTTCTTGTTATCCTCCAATCTGCACCGTAGGGCATCCGGCTACTATCACGCCTCCATGCGCGGTGCTGTCGCCCATGCGGGCTGCGGGCCGTCCTCCTATCATCACCGTGGACGAGCCTTTCACTATCGAGTCCGGTGGGCCTACACAGACGCACATATCGCCTACGACGGCTGCCGGCATTTTCCCTATCAGTACGTTCGGCACACTGGGACCCACCACCGGGCCGCCCACATGGGGTATCGGCGAGGGAAACGCCGGGGTCTGCATGGGGCAGGTGTGCATGTCTGTTATTCTTGCTGCTGGAGGCATAATTTTATTTACTATTTAGTTATTTACAATTTACCATTTAATTAATCATGACCATTGCACCTTTTACGGTGGTCTGGCCGCTTGCCGAGAGTTCCGCCGTGGCATTGCCCTTGACGGTGGCTCCTATTTTCGCCTGCACTTTCACGTTCATCCCTTCGAGGCTGACATCCTGCTTGGCGTTTCCGCTGAGTTTCATGGTGGCATCCATTGTGATGTTCCCTTTGGCTTTCAGCGTTATATCTTTGGCGGACGAGAGCGTGATGCCGTTCTTGTCCATCGTGATTTCGTTCTTGTTCTCATCAGTCAGACGGATATGTTTTCCGTCATCGCTGATTTCCACTGTATTCTTTCCGGGGGTGGACACCGTGATTATCTTCTTTTCCTCGTCGAACTCGATGCGCATCTTCTCACGGGTGACAAAGGCTTTCTTGTTGTTCTCCGCCTCGTATTCGTAGGGCGGCTTGTGCTTCTCGCCATAGAGTGCGCCGAGAATCACCGGGTGGGCAGGATTATTGTTTACGAAACCCACCAATACCTCGTCGTTCGGTTCGGGCAGCCAGAAAGAGCCGGAGCCGCTCGTGGCGTACAAGGTGGAGAGGCGTGCCCAGAGCAGTTTCTCTTTTCCGTCCATCCACGGCAGTTCTACCTGTATGCGGCACTGCTTCAGTGGGTCACCGTCCAGTTTCTTCACCACCGCCGTATGCAGTCCCTCCATACCGGGCAGCAAACCTGCGGCAGGGGGACTTACCACATCCGGTTCGTCGGTGATATTGCCGGGATTGATGCCTATTCCGGCTTTGGTAATCCATTCGTTCTGCTCGATGATATGCTCCACCGAACCGACGAAGGCGTTGCCGCCGAAGCGTTTGCCCAAGCCTTTCAGTTCGATGATGCAGCCCGGCACGGCTTCCGCCGCCCCGTAGAAACTGAACGAACCGTGATAGCGTGCAAGTCCGGCTTTCAATGCCATGCTGTCCGCCCATGCTTTCAGCACCTTGCCGTCCGCAGGTGCATCGGTCTGGAGCAGCATATTGTCGGCTGCCGCAATGTTCTTCGGTTCCAGGTCTCCCTGCTTGTTCAGCTTGGGAACGGATGCACTTTCCTTGACCGGCTTCTGTTCCGTAGGATTCCAGGACACGGCATCATAACCGGAGAACTGGTCGCTTGCCGAGAGACCGCCGTCAAAGTCTATCAGGTCGTTGCCGTAGGTGACGGTCAGCACGGGCGACGCACTTACTTTCGGCTTGAACACCTTGATGTCGCTGCCTGCGGTGAGGATGAACATCCCACAGGCATCGGCACGCGAGAGGGCGAAATCCCAGTCGGTGCAGTAATATTGCACCATTTCGGGATGCTGGTAGTCCGTGCTGTCTGCCGTCACATTGCCGTAGTCTTTCAGCACCTCCTTAATCATGTCCGCATCTTTCTTCTTCTCGAAGATGCGGTTCTTTCGCACCTGCGTGGCGGCGTAGGCGTTGTCGCGACATTCCACTGTCATCATGGAACGGTGCCCCTTGCCGATGCGTATGCCCGTATCCAGAATGATGCCCTCGAACAAAGTCTTCAAATCATTCAGTTCTCCTGCATCGATACGGATAGCAGTACCCGGCTTGAAGCTGTCGGAGTCTGTCTCGTCGAAAGTCTGTTTGTCCATATCCCCGGCATTGAAACGCAGGGTGGCTTTGCCGATGCGGTTCAGTTCCAAACGGATATGAGCCGACACCAGTTCAAAGGAGTCGTCCAACGCCTTGCCCTTGCAAAAGACCTTGCACGCGAGATTGCGGTCTGCATATTTTAACGGTGAGTCTGCCATATATTTTCCTTTCTTCTATTCTTTTTTAAGTGGCGGAAACAGAAGTTCCGTTCCTGCCGGTATGTTTCTGAAACTGTTCAGGTTATTGAACCTTGCTACCTGTCGCACCAGAAGGGAATCCCCGTAAATCTTGTGGCACAGGTAAGGAAGCGTTTCACCTTCCTTGACGGTGATAAGGCGGGACATATCGGGGGACTGCTTGGAATTCCGCTTTCTATCTTCCTCACTGCTGATGTCCTTCTTGAAACTTAATTCAAGCGAAGCCCGCAGAGGAATGCCCTGCCAGGAGAACAATGTGTAGTCCGTAGTTATCGAAGCCAGTCTGCCTTTGAAGAGCAGTTCCCCAAAAATTATTTTCACGTACGAGGGGCTGTGTCCGTCAGAATTATACACGTAAAGCAAATTTTCTATTTCCTTCACCTTATCATACGCTTTGTCTCCTTTCTGTGCACCCTCCACAACACCCGTACAGTCTATAGTCAACTTCAGTTGAAGTATTTCCGGCTCATAACCTTGAAATTTCTGGTCACCTCCAGTCGTTCCCATCTGTTTATCTTTTCCGTAACGAATGTTATTCCCGAACTTGATTTGCTCCGGTTCCAGCAGCAATTCTATTGGCTTGCCATGTTTCTGCTGATATTGAGCGTCTGTGAAGGCTTCAAATTTTATCTTCTGCAATTTTGCCATAACTATCTTTCTTTTTTGCGGGATTCTTTACTATAGGAGCTTACCTGACCGAAAGATTTTTCGGATACTTCCTCGGAAATATATGCCCTAAGTTTTGCATATACACTTTCCGCGATGGTCTCTTCAAGAACCACCTTCTTCTCCACAACGGTTTTCACCTGTATTTCCTTGATAACTATCGGCATTATTTGTTCCTCCTTATCATTGTGTGCCGCAGGGTAATGGACTCCACAGCGATTTTACTCTCGGATGCATTCAGCGGATTAACCGACCACTTGATGGGAATGGCGCGTTCACACACCCAACCCGCCACAATTCCACCTTTCTCGTCAAGCAGGTATATGTTGATAGTTCTGGGCTCAACCCACCCCGTATGGAGAAAACTGAAACTGTTTTTCAACCACACCGTTATTGATTCGTTCAGCGGTTCAAGAGCACGCTTCAGTACGATGTCGTTTACTTTGATGCCTTTGGGAAATCCCGGACTTCTTCCCGACTTGACGGCTTGCTCGTCGAGCATAAGCTCCTGGCCAAGGCCATCCACTTCTGCAAAGGAAGCGGATGCCTTGTTGCCGTTCCACTGGAACTCCACTTGAAAGTGAAACAGTACTGGTGGTTTCCATGTATTGCTATCAGGAGCCATATCTCAACGTTCTCAGGGTTATGCCGGTGTTACACCTTCATGTGCCAGCACGATAGTTTCCATAGATACACCGTTGCCGTCGGCCTTGAAGCCTTCCACAGTGTACTTTTTCGGCCATGTGTTGGTCAGTTTCCAGCTCTGTACCGGACTTCCTGCCTCGTCCAGCAAGGCAACAGTCACGCTTTCGCGCTGGATGATGTTCATCTTTACCGTATTGATCCAATCCCACAGTTTCTTGTCATCCTTGAACATTGCCTTCTTCAAGGTCACGTCACCGCTTTTGCGCATACCCGGCATCTTCACTTTGGTAAAGCCAGGCATATCGCCCGAACGATATTCAATCACATCGAACTCCACATCGAGTCCGGACACTTCCTTGCAGGAAATCTTTCCCACATTCGATATTTCCACGCTGAAATGAAATTCAGGTACGGGCCACGTTTCTTTGCTCTGTTCAGCTCCAGTTTCTGCCATAATATTAAATTTTTAAAAGTTATCAAATCAGTTATGTTAAAGATCAGCTCTTCTGCATTTGCTGCTGGAAGGTGATTTCGATGAACTCTGCCGGACGGGTGATGGCCACCAGCACGGTGATGCGCATGATGCCGTTCAGTATGTCGTCGCCGGTCATAGTGTCGCCCAGTCCCACATGAATCTCATAGGCATCCTCCGGGGTGGAGCCTGCCAGTCCGCCACGTTTCCATACACTACGCAGAAAACTGTCTATCATCGACTTCACGTTCAGCCAAGTGTTTGCAACATTCGGTTCGAACACGTATGCCTTGGCGGCGTTCTTCACAGACTCTTCAAGGAACATCATCGTGCGGCGCACGTTCACATAACGCCAGTCCTGTGAGTTGCCGTCCAATGTACGGGCACCCCAGACCTTGATACCCTCACCGGGGAAGGTGCGTATGGCGTTGACCGCCTTGCCGTTCATCGGCATGTTCAGATCTTCCTGCATGGCGTTGTCTATATTCTCGGTAGGACTGTTCACGTAGTTCACGGACACATTTGCAGGGGCTTTCCACACGCCGCGCGTGTTGTCCACCATCGTGTAGAGTCCTGCCATGGCTGCAGAAGGAGGAAGCAGGTTCAGCTTTTCCCTCACTTTGTTCACGATGTATTGATAACCAGGGAAATTCTGCAACAGGGCGTTGTGCAGGTTGTTCTTCATGGCAGCAAGTTCATCCCAAGTATAATCTGCCATTTCTGCCGGAACTGTTTCCGCACCCGCGTCGTCCAGTTGTGCGGGCTTTACGACTTTCTTGCCCTTTGCTATTTCAGAGAAAGTATCGGCGAAGTATTTTGGGAAGCCTGATTTCGGGTCAAAGAACGCCGACAGGTCGGGAGCAGCCAAGCTGTAGTCCCATGTCAGCACCGTGCCGTCGATTTCCTTGTCGGAGAGCACGGATGTATTCAGCCACGGGTAGTAGGCGGCACCGTATGAGAGGAAGTTCGCCCCGACATTCGTGCGGAACGTCTCTATTTGTTCTGACATTACCTCGTTGTCTTTTGCTTTCGGCTGCACATCAAGAATGGCGAAACGGTTCATCATTTCGCCGCAGTGTGCCAGCACCTGGGTCTGGATGTCCTTGCACTCATCCACTGACACAGCTTCGGGGACGAGCACCATCGTGATTTCCTGCTCCTTTTTCAAGGCGTTAAGCGCCGCGACAACTTTCTCCTTGTCAATCAGGCTCTTCTCGGCATAAGTGCCTACGGAAACGATATAGCAAGTGCCGCCACCGTTGGCGAAGAACATCACCATCTGGTAATAGAGAGAGAAAGTCACTTCCGGGGCTTCCACTCGCAAGAGCTTGCTCTTGTCCGGAGAGGGAATGCCGTAGAATGTTTTCAACGGATCATTTTCCGGATTGCCCACCACGGACAATCTGAACTCTGGAGCGGGTGCTCCGCCAAAATACTGCTGGAATTCCGTCATCGACGTAATCTTCCAAGGTTTGCCACTTAGCGAGTCCGCACCGTTCATTGCTTTCTCCGTGATACCGATGAAAGCGGGAATTGCGGTCGGAGCTTCGACCACTGAGTTGGGAAAGGCGCTCTTCTCCACGATGTAAACGCCGGGTGTCTTCATTGCTGCCATACGTTTTTAGTGTTTTAAAGATTTAACAATTGAATTATTTGTAAAAATATTATATTCTAAAAGTAACATAACTGCCGGAGTAGTTCCGGGTCTTTACTAAGGAAAACGCCCGGTTTCGGTAGTGCCACATTATGCAGCAGTACCTGTCTGGAACGGTTATCCATTTTTGTGGCGCACGTCAGGCGGAGTTGGAACCCATAGTACTCCTGCATGGGAATCCTGTCATGGGAAACGGTACGTAGCACCTCTCTGTCATATTCGGTCACCATTACGAATGGTCCGAATGACAATTTGCCACCATTATCCTCCAGCCGTAGCTTTTCTGGGGATATGCTTTCACTGCTGCGAGGTATGAAAAGGTATTCCCATCGGTATTCGGGGACATGGAACAGCAGGCTGACGGTTTTAGGTGTTCCTGCCTTGGCGGAAAGAAAAACCTCTTCTGTCAAGCACAGCAAAATCGTGCAGAATCCCGTTCCTTTCTGTCGCTTGAACGGCTGTTCCACGATGGCTTCTGCAGCATCCAGCATTTCCTGCTGTACCGGAAGATCCAGTCTATAAGCAGAAAATGGTTGGAAATTATTCCACCGTGTGTATAGCACAAATGCAGGATCGGTCATATCCAGTTCCAATGCCAATACATCGGAATAAGTATCCACGCCGGCACCCGCATCATCATACAATATCGTCCATTCGTTCGTCCAAATCTGGCGAAACAACAAACCTCGGCGATGCCACAACGCCTGTCCCGAAGGAGATATGCGGCACTGGAGGGCACGACAGATATTTCCATCGAAATATTCGTGCTCTATGCGGATGTTGAATAATGGATGATAGGCTCCCATATATACCTTGTTTACATGTTTACACTCGTTTCTCCCGCCATGCTTCCACTCGAAACAATCTCTGAAGGATCTATGGTCAAACCACGCAGTTTGCATATGACCGACGGATAGTACTGTCCACCCATAGTCGTCCATATATTGTGGAGGTCCATGGTGGACATGGGCACGATTTCCATCGTATAACTGTGCCCTTCCACCTGGAACTTCGGCGTAGAGCGGATAAATGCCAGCGTAGTTGAAAGTACGGACAAGGATTCTGCATAACGTTTCTCGTCATATACTGCTGCCAAGATGATATGCAGATTAAGCATTAGAGGAGGGACACTGCCAGTGAATCCACCCGTGCTCCGTTGCATGTACATAGAGTCCCCAGATGCTTCGCGTTCTAGGTTCACCACCGAAATCACCATTTTGTTGGAGTTTTCAGAGGTGTCGGCGCCGATAAGCCCCACACAAACCAGTCCTTCCGGCTGGTGATGAAACCGCATGAGGTATTCCTCCAGCTGCGCGGCGTAATATGTCAGAATTGTTTTTATCATATTATTCTCAAATAGTTTTCAATGCGTTACTATGATATCCGTTATGCAGCGCTTTTGATTGTTCTCAAATTTTATTCATTCTCACTTCTATCTTCTATATATGTTGTTGCTCTGTATATTTGAACTTCTATCGGATTAAAAATCCTGATACTCAAGAACGGCGGATAACATATCCGCCGGGACGGGGGGATGCCACATCACCGATACGTGCTTTGAACTTTATCTCCACATCGTCCATTTCCATATGACTGTGCGAAACGAGCGACATTAACGGTACGTTCACCTCCCGGTCGCCTACTTTGAGCTTCTGCGATACAGGGGTTCCGTCATTGGACTGCCAAAACTTGGCGAGGTTCTGCACCTGCTGCGCCTGCAACATCTCTTGTGCGCTGTTCACCGCGTTGTGTAGTCCTTTCAGGATGTCCGACAGCGCATATTTCGGTTTTTTATTGAATAATCCCATCACTGTGTTCATTTATCTTTTATAGTGTTTCTCTCTAACGTGTGCCATAATGTGTCGAAAAAGATGCAAATCACGTTTCGATACACTCTTTCGTTTCTCTGTTCCTCTGGAGTTGTAGTCGTACAGCTGCAACTTTGTACCCGGGCAGATAGTTTCCTGTAGCCGGGCAACTGCAAGTCTGCATCCGAGCAGCTACAACATTGCAGCCGGGCGGCTACGGGAAGGCAGCCGGGCGGTTACAACTTTGCAGCCGGAGGGGTGCAAGGCTGCCTGTCACACGGCTGGGTCCGGAGTTTCTCCGCCATCATCGGGTGTGCTGCCCTCGTTGCCGCCCTGTGAGCTGTTCGAGTTGCGTCCGTCGGCCAGCTTGTCCACCCAGGCGAAGTTAGCTTTCTGAAGGTCGGTCTTGAAAGCCTCGTCGGGCTGGAAGTTGAGGTTTATGGATTTGATGTTGCGGGCGGTCACCTCTCCCTTGGTGGCGGCGCCCGTGCTGGAGATGGTGACGCTGAAACTGCCCCAGTTGCCCAGCTTCACGCTCTCGCTGCTCAGCAGGCGGCGGAGGAGGATTTTGCGAAGCTGGCGGATAGCCATCATCGCTTCGGAGGGGTTGAGGGTAGTTTCATCGGCAAGGTCCATTGCCACTTGGGTTTCGTCCACCTGTGCGGCGGTCACTTGGGTTACATACCATTTCTTGGGTGCATCCTCGTCGCTGGGATTGACGCGTTGCACGGGTTTTACTAAGATTGCCATAAGCTTCTGTTTGTTAAGTTGTTAATAAACTCTGTTGTTATCACTTATATGTATAAACTTGTTTCTTTCCTATTTGAGCATCTGGCGGATTAAAAATCCTGATACTCAATGACGGCGGATAACATATCAGCCGGGATACCCGAAGTAACATCTGCAACATGCTGAACCGGGATAAAAACTCACGGATAAGCTCAACTTTTTCATAGCTGCTGTTCGCTTTGTAAATCAGCATTGACATCTCCAGACATACATCCACCATCCTTGTTCCCAAACTATACTTATAGAATCGGGGAAAGTCTTGCGTGGCACGTATCAGCATGTTTAATAGCCGGTACGTAGCACGGTAAATCGGTAATTCTTCTGTTAATGCCATAAAAAATATTGCCGACCCGCTTCGCGGGTATTGGTTTTTAATAGATAAATAATTTTAATAGATAAATAACTAAAAAGCTAAAAGGGGACGGACACGAAAGGCATAGCCGCGCTTATCGTCGAAGTACACGTAGCCATCGACGAAGTTCACGCGCCACGCGAGGCTGCCGCTGGTGCCGCTGGTCTCCGTACTCGACCAGTAGCCGTCGCTAACGAAAAGACTTCCATTACTGACGCCTATTTGAGTATTTAAATTATTACGTCCAGCAGTACCTCCATTTTTCCCCTGTCCCCAACACACATATTTCAACTCCATAACAGAAGGAAAATACCAGCCGCTACTATTTGCTGGAGCAGGGTTATTATTAGAATACTGCTCAATGGCATCGCAAGGTAAAACACGTAATCCATTGCTGTCACCCTTTTTCGTATTATACGCCTTCAAAGCAAGCGTATTGGAATAACCGCACATTTTATTGGTTTCCTCTATATTAAAATCACTTTTATATATATTCTCTGTCGAATTCTGTACAGACTCACAGCCCGTGCTCCAATTCATTTTAGTACTACCATTGAGAGCGGCATCCTGCAAAGCTACCACCAGTCCGTGTGAACAGTTGGGGTGTTTGCTCTTTAACAAAGGATCTTGTTGGAAAGCTTCGTTGCCTACCCAAAAGACAATGCCAACACAGTCCTTTTTTTGCTCGCCAATAAGAGCAACAACATCACCGGGTATCAGATAACCCTCATCCTTACCATTGCTACTTCTCTTACAATAGAAATCACCTACATGTGCATTACTGAGGCTATAAGTTACATCTTCTATTTTAGGTTCACAAGCGTAGCGAGTATTGGCTGCTACTTCACCTGCACCAGATATACTAATTGTATTGCCATAAGTTTTACCGCCAATGGTATAAAAGCAACGAATATCACCGGGAGTAATGCCGGCAGGGACAATACAACGCAAACTGCCGGCAGACGCTTGAAAAGGAACATAAACAGTATTATCTATCGTTAAGTTCACATCGGAAATATTGGAAATATCGGTAACCTCAGAAGCGTAAGAACCGGTATATGGTGTAAGATTGCCATCGTCAAGAATTACACCATTTACTGTGGGAGCAAGATAAATCGAAGCAAAAGCATGTTCCAACACTGCATCCAACGTCGTTACTGAAGATGCTAAGTGTCCGTTGTGACTCCATACCATCAGGTCAGAAGAACGATAGTCTTTTATATCACTCTGATTGAACTTGGGAGCGAATCTGTCTTTCAAGTCGTCTACTCCTTTCACTCCGTCAGCAGCACGGCTATAGGGATAATAAACGATGTATGTCGTGGACTCAGGGTCGTAATAACATCCGCCTTTGTGATCACTGCTGTCAAAGCCCCACGTATTGTTACTGCTATCGTATTTATAAGGTATATTATCGTATATCGGCTTATTGGAGGCATCCAGAATAATGATACCCACACGGTCGCCATCTTCAAAAGTCGTCGTCTTGTTATTATCCGTGGCACGGGTATCGGGAGCACCCTCCGTCACGAAGTCGGCGGCACTGACGGTGAGTTCAAGGGCATCGCCGGGTTGCGGTTGCCTGTTGGGGACACTGGGCGCACCATCGTCTTCACTGTTGCAACCAACAAACATCATCAACGAGAATAAAATCAGATATTTCAATTCTTTCTTCATATTCATATTCTTTTTACAGGAGATTAAAATGTAAGGATGGCACGGACTAAATCTCTTGTAGAGTCAGTCTTTGGGTGATCATTCCAGACTTGATATGAAACGTACGTAGCGAAATGCCATACTTTTGTCCTATCAGCAGCATCTTCATTACTTGTCCAATAGTCACCTGGCTTGATACCATTCCTATCATTTATCAATAATGCACCACCAGCTATACTCAAATTGTTACTAACGGGAGTGCTGCCGCAGACAGCATTAAAGGTTTGTATCTGTGCACATGACGGCAGATACCAACCGCTCGAAGCAGTAGGGGCAGCGGTACCGTTGTTCTCAATGCAACTCTGAAAAGCCGGATATTTTGTTTCATAACCGGATATCCTCTTTATGATTTGCGTGTTGCTATACCCGTCAAAATTCGCCTGACTGGTACTCACACCGGTTGCTGTATTCTCAGTGCTCCAAGCCAATAGTTCGCCATTATTGGCATCTTTTAAAGCTGCCACATAGCCATGGATGCCATTTGGCAGTTTGCTGCCATAATAGCTTGCATCATCTCCCGTGCCTGCACCCACTTTAAAGATAATACCTATGCAGGCAGGCGAACCGCTGCCGGATGTATAGTCGGGCGACCAAGTGCCGTCGGCATAGTAATAATCGCCTACCTCTGCAAATACATATTTATCAAAAGAGAACACCAAATCGCCCCGTATTTCGGAGACTGTAAGCGTGATTGTTCCGTCAACGGGATTGGTAGAAGTGGAAACTTTAGCAATCCCCTGTACCAAATTATAGCGGCTCCGTTTGAAGGTTGTTTTATAACTGATAGTAATGGATTGATTAGGATTCACTGTATATTTATCTCCGCTTAGAGCAATAGCATTCGATATATTCAAATCATCCACTCCATTGCCACTGGGACAAGTCACATTGAATGAAGTAGCTGGTGTGACAGTACCACTTTGTGCTGTACCATCTTTCCAAGTAACTGCTGTTTGGTTTGTTACCACAAGCTCTTCCCCTTTTGTCACCGTAATATTATAGGTATATTGCTTGCCGCATTCAAGATTGACTTCGGTATCGGTTTTCGTAGTATAATAATAGTCGCGGGCGGCATCAGTGCCTTCGCCGATGGTTACTTTGATGAACTTTGTACCCTTCGCCAACTGCTGTGGAACGACGATGGCTTGCACGCTCTGCTGATATCCCAGTGTGGCAGCCATTGCGTTGGGAGTAATCTCGTTGCTGACGGAAGTGGTGACTTGTGCTACTGTGCCATCAGCTGCATTAATCGTGCCCGACGTGGTTGCCTGATTGATAATGCTGACAGTGGCATCAGTCACGTCTTGTTCCGTCAACCCATCGCCGTATTTTAGGTTTACCACCACCTTGGCGGGCAGGTGTTTAAAGATGAGTGGGGCAGTGGTTCTGTCGCTATACTTAATATTCTGCGGCTTGGCATAGAGGAAGTCACTCTTCTGGTAGTCGTCCGTGCGTTGGTCGAGCTTCACGCTAAATGATGTCGGTAGCGTAGCATGATAGCCTGCTCCGGAGTACCATGCACTGACGGTTTCCTCAGCCTTCTGCCAATAGAAAGTGTTGGTAGCATCGACACCGGTCAGCGTAGACGGATTGCTGCTTGTCGGGATATATTGTTTTACCTCGTTTCCCACCTGCACGGCAATCTTTTCGCTGCCCTTCCAAGTGTTGTCCGTCGTAGAACGGGTCTGCGTCAGTCCTTCCATTGCGGTGGCGAAGGTCATCGGGTATTTGCCATCGGGTAGTTCGGTGTCGTCGTCTGCACTGCACGAAGCAAACAGCGTCAGGCAGAGGAGGACGGATGCCATGTAAGTTCTCAGTAGAATTGATTTATTCATCGTATCTTGCTTTTTTTGTTATCGTGTGCCACCGGCAGCGGCGAGGCTGCCAGTTGCTACCTTATAGGGTGCATACTCCGGGCTTACGCATGGTGCCCGGCGATGGCTTACTGCGGGGAGTTATCCCAGCGTGGCATCTTCGATGTCGTCTTCGTCTCCATGGGTCAATGAGTCTTCGTCTTCGGGCGAGAGTTCAGTCCACTCCAGTTCGTCGCTGTCTACGAGGGTACGGGTGTAGGTGCCGTTGCTCATGCGGGTGCGTTCGGGGATGAACTCCACGCGCACGGCTTGCACCTGTTTTTGGAAATCGAAGTCATTGAGGTCCTTCACGCCTTTCGTGTCGAGCGCGTAGCGGAAGTAGCCCAGTCCTTTGATGTGGACGCTTTTGCCTTGGCTCATGCGGGTGTGCATCACGCCCGCGATGTCGTCCATCACGGCATAGACGTCGGAGGTACTTACTGTGGAGATTTTCGCCAGGTCTTTGGCAATGATCTCCGTTTCCACGGGTTCTCCCTGCACGATGGCACGGGGGTAGTAAACCGCTTGTTTCTTGTTTAAAGCTTTTTTCCAGAATGGCATAATTCTACTTGTTTTAAAAGTGTTAATATTCAGTGTGCTGAAGCCCGCTTCTCTTGTCGCCGACAAGAGAAAACGGGGGCGGCAACGATGATTGTTGTCAGTCGTCCATAGTGGCGTTTCCAGTCTTGGCAGCAACCGGAGTCCAATCTGATATTGATGAGCTGACTTTCAGTTCCGTGAGGTCCACTGTAATATTGAAGGTGTACACACTACCGGAAGCTAATATCAAATCCGTGTCAGCTGCTCCGTCAGGGATGGTGTAATAGAGTTCACCGCCATTGGTCAGGATTACTTTCAGGAACTTTGTGCCTTTGGCGTAAGTCTGCGGGGCGATGATGGCGCCGTATTGTCCCAACCTCACGTTGTCACCTTTTGCGGAGGTGGAGGCATTGGCAACCACTCCTGTAGTACGGTTGAAGCTGACGGCACGTTCCGGGGTCACGATTTCTACGGTGGCGCCCTTTATGTCGGGAGTTCCCACACCGGAAGTCAGACGGCATACTACTTTCACCAGTTTATGCTTGAAGGTGAGGGAATGTGCGGTTTTGCTTCGAGCATAGGTCTTTTTCTCGGAGTAGAGAAGGTCGGACTTGAAGTAATTGGCATCCGTGGCTTGGGCGGTTTCTACCGTGAAGTCGTACGTGTCTGCTGTTGCTTGGCTGTAAGGATGGTAGGCTGAAATCTGCACGTCCTTCCCGCTTTGGGGGTAATACATGGTGGGGGAGTAATTGCTGAAATTTCCCGAGCCGTCGGCATCGGCGGATACATTGGTATATCCGGTATAGGCGGTTTCACCGGCGACGCCCTCTACGTAGATGCCAATCTGCTGGCCCGCAGCTATCTGCTTGTCGGGCACGTCACTGCTGTTGTTGGCGCGAGTTTGCACCACCAGTCCGCTGGAGAGGCGGATTTCGCCGTTCCAGTTATCCATCTCGTTTTCGTCGTTCGTGCAGCCTGCCAATATCAGGGCGGCAGCTGCCATTGTTACAAATAAGTTTGTCTTCATTTTCTTGTCTTAAAAAAAAATAATATCATACGTTCTGGTTTTTAGCTTTCTCTTCCCGTTTGACGGGTTATTGGGCACTGCCCGATTCGCCGCTGCCATTGCCCGGCGTCCAATCTTC